>NZ_JBEZWO010000012.1:171100-222171 GCF_040637515.1 Streptomyces sp. NPDC029041 | reverse complement strand
GCACGGGAGTTCCACGACGAGACCCTGCCGGCGGAGCCCGCCAAGACAGCTCACTTCTGCTCGATGTGCGGTCCCAAGTTCTGCAGCATGAAGATTAGCCAAAGCATCACAGAGCGGTTCGGTGGTGCGGCGGCTGAGGGAGCCTCGTCCGAGGAGATCGCCGAGGGGATGCTCCAGAAGTCTAAGGAGTTCGCGGCGAGCGGGAACCGGGTGTACCTGCCTATTACGGACTGACGGCGGGGATTCCTGCTCCCCTGAGCGCTCGGTCAGGGGAGCACCGTCGGCTTTCTAGACGAAAAGCACTCCATTCATCGCGAGAGCAGCGGGCCTCGTCACCCGTTCCGTACTTCCATGTTGCCCCCTCACCCGGCGAGATGAGCAGTCAGGCGAATCTCTGTGCTCGCTGCAGTGACGAGTTCTGCAAAGCGGGGATACTCGGCATGATCCTGCCCCCACAGAGGGAGCCGCGATTGAGGAGGTCGTCGAGGGAATTATGCGTTAGTCGCATGGGTCCGCGACATTTTGGGACCATACTTATCTGCCGGTCGCGGAATGACGGCCCCTGCGAACCGTGCGCTTTCGCACCTGCTTTCACATCGAGGTTAGAGCGCAAACCCGACTTGTGCACTAAGAATGATCATTTGATAGCCGGAAGAAGAAAAAGGGCAGCCAGCAACCACATAGCGATCAGCGACGCGACTATAAACGATAACACGTAAGTCTCGTACCATCGGATGAAATTCCTGGGGCTTGGGCGCTTACGGAAGTCTGGCCCTATCATGGATTCAGTCAGGTCACATTCTTCGTTGCGGTAGTCGATCCAGGAAATAGCCCCTACCACGATCAAAGTAATTGTGAAGGCAGCCACTACTGTGGTGAGTATAAGTAAACCGAGCACTCCGCCACGTGCAGTGCTCGGGGACAGGCCCCACTTGTCGTAACCGACAAAGAGTGCAAGTGCTGCACCAACAAGTCCTGTCGCGAGCGTCTGATAGATGGCAAGGAATCGGTGAGCGTTCTCATTCACGGCATGAATCTGTTGCAGAATGTACCTGTAACGCTCCAAGGCGAAATCATTCCGCACTGAATCTGATTCTGCTCTGGTCTCTCCGGGGGCTGTCATAGCTCCTCACTCCTGAGCTGGCATCACATGGGTCATCGTCGCGGCACTAGAGTCGTACACCCAAACTACGATGCAAGCCATGAGGTTCCGCATGCTGCGAGATGTGTACTCGACTGTTTGAACCTGCTAGGGGTCGATACCGTCACAGGTTTTCGAGTTCTGATCGGACAAAGATAGCGAGCGCTCGAAGGCGGATATTTTTGTCGCCCTTATGGCCCACAACAGCGAGCATTCGGTCCCTACCTTCGTATTGCGAGGACGCAACTGATTCGTTCAGTCCCCATGCTTCGCCAACTGCCTTCAAGACCCAGCCTGCCATCGAGTTTGGGCCGGCAAACCTGGCCTGCAGCCTGCCCCAGTTGAAGAGGACGGAATCTCGGCCGTGATAGGCCGGTCCCGCCGATAGAAGAGACCTTCGGCCTGGGTACATGAGAATCACTTCCTCACCCAACGAATTATTCCCGGGGGAGTTGTAACAGTAATTCCACCATGCTGCGTCGTGGACGAGAATGATGCGGGGCCGTTTTGAAATGAACGAGACCAGCTCGTCGTACGTTTTTTCACCGTCGGCCGTTTTTGCTATAGGCAAGGTGGTGGGGGCGCCGCAAAGCTCAGCCACCGCCGAAATAAGTTCAGCTCTTCCACTATCCTCTTCTGGGAGTGCGTTTGCCCATGCTTGGCCTTGCGATGTGGCCCATTCTGAAAATTCTTGTACTGACGCGATTGGGACAGCGATATCACGAGCCGCCCTCACGGTTCGTCCTAGAACGAGGCCGGCTGCGTGGGAAAAGTGTGTTCCTGATCGAACACCCCCTACAACAAGTGGGGCACCAAACTGGATCCAGGACTGCATACGGGGATGGTCCCCTTCATCGATCTCATCCTGGGTTTCGCGTACCTGTGAGGCCAGTGTCATACGCGCGATAGTTTCCCCGTCCGACGAAAGTACTTGCTCAAAGCTTCCCGCCATGGTCTTCAGGTGATCAATAACCGGCGGCTCATATGTTACATATAGCCTTTCGATTAGGCGGTCACCGCTCAGATGTTTCCAATCATCTGCCTCAACGACCAGCCGTCTCCGTCCGGCCTGCTCTACGACGTATAGGTCCACGTCAAGGGCGGGGCATAGCCAAGCACAGAATTCGGACAGAGTCCTCAATTCCTTGCCTGTGTCAGAGTGTCCAATATTCAGAATATTGTCTACCGATTTATTTAGCAGAACACGCACCTCGGTTCCGCCGGTAATCAGCTGCTCGGCCGCGTCGGCATTTCGCAGCATAGGCCGACTGGTTAGACCATCCCTGAACTCAAGCACGAGAGTTTCGCATGCTGCTGCGTCATGACGTCGCGATATGACCTGTACCGAGCTCCCAATCATGAAGACTGAAAAGAATCCGATTCCATATTGGCCCGTCGGCCGAAATCCGGACGACAGTAGACCGGGCAGATCTCGCCGTGAATGTGCAGAATCCCAATATGAGGTCCCGAAATTCAAAAGCGCATTCGTCAAGACCTCTTTTGACATTCCAATTCCGGTGTCACGAACGTGCAGCCATACTCCATCCGGAGCCTCGTTGAAAGCAACCGTAACATCTCCGGTTACTTCCCAATCGGGTACTCCCGAAGCTGAAAGGATTGCTTTCTTTGCTCTCACTGCATCGGCTGCGTTGCTGATGATTTCTCTGATCGGAACTGTTGGGTCGTTGCCATACAACTCTGCTCCGCCCAGGCGGCGTACAAGGGTTACGACGTCTGTCGCCTTAATTTTTGCATCAATTGGGTGCCAGCCTTCAGTCCTGATACTCCGGGAAAACTCCTCGAGGTCACTGATTCCCGAAACCGCGCGGACTGCAAACCGTTGTCGCCCTGTATCGGAAAGGATATTATCGACCGCAGAAAGTTCACCATGCAGCATCGTTAGTGTGTCATGGCACAGCCACCAAGCCTCTGCCTCCTGCCTGGTGAATGGACTGAGGCTTGTATAGATCAACCTATCGTCTTTTGTGCGCGGCTTCTGCAACTTATCCTGAAATACCCAATGCGGCAATGACTCCTCTTGCGGCTTACGGATAGCGCGCAGGAAGGCGGGCGCGCGTCGAGAATCGAGGTGACTCGCATCCGCACATCGCATGACACAAGCGAGAGCCAGTGGGTCAACTTCCCAAGTGTTGGGCATGTGGCCGCGCGCACCAATTTTGACCTCGAATTCATGGCGTAGTGATTTGGAAGGCCACCAGTGGCTTGCGGCAATTCTTCCGGCGAGGTGGCCATATTGACTTCGCAGGTCGGCATCCTCAATCAGATAGTAAGGGGTGCCCGTCGCGGGATCCTTGTATTCGATCTGCGGAATTCTGGCAGCGTAGTCCGCATGTGTCTCACGTAGGTATCTCGAGATCGCTTTGTCACGAACTCGAGGTTCTACATCCTCAAGCTCGCCAGGTGTGGGGTACCTCCCATACTCGGAGTGATATTCGGATGCTACGACGTCTCTCCACCTAACATCGGTAGAAATCTCTTCCAATCCTCCAGGGATGGCCGCCACGCCATTAGCAAGATCATGAATAAGGAAAGAGATCCCCAGGACAAAGAGCTCTGCCGGGTTCAAGTTATAGGAGGCGCCGCAGATGGTTTCCGCGTATTCCCAAAGGGCATCGAGGTGGGAAATGTCGTGTTGTGTAAGATTGGGTGAGTCTCTATTAATTTCTGCGGCGATTAGTTCGGCACGTCGACGGCTGCTCTCTAGTTGCTCGCTAAGTCTCCGGGCCTCGCGCTCCGCGTTTGTGCCGACCTGTTCTTCGAACAGCTTCCAGAATCGGGTCTCACGCAGCGCCATTACTCCCCCTCATCGCGTATCTCGCGCCCTATCAAATAGGCGATCATACAGTGTGGTCTCGTCGCGCGGGTGGCTTTCGACAGATCTCAGTCCACGCAACAAGCACGAGAGGGGTCGTCCGGAGGCGCTAAGCGCCATGCCACTCTCGGAAATCGGACCCTGAGGTAGCGACGCGACCACCAACAGCGCTGCTGTACGTGAGCCCGATGAGGGCCTCGTAAGGGCGGACACGTAGGACTTGTCCTGGGTACGGTCATGGTCGTGTCTGGCGCACGTCGGGTTGGTCCCCCGTATGCGTGCGTCGGTTGATCGCGCGCGACTAGGGAGCTGGTACGGGCATGGCGCTTGACGCTGCTCGATCGCAAGAGGGGTTCACATCGACGAGGGCCGCGCAGGTGATGAGTGCGGCATGCCGGGCGGCCGGGTTGGACGACAGAGGGGCCGAGCTGATCCGGCTGGGAGAGAACGCGCTCTTCCGCCTGGACACAGAGCCAGTGATCGTGCGAGTGGCGCGGGGAGAACCGTGGTTGCCCAAGGCACGCGTTGAGGTTGCGGTGTCAAAGTGGTTGGCCGAGGAAGGGTTCCCTGCCGCGCGCCTGGTCCGCGGGCTGGAGCAACCGTTCCTGATCGATGGTCACCCGGTGACCTTCTGGCGGCTCATCGTCGAGGGCAGCCGTAAAGCCACATATGGGGAACTTGGCGGCATCCTGCGGGACCTGCACTCCATGACGTTGCCCGTTGGTCTGGTGCTGCCCTCGTTCAACCCCTTCGACAAGCAGGAACTGCGGATCAGCCAGGCAGCGATCCCGGAAGATGACAGGGTCTTCCTCCGTAAACGGTGGAGTGAGCTGCGTGACCAGTTCGAAGGCCTGCGGTTCGAGACCCCCAAGGGGCCGGTCCACGGCGACGCTCACGTGCAGAACCTCATGGTGAACGACCGGGGAGAAGTCATCCTGATCGACTTCGAGGCATTTTGCTTCGATCACCCTGAGTGGGACCTAATGGTTACGGCCACGGAGTACCACAGCCTGGGGTGGCAGACCGACGAGCAGTACGCCGACTTCGTGCGGGCCTACGGGCGCGACCTGCACGACTGGCACGGCTACGACACGCTCCGGCGGCTCCAAGAGTTCGGCATGACCACGTGGCTGATGCAGAACGTGCAGGAGGACGAGGAGACGGCAGCCGAGTACCGCCGGCGCATCGCTGGCTTGCGGAACGATGATGCACCGCGCGACTGGCGTCCTTGTTAGCTGTTACTCGTCCTCGTCCAGACGGGCGAGCGCTTCGTTCACCTGCTCATTGAAGGCCACGACGGCGGGGTTGGCCGCGTACGCACTGACCTCCGCCTGAAAGTCGGTTACGTAGCGCTGGAAGCGGGAGGACTGGAGGGAGTCGCCGCCGTCCACGGCAAGGCTGGCTGTGGTGACGGCGGCTTCCAACTCTCCGTTCAGGAGCTGGCTCTGTGCGAGCACCATGCGACAGAAACCGAGGGTGCGGGCGTACTGCGGATCGGTACTGTCCACAGCACGCTGTGCATGCTCGACCGCCTCACGGCGCATCCGCAGATCGCGGAAGCAGTGGCAGAACTCGCCCAAGAGTTCCGCGTCGTCGAAGTAGCTCAACCACGGCGGGTCATCGGCACTGTCAGCGCGCTCGAAGTGGCGCTCAGATTGGTTCATGGCGAGTGACGCCCCGGTGCGATCTCCCGCGTTGGAGAGTGCCCGGGCCTCCATGGCCCAGTAATTCGCCATGGCACGCGGGGTTGCCCGGCCCTTGGCACCCTCGACTGCGGCGCGGGCTAGCTGGATGGCCTGGGTGTGGTTGCTGAGGTAGTTCGCCTGGTGGCTGAGGTTCCCGAGGATGCGGGCGCCGAACATGCGGTCGTCGATGACCTGGGACAGTCGCAGTGTCGACGTGAGATAGCGGTGGGCGAGCCTGTGGTTTCCGGAGTCGTATGCGGTCCACGCGAGCAACTGGGAGACCTCGGCGGCGGCGCCGAACAAGGCCGTGCCCACCTTCTCGCTGTAGCTGGCGCTGAGCAGAGGCAGGACCTCATGGCGGAAGTAGTGGCGTAGTGCCTTGTGGCCGTGGCCTCCGCCGTACTTGAAGTCGAGCTGCATGAAGGTGGCGGCGGCGTCCCTGATTGCCCGGACGTCGCGCATGCCGACTCGTTGCTGAGCGGGCCTGTCGGTCTGGATGCCGTCCGGGCGCGCGATCATCCACGACAGGACGGCGGAGCTGAGATCCGAGTCCGAGACGGTCAGTTGCTCGGATGTGATGGTGTCGGCCCGTTCCTGGGCGAGTCCATCCAGCATCGACAGCACGTCGGGGACCGTACTGGGATAACCGAACGGTTCAGGAGTGGCCGGCCGTGTGTGGTCGAAGAAGCCGAGATCACCGGGAGTGATGCGGCGGCCGAGTTTGGCGCTCAGCACGTCGGCCATGAGTGCCGCTGTCTGAGGCTGGATGCCCGCGCCGTCCCGCCATCGCTGTACTGATACGTGCGTTGTTCCGAGACTGATGCCCCGCTGAGCGGCGGCGTCCTTCATGCGCTTCGCCAGGCCCTTGTTCGAGACCTTCGCCTCGTCCATGACGGCGATTAACTGCGCGTTCGGCTCTCGGCTCATGCTCCCCTGCCAACCCGAGAATGACGGCGAGTGTTCATCGTGTCACAGCAGTATCAACCGTGGGGGTTCATTGATAAACCCCCTTTGCCTTTGCCCGTGTTCACGTGAACCCCCTGGTGAACGCTCCCGGTCACGTCCGTCTCGCCGTGTACTGGCTTGCGTGAAGCAAGCGGTGCCGTGAGAGCCGCGGGGCCTCGGAAGGGAAAGCGATGGATGCCGGGAAGACTGAACGGTTGGCGGGTGAGCTGGACGCGTACGCGCACTGGTTCGTGACACCGGAGCCGTCCTCCGACGGCCACTTCCTGACGCTGACGCTCTTCGCCGAGTTCGGTGACACAGCGCGCGTCGCTCGCGACATGACGGCTGTGTTCCTTCGGGGCGCTGGCGCTAGTGCGGTCGTGGACGACGCCCGGTTGGTCGTGTCCGAGCTGGTCGGCAACGTGGTGAACCATGCCGTGCCAGACCAGCACCTGGCCGCCCCCGGTGCCTGCCGACGCATCGACGTGATCTTCAAGATGTTTCCGAAGTGGCTCTTCATCGGTGTCGCTGATGAGGACTCGACCCCTCCGCTGCTTCCTGTGGGAGAGGTGTTCCCTCCAGGGCTGATCGGAGATCTGGCTGAGGCGGTGCTACCCGACAGCGGTCGTGGACTGCTCATCGCCCAGCGTCTGGCAGCGGCGGTCTGGTGGACACCGGAAGAGCGCGGCGGAAAGACGGTCTGGTGTCGCTTCGACTTGAACGACGGAATGGAGCCCGTACCGCGCTCGTGATCTCCGGGCCGCCGCTCGCTCCCTCGCGATCGGGAGCGAGCGGCGGCCCGGTAACCGGCCGGAGTCTGACCCCTTCGGCCAGGGCGCGGCTCCTCCGGACTTTTGGGAGCTCCCCTCCACACCGGAGGGCCGCGCCTGACAACCACAAACCGAGACCGGGCCACCCCATCAGCCCTGGAAAGCGAAGGGTGGCCCGGCTGGGAACGCGGCGGTTCCCGGTGCCTGATGGTACCGGGGCCGCCGTGCTGCGTTTGTGCCCTGGTCCAAGGAAGTTGACGATCCGTTACTAGATCAGGGCAGAGGTGGCAACGTGACTGGCTCGGGTGAGGACTGGCTGAGCGACGGTCTGAACGTGACGGGCGCGGACTCCGGTCTCTGGGTGTCCGGGGTCGACTACATCGCGGGATGGCGTGAGGCGCGAGTGGCGGCCGATCGCCTTAACCGAGCGCTTCTGAGCGTGGGTTTCGAGCTGTCCGCCGTACGGGCCGTCGCCTCGACGAACGAGGACGGGCGCGGTGTGGTGCGGCTGGCGGGCTGGCCGGACACCGTGGATCGCCTCGCTCAGCTCCTGGAGGCGCGCTCGGATGGCGACGGCGGTGCAGCATGAGGCGCCTTTTCGCTGGTGAGTGGGGCGCGTGGGCAAGTCGCCGGCCGGAGAGACTTTGGGCTGGAGCTGCCATGGGGCGAGTGAACAGGGGGCCTTACGCTGGCCCGGCGAATCGGGCAGGCAGTTGCCCTGCCCGTTGTAGTGCCCGATTGGCCCCCTGTTCTTCGAGGCTCGCCCCATGGTGGCTGCCTAAAGTCTCGGAGGCCGTCGACCCCCAGCCCACCACGCCCCTGCCCGCGACAGTGGGTCGACGCCATGACTCTTCGGGCGTGCTGCGGGCGGGGGCGCCCGGCGACTGGCCGGGACCGGCGTCCACGCCGCACGCCCGGCCGGGGCGGCGGGGCGGCCCGGCGCGCCGCAGGCGCGCCCTTGAGGAAGTAAAGGCTGTTTCGACCGATGCCGGTTGCCGCTCAGGCGCGGGTGCGTCGCGCGGACTGCTTGTCGGCGGTGATCCGGTAGGCGAGTTCGGCACGGTCCGCGCCGATGCGGAGCTCTTCGAGGGCCAGCGGGCGATCGTCGGCGCCGTGCGCGACGCGGGCAACGTGCAGGATCGGGGTCGCGTCGGGGAGCTGGAGCGTGGTCCGCTCGTCGGGCAGCGGCATTCGGGCGCGGACCGTCTCCGACCACCACAGCTTGTGTCCGTCCTGGGTGAGCACTCGGTAGATCGCTGCCGGGGGCTGGCACGGCTCATCAGCGAGCACCGGAACCGCCTCGGCCACTTCGAACGGAATCAGCGTGCGGTGCATGGCGCGGGCACCCGTGGCCTCGTCGATCAAGAGCCGGTCGCAGCCGAACACGGCCTCTTCCTCGCCGAGTCCGAGCAGCCGACCTGTGGCCTTCGTGGTCCGGGTGCGGTAGCTGCTCGGCTCCTCGGCCTCCTGCCAGGCGTCGCCGTTGGGCATGACGAACTTGCTGTCGGTGGTGCGGTTGATGCGGCGTTCGAGGGTGAGCGTGGGCTGGCCGCTGGAGCGCACGAAGCTGCCCTTGCCGTGGCGCACGTCGATCAGACCTTCAGCCCGCAGTGCGGCGATGGCGTTGCGGACCGTGGGGCGGGAGACGCTGTAGCGGGCCATGAGCTGGGCTTCCGATGGAAGCAGGGAGTCGGGGGCGAACTCACCCGACAGGATCGCTGCGCGGATGGCGGCGGCGACTTGCTGGTAGAGGGCTCCGGGGCGCTGGATCTCCGTCATCTCGGCAATCTCCGGGTGAGGTCGTAGGTACGTCGCACGCGCGACATCACTCGTCAGCATAAGTAGTTGCGCCCCTGCCGTACAGCACTCCATAGTCATAACTCGTAAGGACAAGTGACGTCAGTATCTCGCTGGCGTCCCGACTGGCCAGGGAGGCCAAAACCAATGCAGTCCATTCCCGTGGACACGGCGCGGCTCGGCGTACTGCGGTGTGCCAACGCGCCCGAAGTGAAGTTCAGCAACTCCGAGACGCAGGAGGTGAAGAAGGACCGGGACGGCAACGCCGTCTACAGCGTGGCCGTCACCGTGCGGCCGGACGGACGGCGTATCTCCGTGATCGAGATTGCCGTGAGTGGTGAGCCCAAAGGGCTCGAAGCAGGCCAGGTCGTCAAGGTCACCGGGCTGACGGCGTTCGTCTGGTCGATGGGCGACCGTAACGGCGTCAGCTTCCGCGCCGACACGATCACGCCCGCGCACGGACCGGCGGCGCAGGACAAGGGTGGTGACGCGTGATGGGGCCGACCCTGCTCGCCCTCGCCCTGGCGGTACTGGCCTGGGCGCTGGTCGTCGGTGACCTGGTGCGGCGCCACCGTCCGGCCTGGCACTGGTACGTGGTCGGGTACCCCGTGACCGCGTGCCGGGTGGTGTTCACCTGGCGCAGGGTTGCCCTGCTGAACGACCTGTCCGTCTCGCGCCTTCCGGCGCGAACGCTCATCGGGCACCTGCTGGTCAAGGGGGATCCGGTTCGGCCGGCGGCTCCGCGGCTCTCGTTTCCGCGGGCTACCCGCATGGGGTTGACCGTTGCTGTCCAGTTGCACGCGGGGCAGACTCCGGCGACCTACCTGAAGGCGGCCGACGCGTTCGTCCATGCGTGGAAGGTTCACGCGGTGCGTGTGACCTCGCCGGAACGCGGGCTCGTCCTGCTGACGGCGATGGCCAGTGATCCGCTACAGCGGCCCGGATTAGCCACCGCCCCAGCCGAACTGCTCTCCGCGCTCATCGGCGCACTGGAGAGCGGCGGCGCCTGGGTGATGAACCTGCGGCTCGTGCCGCACTGGCTCATCGTCGGGGCCACACGGTCCGGCAAGTCCACCCTGCTGGCCCGGCTGATCAACCAGCTCGCGCCGCAGCCCGTCGCCCTGGTCGGCATCGACTGCAAGGGAGGCATGGAACTCGGCCTGTTCGCCGGACGGCTGAGTGCACTGGCAACCAGCCGACGGGAAGCGGTCGCGGTGCTCGGCGCGCTCGCCCTCGACATGCAGGAGCGAATGAGCGTGTGCCGGTCGGCCGGCGTGCGCTCCATCTGGGAGCTGCCCGACAAGCTTCGGCCGGTGCCGGTCGTCGTGATCGTTGACGAGATCGCAGAGCTGTACCTGTCCGACGGTCGCCGCGAGAGCAAAGCGGAAACCGAGCAGTGCTCCACGCTGCTGCTGCGCCTGGCCCAGCTCGGGGCAGCACTCGGCGTCCACCTGGTGGTGGCCGGACAGCGGGTCGGCTCCGACCTGGGGCCCGGCGTCACCGCCCTGCGGGCTCAGCTCGGCGGCCGGATCTGCCACCGGGTGAACGATCCCGGCACGGCGGAGATGACCCTGGGCGACTTGAACAAGGACGCCGTGGCTGTCGCGCAAGCCATCACGGCAGAGGAACGGGGCGTGGCCGTGTGCACCGGCCCGGACGGCAGCTGGAGCCGCGCCCGTTCCCACTTCACGTCCACGGAAGAGGCCGTCTCGACGGCTCGGAAGCACGCAGCACTCACCCCGGATCTGCCCGCGCTCAACCGTGCCCTTGCGGCGCCGGAAGGAGACGACAAGTGATCAGCGAAGGTACGGCGTTCACGTTCGCGGTGGTCTTCGGGATCATCACCGTCCTCCTCGTCCGCTCCCGTGACGTGCGGGCCTGGGAAGCGGTCTGCGTCGGCCTCTTCGGCCTCTACCTCGGCCAGACCCCGGTGATCTACACCGTCCACGGCCTCGTCACGTGGCTGATCAACGGCTTCTCCCACACCTGACCAGAGAAGGGAACGCAACGGCATGCCCATGCCCCGCGTGAGGTGCCCCCACTGTAAGGGCGACGGAGCCCGCAGGACCTGGACCGGACGACAGCGGCGCTGTCGCGTCTGCCGGGGCACCGGAACCATCCGCTGAACTTCGCTCCGCCCGACCCCACAAGGAAGGCGATCCCCATGACCGACAACGCGCACCTACCCACCCACCGTGCCGCTGCGGCGGCCCACCCTGGAAGGTCCCCACCATCACACCGGAGCTCACCCCGGCTGACAGGCGCGTCGTCCTCAACCGCGCGGCGCGCCTGCGTCAGCTGTCCGAAGCAGACCGCGACGCAATCGGCCTCGCCCAAGACCCCAAATTCCACCGCCTGCTGGAGCAGATCACTGCCACCGGTGGCTGCTCCCGCCCCGTCCACCTCACCGGCTCGACCACCATCCTGGACGGCCCAACCGGCGAAATCCTCCGCCACTACGACACCGGCACCGAACCCGGTGAACGCCTTCTCGTGCGCTGCCGCAATCGCCGGGCAACCGTCTGCCCCGCATGCTCACGCCTCCACGCGGGCGACACCTTCCACCTCGTCCGCGCGGGGCTCCTCGGCGGCAAGAACGTCCCTGCCACAGTCCGCCACCGGCCCCGGCTCTTCGTCACCCTGACTGCCCCGTCCTTCGGCAACGTGCACCGAGCCGGGGAGCTGTGCCGCCCCCGCCGTGACTGTGTGACATGCGAGCACGACCGTCCTCGGAGCTGCGGCGCTGTCCACGGTCCCGATGATCCCTCTGTCGGCAAGCCCCTGTGCGCTGACTGCTACGACTACACCGGTCACGTGCTGTGGCACGCGCATGCGTCGAAGCTATGGGATCGGTTCGTCATCGACGTCCGACGGCGGCTTGCTTCCTCGGTCGGTCTCGTACAGTCCCGCTTCCGGGACCACGCCCGGCTGTCCTTTGCCCGGGTCGCCGAGTACCAGAAGCGGGCGGCCGTCCACGTGCATGCAGTCGTCCGCCTCGACGGCCCGAACGGACCGGCGGACGAACCTCCGCCCTGGTCCGCGGACCGACTCATCGAGGCCGTGCGCTCCTCCGCTCGCCGCGTCCTGGTCCGTACGCCGTATAGCCCCGCGGTGGGTGAGCTGGTTCTGCGCTGGGGCGCCCAGGTCGACGTTCGCCCACTACACGCCGAGGGCGACGGGCCTGACGATGATGCCGTAGCCGCCTACGTGGCCAAGTACGTCACCAAGGGAGCTAGCGAGACAGGCGCCGGCATCGACCACAGGGTCACCACCAGGGATGACATCGAGGCTGCGTCCGTGAACGCACACGTCCGCACTCTCATGCAGACCTGCTGGCGCCTGGGCGGCCTGCCCGAGTACGAACCCCTGAACCTGCGCACGTGGGCTCACACGCTCGGCTACCGGGGCCACATCCTCACCAAGTCCCGCGCCTACTCCACCACCTTCGCGGCTCTGCGGGCCGAACGCGCCCAGCACGTAGGCGGTGCCGACGCCCCCGGGACGGTCACGGACAAGCACTGGCGCTACGTCGGCTCCGGCCACACCCCGGGCGCTGCGCTCATCGCCGCCGGAATCGCAGACGACATCGCTGAAAACCGCGCCGTCGCGCGGGAAGCTCTCCGAGCTGGCGGTGATGCCAACTGAGTACTACCTCGGCTAAGGCCAGCGCTGAGCGCGAGGAAGCAGCAGTACGAGCGTGGATCGAGCGGCAGCTACGCGACTCTCGCCCACTCTCCGATGATCAGCTGCGGAGCGTGGGGGAGATCCTCGGACTTCAGCTCATTCGGAAGTCCGCCACACAGGCTTGAGAAGCTCAGGGTCGAATGTCCTGTTGCCCTTGCCACCCGGCACTGCGACCACGGCGCTCAGAACCTTCTTGATCGCCTCGCGCTTCTGCGTGAGCGTCTCCGACCCCCACGAGATCCTGACGTCTTCCTTGGCCTCCTCGGCCTCCGCCTTCAGAGCTTCGTGCGCCCGCTGATCTGCACGAAGCTCCTTGATCCGACGTTCGAGGACCGGGAGATTGCGGAAGAACGTCTCATCATCGATGTCCGTGTCCTCGTCGTCGTGCCAACGCCGCTCCAGCTCGTTGCGGCTCCTGACGGCTCGCTCCAGGGCATCGGCCTTGTCCCAGTCCGGAACGTCCTGGGCCTTGCTCGCCGCATCGCGCTCCAGCTTGGCGATGACAAGTTCCTCGATGGCCATGTCCGTCTTGTCGCCCCGCTTGTAGGTCTTGTTGCAGCCGCCGTCCACGGTCTTCTTGCAGATGTAGGCGTGCCGGTACTTGAGCCAGTCGTTCGCCTTGATTCCGATCATCTTGTTGTTGCAGACCGTGCCGTCCTCCAGCACGTGGCCACATCGCAGGATGCCGGTCAGCAGGTACTTGTGGACCAGGCCACCGCGCGGCATCCCGGTTCCTCGGCCACGCTCCCTGATCTTGGCCGTGACCGCGAACCACTCCTTCGGAGTGATGATCGGCTCCCACTCGCCCACGATGGGCTGATCGTCGCCGTCACGTACAAGCTCGCCCTTGATCTCGCGATATCCACACAGCCGCGCGTTCACCAGGACCTGCTTGACGGTCTGGTACTGGAAGGCGTTCCCGCGACTCGTGATGAAGTCGGCCTCCTTCCACCGGCGCGTGATCTCGGAAATGGAGGCACCCGCGATCACGTCCTTCACCGCCTGACGGATGGCTTCTGCCTCGTCCGGGCGCAACGAGACCTTGTCGTCCTCCCATCCGAAGGGGCGCCATGCCGCTACCGACTGCCCACGGATCGCCCGGCTGCGGTGGCTGTTCCTGCTCCGACGCTCCTTCTTCCTCGTCTCGCTGAGGGACATGGCGACCCCCAGAAGCCCCTTGATCTCGAATCCTTCGGCGTAGAGGTCCTGGATGCCGTTCGAGTCGTGGTAGACCCGTCCTTCCTGCGTAGTGAACGCCTTCAGGTACCGCTCCCAGTCACTCGGGCGCCGGTACAGCCGGTCGTCGTTGACGGCCATGACGCCGTGGATCGGGTACCCGTCCGGCGTCGTCCCGGCAGCAAGATCGGCGAGCAGCTGCTCGAAGTCATCGCGAACGATGTTCTCCTTGCTCGCGCTCTTGTCGTTGTCCGTGTAGCGGTAGACGACGAGCCATCCGAACCTGCGGGCGGTCTCGGTCATGTCCCGGTGCTGGTCCTCGACGCCGTGGGCGTCCTTCACCCGGCCGTCGAACGAGATTCGTGCGTAGCAGACGACGCACTTCAGCTCCGGGTCGGAAGCCAGCATGGCGCGCACTTCCTCGACGGACGGCAGTCCCTCGGGCGTACCTCGCAGCTTGCTGACCAACTCCTCGCGCTTGCCCACGTGTTCCCCCTCGGTCCATGGCTGGGCTGCTGGAACGACCGTAGCGCATGTGGGGGTTCTAGTAATGCTCTACAGCATGAAGATCTCGCAGGACATCCGCCGGGAACACGGTGGCACCCGGGCCGAGGTCGAGGAGGGCATGGCCCTGAAGTCGAAGGAGTTCGCGGCGAGCGGGAACCGCGTGTACCTGCCCATCGCGGACTGACCGCGCCTGCGGTGCTGAACGCGTAACGGAAACAGCACGACGCCACCTGTCACGGTCCAAGATCACTACTGTCACCGGCAACTGTCCCTGGAGGCCCATGAGTACTCGCTCGACCTGCTGGCCTTCGTGCTGGACGTGGAGAGGAGGGGCTGGAGTGCGCATTTCCACGCCAGACTGCGGGATCTCAGAAGCACGGATCTGCAAGCGCGGATGAGCAGGGGCGTCGCCGACCTGTGGGAGCACCGGACCATCGACCTCGTCCCCTTCCGGCCGGCCACGGTGGTCAGATACCTGCTGCGCGACGACCGCGTCCACCGGTGGGCGGCGACGGCGCCGGCGTTGTACCACCTCGCGCTGGTGCATGCCTTCAGCCGCCGCACCGTCGAACGGGTCGAGGCGCAGGTCCTGCGCCGCCTGTGAACCAGCGTGCCTGCCGGCCCCCGGGCGTGGCCCGGGGGCCGGAGTGGCACCGCCCGGATGCCCGGTTTGCGTTCCCTGAGCCGTTGCGTGGGGGAGCGCAGGCCGACGGGCGTTCGCTGAACACGGGCTCCCGCGGTTACTCCGGTTGGTGCTCCGGTCCTCCGAAGTCCGGGCTGGTGTAGTCCGGGCTGCTGAAGCTGGGGCGTGAGCGGCGGTCGCCGTCGTCCGGGCTGGTGAACCCCGGGCGGTCGTAGCCGAGGTGCGGCATGCGGCTGACCGGGGTGGACGAGGACGTGTGGTGCAGTGCGGCGGCAGCGCCGGGGTCGGCGAGCGCCTCTCGCAGGAAAGGCAGGATGCCGCGTTCCAGCAGGGCCTCCTGCCAGGCCTCCTTGGCCTGGGCCACCTCGCCCTGCAGTTCGCCGTACGGCCCGCCCTCGGCCGTGGGCTTGTTGCGCAGAGCGGTGAGCAGCAGCCCCACCGCGGCGACGAGGATCGCGACCGCGGTCACGGCACCGAACACCCAGCCCGTGGTGAGCATGGTCCGGGCGAACCCCTGTTCGGGGTCGAGCATCCGCAGGATGTAGCCGACGAGCAGGAAGATCGCCGCTGCGGTACCGGCCAGGACGGGCGCCAGGACGGCGACGACGGCGACGGCGCCCGCGCCGGTCGTCTCGGCGACTCCTCCGACGGTCGCAGCGAGTCCCGAGGCACCCGCGCCCGGCTCGGAGGAGTCGGACCCGCGCAGGGCGGGTGAGCCGGCCGATGCCGGCTGACGCAGTTCGTCGCGGACCTTGACGTAGTGCAGGTACTCGGTCGAGGCGGCCGCCGTGATGAGCGCGGTGGCGCTCAGCGCCATCGTGCGCAGCTGTTCGGGGTTGAGCCGCTGTCCGACAGCGGCCAGTTCCGGACGGTGTGGTGCGGAGCGCAGCGCCTCATCGAGGATCCGCTCGTATTCCTGGCGGTCCTCGCTCAGCAGGTGCTGCGGAACGCTGTTCATGTGCATCCCCCGATGCTCCGTAGGGCTTGTGGCTCGGCATGCTGACGAGCCGTCGGGCAGAAACGGAGGGGAGCCTGCTACGGATAGGCCGATGGTAGAGCGGTGAGGGTATGCGGTGACAGGGGGTTTACCGAAATTGCCCCCTCACCGGCCCGGTCCTCCGACCGGGGACGCCTGCCCGGTGAACGTTCACGTATCCAGCGGCAGTTGCTGGACCAGCAGCTTTCCGGCCATGGTCACGCCGCCGTCCATCGCGATGGCGAGTCCGCCGGCGTAGACGTGCGGTCCCTCGATCACGGGGTCGCGGTTGTCCTCGTCGTCCTCGGAGCCGACCTCGCCCAGCAGATAGGGGATCGGGCTGTGCCCGTGAACGATGCGGGTGCCCCCGTACGTATCGAGCAGGGAGCGCACGGCGTCCGCGCCACCCTCGTCGCGGAAGGAGAACCGCTTGGTGAACTTGCGGAACAGGTCCCAGACCTCGTCCGCGTCGTTGCGGGTGATCGTCTCGCGGACGGTGTCGTTGACCTCTTCGATGGAGCGGCCGTAGTCGAGATAGGCGGTGGTGTCGGAGTGGACGAGCAGGTGGCCGTCGACCTCCTCGACGGCGTCCAGGCGGGACATCCACTGCAGGTGGTGGTCCTGGAGGCGGTCCATGTCGGTCTTCTGGCCGCCGTTGAGCAGCCAGGCCGCCTGGAAGGTGGCGGTGCCCGCGCCGGAGTTGACGGGGGTGTCGCCGAACCGCTTCGCCCCCAGCAGCAGCAGTTCGTGGTTGCCCATGAGCGCCTTGCAGTAACCGCCGGCCGCGGCGGCCTCGGCGGACAGCCGCATCACCAGGTCGATGACGCCGATGCCGTCCGGGCCGCGGTCGGTGAAGTCGCCGAGGAACCACAGCCGGGCGGTGCCCGCGCACCAGTTGCCGGCGGCGTCGAGCAGTCCCTTCTCCTGGAGGGCCGACACCAGCTGGTCGAGGTAGCCGTGCACGTCACCCACGACGTACAGCGGGCCCTGCCCGGTGGTGGACTGAGGGGCGGCGGTCTCGGGATCCACGGTCACCTGAACAGTGTCACCCCGGTTGATGACGGGAAGGTCGCGCTGGGTCGGCGTGTATCCCTCGGGGTAGGTCTCGTCGGGCGGTGGGGCGACCTCGCCGGGGTGGACGCTGTGGACGTACGGACCGGCCTCGTGGACGTACGCGGGCACCCGGAAGTCGCGCAACGTCGCCGTCCGCTCCACCTCGGGTCCCTGACCGGCCCCCTGAGTCATCGACCCCTCCACCATCGCGCCGCGTTGCACCGCATCGGACTGCCTGGTCGTAGCGGCCCGCGGGTGTCGTGGGCCCATCATAGGAATGCGGATCGTGCCATGTGATGACCCAGGGGTGGTGAATCGGAGCAAGAGTCCAGTTCACCGCGGCTTTCGCCCCGATTGGGCCGGGCTTCGACCGCCGTGTGACCGCCCGCGCTCTTCTTCTCTCCGCGAGAACGATCCCTTCTCTCCGGGGGACCGGCCCTGTTTCTCCCCAGGAAGGGGTCCTTCCTGTTGCCCGTGCGGGGCCCTAGGTGTCCTCGGATGAGCGCGGAGGGCTGACCGTCGTGCGCGGCGGGCGTCGCTGGGACGAGGTACGCACGATCAGCTCCGTCGGTATCACCTGCTGCACCGGGTGGTCGGCCTCCACTCCCTCGATGGCGTCGATGAGGAGCTGCACCACCGCGGTGCCGATGCGGCGCGGTTTCAGGGAGAGCGTGGTGATGGGCGGCTCGGTGTTGGCGTACACCGTGGACTCGCTGCAGCAGACCAGCAGCAGGTCGTCCGGGACGCGCAGGCCGTAGCGGCGGGCGGCGGCGAGCAGGTCGGTGCCGTTCGGGTCGAAGAGTCCGTAGACCGCGTCGGGCCGGTCGGGCCGGGCGAGGAGCCGGTCGGCGGCGACGGCGCCCGCGCACGGATCGTGCGCCGGGTAGGCCTCGTACACCGGATCCTGGCCCACGCGCTCGCACCAGCGCAGGTAGGCGGTGGTCGACAGGTGGGTGTAGGTGTCCGTGGTCGTGCCGGTCAGCAGGCCGATGCGGCGCGCGCCGGCGTCGGCCAGGTGGTCGAGGATGCCGAGGACTGCGGCTTCGTGGTCGTTGTCGACCCAGGCCGTGACCGGCAGCGCACCGGCCGGGCGGCCGTCGGAGACCACCGGCAGGCCCTGCCGGACCAGCTCGCTGACGACCGGGTCCTGGTCGGAGGGGTCGATGACGACCGTGCCGTCCAGGGCGACGTTCGACCACACGTCGTGGCGGGAGGTGGCGGGCAGGATGACGAGGGCGTAACCACGGGCGAGCGCGGCGGAGGTGGCGGCCCGCGCCATTTCGGCGAAGTACGCGAATTCCGTGAAGGTGAAAGGTTCATCCCCGTACGTGGTCACGGTCAGGCCGATGAGGCCCGATTTCCCGGTACGGAGGGTCCGGGCGGCGGCCGACGGCCGGTAGCCCAGGCGGTCGGCGACTTCCCGGACATGGCGCCGGGTGGCGTCCGGGAGCCGCCCCTTGCCGTTGAGGGCGTCGGAGACGGTCGTGATGGAGACTCCGGCGGCGGCGGCCACGTCTCTGATGCCGGCCCGACCCGGTCGACTGCCTCGCCGTGAGGTTTCCGCGCGGCTCACCTGATGCTTCCCTGCTGCTGTCATGGCGAGCCGATAGTAGGGCTCATGCCGTGGGGTAGTGCGGACGCATATGCACGCGTTGACAGGCACGTTTCTGCATGATCATTTAACCCCAACCGCCTTGGAAATCATGGGTGTTGAGCGCTTTCTTGGCAGTACGTGTTGTGTCGGCGCGCACGGGCCTGCCAACTGGCCCAGGTTGCGAAGAGGTCTCAACTCACCTGCACGAGGGACGCGCGCCACGGCGTACACCACCGGCGCATAGATATATGTGCGGCGCGCCCCCGCATTCGTACGCCTTGGTGCGGTGATGCCCCAGATGCCGGTGGGACGGGGAAGGACGGAACCGGCTGCTCGGGCATGCCTATACGCAGCGGCGCCGAATCCTCATAAGGTGAGGAGTATTGGATGTCGGCGGCGGTCATGGGCCGCCGGTCTTCACGAGGAGGACTGCGGTGAGCGAGACGAGCCCCAAGCTGCGCGCCGAGCTGGAGGGGATCCCCACCTACAAGCCGGGCAGGCCCGCCGCGGCAGGTGGTCCGGTGGCCTACAAGCTGTCCTCCAACGAGAACCCCTATCCGCCGTTGCCCGGCGTCATGGAGACCGTGACGGCGGCGGCCTGCAACTTCAACCGCTACCCGGACATGGCCTGTACCGCGCTGATGAACGAGCTGTCCGAGCGGTTCGGGGTGCCTCTTGCCCACCTGGCCACCGGCACCGGCTCGGTCGGTGTCGCCCAGCAGCTGATCCAGGCCACCTCAGGCCCCGGTGACGAGGTGATCTACGCCTGGCGGTCCTTCGAGGCCTACCCGATCATCACGCAGATCAGCGGCGCGACGTCGGTGCAGGTGCCGCTGACGCCCGGGGATGTGCACGACCTCGACGCGATGGCCGACGCGATCACCGAGCGGACCCGGCTGATCTTCGTCTGCAACCCGAACAACCCGACCGGCACCGTCGTGCGGCGAGCGGAGCTGGAGCGCTTCCTCGACCGGGTCCCGCGCGATGTCCTGGTAGTCCTCGACGAGGCGTACCGCGAGTTCATCCGCGACCCCGAGGTGCCGGACGGCGTCGAGCTCTACCGCGACCGGCCCAACGTCTGTGTGCTGCGGACCTTCTCCAAGGCCTATGGTCTCGCCGGCCTGCGGGTCGGTTTCGCCATCGCCCACGAGCCGGTGGCTGCGGCGCTGCGCAAGACGGCGGTTCCGTTCGGCGTGAGCCAGCTCGCGCAGGAGGCGGCGATCGCCTCGATGCGGGCCGAGGATGAACTGTTCGGCCGGGTCGGCTCGCTGGTGTGCGAGCGCACGCGCGTGGTCGACGGGCTGCGCTCGCAGGGCTGGACGGTGCCCGAGACCCAGGCCAACTTCGTCTGGTTGCGGCTGGGGGAGCGTACGGTCGCGTTCGCGCAGGCCTGCGAGCAGGCGGGTGTGGTGGTCCGGCCGTTCCCGGGCGAGGGCGTGCGGGTGACGGTCGGGGAGGCCGAGGCGAACGACATCTTCCTGAAGGTGTCGGAAGGGTTCCGTAAGGAGCAGTAGAGCTTCGAGTGCCCGCCGGGAGGCAGTGCGCTGCCGTCCTCCGCGAGCCTGGTCAGCCGTCCACGAGTTCTACGCGGACGGGGTCTCCGTCCCGCACGGTCGCGAGCAGTCCGGGGTCGCCGTCGAGGCGGCCCAGGATGTTGCACGGGCCGGCGAGGCGGCATTCGTCGCCCCGTGAGATCGGAGTGGGTCCGTAGGGGAGAGCGAGGGCATCGCCGTCGGTCCAGAAGACGACGGTGCCCGGCTCGACGACCTCTTGGGCGTCTGTTTCACGTGAAACCGACACTCCCGTGTCGAAGTACACCTCCGCCCCCCAGGTGCGGGCCGTGGAGGCGAGCGGCAGCGCCTTGGCGAGAGCGTGGCTGGTCGGGGTGTCGTCGAGCCGGGCGGTGAGATGGCCCGCGGGCCAGGAGATCCGTATCTGTAGCGGTGGCGGTGTGTGCATGCCACTGATTCAACAATATGTTGAAGTTGGAGCCACGAGTCCCACTGTGACGGGGGAGACAGGGACCCCCTCAAGTCACTCGAAAGTGCGTGCTGCATAATGGCTTGTGAATGTGAACGCTTTCACAAGCGTATGTAAGGAGCGGCGACGTGGACCTGGCTTTGGCGCCGGAGACCCTGGCGCGATGGCAGTTCGGAATCACCACCGTCTACCACTTTCTGTTCGTCCCCCTGACGATCTCCCTGGCCGCGCTCACGGCCGGTCTGCAGACGGCGTGGGTGCGGACGGAGAAGGAGAAGTACCTCCGGGCGACCAAGTTCTGGGGCAAGCTCTTCTTGATCAACATCGCGATGGGTGTGGTCACCGGCATCGTGCAGGAGTTCCAGTTCGGCATGAACTGGTCCGACTACTCGCGTTTCGTCGGTGACGTCTTCGGTGCGCCGCTCGCCTTCGAGGCACTGATCGCGTTCTTCTTCGAGTCCACCTTCATCGGCCTGTGGATCTTCGGCTGGGACAAGCTGCCGAAGAAGATCCATCTGGCCTGCATATGGATGGTCTCCATCGGCACGATCCTGTCGGCCTACTTCATCCTCGCGGCCAACTCCTGGATGCAGCACCCGGTCGGCTACCGGATCAACGAGGCGAAGGGCCGGGCCGAGCTCACCGACTTCTGGCTGGTGCTGACCCAGAACACCGCGCTCGCCCAGGTCTTCCACACGCTCACCGCGGCGTTCCTGACCGGCGGCGCCTTCATGGTCGGCATCGCCGCCTTCCACCTGGTCCGCAAGAAGCACGTCCCCGTGATGAAGACCTCGCTCCGGCTGGGCCTGGTCACCGTCGTCATCGGCGGCCTCCTCACCGCGATCAGCGGTGACGTCCTCGGCAAGATCATGTATCAGCAGCAGCCGATGAAGATGGCCGCGGCCGAGGCGCTGTGGGACGGCGAGAAGCCGGCTCCCTTCTCGGTCTTCGCCGTCGGCGACGTCGACAAGGGCCACAACAAGGTCGCCATCGAGATCCCCGGCCTGCTGTCCTTCCTCGCGAAGGACGACTTCAGCTCGTACGTGCCCGGCATCAACGACGTCAACAAGGCCGAGCAGGAGAAGTACGGACCCGGCGACTACCGGCCCAACATCCCCGTCGCCTACTGGGGCTTCCGGTGGATGATCGGCTTCGGCATGACGTCGTTCGCCATCGGTCTGGCCGGGCTGTGGCTGACCCGCAAGAAGTTCATGCTGCCGCAGCACCTCAGGGTGGGCGACGACGAGGTGCCGCATCTCGTCCTGCTGCCGAAGAAGGCGCTCGGCCCGACCCTCACCAAGTGGTACTGGCGCATCGCGATCCTCACTCTGGGCTTCCCGCTGATCGCCAGCTCATGGGGCTGGATCTTCACCGAGATGGGCCGCCAGCCGTGGGTCGTCTACGGCCTGTTCCAGACGCGTGACGCGGTCTCCCCCGGCGTCTCGCAGGCCGAGGTGATCACGTCGATGGTCGTCTTCACCACGCTGTACGCCATCCTCGCCGTCGTCGAGGTCAAGCTGCTGGTCAAGTACGTCAAGGCGGGGCCGCCGGAGCTCACCGAGGCCGACCTCAACCCGCCCACGAAGATCGGCGGCGACTCCCGTGACGCCGACAAGCCGATGGCCTTCTCTTACTAGGCCGAGGGAGCTGCACCGTCATGGAACTGCACGACGTCTGGTTCGTCCTGATCGCCGTCCTGTGGACCGGCTACTTCTTCCTGGAGGGCTTCGACTTCGGAGTCGGGGTGCTCACGAAGCTGCTCGCCCGGAACCGGCCCGAGAAACGGGTGCTGATCAACACCATCGGTCCCGTCTGGGACGGCAACGAGGTGTGGCTGCTCTCGGCGGCCGGCGCGACCTTCGCCGCCTTCCCCGAGTGGTACGCCACGCTCTTCTCCGGGTTCTACCTGCCGCTGCTGCTCATCCTGGTCTGCCTGATCGTCCGGGGTGTGGCCTTCGAGTACCGCGTGAAGCGGCCCGAGGAGAAGTGGCAGCGCAACTGGGAGACGGCGATCTTCTGGGCCTCGCTGCTGCCCGCGTTCCTGTGGGGCGTCGCCTTCGGCAACATCGTGCGGGGCGTCAAGATCGACCAGGACTTCAACTACGCCGGCGGCGTCCTGGACCTGCTCAACCCGTACGCGCTGCTCGGCGGCCTGGTCACGCTGTCGCTGTTCACCTTCCACGGAACGGTGTTCGTCGGGCTCAAGACGGTCGGGGAGATCCGGGAGCGGGCGCGGAAGCTGGCGCTGCGCGTCGGAGCGGTGACCGCCCTGCTGGCGTTCGCCTTCCTGCTGTGGACGCAGTCCGACCGGGGAGACGGTCCGTCGCTCGTGGCGATGGTCGTGGCCGTGGCCTCGCTCCTCGTGGCCCTGGTCGCGGCCGGGGCCGGGCGTGAGGGCTGGGCGTTCGCGCTGTCGGGGCTCACCATCGTGGCCACAGTGGCGATGCTGTTCCTGACGCTCTTCCCGAACGTCATGCCGTCGACGCTGAACCCGGACTGGAGCCTCACGGTCACCAACGCCTCGTCCAGCCCGTACACCCTGAAGATCATGACCTGGTGTGCCGGGATCGCCACCCCGGTCGTCCTGCTCTACCAGGGCTGGACGTACTGGGTGTTCCGCAAGCGGATCGGTACGCAGCACATCGCCGAGACCGCGCACTGAGGTGTGTTTCACGTGAAACCGATCGATCCGCGTCTGCTCCGGTACGCCCGCGCCACCCGTGTCTTCCTGGTGGCGGTCGTCGCCCTGGGGGCGGTCGGCGCGAGCTTGGTCATAGCCCAGGCGATGCTCATCGCCGAAGTGGTGGTCGGCGCGTTCCAGCACCGCATGGCGGTGTCCGAACTCGGCACCCCCCTGGTGCTGTTGGCCGGTGTAGCGGTCGGCCGGGCGCTGGTCGGCTGGCTCACCGAATTGGCCGCGCACCGGGCGAGCGCGGCGGTGAAGTCCGAGCTGCGGGGGCGGTTGCTGGAGCGTTCCGCCGAGCTGGGGCCCGGCTGGCTGAGCGGGCAGCGGACCGGCTCGCTGGTCGCCCTGGCCACCCGGGGCGTTGACGCCCTCGACGACTACTTCTCGCGGTACTTGCCGCAGCTGGGTCTCGCCGTGGTCGTGCCGGTGGCGGTGCTGGCGCGGATCGTCACCGAGGACTGGGTCTCCGCGGCCATCATCGTGGGCACCCTGCCGCTCATCCCGGTCTTCATGGTGCTGATCGGCTGGGCCACCCAGTCCCGGATGGACCGTCAGTGGCGGTTGCTGTCGCGGCTGTCCGGGCACTTCCTGGACGTGGTCGCGGGCCTTCCGACGCTGAAGGTCTTCGGACGGGCCAAGGCACAGGCCGAGTCGATCCGGCACATCACCGGCGAGTACCGCCGGGCGACCATGCGCACGCTGCGGATCGCCTTCATCTCCTCGTTCGCCCTGGAACTCCTCGCGACGATCTCGGTGGCACTGGTCGCGGTGACGATCGGCATGCGGCTGGTGCACGGCGAGATGGATCTGTACATCGGTCTGGTGATCCTGATCCTTGCGCCCGAGGCATATCTGCCGTTGCGGCAGGTCGGGGCGCAGTACCACGCGGCGGCGGAGGGGCTCGCCGCCGCCGAGGAGATCTTCGAGGTCCTTCAGACGCCCCGGCCGGCGTCCGGCTCCCGGGCCGTGCCGGAGGGTGCGCTGTCGTTCGAGGGAGTGACCGTCCGCTACCCGGGGCGGTCGGCGGACGCCGTCGCCGACGTGACCTTCGATGTCGAGCCCGGGGAGACGGTCGCGCTCGTGGGACCGAGCGGCGCCGGTAAGTCGACGCTGCTGAGCGTCCTGCTGGGGTTCGTGCGACCGGCCGAGGGCCAGGTGCGGGTCGGAGGTGTCGACCTCGTCGATGCGGACCTGGAGCAGTGGCGCTCCCGGATCGCGTGGGTGCCGCAGCGGCCGCATCTGTACGCGGGGACGATCGCCGAGAACGTACGGCTGGCGCGGCCCGGTGCCGACGACGGCTCCGTACGGCAAGCGTTGCGGGACGCCGGGGCGCTGGAGTTCGTCGACGCGCTGCCCGAGGGCGTGCGGACCGTGCTGGGAGAGGACGGCGCCGGGCTGTCCGCCGGGCAACGGCAGCGGCTCGCACTGGCTCGCGCGTTCCTCGCCGACCGGCCCGTGCTGTTGCTCGACGAGCCGACGGCGGCGCTGGACGGGGCCACCGAGGCCGAGGTCGTCGCGGCGGTGCGGCGGCTCGCGGTCGGCCGGACGGTGCTGCTCGTGGTGCACCGGCCGGCGCTGCTGGACGTCGCGGACCGGGTGGTGCGGCTGGAGAGCAGGGACCAGGCCGCGCGGCCGGCGGAGCCCGGGACCGCCGCCCCGTTGGTGGCGTCCGCCGTGACCCGGTCGTCGGGCGTCCGGTTCGCCGAGGTCGAGCCGCCTGCCCCGGCCGAGTCCGCCGGTGGGCCGGCTCGGGGCGGTGTCCTCACGCGCGTCCGCGCGATGTCCGGTGCCCGGCGCGGGCGGCTGGGACTCGCGCTGCTGCTCGGGAGCCTGGCCCTGGGGAGTGCCGTGGGACTCATGGCCACCTCGGGGTGGCTGATCTCGCGGGCCTCGCAGCAGCCGCCCGTGCTGTATCTGATGATGGCCGTCACCGCGACCAGGGCGTTCGGTATCGGGCGGGCCGTTTTCCGCTACGCCGAGCGGCTGGTGTCGCACGACGCCGTGCTGCGGATGCTGGCGGACACCCGGGTCGCGGTGTTCCGGAGGCTGGAGCGGCTGGCACCGGCCGGACTGCGCCGGGTCCGCCGGGGCGATCTGCTCTCCCGGCTGGTCGCGGACGTGGACGCGCTGCAGGACTACTGGCTGCGGTGGCTGCTGCCGGCCGGGGCCGCCCTGGTCGTGTCCGCCGCGTCGGTCGGCTTCACCGCCTGGCTGCTGCCGGAGGCCGGGGCGGTGCTCGCGGCCGGACTCCTGGCGGCAGGGGTCGGTGTACCGCTGATCACCGGCGCGGTGGCCCGCCGGGCCGAACACCGGCTGGCGCCCGCCCGCGGGGCGCTGGCGACGCGGGTGGCCGATCTGCTCACCGGCACCGCTGAGCTGACCGTCGCCGGTGCGCTGCCCGCGCGGACCACCCAGACCCGCGAGGCCGACGGGGCGCTGACCCGGATCGCCGCGCGGGCCGCCACGGCCACCGCACTGGGCGACGGCCTCACGGCGCTGATCTCCGGGCTGACCGTCACGGCCGCGGCGCTGGCCGGCGCGCAGGCGGTCGCCGCCGGACGGCTCGACGGCGTGGCCATGGCCGTCGTCGTCCTCACTCCGCTCGCCGCCTTCGAGGCCGTGCTCGGGATGCCGCTCGCGGTGCGGTACCGGCAACGCGTGCGCCGCAGCGCGCAGCGGGTCTACGAGGTGCTCGACGCCCCGGAGCCCGTGGCGGAGCCGGAGCGGCCCCGGCAGGCACCCGCGTCGCCGTTCCCGGTCGTCGTCAGGGGGCTGACCGCCCGGCACGCCGGCCAGGACAGGGAGGCGCTCGACGGGCTCGACCTGACCCTCGAGGAGGGGCGCAGGATCGCCGTGGTCGGACCCTCGGGCTCCGGCAAGACGACGCTGGCGCAGGTGCTGCTGCGGTTCCTCGACGTGGAGGCGGGCTCGTACACCCTCGCGGGCGTGGACGCGTCCGGGCTGCACGGCGACGACGTACGAGGGCTCGTCGGGCTGTGTGCGCAGGACGCGCATCTCTTCGACAGCTCGCTGCGCGAGAACCTGCTGCTCGCCCGGAAGGACGCCACCGAGGAGCAGTTGCGCGCCGCGCTGGGCCGCGCCCGGCTGCTGGAGTGGGCGGACGGCCTGCCCGACGGTCTGGACACGCTCGTCGGCGAGCACGGGGCGCGGCTGTCGGGAGGCCAGCGGCAACGACTCGCGCTGGCCCGGGCCCTTCTCGCCGACTTCCCCGTCCTGGTGCTGGACGAGCCCGCCGAGCACCTCGACCTGGCGACGGCCGACGCGCTCACCGCCGATCTGCTGTCCGTCACCGAGGGGCGGACCACGCTGCTCATCACGCACCGGCTCGCGGGCCTCGACGGGGTCGACGAGGTGATCGTGCTGGACCGGGGGCGGGTCGTGCAGCGCGGCCGGTACGCGGAGCTGCTGGCGGTGGAGGGTCCGCTGCGCGAGATGGCGGAACGGGAAGCGGCTGCGCAGTCGCTGGTGGGAGCGCGGTAGCGGCCGGGAACGGTGTCCACTGGGCCGTTCGGCGCAGCCGGTCCCCCAGCCGTAGGACCTGAACAGGACCGGACCCGCGGTGCTGGGCGACGATCGCTGACATGCGCTCATATCGCCGCCATCGGCTGCTGGTTCCGGTCCTGCTGTGTGCGCTGGCCGTGCTCGGGGCCCGGCCGGCGGCAGCGCCCCTGGAGCCCGGCAGCGGCACCGGAACCGGCGGGAGCACCGGCCTCAGCGCCGAGGTGGCGCGGCTGTACGAGGAGGCCGCGGTGACGACGCAGCAGTACGAGGCCGGCCGCCGGGAGGCCGAGGAGCAGCGGGCCGAGGTCCAGCGGGCGGAGGGACTCCTGGACGCGCAGCGGCGGCACATCGCCGCACTGCACGAGGACCTCGGCCGGATCGCCCGGGCCCAGTACCGCAGCAATGGTGGCCTGCCGGTGGCCGCGCACATGATCCTCGCCGACAGTCCCGACAGCCTGATGCGAGGTCAGCGCGCCTTCTCGCAGGCGGATCTCGCCGTGAACAACGCGATCTCCAGGAACCGGCGGGCCGAGGCGCGGCTGGCGGCGGACGAGGCCAGGGCGGCGGACCGGTGGCAGGCGCTGGAGCGGCGCAAGGCCCAACTCGCGGGCCTGAAGGCGGACATCGAGCGGAAGCTGGAGTCGGCGCGCTCACAGCTTCAGGGGGAGGCGGACGCCGCGGCCGCCGCCGGGGCGTGCCGCGGAGCCGTCAGGCTCGACCAGCCGGAGACGGGGTTCACCGAGGGCGACTGGGTCGCGCCGGTCGAGACGTACGAGCTGTCGGCGTCCTACGGCAGCGGCGGTGCGCGCTGGTCGAACCGGCACACCGGGCAGGACTTCGCGGTGCCGATCGGCACGCCGGTGCGGGCCGTGGGTGCGGGCCGGGTGGTGAGGGTGGCCTGCGGCGGCGCCTTCGGCATGGAGGTCGTGCTCGAGCATGCGGGCGGCTACTACACGCAGTACGCCCATCTCGCTTCGCTCGCGGTCGACCCGGGGGAGCATGTCAGCCCCGGACAGTGGATCGGCCAGTCGGGCACCACGGGCAACTCCACGGGGCCGCACCTGCACTTCGAGGCCCGGATCACAGCGGAGTCGGGCTCGTCGGTGGACCCGGTCCCGTGGCTGGCGGCGCGCGGGGTGTCCCTCTGAGACACCCCGGCTCCGCCGGCTACGGCAGTTCCGCCAGCAGCTGCTCGATCACGACCGCCACCCCGTCCTCGTTGTTCGCCACCGTGCGGCCCGAGGCGGCGGCGATGACGTCGGGGTGCGCGTTGCCCATCGCGTACGAGCGGCCCGCCCAGGTCAGCATTTCCACGTCGTTCGGCATGTCGCCGAAGGCGACGACCTGCTCGTGCGAGATGCCGCGCTCGGCGCAGGACAGGGCGAGGGTGCTGGCCTTCGACACGCCCGGGCCACTGATTTCGAGGAGGGCACTGGGGCTGGAGCGGGTCACACTGGCGCGCTCGCCGATGGCGAGGCGGGCCAGGGTCAGGAAGGCGTCGGGGTCGATGTCGGGGTGGTAGGCGAGGATCTTCAGCACCGGCTCGGCGGCGGCCTGGTGGTCCGGGCCCAGCAGCTCCTCGGCCGGGGCGAGGCTGTCCGGTGTCTCCATGTGCAGCTTCGGGTACGCCGGCTCCTGGTAGAAGCCGTAGGTCTGCTCCACCGCGTACACCGTGCCCGGTGCCGCTTCGCGCAGCAGCCGTACGGCGTCCAGGGCGTTCTCCCGGGCCAGTTCCCGCACCTTCACGAACCGGTGGGCACCGGGGCCGCCGTGCAGGTCGACCACGGCGGCGCCGTTTCCGCAGATCGCCAGACCGTGGCCGTGTACGTGGTCACTGACGACGTCCATCCAGCGGGCCGGCCGGCCCGTGACGAAGAAGACCTCGATGCCCGCCTCCTCGGCGGCGGCCAGTGCGGCGACGGTACGCGGGGACACCGACTTGTCGTCGCGCAGCAGAGTGCCGTCGAGGTCGGTGGCGATCAGTCGCGGCGGGAGGGTCTCGGCCGCGGTCTCGGGCTGTCGGGTCGCTGAGGTCACCCGGCCATTGTCCCGCACATGCCCGCACGGGCGTGCGGGGCTCCGCACAGGTGAGTGGACAACGCTCCCACCAGGAGCCCCTCACGAGCTGCCGCTCCCCACGGGCCCCTGAGCAGGTGCCGCCGAAGCGGCCGGAGTGCGTTCCGCCGCCTCAGCGCAGCTGCGCCGGCGCCTCCATCGCGATCTGCTCGAAGACCTTCTCGTCCGCGGCGAAGGGGGAGTCGGGGATCGGCCAGTGGATCACGATCTCCGTGAAGCCCAGCTCCACATGCCGTCCGGCGAAGTCCACGAACGCGTCCAGGGACTGGAGCGGGCGGACAGGGTCCGGCGTGAAACCGGTGAGCAGCACCCGATCGAGATCGGTCATGTCCCGGCCGACCTCGGCGCAGATGTCGTCGAGCCTCTCCGCCTGGCCGCGGAGGGCCTGGACCGACTGCTCGGGCGTGCCGTTCTCGTAGAGCTTGGGGTCGCCGGTGGTCACCCACGCCTGCCCGAAACGGGCGGCGAGCCGCATCCCGCGTGGACCGGTCGCCGCCACCGCGAACGGCAGCCTGGGGCGCTGTACACAGCCGGGGATGTTCCGCGCCTCGTGGGCGGAGTAGAAGTCGCCCTCGTAGGAGACGGCGTCCTCGCAGAGCAGCCGGTCGAGCAGCGGGACGAACTCGGCGAAGCGGTCGGCGCGCTCGCGCGGGGTCCACGGCTCCTGGCCGAGCGCGGTGGCGTCGAAGCCGGAGCCGCCTGCGCCTATGCCCAGCGTGACCCGCCCGCGGGAGATGTCGTCGAGGGAGATGAGTTCCTTGGCGAGCGTCACGGGGTGCCGGAAATTCGGCGAGGTCACCAGGGTGCCCAGCCGCAGCCGGTCGGTGACGCTCGCGGCGGCCGTGAGGGTCGGCACGGCGCCGAACCACGGACCGTCGCGGAAGGTGCGCCATGACAGGTGGTCGTAGGTGTACGCGGTGTGGAATCCGAGCTGCTCGGCGCGCGTCCAGGCCGCGCGGCCGCCTTCGTGCCAGCGGCGGTACGGGAGGATCACGGTGCTCAGACGCAGACTCATGACACCGAGCCTAAGGGAGGCCGGTGGGCCACCCGTGTTTCACGTGAAACCAGTCACCCTGAGTGTCCGGTCACACAGATCAGGTCAGTGCGGTCCGGGAAAGCGCAGGTAGCGCGGCGGTACGGCCTGGGTGAGCCACACCCCGTTGGCGCTGACGTGGAAGACGTGGCCGTCGGCGTCCATGGCCGAGGCGTCCACTCCGAGCACGACCGGCCGCCCCCGGCGCGATCCGACCCGTGTCGCCGTCTCCCGGTCGGGCGACAGATGCACGGCATGCCGGTTCATCGGACGGAGTCCCTCGGCTCGGATCGCATCCAGACTGCGGGCGACCGTGCCGTGATAGAGGTGCGCGGGCGGGGTGGCCGGCGCGAGCCCGAGGTCGACTTCCACGCTGTGGCCCTGGCTGGCACGGATGCGGGTGCCCTCGACGGCGAAACGCCGCTTGTCGTTGGTGGCGACGACATGGTCCAGTTCGTCGCGGGTGAACCGGAAGCCGTGCGCGGCGGCCGCGGCGATCAACGTGTGGATCTCGACCCAGCCGGCCTCGTCGAGGGTGAGTCCGATGTGTTCCGGCTGGTGGCGCAGATGCTTCGACAGGTACTTCGACACCTTCACGGTGCGTCTTTCGTCCATCCCACCAGAGTGCGGGAGAGACGTGAATCACGCGATCGAGTTTCCGTACCGAGGTTTGATCCACAGCCAAGTATGGTTATCCACAGGGGGAGGGGCGGTTCTGTGGACAACTTCCCTTCAGCGCAGGGGTTTTGGGCCTCGCTTCACATGGGCGGCTTCAGCCGCGCGAGTCCCCGCAGTGCCCCCGGCGCCCACCGTGACAGCCACCGCGCACCCCGCGCCTCCGGCGTCACCGGGGTCACCGCCTCATTGCGCGTGACTGCCCGCAGGATCGCACGGGCGACCTTCTCCGGCGGATAGTTCCGCAGCCGGTACAGGCGGGCGGCGCGCTTCCGCAGCCGCTTCTCCTCCAGGGCGTCGACCCCGGCGAAGTGCGCCGTGGACGTGATGGCCGTGTTCACGATGCCGGGGCAGACCGCCGTCACCCCGATCCCCCGTCCGGCCAGCTCCGCCCGCAGGCACTCGCTGAGCATCAGCACGGCCGCCTTGGAGGTGCTGTACGCGGGCAGCGCCCGGGACGGCTGGTAGGCCGCGGCCGAGGCCACGTTGACGATGTGGCCGCCCTGCCCGCGCTCGGCCATCCGACGGCCGAAGAGCCGGCACCCGTGGATGACACCCCACAGATTGACGTCGAGGACCTTCTTCCAGTCCTCCGGGGTGGTGTCGAAGAAGGAACCGGACAGGCCGATCCCGGCGTTGTTCACGAGGACGTCCACCACCCCGTACTCGGTGGTGACCCGGTCGGCGAGTTTCTCCATGGCCTGCTCGTCGGAGACGTCGACCGTCTCGGCCCAGGCCTCGGGGGCGCCCAGCAGACGGCAGGACTCGGCGGTACGACCCGCCGCCTCCGCGTTCCGGTCGGCGGCCACGACGCGCGCGCCGGCCTCGGCGAACGCGAGCGCGGTCGCCCGCCCGATGCCGCTGCCCGCCCCGGTGACCAGCACGAGCTGCCCGCCGAACCGCTGGGCGTGCTCTCCGGTGGCCGCCACCGGGGGCCTCCCGCTCTCGACGGACGTCACGAATTCCTCGATCCAGGCGGCCAGCCGGTCGGGGCGGGTCCGCGGGACCCAGTGCCCCGCCTGGATCGTCCTGCGGGTCAACTGCGGAACCCACTGCTCCAGTTCGTCGTGGAGCCGCTCCGAGAGGAACCGGTCCTCAAGAGGCGTGATGATCTGCACGGGCGCGTGGGCGTGCGCGTCCGGGCGTGGCGTCCGCAGCCGGGGCCGGACGTTGTCCCGGTACAGCCAGGCCCCGTGGGCCGCGTCCGACGGCAGGGAGGCGGTGGGGTAGTCGCCCCGGGGCACCTTCTCGGCGCGCTCCAGCATCCGCGGCCAGCGCTTGCCGAGCGGGCCGCGCCAGGCCATCTCGGGCAGCGCGGGAGTGTGCAGCAGGCAGACGTACCAGGACCGGGCGCCCTGCCCGAGCAGCTGGCCGATCCGGCGCGGAGTGGGCCGCTTCAGGCGCCGGTCGATCCAGTGGCCGAAGTGGTCGAGGGACGGCCCGGACATCGAGGTGAACGAGGCGATGCGGCCCCTGGTGCGCTGCACGGTGGTGAACTCCCAGGCCTGCACCGAGCCCCAGTCGTGTCCGACCAGGTGCACCGGCCGGTCCGGGCTCACCGCGTCCGCGACCGCCAGGAAGTCGTCCGTCAGCTTCTCCAGCGTGAACCCGCCCCGTAGCGGTCGCGGCGCCGTCGACCGGCCGTGGCCGCGGACGTCGTACGCCACCACGTGGAAGCGTCCGGCGAGCCGACCGGCGACCTCGGACCACACCTCTTTGCTGTCGGGGTAGCCGTGCACCAGGACCACCGTCGGCCGCTCGGGATCCCCCATCTCGGCCACGCACAGCTCGACTTCGCCGGTCCGTACCCTGCGCTCCCGCGCGCCCGTCCGCAACGTCATCCGGCGAATCTGGCAGTTGTTAGAGAGTTCGTCAATAGGGGGTTCCCGGCCGTGGTAACTCCGAAGAACCAGCTCCCCTAGGGGCCCGTAATACTCAGGGTTGACCCGAAGACAGCTCTGCGGAGTGATGCCCACCACGCGCACGGCTCCTACCTTCGGAGGGTGACTGTGATCGCGACCGAAAGCCTGAGCAAGCGGTTCCCCCGGGTGACCGCGCTTGACCGGCTCTCCGTGGACGTCGGGCCCGGTGTGACCGGACTCGTCGGAGCCAACGGAGCCGGCAAGTCCACACTGATCAAGATCCTGCTGGGTCTGTCCCCCGCCACCGAGGGCCGCGCCGAAGTGCTCGGTCTCGACGTCGCCACCAAGGGCGCCGCCATCCGCGAGCGGGTCGGCTACATGCCCGAGCATGACTGCCTGCCGCCGGACGTCTCGGCCACCGAGTTCGTCGTCCACATGGCGCGCATGTCGGGTCTGCCGCCCACCGCCGCGCGCGAGCGCACGGCCGACACCCTGCGCCACGTCGGCCTGTACGAGGAGCGCTACCGTCCCATCGGCGGCTACTCCACGGGCATGAAGCAGCGCGTCAAGCTCGCCCAGGCCCTCGTCCACGACCCCCAGCTGGTCTTCCTGGACGAGCCGACCAACGGCCTCGACCCCGTCGGCCGCGACGAGATGCTCGGCCTGATCCGCCGCATCCACACCGACTTCGGCATCTCGGTCCTGGTCACCTCCCACCTGCTGGGCGAGCTGGAGCGCACCTGCGACCACGTCGTCGTCGTGGACGGCGGCAAGCTCCTGCGCTCCAGTTCCACCACGGACTTCACGCAGACCACCACGACCCTCGCCATCGAGGTCACCGACACCGACGAGCACCCGGACGGCACCCGGGCGGTCCGCGAGGCGCTGCACGCGCGCGGCGTGAGCGTCGAGGACGGCAGCGGCCTGCCGGGCGCCGGCCACGTCCTGCTGCTGACGGCGCAGGGCGAGGAGACGTACGACCTGGTCCGGGACGTGATCGCGGACCTCGGTCTCGGCCTGGTGCGCATGGAGCAGCGCCGGCACCACATCTCCGAGGTCTTCACCAGCAGCGACGAACGCGAGCAGCGGAAGGAGGCGGTCGGCCATGGCGGTTGAGCACTCCACGGGGGCACCCGCCCCGGCACCGGGTGACCAGACCCGCATCCACAACATCGGCTACCGCAACTACGACGGCCCGCGCCTCGGCCGCGCCTACGCCCGCCGCTCCCTGTACTCGCAGTCCCTGCGCGGCTCCTACGGCCTCGGTCGCTCGGTCAAGTCCAAGGTGCTGCCGATGCTGCTGTTCGTGGTGATGTGCGTGCCCGCGGCCATCATCGTCGCCGTGGCGGTCGCCACCAAGGCCAACGCCCTCCCGCTGGACTACACGCGCAACGCCATCGTCATGCAGGCGGTCATCAGCCTGTACGTCGCCTCGCAGGCACCCCAGTCCGTCTCGCGGGACCTGCGCTTCAAGACCGTGCCGCTGTACTTCTCGCGGCCCATCGAGACCGCCGACTACGTCCGTGCCAAGTTCGCGGCACTGGCCTCGGCGCTGTTCATCCTCACCGCGGCGCCCCTGCTCGTGCTCTACGTGGGCGCGCTGCTGGCCAAGCTCGACTTCGCCGACCAGACCAAGGGATTCGCTCAGGGACTCGTCTCCGTGGCACTGCTCTCACTGCTGTTCGCCGGCATCGGCCTGGTCATCGCGTCCTTCACCCCGCGCCGCGGCTTCGGCATCGCGGCCGTGATCGCCGTGCTGACCATCACCTACGGCGCGGTCTCCACCCTCCAGGCCATCGCCGACGCCCAGGGCAGCGGCGACGCCGTGCCGTGGATCGGGCTGTTCTCGCCGATCACGATCGTCGACGGTGTGCAGTCCGCGTTCCTGGGCGCGACGTCCGCCTCCCCCAGCGGGGTGGGCCCGAGCACCGCCGAGGGCGTCGTCTACGTCCTCGTCGCCCTGGGCCTCATCGCGGCGAGCTACGGCCTCCTGATGCGCCGCTACAAGAAGGTGGGACTGTGACCACGCTCAACATCGACCACGTCTCCCGCTGGTTCGGCAACGTGGTCGCCGTCAACGACATCACGATGACCATCGGCCCCGGCGTCACCGGCCTGCTCGGCCCCAACGGCGCCGGGAAGTCCACCCTCATCAACATGATGGGCGGCTTCCTGGCCCCCTCCACCGGCACCGTCACCCTCGACGGCCAGGCCGTGTGGCGCAACGAGCAGATCTACAAGCACATCGGCGTCGTGCCCGAGCGGGAGGCGATGTACGACTTCCTCACCGGCAAGGAGTTCGTCCTGGCCAACGCCGAACTGCACGGCCTGGGCGCCAAGGCGGCCCAGAAGGCGCTCGCCACCGTGGAGATGGAGTACGCCCAGGACCGCAAGATCCAGACGTACTCCAAGGGCATGCGCCAGCGCGTGAAGATGGCCTCCGCCCTGGTCCACGACCCCTCGCTGCTCCTGCTGGACGAGCCGTTCAACGGCATGGACCCGCGCCAGCGCATGCAGTTGATGGACCTGCTGCGCCGCATGGGCGACGAGGGCCGCACGGTGCTGTTCTCGTCCCACATCCTCGAAGAGGTCGAGCAGCTCGCCTGGCACATCGAGGTCGTCGTCGCCGGCCGGCACGCCGCCAGCGGCGACTTCCGCAAGATCCGCCGCCTGATGACCGACCGGCCGCACCGCTACCTGGTGCGTTCCAGCGACGACCGCGCCCTCGCGGCCGCGCTGATCGCCGACCCGTCGACGGCCGGCATCGAAGTCGACCTCGCCGAGGGCGCGCTGCGCATCCAGGCCGTCGACTTCGGCCGTTTCACGGCCCTGCTGCCCCGGGTGGCCAGGGACCACGGCATCCGGCTGCTCACGGTCTCGCCCTCCGACGAGTCCCTCGAGTCCGTCTTCTCGTACCTCGTCGCGGCGTAGGAGGCCCTGATGTACGACCCCACAGTCGCCCGGCTCACCTACCGGGCCCTGCTCGGCCGGCGCCGGGCCCTCATCCTCGGTGCCCTGCCGATGCTGCTGATCGTGATCGCCGTGGCGGTGCGCGCTCTGGCCGGAGCGGACGACCAGACGGCGTCCGACCTGCTGGGCGGGCTCGCCCTCGCCACGATGGTGCCGATCATCGGCGTCATCGCCGGTACGGGCGCGATCGGCCCGGAGATCGACGACGGCTCGGTGGTGTACCTGCTGTCCAAGCCGATCAAACGGCCGACCATCATCTTCACCAAGCTGATCGTCGCGATCGCCGTGACGATGGTGTTCTCCGCGGTGCCGACGCTCATCGCCGGCTTCATCCTGAACGGCAACGGCCAGCAGGTCGCCGTCGCCTACACGGTGGCCGCGCTGGTCGCGTCCATCGCCTACGCGGCCCTGTTCCTGCTGCTCGGCACGGTCTCCCGGCATGCGGTGGTGTTCGGCCTCGTCTACGCGCTCGTCTGGGAGGCCCTGTTCGGCTCCCTGGTGCCGGGCGCGCGCACGCTGAGCGTCCAGCAGTGGTCGCTGGCGGTGGCCCAGAAGGTGTCCGGCGGAGACCTGGTCTCCTCGGACGTGGGCCTGACCACGGCGACGGTGCTGCTCGTCGCCGTCACGGTGCTGGCCACCTGGTACGCCGGGCAGAAGCTGCGCTCCCTGACGCTCGCGGGCGAGGAGTGACGTGCCCCGGCCTTGACGGTGGCTTCATCTCCGCCGGGGCACACTGGGCCGACGGGATGTAGAGGAAGAGCAAAGGAAGTTGGACGGCTGGGAGGACGGCAATGGCGAGCGAGAGCGCTCCGTACGACGACCGCGGCACGTACGGTTCCGGGGCCGGTGACGGCACCCGGGACGAACTCGACGCCGTCGTCCTGGACGAGGACTTCATACGCTCCGCCGGAACCTCCGAGCCGTCCGCCCGGGCCCGGATGCTCGCCGCGAAGTGGAGCCGCGAGGAACCGGAGCCGCAGCCCTGGCGGTCCGACGAGCCGCCCGCGGGCTGGTTCTTCAGCAAGGCCCGCCGCCGCAGATGGCGCAGGCGCTAGCGGTATGGGACCGCGGCCTTGCCGGACCCGGCCGCCGATTAATTCGGTGGCCTCCCCTTCGCCCGGCGGGCAGAGTGGTTGTCGTCGAGGCCGGGCGTGCAGCCCGGTGCCACCGTCTGGGAGAGGAGCGGGACGATGTCCATGCACGGCAGTACGTCCAGCTCCCTTCAGGGCAGCCGGCGGCGGGATCCGGAGTAGCCACTACCCCTCCGTGGAACCCGCCGTAACGGGGAGCTGCCCGGGGCGGCCGCTTCGAGCACGCGAACCGCACATCGCGTGGGCCGCCCACCCGGAGGATTGGCCGAGTGGTAAGGCACCGGTTTGCTAAACCGTGGTCGGGTCGGAAAGGCCCGCGCACGTTCGATCCGTGCATCCTCCGCCGAGCACCATCGAGCCCTGAGCATCGGGCCTTGAGCGCTGGTCTTGAACAACGGGCTCTGCCCACCGGACCCCGGGGTTCAGCCCAGCAGTCGCTCCAGCACCACCGCGATCCCGTCCTCGTCGTGGGAGGACGTCACCTCGTCGGCCACCGCCTTCAGTTCTTCGTGGGCGTCCGCCATGGCCACGCCGTAGGAGGCCCAGGCGAACATTGGTATGTCGTTGGGCATGTCGCCGAAGGCGATCGTGTCGGCCGCCTTCAGACCGAGCCGACGGGCCGCCAGGGACAGCCCTGTCGCCTTGGACAGACCGAGGGGGAGCAGCTCGACGATGCCCGCGCCCGCCATCGTGACGGTGACGAAACCGCCGGCGGTGCGCGTGGCCGCCTCGCAGAGCTCGTCGTCGGACAGCGTCGGGTGCTGGATGTACAGCTTGTTCAGGGGCGCGGCCCACAGGTCCGACGCGTCCGTGAAGGGTGTGGCGGGCAGGCTGCCCGTGACCGCGTAGCCGGGGCCCACCAGCACCTCGCCGTCGAGGCCGTCGCGGCTCGCCGCCAGGTGGAGCGGGCCGACCTCCGCCTCGATCTTGGCCAGCGCCACCCCGGCCAGCTGCCGGTCCAGCGTCACCGACGTCAGCAGGCGGTGCGTGCCGGCGTCGTAGACCTTTGCGCCCTGGCCGCAGACGGCCAGGCCCTGGTAGCCGAGGTCGTCGAGGATGTGCCGCGTCCACGGGACGGCGCGGCCGGTGACGACGATGTGCGCGGCGCCCGCCGCGGTGGCCGCGGCGAGCGCGTCACGGGTGCGCTGCGACACCGCGTCGTCGGAGCGCAGCAGCGTCCCGTCGAGGTCGGTGGCGACGAGCCGGTACGGGAAGGCGTCCGGGGAAGCCGTGTCGCTCACTTCGCCACCGGCTCCAGGACCTCCCGGCCGCCCAGGTACGGACGCAGCACCTCGGGCACGCGCACCGAACCGTCGGCCTGCTGGTGGTTCTCCAGGATCGCCACGATCGTGCGCGGGACGGCGCACAGCGTGCCGTTGAGCGTGGCCAGCGGGCGGACCTGCTTGCCCTCACGGACGCGGATCGACAGCCGGCGGGACTGGAACTCGGTGCAGTCCGAGGTCGAGGTCAGCTCGCGGTACTTGCCCTGGGTCGGGATCCACGCCTCGCAGTCGAACTTGCGGGAGGCCGACGAGCCGAGGTCGGCGCTCGCCACGTCGATCACGCGGTACGGCAGCTCCAGCGAGGTCAGCCACTGCTTCTCCCACTCCAGCAGGCGCTGGTGCTCGGCCTGCGAGTCCTCGGGAGCGACGTAGGAGAACATCTCGACCTTGTCGAACTGGTGCACGCGGAAGATGCCCCGGGTGTCCTTGCCGTGCGAGCCGGCCTCACGGCGGAAGCAGGGCGAGAAGCCCGCGTAACGCAGCGGGAGGCGGTCGGCGTCGAGGATCTCGTCCATGTGGTACGCCGCGAGCGCCACCTCGGACGTGCCGACCAGGTAGAGGTCGTCGTCGGCGAGGTGGTAGACGTCCTGTGCGGCCTGGCCGAGGAAGCCCGTACCGGCCATGGACTGGGGGCGGACCAGCGCCGGGGTCAGCACCGGGGTGAAGCCGGCCGCGGTGGCCTGCGCCATCGCCGCGTTCACCAGGGCGAGCTCCAGCAGCGCGCCCACGCCGGTCAGGAAGTAGAAGCGCGAGCCGGAGACCTTGGCGCCGCGCTCGACGTCGATCGCGCCGAGGAGCTGGCCGAGCGCCAGGTGGTCCTTGGGCTCGAAGCCCTCGGCGTCGAAGTCGCGGATCGTGCCGTGCGTCTCGAGGGTGACGAAGTCCTCCTCGCCGCCCACGGGCACGTCCGGGTGCACGAGGTTGCCGAGCCGCTGGAGCAGTTCCTGGGTCTCGGTGGCGGCCGCGTCGCGGTCCGCGTCGGCCGCCTTGACGTCGGCGGCGAGCTGGCCCGCCTTCTTCAGCAGCTCGGCCTTCTCGTCGCCGGCCGCCTTGGGGATGAGCTTGCCGAGCGCCTTCTGCTCGGCGCGGAGCTCGTCGAAGCGGACGCCGGACGACCTGCGCCGCTCGTCGGCAGACAGGAGGGCGTCGACGAGTGCGACGTCCTCTCCACGGGCGCGCTGCGACGCACGCACACGGTCGGGGTCCTCACGGAGCAGGCGAAGGTCAATCACGCGCCCAAGGCTACCGGTGCGCGGTGGCCGCCCACGACTCACTATTCCGCTGGCGGCTTACGTACCGTTATGAGTGAATTGCGCGCAGTGTCAATAAAGAAGGCGCCTCTCCCCGGAACGTGGCATCCGGCGGGCGTCCGCTTGACTCTAATCCCTTGGGCGGCAAGGGACTTGGGTTTCAGTTGTCCACAGCGATTCACATCCCGGCAAGAGTTATCCACAGGCTGTGTGGAAGATCTGTGGACTACGGAATTGATCACTCCGAATGGTCGGACCGTCCCAAGAATTCCCATGACAAACCCCCTCTACCCTCACTTTCGAGTGGAAGTGGGTCACCCCGAAGGGTTACGCAAGGGGAAACGGTGGACGAAGGGTGACCTGCCCAGCGGTGGGCGCATCAGGGGCTTGTAGGGCGATTTGTCGACTGACGCGCGCTTCGTTGTCGACTTGTCCCCAGGTCGAGAAGCGGACCTGTGGATAACTTCTGTGGATAACGACCATCAGCAGATGTGACCGGCTCTGAGCGGGCGGGAAGCCGGACTAGAAACGCCCGTCCTGGCACCGCGCGACCCAGTCCGCCGCCCCCGCGAACTCCTCGTCGGACGTCCCCAGCCGCGGCGGCTGCACCTCGCCCGGCCGCATGTCCGCGCGCGGATAGGAGCCCAGGTAGCGCACCTGCAGGCAGATCCGCTTCAGACCCGCCAGGGCGTCGGCCACCCGGCGGTCGGAGATGTGGCCCTCGGCGTCGATGCAGAAGCAGTAGTTGCCGATGCCGGCGCCGGTGGGCCGGGACTGGAGCAGCATGAGGTTGATGCCGCGGGTGGCGAACTCGCCCAGCAGGTCGCGCAGGCCACCGGGGTGGTCGTCGCGCTGCCACAGCACGATCGAGGTCTTGTCCGCGCCCGTCGGCGCCGCGGGCCGGGCGGGCCGGCCCACCAGCACGAACCGCGTCTGGGCGTTCTCCGCGTCGTGGATCTGGGTCTCCAGGGCCTCCAGACCGTAGCGGGCGGCGGCGAACTCTCCCGCGAAGGCGGCGTCGTACTGCCCCTCCTGGACCAGACGTGCGGCGTCCGCGTTCGAGGCGGCGGACTCCCAGTGCACGTCCGGAAGGTTCTTCTTCAGCCAGTTGCGCACCTGCGGCTGCGCGGCCGGGTGAGCGGAGACGGTCTTGATGTCCGACAGCTTCGTGCCCGGGCGGACCAGCAGCGCGAAGGTGATGGACAGCAGCACCTCGCGGTAGATCATCAGCGGCGCGCCTGCCACCAGCTCGTCGAGGGTGGTGGTGATACCGCCCTCGACGGAGTTCTCGATCGGCACGAATGCGGCCTCGGCCTCGCCGGCGCGTACCGCGTCGAGCGCGGACTGGACGGACACGTACGGGATGAGCTCCCGGGTGGCGGCCTCGGGAAGCGTGCGCAGGGCGACTTCGGTGAAGGTGCCCTCAGGACCGAGATACGCGTAGCTCGCTGGCATGACCTCACCCTAATGGGCCCGCGGAGGCCCTATCCCCCACAAGCGCACACAAGGGTGAACTCTCACCCCTCCAGCAACTTCTGCCCCACGTACTCTCCCTCCGCGGCACCGCCCGGCACCGCGAACAGTCCGCTCGACTCGTGCCGGATGAACTGCGACAGGGCGTCGCCGCGGTCGAGCTTGCGCTGCACCGGCACGAAGCCGCGCAGGGGATCGGCCTGCCAGCAGATGAAGAGCAGACCCGCGTCGGGCACCCCGTCGGCGTCGATGCCGTCGTGGAAGGAGAACGGTCGGCGGAGCATCGCCGCGCCGCCGTTCTGGTCGGGCCGGGTGATGCGGGCGTGGGCGTTGACCGGGACGACCAGGTTGCCCTCGGCGTCCGTCTTCTCCAGGTCCATCGCCGTCGTCTCGGTTCCGCCGGACAGGGCCGCCCCGTCGGACTTGCGGCGCCCGATCACGTCCTCCTGCGCCTTGACGGAGAGCTGCTCCCAGTCGTCCAGGAGCATGCGGATGCGGCGTACGACGGCGTAGGAGCCGTTCGCCATCCAGGCCGGCTGCCCCTGCTCCGGCTGCTCCGGCACGAAGATGCGCTGGTCGAAGTCGGACTCGGACGGCTTGGGGTTGCGGGTGCCGTCGATCTGACCCATCAGGTTGCGGGCCGTCATGGGGTGGGAGGTGGCGCCCGGTGAGCGGTTGAAGCCGTTCATCTGCCAGCGCACCTTCGCGGCCCGGCCGGCGTCCTTCTGGATCGCGCGCAGGGCGTGGAAGGCGACCAGGGCGTCGTTGGCGCCGATCTGCACCCACAGGTCGCCGTTGCTGCGGTTCTTGTCGAGGCGGTCGGAGGAGAATTCGGGCAGCGGGTCCAGGGCGGCCGGACGCTGCTTCTCCAGGCCGGTCCTCGCGAAGAAGCTGTGGCCGAAGCCAAAGGTGATCGTCAGCGACGAGGGCCCGGCGTCGCGGGCGACGTCCGTGTCCTCGTGGGCGCTCGGCTCGCCCGCCATCAGCCGCCGGGCCGTCTCCGACCAGCGGCGGAGCAGCGCGGCGGCCTCCGTGCGGCCGGCACCCGCCGCGAGGTCGAAGGCGACGAGATGACCACGTGCCTGGAGGCCGTCGGTGATGCCGGGCTGATGTTTCCCGTGAAACATCGCCCGGCCCGTGCCGAGGGAGGTGAGCGGAGCGGCTGCTTCGGAGGGAGCGGCGGCGTACCCCACGGCGGCACCCGCCGTGCCGAGGACGAGTCCGGTGGCCCCGGCGGTACCGAGCAGCCGCCGCCGTGAGATGCCCTCGTGGGCGGGGGCCGCTTCGCTCTCCCCCGGGCCGGCCTCGGGGGTGCGGGTCTTCGGAAGGGACTGGTCGGGCATGGTCGTTCAGCCGATCTGCGCGTTCTTGGAGACGGTGACCTCGTCGATGTCGGAGGTCCGCACGGTCACGTCGACCTGCCAGTCGCCGGCCATGGGGATCTGCACTCCGTTCGCCGACCAGTGTCCGGTCGCGAGGTGGTCGGGGACGACGGGCAGGGGCCCGATGTCCTTGGCTTTCAGGGTGAACTCGACCTTGACCTCGGGGATGTCGAAGGCCCGGCCGTTGGGACGCTCCACGTAGACGTGCATCTCGTTGTCGCCCACGCGTGCGGGGTCGAGGTCGATCGTGACGATGCCCTTGCCGTCCTCGCCGCCGGTGTCGAACGGCATGTTCAGGGTCAGCGCCCCGGACGCGCCCGGGTCGGCGGAGGTGGACGCGGAGGACGAGGCGGCCGCCTTGGCCTCCTGTTCGGTGCGTCCCGGCTCGGTCTGTGTCAGCACGGTGGTCACGGCGAGCAGCACGACCGCGATACCCGCCTCGGCCAGCACGGAGCGGCGCAGCCCGAAGCGGTTCGGATCGGCGTCCCGCATCCGCTTTCGCAGTGCGGCGTCACGGGCGGCCTGCTGCCGGGCGAGCTGAGCGGCGCGTTCGGTGTCGGCGGGCTCGGTGTCGGCGGCGGTGTCGGGCTGCTCGTCGGTGTCGGCGCTGGAGCCGGACGCGGCGTCATCCGCGCTTTCGCCGGGGGCCACCCCGTTGCCGGTGACAGCGACTGTCCCGTCTCCGGTGCCGTCCCCCGTGCCCTCCGCGCCGTCCGCCCGCGCGCCGACTGGCTCCTTCTGCCGTTCTGCCGATACGGCAACCGGCGTCGTCTCCGCCAGCCGCCCCGTCCACCGGCGCGAGATCCACGCGATGCCGACCAGGACGACCACGAGGGCGATCTTGGCGAGGAGGAGCCGGCCGTAGAGGGTGTCGGTGAAGGCCGACCAGGAGCCGAGCTGACGCCAGGACTGGTACGTCCCGGTCGCGATCAGGGCGAGGACGCTGCCGAAGGCGACCTGGGAGAAGCGGCGTACCGCAGGTGCGTCGACGGGCGTCTCGGCGGGCGCGCGGTACAGGGCGACCAGCAGCGCGCCGAGTCCGCCGAGCCAGGCGGCGACGGCCAGCAGATGGAGCACGTCGACCGGCATGGCGATGCCCGCCTGCAGGCCGACGGAGGCGTGCTCGGACATCGCCCAGCTCGCCGCGAGCCCGGCCGACACGACGACACCGCCGATCGCGAGCCCGAAGGTCAGGTCCCGCTTCTCCTGGGCGTCTTCCCGCTTGTCGTACGCGCCGAACAGCACGGCGATGAACAGGGCCGCCGCGGCGAGCAGCAGCAGCCGGGACACCAGGGCCGCGCCGGTCTTGGTCTGCAGCACCTGCCCGAGCAGGGAGAGGTCGAAGACGTCGGCGACCTTCCCGGAGCCCGTGAAGGAGCCGCGCAGCAGCAGCAGCGCGAGAGTCGCCGCGGTGAGCGCGACCCATCCGGAGACGACGTACCGCTGCACCGGCCGCACCCCGGAACCGCGCCGCCAGCAGGCGAGCACGAAGGCGGCGCCGCCGGCCATCACGATGAACCCGGCGTAGGACACGTACCGCCCGAGGCCGTAGAGCCAGCCCACGACGCCGTCGTCCGTCGACTGCGCGGAGACCGACACGGAAGTCTTGGAGGGGGCGCCGATGGAGAAGGTGTAGGCGCCGGCGACGGGATGGCTGTCCGCCGAGACGACCTGGTAGGCCACCGTGTACGTGCCGTCGGGCAGACCCGAGTGCAGCGGCACGGCATAGGTCGTGCCGCTGACGTTGGCCGGCTTGGCCGTGTCGACGCGCTTGCCCTCGGGGTCGAGTACGCGCAGTGAGTCGTCGGACAGCGCGACCTGCTCGGAGAAGGTGAGCGAGATCCGGGCCGGGGCCTTGTCGACCACCGCCCCCTGCGCGGGGTCGCTGCCGGTCACCGCGGCGTGCGCGGAGGCCGGGCCGGCTCCGGCGAGCAGTGCGCAGGCCGCGGCCAGGAGCAGCAGCACCAGTGTCCGGACGCGGGGGGCGATGGTCTGCGTCACAGGGTCCCTCCCTCAGTGTCCGGTCTTCGGGGTGTAGGTCGGCGCCTTCACCGGCATCGTGACCTTCACCGGATCGGAGTGCGCGAAGTGCAGTTCGACGGAGACCGTCTGGCCTTCCTTCGGCTTGCTCTTCAGCTGTTCGAACATCAGGTGGTCGCCGCTGCTTTTCAGCTCCAGCCGTCCGCCCGCGGGGATCTTGAGGCTCTTGACCTCCTGCATGACCCCGTCGACGGTCTCGTGCACGGTGACCTGCCCGGCGACATCGCTGGTGACCGAGGTGAGCTCGTCGGCGGCGCCGCCCTTGTTGGTGACGGTCAGGAAGCCGGCCGCCATGTCGTCGGACACCGGCTGCGGCATGTAGGCGGAGCCGGCGGAGAGGTCCGGCTTGCCCGAGCCGCTTCCGCCGCCGGAGTCCGAGCCGCCGCAGCCCGCCAGAGCGAGGGATCCGGCTATGACGAGGGCCGTCGGGAGGAGTCGACGCCTCACGGGTTCTCCCCCTTGACGATCTTGGGCAGGTCCTTGGTGTAGTCGTCGACGGTGGCGTCCTCGCCGTAGAGCACATAGCCGCCGTCGGTCTTCGGGGAGAACGCGATGACCTGGGTGCCGTGCTCGGAGACGAGCTTGCCGTTCTTGTCCTTGCGCGTCGGTTCGATGGAGATGCCGAGCGTGCGGGCACCGGCCTGGATGGTCGAGAAGTCGCCGGTCAGGCCGACGAACTGGGGGTCGATGCCCTTGAGCCACTTGCCGAGCTCGGCGGGGGTGTCGCGCCGGGGATCCGTCGTGACGAAGACGACCCGCAGGTCGTCCTGCTCGGCCTTGGGCAGCTGCTTCTTGGCGACGGCGATGTTGTTCATCGTCAGGGGGCACACGTCGGGGCAGTGGGTGTAGCCGAAGTAGATCAGCGTGGGCTTGCCCGCGGTCTCCTTGCGGAGGTCGTACTTCTTGCCCTGCGTGTCGGTGAGGACGAGGTCCGGCTTCTCGAAAGGCTTGTCGAGGACGGTCGCGGCCTTGTCGGAACCGGCCTCCTCGGACACCACGGAGACGGGCTTGTCGCCGGCGTCGCCGCTGCCGCAGGCGGTCAGGGTCAGGGAGGCGGCGGCGAGCAGTGCGGCCGCGGCGAAGGTCTTGGTGCGCATAGAAAAATGTCCCAGATGTCGGTGACCCGGCGCGCACCGGGGGCCCCGCCCGGAAGCGGGGGCCCGGCGCGCGCCGTCAACGGAAGCAGCCTCAGGCGTCGGACCGCCGGCGCCCGGCGAGCACGCCGTAGGCGACACCCGCCGCGCCGACCACGATGCCGACGATGCCCAGGACCCGAGCGGTGGTGTCGGTGTCGGCGGAGGAGTCGGCGGCGGTGGTGTCGGCGGAGGTCTTCTCGGCCGGCGCGGAGCCGGAGTCCTCGTCGGCGGCCGCGCCGTGGTGGCCGTCCTCGGAGGCAGCGGCCAGCTCCAGCACGGGGGCCGGGTTGTCGGGCTCCTCCTTGCCCTTCTGCGGCACCTCGATCCAGCGGACGACCTCCTTGTTGGAGTACGTCTGCAGGGCCTTGAAGGCCAGCTGGTCGGTGTCCTCGGGCAGCTGGCCGACGGAGAGCGGGAACTTCTCGAAGTAGCCGGGCTCGATGCCCTTGCCGTCGGCGGTCCAGGTGACCTTGGTGACGGCCTCGGTGATCTTCTCGCCGTGCATCTCCAGCGGCTTGTCCAGCTTGGACTTGGTGACCTCGATCTTCCAGCCCGGCATGGGCTCCGGCATGACGGAGGCCAGCGGGTGGTCGGTCGGGAAGTTGACCTCGAGCTTGGTCGTCGAGGCATCGTCGCGCTCGTTGGGGACCTTGAAGTCGATGACCGCGTAGCCGCCCTTGGCGGCCGTGCCCTCGGGCTGCACGGTGACGTGCGCGAAGGCGGGGGCGGACAGGGCGAGAACGGTGATACCGGCGGCGGCACCGGCCGCGACGATACGGGAAGCCTTCATGGAAGGGGCACTCCGCTGTGAGTCGGTCTGGATGTGGAAGGAGGGGGCGCGCACACGCGCGTTCCGCACGACGGCGGCCCCTCCTCCGTGGGAGCGGAGTGGTGGTGGTCGCGGTCGCGTCAGGCGGCGAGGGCGAGTGCGGCTGCGGAAACCGTGGTCGTGGGCGGGCCGCGCCGGATCACCGAGTGCTGGAGCGCCGCCGTCCGAGGCATCGGGGGCGTGGACCGGGTGATGTGCGCCGGGCGCGGACCAAGGTCCGGGGCTCCCGGAAGCCCGGCGCGCAGGGCGCGGACCAGGGCGAGAGCGGCCCGCAGGGAGCGCATGAGCGCCCCCTCGGCGACTCCCTGTGCCGAGAGCTCGGTGAGCCGCAGCAGAGCCAGGTCGCCGTGGCGCAGCAGCCAGCCTGCGGCGAGCGCCGCGAGAAGGTGGCCGAGCAGCATCGGCAGGGACGGCCACAGCGAGGCCGACGATCCGGACACGGCGTCCGCGGCCGGATGCGTGTGCGCACCCGTAGGCGGCTGGATCCGGGCGTCGGTGAGGATCCTGTGGGCCTGCGCCGGGCTGATCGCCGCCGCCGTCGTGCCGCACACGAACCGCGCGGCCTGCTGGACCAGCGCGGCGTCACTCCCACCTGTCGGTGCCGAGGACGTGACGGCGGCCGTGCCGTGCTGGCCGAGGCCGAACAGCGTGTGCAGCAGCGTCTGGCCGACCGCGAGCAGCGCCGTGATCCCCGCCAGCGAGCGCGCCCGTCCGGCGAGCGGAGCAGCCACCGCCGCCACTCCGAGAAATCCGGCGCCCAGCGTCCACAGCGGGATGCCGTCGCAGGAGGCGAGCGCGTGACCTGCCCCGGCCAGCACGACGCAGACCGCGGCGAACACCGCGGCCCGCAGGATCCGGAGCGTGTGTCCGGAGCGCGTCGCGCGCGCGTGGGGGGCAGTCATGGCGGGCTCATCATCGCACTGGCTCCGCAGGCCTCGTGCGGCAGGTCCACAAGGTGCCCTACGACCGGAACATCACGCTCTGGCCCCGCGCGCCCCCGGATGCGCCGATACCTTCCCCCCATATACACCGATCAGGACCAGCGCGCATCCGCCGTATGGGCGGCCTCACGTCAACTTCACGCTTACGCAGGGGGACTCGGGGCAATACGTAACGGTATGTCGAGCCGCAGCCAGGAGGCTGGAGCATGAGCATCTGGTGGTCACTCCATCTGCGGCGCGAAGCTGCGAGCGTGCCGCTCGCCCGCCGCCTCCTGATCGGCACGATGGAGACCGCGGGCGTCGACCCGGACATCTCCTACGACCTCTCCGTCGCCCTCAGCGAGGCGTGCGCGAACGCCGTGGAGCATGGTGGGGCCTCGGGGCGCGGCCCTGGTTCGGAGGCGTACCGGGTCACCGCGTACCTCGACGGCGAGAGGTGCCGGATCGAGGTCGCCGACGCGGGCCCGGGCTTCCCCGCGGCCTCCGCCGGCCCGTCCCGCCCGCCGATCCGTCCCGCGCACTCCGACGCGGAGAACGGCAGGGGGCTGTGCCTCATCGAGGAGCTCGCCGACCATGTCCACATCGGCAACAAACCGGGCCGGGGCGGAGCCGTGGTGAGCTTCGACAAGGTCCTGAAGTGGCGCTCCGGCGCTCCCCTCATGGCGGTCTGACCTCCGCGGCAGGGCGGTGTTTCACGTGAAACAGCGCGTTTCACGTGAAACGTCCCTCGCGACCCGCAGCCCTACAGCACCTGCCAGTCCAGCGTCGTTCGCGCCAGCCCCGCCACGTCCGTCAGCAGCGCCAGACGTGCCGCCCGGACCGCAGGATCGGGGTCCATGACCAGCACCTCCTCGAAGAAGGTTCCGATCGCCTCGACCAGGGGAGCGGAGACCTCGATCAACGCGCCGAGATCGTCCTCCCGTCCCTGCAGCGCCTGACGCACGGCCTGCGCGCTCTCGGCGAGTGCCAGTTCGGCGGGAGCGGTCAGCAGGGACCCGTCGGCCGCCTCGACACCGCCCTCGGGCAGGATGCGCACCACCCGCTGGAAAGCGGCGGCGAGCGCCTCGAACGCCTCGCTGCCGATGTGCCGCTCCAGCGTGGCGAGCGTGCGATCGCCGTGGGCGGGCCGGTCGGCCCACACCAGGACGGCCTGGACGAGCCGGTGCTCGTGCCCGGCGTCCGTGAGCTGCTGCTCGTAGCGCCGGGTGATGAGCTCGGCGGCTTCGGCGACCCGCTCGGCGGGCACCTCGACGCCCTGCGCGGCATACCGTACGGCGGCCGCGCGCAGGCCCTCGCTGACCCGCACCCCGGCCACGGCGGGCACGCTCCGCAACACGTTGAGCAGCCCGATCGCGGCCCGGCGCACCCCATAAGGGTCGGAGCTCCCGGTCGGCGCGGCGCCGATCAGGAACATACCCGTCACCAGGTCGAACCGGTCGGCGAGGGACAGCACGGCCCCCGCGTCCCCGGTCGGCAGGGCGCCACCGGCGGAACGGGGCAGCTCCATCTCGGCCAGTGCGCGGGCGACCTCGGCGGATTCCCCGGCCCGGCGGGCGTACTCCTCGGCCATGACCCCGGCCAGGCCGGAGAACTCGATCACCATCTGCGAGGCCAGGTCGAACTTGGCCAGCGCGCCGGCCCTCCGCACGACCTCCACCGACTCCTCCGGGAGCCCGGCCCGGCCGGCCAGGTCCTGGGCGAGGGAGGCGAGCCGGACGGCGCGGTCGGCGACCGTGCCGAGCCTGTCCTCGAAGGTCAGCTTGTCCAGCCGGCGCCGGAACTCCTCCGGCGCCACCTTCAGGTCCGCCCGCCAGAAGAACGCGGCATCCTCGTAACGGGCCCGCAGCACCGCCTCGTTGCCCGCCCGGACCACGTCGTCGTCGCACAGGGCGTTGGCGAAGGTCACGAAGTGCGGCATGAGCCGGTCGCCGTCCAGCACCGGCAGATAGCGCTGGTGCTTGCGCATCACGGTGGTCAGGACACTCGCGGGCAGTTCGAGGTAGCGCTCGTCGAACGAGCCCCGCACGGCGTACGGGAACTCCAGGATGTCGGTGATCTCGTCGATCAGCCCGGCCTGGTCCTCCACGTCGATGCGCCCGCCCACCTCGGCCGCCGCCTCCAGGGCGCCCCGCACGACCGCGCCGCGCCGGGCCTCGCGGTCGAGCAGGATGCCGTGCATGTGCAGGAAGTGCGGGTAGCCCTCGGCGGAGGTCACCCGGACCTCCGGGTAGGGCGCCTGCCGCTGCACCCGCGTGGTGTCGCCGGCCGACAGGGAGGAGACCACCACGGGCAGCGGGGTGCGCCCCAGCAGCGCGAGAAGCCAGCGCACGGGACGCGAGAACGACAGCCCCGGGTCGCTCCAGCGCATGTTGCGCCCGGCCCGCAGCCCGGAGACGACTTCGGCCAGCAGCTCGCTGAGCACCTCGACGGCCGGACGTCCCTCTTCGTGACGGGTGACCGCCACGTACTCGACCCCGTTGGCCTCCACGACCCGCACGTCGGCCGGTTCGGCGCCCTGGCTGCGGGCGAAGCCCAGCAACGCGGGCGTCGGGGCACCCTCCTTGTAGGCGGCGACGACCTTGGGCCCGCGCACGGTCCGCATGGTGTCGCGCTCGCGCGGCTGCACGCCGTCGACCGTGATCACAATCCGGCGCGGTGTGGCCATCACGTTGACCGCGCCGTGTCCCAGCCGGGTCGCGGCGAGCTTGGCGGTGACCGACTCGCGCACCGCCTCGGTGGTGGCGGGGACGTCGGCGTACGGCAGCTCCTCCACGCCGATCTCGAACAGCAGCGTCTCGACGCCGGGCACCTTGGGCAGCATGGCCCGCTCGGCCGGAGCCGGCGCCGCCGCGAGCCCGAGCGGATGCTCCAGCGCTGCCCGGCGCCGCTCCCACAGCTTGGCCGTCTCGTGCGTCAGCCCGCGCATCAGCGAGAACGCCTTGGCCCGCTCGGTGGTGCTGATCGCCCCGCGCGCGTCGAGCACGTTGAAGGTGTGGCTGCACTTCAGCACGTACGTGTACGCCGGTACGGGCAGCTCCAGGTCCAGCAGGCGACGGGCCTCGGCCGCGTACGACTCGAACAGCCGGTGGTTGGTGTCGATGTCGGCGTCGTCGAGGTAGTAGCGGCTCATCTCGTATTCGCTCTGCCCGAACACCTCGCCGTAGGTGATCCCCGGCGCGTAGGCGATGTCCTTGAAGTGGGACACGCCCTGAAGGTTCATCAGGATGCGTTCGAGCCCGTACGTGATCTCCACTGACACCGGGTCCAGGGCGACGCCGCCGACCTGCTGGAAGTAGGTGAACTGGGTGATCTCCATGCCGTCCAGCCAGACCTCCCAGCCCAGCCCCCAGGCGCCGAGGGCGGGAGAGGCCCAGTTGTCCTCGACGAACCGCACGTCGTGGGCGTTCAGGTCGACACCGAGGGCCCGGAGGCTGCCCAGGTACAGCTCCTGCGGGTTGCCCGGGTCGGGCTTGAGGATCACCTGGAACTGGGTGTGGGTCTGGAGGCGGTTGGGGTTCTCGCCGTAACGCGAGTCGTCGGGCCGCACGCTCGGCTCCACGTAGGCGACGCTCCACGGCTCGGGACCCAGTACCCGCAGTGCCGTGGCCGGGTTGGCCGTACCGGCTCCGACCTCGGTGTTCAGCGGCTGCGTGATCATGCAGCCGTTGTCGCTCCAGTACTTCTGCAGGGTGAGGATGGCGTCCTGCATGGTCAGCGCCGTCGATACGTTCTTCATGATGATCGCGCCTGTTCCCCGAGTCGGACCGGCAAGGTCGGCCATGATCTCATACGTCAACCAGCGCTGACCTGCTGTTTCTTGACCGACCGGTCGGACGCGGGCGGGAGGGGGCCGCGGGGGTGGGTGCCACTTCATCGCCGTGGGCGGGTGCGGGTCCTGTGTGGCTGGTCGCGCAGTTCCCCGCGCCCCTTCGGGGCGCGGGGCGCGGCCGCGGGGGGGGGGGGGTGGGGTGGGGCCCGGCCGAGGTCACGGAGCCCGCCCCGGGCCGGGCCGCGCACTGCGTGGTGTTGTTTTTAATA
>NZ_JBEZWO010000012.1:0-171090 GCF_040637515.1 Streptomyces sp. NPDC029041 | reverse complement strand
GGGGGGGGGGGTCGGGGGGGGGTGGTCGCGCTGTCCCCGGCGCCCCTTGGGGGCGCGGGGCTCGGCCGCGTGGGTGCGACCAGCCCCCACACCCCCGTACCCGGAACTCAGCCCTTGACGGACGCCATCCAGGCCTCGACCTCATCCGACCGGCGAGGCAGCGCCGCACTCAGGTTCCGGTTGCCGTCCTCCGTCACGAGGATGTCGTCCTCGATCCGCACCCCGATGCCCCGGTACTCCTCCGGCACGGTCAGGTCATCGGCCTGGAAGTACAGCCCGGGCTCCACGGTCAGGCACATCCCCGGCTCGAGGACACCGTCGACGTACGCCTCGACCCGCGCGGCGGCGCAGTCGTGCACGTCCATGCCGAGCATGTGCCCGGTGCCGTGCAGCGTCCAGCGCCGCTGCAGGCCCAGCTCCAGCACCCGCTCCACGGGCCCCTCGACGAGCCCCCACTCGACGAGCCGCTCGGCCAGCACCCGCTGGGCGGCGTCGTGGAAGTCGCGGTACTTCGCGCCCGGCTTCACCGCCGCGATCCCGGCTTCCTGGGCCTCGTACACGGCGTCGTAGATCTTGCGCTGGATGTCGTTGAAGCGGCCGTTGATCGGCAGCGTGCGCGTGACGTCCGCCGTGTAGTACGTGTGCGTCTCCACACCCGCGTCGAGCAGCAGCAGCTCGCCCGAGCGCACGGCTCCGTCGTTGCGCACCCAGTGCAGCGTGCAGGCGTGCGGCCCGGCCGCGGCGATCGTGCCGTAGCCGACGTCGTTGCCCTCGACGCGGGCGCGGAGGAAGAAGGTGCCCTCGATGTACCGCTCGGAGGTCGCCTCGGCCTTGTCGAGGACCTTCACCACGTCCTCGAAGCCGCGCACGGTCGAGTCGACCGCCTTCTGCAGTTCGCCGATCTCGAACTCGTCCTTGACCAGGCGCGCCTCGGAGAGGAAGACCCGCAGCTCCTCGTCCCGCTCGGCGGTGACCTTGTCGGTCAGGGCCGCCTCGATGCCGGCGTCGTACCCGCGCACGACCCGCACCGGGCCGGTGGCCTCGCGCAGGGCGCCGGCCAGCTCGCGGACGTCGGAGGCGGGGATGCCGTACAGCGTCCCGGCCTCGGTGAGGGAGTGCCGGCGGCCGACCCACAGCTCGCCCTGGCCGTCCAGCCAGAACTCGCCGTTTTCGCGGTCGGAGCGCGGCAGGAGGTAGATCGTCGCCTCGTGGCCCTCGGCCGTGGGCTCCAGGACCAGGACGCCGTCCTCGGTCTGGTTGCCGGTGAGGTAGGCGTACTCGACGGAGGCGCGGAAGGCGTACTCGGTGTCGTTCGAGCGGGTCTTCAGGTTGCCCGCGGGGATCACCAGACGCTCGCCCGGGAAGCGCGCGGACAGCGCGGCCCTGCGGGCGGCGGTCTCGGCGGCCTGGGGGATGGGCTCGAGGTCGCGCAGCTCGGTGTCGGCCCAGCCGCTCTTCATGTTCTCGGCCAGCTCGTCGGACACGCCCGGGTACAGTCCGTTCTTCCGCTGCTTGATCGGCTCTTCGCTCTCGTCCGGGGTCGCCGGTGTGAGCTCCTCGGCCACGGTCATCCTCCTCGATAACGGCACTGGACCACCGTCCACTGTACGGCGGTGGGGAAGGGGGCCCAGGGCGGTGACGAGGAGCGTTACTCGAAGCGGACCGCCAGCAGCACGACGTCCTCCGCACCGTCGGCCGCGTCCAGCCCGTCCGGCAGCACGCTCCGCAGAACGTGGTCGGCGACGGCGCCGGGCTCGCCGCGCAGGGCCCGGGGCACCGACGCCGCCGCCGCGTGCAGCCGGGCGAAAGCGCGGTCGGTGGCCTCGCCGGTGCGGTGCAGCAGCCCGTCGGTGTAGAGCAGAACCGTCTCTCCGGGCTCGGCGAGGATCTCCACGCTGGGTGCCTCCCAGCAGGCGAGCATGCCCAGCGGGGCGGAGACGGACGTCTCGACGAACTCGGTACGGCGCTGTCCGATCAGCAGCGGCGGGCTGTGCCCGGCACCGGCCAGCGTGATCTTGCGCGCGGCCGGCTCGCAGTAGCCGAACAGCGCGGTGGCCGACCGGGCCGGCTCGGTCAGCCGCAGCAGCAGCTCCAGGTCGGACAGGACGGCGACCGGATCCTCCCCCTCCATCACGGCGTACGCGCGCAGCGACGCCCGCAGCCGCCCCATCGCGGCGACCGCGCTGGGACCCGAGCCGGTGACGGATCCGACGGCCAGACCGAGGGCGGAGTCGGGCAGCGGCAGCGCGTCGTACCAGTCGCCGCCGCCGCGCGGGCCGGTGCGGTGCCGGGCCGCGAGCTGCACGCCGGGGACCCGGGGCAGCCGCGCGGGCAGCAGTTCCTCCGACATCGTGGCCATGGACGCGCGGGTGCGATCCAGTTCGAGGAGGCGGGCCAGGTGCTCGGCGGCGTACCGCGCGTAGAGCCCCGCGAGATGGCGCTGCCGCTCGCCCGGTTCGGCGGGCTCGTCGTAGAGCCAGACGGCGGCGCCGAGGCGGACGGCGGTGCCGGGGGTCAGGGGGAGGGCGTAGCTGGCGGCGTAGCCGAGGCGGGCCGCGACCTCGCGGTGGCGGGGGTCGAGCCCCTCCTGGGCGAACAGGTCGGGCTCGGCGATGCCGTCCTCGTCGCCGGGCAGCCCGTCGAGGATCCGGCCGTAGGACAGGGCACTGCGCGGCACGGTCTCGATGTGGCCGAGATCGGCGCGGGCGAGGCCCAGGCCGGTGGTGGTGTCGGGGCCGAGTCCGTCGCCGGGTTCCAGGACGACGAGGCCGCGCCGGGCACCCACCAGGGCGGCGCCGGCCCGCAGCACCTCCTGGAGCGCCTCGTCGAGCGTGGTCGTGCGGGCCAGGCGTTCGGTCAGCTCGTGCAGGGTGGTGAGGTCGGAGACCCAGCCGGCGAGCCGGTCCTGGAGCACGGCACCGGCAGGGGCCGGGGGGTTCGCGGGTACGGCCGGGGACGAGCCCGCAGCCACGGGCGCGACAGTGTGTGCGGGCGCTGGAACCGTTGAATCGATTCCGGCCACTTTCGGAGGGTGCGGAGCGTTCATGGCGTCCGGCCTTCCAACCGGCACGTACTGCTCAAAAGCATCGCAAACCCCCATGTCATTCTGCGTCGCTAGCAGTGTCTCCACATGTACACGCACTCGTGAGGAGATGTCCAGCATTGTCCTGCTGGGATTCCTGGTGTCCGTGAGATGCGAGGGAACAACTCCCCTTCCTCTTGCGGAAATGCAAAGTTGGCTTAAAACTGCCTCAGGGGACGGCTTATTGCGGTCGACTGGGGCTGCTCGACGGAGCGTCACAACGGTCGTGATGGGTACGTACTCGGTGAAGGCCAGGGGTGGTTGGGAATCACCCGGAACCTGGTGACGGAACCGGGCGTCCTATCCACCGACGACCGTGCCCCATCCTCCCGTGGCGGAGGCGGAGAGAAATACGCGCGACGGCAAACGCCATACTTCGCCACCCCCTACGCCAGTCCGTGCTTTCGACAGACGCAGTATGGGCGGGACGGCCGCGGAGGCAGCCCAAAGCTCGGCCCATAGGGGTTCCCCTTGCTTCGAGCAGGGGTGTGATGCGCCAACAGGTACGCACAGTGAAGTGATCGACACATGATGTGATGTGGACCACGGTGTTGCCAGGCGTGCAACGGAAAGGAACGAGCGCTCATGCGCGAGATCCTCGGAAGGCGACGCAGGCTCCTGCCTCAGCGCAGCGACGGGAAGCCTGAGCTGATCGACGCGGCCCTGACCTACGCGACGCAGTGGCAGTGGCCCGTACTCCCGGGCGTGGCGGCGGACCCGCAGGGGCACTCCCGCTGCAGCTGCCCCGACCCCGACTGCACGGTGCCCGGCGCGCACCCCTTCGACCCCGGCCTCCTCGCGGCGACCACCGACGGACGCATGGTGCGCTGGTGGTGGGCCAACCGGCCGGCCGCGCCCATCGTGCTGGCCACCGGCGGTCACGCGCCCTGCGCGGTCTCGCTGCCGGCCCTGGCGGCCGCCCGCGCCCTCAAGGCGCTCGACCAGACGGGCATGCGGCTCGGCCCGGTCGTCGCCTCCCCCGCCCGCTGGGCGATCCTCGTCAAGCCGTACTCCATGGAGCAGCTCGGGGAACTGCTCTACGCCAAGGACTTCGTGCCCGGCTCGCTCCGCTTCCACGGCGAGGGCGGCTACCTGGCACTGCCGCCCTCCGAGACCGGCCAGGGGGAAACCCGCTGGGAGCGCGCACCGCTGCCCGGCTCGGCCTCGCCATGGGTGCCCGATGTCGAGGCCGTGGTGGACGCCGTGGTCGAAGCGCTCACTCGTACGGGTGTGAGCGCGCCCGAGTTCTAGGGCTGTCGGGCGCGCCGAGCCCGGCGCCCGCCCGGGCGCGTTAAGTTCCGGAACCATGCGGCGTCACGCCCGGGGCCGCTCCCGGGACCCTCGAAAGATCAGACTGTTCGCCCTCGCGGGCGTCGTGGTGGCGTGCGCGATCGCACTGCCGCTGGCGGTGGCGTCCGCGGGGCCGGTGGAGTCGACGGGGGCCGGGCGCGCTGCGGTTCCGGTGGGCGCGGGCGCCCGCACATCCGATTCCGGTGCAGCCTCCCGCTCGTCCGATGCCGGTGCCGGCACCCGTTCGTCCGATTCCGGTGCCGACTCCCGCCCGTCGGGTTCCCGTTCCGGTGCCGAGTCCCGCTCGTCGGATTCCGCTGCCGTACGGCCTTCAGCGCGTGCCGACGGCAAGGCGCCCGGGGCGGCCTCCGGCGCCCCCGGCCCTCCGGCGCTCGGCCAGGGCCTGTCGACCGCCGTGCGGTGCGGTCCCGAACTCGCCTCACCTGACGGCGTCGAGGCGCAGACCTGTGTGGTGACGCAGGGGGCTGAGACGTGGGCGCGGACCTACTACCGCAATACGACGGGCGAGGCGCTGGACGCCACACTGACCCTGATGAGTCCCGGCGATCGCACCGTGCGGATGAGGTGTGCCCTCGAGGCGGGGGACGAGCCGGGAACGTGCGAGACGCCCCGGGAGCCCGCACGCGGAAAGCCGGCGGCGTACACGGCCGTCGCGGAGTTCGCCGAGCGGGGCGGACAGGGACCGTTGCTGCTGCGCTCGGGAAGCAACTAGCGCGTGGAAGCGGGTAGTTGAGGAGCTGCTGCGTTCCGTGAACGGAAGCAGAGACGCAAAGACCCGGTTGCTGGCGACGGGGGATGCACCAGCAACCGGGCTACTGGAACGGTAACAAGAGATCGGCGGTTCGCAAATTCGAACTCGCCTTTCCAGTCACCGACTGGCTTGTCCCCAACGGGAGTTGTGACCCAAAGGGGTGCCGGAGGCGGCCGGCCCGGGGGCCGGCCGGCGCGATCCCGGAGCGGGCGTCAGCTGAGCGTGACCTGCCGGTTGGTGAGACCGCCGCGGGCGCGGCGCTCGTCCGCGGTGAGCGGCGCGTCCGTCGCCAGGGCGGCGGCCAGACGCTCGGCGAACTCCGCGGCGGGCTTCTCCACGTCCTCGGCGGTGACCCCGCTCGGCAGGTCCCACACCGGCACCGTGAGCCCGTGAGCGCGGAAGGACCCCACCAGGCGGGTGCCCTCGCCGAGGCTGGAACGGCCCGCGGCGTGCAGCCGGGCGAGGGCGTCCAGCAGCAGCTCCTCGGCGTGCGGCATGACCCACCGCAGGTGGTTCTTCTCCGGCGTCTCGCACCAGTACGCGGCGTCCACGCCCTGGAGCTTGACGGTCGGGATGGCCGCGGCGTTGGCCCGCTCCAGGGAGGCGGTCACGTCGGGCGTGGCGTTCTCCGGGTCCGGCACCCAGAACTCGAAGCCGCTGTGCACTTCTGGCTCGAAGGCGCCCTCGGGGTCGAGGAGATCCTGCAGCCGCGGACTGTCGGCCGGGGCGCGGCGCCCCTGGACGGGCGTGCCGGGCTGGGCCTCCAGGGCGCGCTGGAGGGTGTCGGCGAGGTCGCGGCTGATGTCGCCGGAGGAGGTGTCGTTCTGCAGGCCGAGCAGGACCGAGCCGTCGTCGCGGCGCAGTGCCGGCCATGCCATGGGAAGGACCGTGGCCAGGGTGACCGCCGGGACGCCCTCGGGCAGGCCGCCCTTGAGGGTCAGTCCGACCGTGGCCGCCGGGACCAGCTCGCGCAGCGCCACCCAGTCGCACTCGCCGGGCAGACCCTCGAAGGGGCGGTGCACCAGCTCGGTGGCGGCGTGCGAGGCGGCCCGGCCGTGACAGGCCTTGTAGCGGCGGCCGCTGCCGCAGGGGCAGGGCTCACGGGCGCCGACGACCGGAACGTCTCCCTCAGCACCTGCGGTGCGGGCCCCGCCCGTGGTCTGCGGGCGCTTGGCCTTCGTCTGGGGTCGCTTCTTGGCCATCGATGGGTCTCCCGGTTACGGCTCGTCTCGTACGGTCGCGAGCCTAGCCGTTCGTGCCCCGGGCCACGGGGTCCTGTGGACAACACCCGCCCCGCGCGGCGTACGCGCTCGGCCCCCTCGGTCACCGTCCCGGCCGGTTCCTGCCCCCGTCGGCCCCGGTCCCCGCCGGTTCCCTCCACCGTCGGCCTCGGCCCCCGCGCGTCTCGGTCCTGGCCGGTCCCAGTCCTGGTCGCTCGCAGCCTGACCGGTCCGGGTTCCGGTCGGGGTCAGTCCATGTCCTCGAAGGCGTCCGTGAAGTCCAGCCCGGGTATCTGGGAGACGGCGGGGGCGGCGACGCGTGTCGCGAAGTCGTCGCGGCGGTGGCCGGCGTCCGGATCGTGCACGTCGTCGTGGACGATGACCCACACGGTGACCTCACCGCGGATGTCGTCCCGTACGCCCCAGTCGTCGGCGAGGGCGCTGATGATGTTCAGCCCGCGGCCGCCGTGCGCCGTGACCGACGGGGTCGCGGGGGCGGGGCGGGTCGGGCCGCCGCCGTCCGTGACCTCCACGACGAGCCGGCCGGCCGGCTCCACGCGCCACGCGGCTCGGACGTCACCGTCGCCGGACAGCGCGTCGCCCAGGGGTCTGCCGTGCTTGCACGCGTTGCTCAAGAGTTCGGAAAGGATCAGTACGGCGTCGTCGATGACCGATTCCGCGACTCCACCGCCGCGCAACTGCGTACGCATCCGGTGTCGCGCTTCCCCCACGCCCGCAGGGCCATGGGGAACGGCCATGCTCGACGACGTGGGCACCTCCTGTGCCACCACCAACGCCACCCCCGAGACCTCCTTCGCCCCACGCCACGGTGTGGATGCCCCATTGGCCTGTACCGGAAACCGGCCAATCCACGCCCGGTGACGCATTCACCACGACCGAATACGGATCGAACGCGCCGGAGCACTCCCTGTCACCATTGGCTGGAAATCATCGGTGTGGCGGAGAAGGGAGGATCCCGCCCGGAACGGTGCGGGGTCAAGAGGTGTGCTTGGGTCTGGTGGGGCGTGAGAGGTCGTCGCGCTGGGGCCGGACGTCAGCGGCCGAGCTGGTCCAGCACCGCGCGCGGCCGGTTGGTGATGATGGCGTCGACTCCCAGCTCCACGCAGCGCTCGACGTCCCCGGGCTCGTTCACGGTCCACACGTGCACCTGGTGGCCGGCCTGCTTCAGCCGCTCGATGTACGTGGGGTGGTTGCGCACGATGCGGATGGAGGGGCCCGCGATCCGCACGCCCGGCGGCAGCCGTCCGTCGCGCAGCCGGGGTGAGACGAACTGCGTCAGGTGGACCGTCGGAAGCGTCGGTGAGGCGGCACGCACGCGGTGCAGTGAGCGGGCCGAGAAGCTCATGACCCGTACCTGCGACTCGGCGGCGGCGACCGGGGCGTCGAGGCCGAACCGCTTCAGCAGGTCCAGCAGCCGGTCCTCGACCTGCCCGGCCCAGCGTGTGGGGTGCTTGGTCTCGATGGCCAGTTCCACGTGGCGCCCGGCGTCGGAGACGAGTTCCAGCAGCCGCTCCAGGGTGAGCACGGACGTCGCCTCGCGGTCCTCGGGGCGGTGCTCCCAGTCGGGCTCCTCGTCGCGCCCCTTCCAGGCCTCGCCCGTCTTCCAGGAGCCGAAGTCCAGGGCGGCGAGGTCGGCCAGCTCCAGTGCGGAGACCGCGCCGCGGCCGTTGGACGTACGGTTGATCCGGCGGTCGTGGACACACACCAGGTGGCCGTCGGCGGTCAGGCGCACATCGCATTCGAGGGCGTCCGCGCCGTCCTCGATGGCCTTGGTGTACGCGGCCAGGGTGTGTTCCGGGGCGTCCTCGGAGGCTCCGCGGTGGGCGACGACTTGAATCACGTGCTGTCGTGCGTGGGTCACCGCGTCATGGTGCCACCGAGTGCGGGTACGCGTCCGGTCGGACGGACTCGACGGAGACGCAGGTCCGGACGGAGGCATTGGGATTGCATCCTTTTCGCCGGTAATGACCTATGTAAAGAATGGCCTCGGACGCACAGGCACTGCTTATGGTGCCCTGACGGCCGGTGGGAAAAGCTGACGGCATACAAAGGGACAAGCTCAGCTGTATCGCGCCGGACCCGTCGACCGGCGTGAAAGAGCGTGAACGCATGCGACCCGGAAACGGCCGTGGATCTAGGAGAGAAGCTGTGAGCACCGAGAACGAGGGCACCGCGGTACCCCCCGCCCCGTCAGCACCCCCCGTGCCGGTGGACGCTCCCGCTGCCTCGGCCCCCCAGGGACAGGCCCCCCAGGGGCCGCCTTACGGACAGGACGCCCAGGGGCAGGCCCCCCAGGGACAGGGTGGCCCCGGCCCCGGCCACCCCGGCTCCTCTTCCGCCCCCGACCCGTCCTGGCCCCCGCCCCCGCCGCCGGCCGCCCCGTACGGCGACGGCGGTTCCGGGTCCGGAGCGGGCGGCTGGGGTGCGTCGTACCAGCAGCCGGCGCCGGCGTCCGGTCGCAGGCGCGGCGGTCTGGTCGCCGCGGTGCTGGCGGCCGCGCTGGTCGCGGGCGGCGTGGGCGGCGGACTCGGGTACGTGCTGGCGAAGGACAACGACGAGAGCACCGGTTCGACGACGGTCTCCGCCTCCTCGAACGGCGGCGACGTCAAGCGCGACCCGGGCACGACCGCGGGTGTCGCCGCCAAGGCGCTGCCGAGCACAGTCACGATCGAGGCCGAGAGCACCAGCGGCGAGGGCGGCACCGGCACGGGCTTCGTCTTCGACAAGCAGGGCCACATCGTCACCAACAACCACGTCGTGGCGGACGCGGTGGACGGCGGCAAGCTCACGGCGACCTTCCCCACCGGCAAGAAGTACGACGCCGAGGTGGTCGGTCACGCGCAGGGCTACGACGTGGCGGTCATCAAGCTCAAGGACGCCCCCTCCGACCTGAAGCCGCTCACCCTCGGCGACTCGGACAAGGTGGCCGTCGGCGACTCGACCATCGCGATCGGCGCCCCGTTCGGCCTGTCCGACACGGTGACGACGGGCATCATCAGCGCCAAGAACCGCCCGGTGGCCTCCAGCGACGGCAGCGGCAGCCAGGCGTCGTACATGAGCGCCCTGCAGACCGACGCGTCGATCAACCCGGGCAACTCCGGCGGTCCGCTCCTGGACGCGCAGGGCAATGTCATCGGCATCAACTCCGCGATCCAGTCCACCGGCAACGGCGGCTTCGGCACGGGGCAGTCGGGCTCGATCGGTCTGGGCTTCGCGATCCCGATCAACCAGGCCAAGTACGTCGCCCAGGAGCTGATCAAGAACGGCAAGCCGGTGTACGCGAAGATCGGCGCGTCCGTGTCCCTGGATGACGGCTCCGACGGTGCGCAGATCACCGACCAGGGCGCGGGCGGCGCGGCACCGGTCGAGCCTGGCGGCCCGGCGGCCAAGGCGGGCCTCAAGCCGGGCGACGTCATCACCAAGCTCGACGACCGGGTGATCGACTCCGGCCCGACCCTGATCGGCGAGATCTGGACCCACCAGCCCGGCGACAAGGTCACGATCACCTACGAGCGCGGCGGCAAGCAGCACACGGTCGACGTCACGCTCGGTTCCCGCGTCGGCGACAACTGACCCCCACCCGCCCGCGCCGACCCGTTACCCTTGTCCCCGCGCCGCCGATCACGGCCGGCGCGGGGAGGTGTGCCCGAGCGGCCGAAGGGAACGGTCTTGAAAACCGTCGTGGCAGCGATGTCACCGTGGGTTCAAATCCCACCGCCTCCGCGCAGGTCATAGATATTGCAGTTCAGAAGGGGTGTCTCTCGTCAGAGGCACCCCTTCTGCATGGGTCCTGTCTCACCTTGATCCGGCTCTGTCGCGTTGTGGATCACTACGTGTGGACCAGGCGTGGACCAGATCTCCAACTCTCTCCGAGGTCCCGGCGTATCCCACGGCCTCGACTTCCTGACGATCGCACTCCGACGGCAGGCTTGAGCGTTTTCACCCTGCCGTCGGCCCGCCCTGCAGATCCTGCACCTGCGGTCTGCACTCACGTCGCCACAGCGTCTGACCGGACCTGAGTCCCACCGCTCTAGGCTTCTTCGCCATGACCGCAGGCTAGCCAGCGCACCAGTGAGTCGAACACCGATTTCCCGCCCGCACCCTCCCAGCAAGAGAGGCCTCTTTCCGGAGAAGGGCAACGGCAACCCGCTTTCCCTAGTCTTCGCTCTCGGGATCCCACCACGCAGGAGTGTCATGACGAACACCAAGGCCCGTACCGCGGCGCTGATCACCCCCGTCGGGCAGGAAGCGCAGGACGAGGCGAGGGCGCTGGTCGCGGACGGCCGTACGGGCAAGGCCGTCCGGAGGCTGCGCCGGGGCTCCTGGCTCAAGCGGGGCCCGGCGCGGGAGGCCGTGGAGATGCTGGCCGGCGGGCGGACGCTGCCCACGAGCCACGGCCAGGCGCTGGACGCCCTGCGCCGGCTCGATGCCGCCCTCGTCGAGGAGTTGAGCGCGCTGCTCGACGACGGTCAGCAGATCGCCGCGGTGAAGCTGCTGCGCGAGCGGACCGGTGTCGATCTCGCCGGTGGCTATCACCTCGTTCTCGAACTGGACGGCCACCGGCCGGGTACGCGGTGAGGATTACGATCACCGGGGTGTGCCGGTCGGAGAAGGGTGGGTGAGCGCCCAGTGAGTCGGCGCGTCGTCGTCGTCACCGCCGTGCACGGCCCCCACGCCCGCTTCCTGCCGGAGGCCTACGCGTCGTTGTGCGCGCAGCGGCTTCCCGAGGGCTGGGAGTGGCACTGGGTCGTGCAGGAGGACGGGGAGAGCGACGGCGTCAGACCGTATGTACCCACCACGGACGCCCGGGTGACGTTCCGGCAGGGGCGGGCCGGGGGGCCCGGGGTCGCCAGGACCATGGCGCTGGCACACGGGGACGGGGCGTACGTGAAGGTTCTCGACGCCGACGACCGGTTGACGCCGGGCGCGCTCGCGCGGGACCTCGACGTGCTGGAGCGGGACCCGGAGCTCGGCTGGGTCACCTCGCGGGTGCTCGACCTCATGCCGGACGGGTCGACCGTCGGCTTCCCCGGCGATCCCGACCAGGGGCCGATCGAGCGCGGGGCCGTGCTCGCGCACTGGAAGGCCAACGGCTTCCTCGCGCAGGTGCATCCCGCCTCGCTCTGCGTGCGGCGGGAGTTGCTGCTCGCGCTGGGCGGATGGATGGCGCTGCCCGCGTCGGAGGACACGGGGCTGTTGCTGGCGCTGAACGCGGTGAGCCGGGGTTGGTTCTCGCGGGAGGTGGGCCTGCTGTACCGGAAGTGGGACGGGCAGGTCACCGGACAGGCGGCCCACACCGACCGGGCCGAGCGCGAGGTGCGGATGGCCGTGGTGGAGGCCAGGGCCAGGGCGTTGTCCCGGCTCCGGTGGGGTGCGCCGGCCGCGCTATGAGAGCAGCTCGGTCTGCGCGCGGGACGTCGGCGCCAGGTCGTGTCGGGTGTACCACTCCGTGCCGAGCAGCCGTTGCCGTTCGGCCGCGGGGAGGGCGGCGATCAGGCCCGGCGCCGCTCCCCGTGCCACCTCCGTGCGGTGGGCCAGGATCGCCTGGATCTTCCGGTCCAGCCAGGGGGTGACGTCGACGGTGGCGGTGACGTGTTCGTCGGGGACCGTGCGCACCGCCTTGCCCACGGCGGCCAGATGCCCGCCCCAGACCCGGGCGGCCGAGTGGGGGTGCGTGGCCAGGTACAGGGCGCTCGGCCGCCAGGGCGCTCCCGCGTCCGGGTAGAGGCGTTCCAGGCCGGCGGCGTGGACCGCGAGGGCGGTCACGCGGTGGGTATGCACATGGTCCTCGTGGCCGGTCAGGTTGCCGTAGGCGTCGTGGGTGACGACGATCTCCGGGCGGACGTCGCGCAGGTGCGCGACCAGTTCTCCCACCGCCACGTCCAGCGGTACGTCACACCAGCGCGGCCTGCCCGGGGCCGAGTGCGGGACGCGGGAGTCGGCGTGACCCAGCATGCGGGGCGGGCCCGCGCCCAGGACGCGGAGCGCCTCGGCGAGTTCCGCGGCGCGCCGGCTGTCCGCCGACCAGGTCGCGGTGACGACCGCGGTGCGCGCGCCCGCGGACGCGTGGCGGGCGAGGGTGCCGCCCGCTGTCAGGGACTCGTCGTCGGGGTGGGCGAAGACCGCGAGCAGGCTCGGTGGCGTCATCGCCTCTCGTTACGGCCGGTCCGGCGCCGACTGCGGCGCCCCGGTGATGCGGATCGCCTGGCTCGGGCACTTCTCCGCCGCCTCCAGGACCTCGGGATCCTCGCCCGTCTCCTCGCGTCCCGGCCGGACGACCCCGAAGTCGTCGATGAACTCGAAGACGGCCGGGACCCGGTGGGCGCACTCGCCGGAGCCGTAGCAGAGGTCGCGGTCCACGAAGACCTTCATGTGTCTGTTCGTCCCCCTCCTGACGGCATCGGCGCCTAGCGGCCGTCCGGAGTTGACTGCCCAGCGGGGCACCGGCTGAACCGGCCCGGCTAGCGCGCGCTCCCGGCGGCCGCCAGCCAGTGGGCGACCCGGCGTACGGCGGCCTCGTCGAGGTGTTCCACCAACGCCCGGACGGTCGTGTCGTCCTCGGGGGAGAGGTCGTAGAGCCCCGCCTTGCTCAGGCCCGCCATGAGGACCTGGTGGCGGCGGCCGGTCATCCGTTCCGCCAGTCCGGCCGGTTCGGCGGGGGAGGGCCCGGGGTCCGGCTGCGCAACCGCGGTCTGCTCCAGCGAGGTGTCGAACCGGTGCCACGCGCCGTCCTTCGGCCCCCACAGGGCGACGGCCACCTCGTCGCCCCGGGCGCGCAGGGTCTGGGTCATCTCGCCGAGGGCGTACAGCACGGGCGCGCGGTGGGGCGATTGGGCGGCCGTCCGCCAGGATCCCTCGGCAGGCCGGTAGAACAGCGCGACCCAGCGCGGAGCACCCTGCGGTCGTGGGCTCTCGGGACGTGACTCCACTGCGCTCACCCCTGTACGTCGCTGATGCGTCGTCCGGCCTCTGCTCGCGCCTCGCTCGTCGGTGCTCGTTTACGTGCTCGCTCCGTGCTCGTTCCGTGCTGGAACGTCGTTCCCGGAGCGCTCGTCCATCGCTCTGTGAGCGGTACGGCAGGGCGACCATAGCTGACGGTTCGTCAGTTTTCCAGCGTGGTCCGAAGGGTGGGGTACGCCGCGTGCCAGGACGGTCCGAGGGTGGGGCACACGAATTCCGGGATTGCGTGCCGGGGTGCCGGGGAGGATCACCACATCGTCCGGCACCGGTCCCTCCCCTCGTGGGGACCGGTACCGAACGGTGGAGCCTCGTCGTCCGGTTCGGACGGAAGCCGGCCGCACGGGTGCGCCGCTGCGTCCGGATCCACGTCCGGATCCTGCCATTTCCGGCCATGGAGGAGGAGGTTCCGGTGCCCATCGGACGGCATCGCCGCAGGTCAGCGATATAGAGTGAGTTTTCCGGTCCGGACGTCCAGGCGTGGAAGTAAGGAGCTGAGACCTTGAGTTCCGACTCGGGGGCACGCACCGCCTTCGCGGAACGCCTCGCACTGCTGTACAAGGAAGCCGGCAACCCCCCTCTCAAGCGGGTGTCCGAGGCGGTCGTCCGGCTCCAGCGGGTCGACGAACGCGGGCGGCCCGTGCGGGTGTCCGCGCAGCGCATCAGCGACTGGCGCCGGGCCCGGAACGTCCCGGCCCAGTTCCCCGCCCTCGCGGCGGTGCTGCACGTACTGATCCCCGACGCGCGGCGCTCGCGGCCCACGCCGGTCTCCCCCGGTCTGTACGACCTCGGCCAGTGGCAGCGGCTGTGGGAACGCGCGGTGGCGAACCCGGTCGGTGAGCGCCCGGCGCCCTCCGCGACCGAGGAGCGGCCCGCGGACGAGTCCGCGTCGACGCCGGGCGGGGTGTGCCCGTACCGGGGGCTGGCCTCCTACCGCCGGGAGGACGCCCGGTGGTTCTTCGGCCGGGAGCGGAGCACGGACGCGCTCGTCACACAGCTCGGGGCCGTCGCGGGCACGGGCGGCCTGGTCATGCTCGTGGGCGCGTCGGGCGCGGGGAAGTCCTCCCTGCTGAACGCCGGCCTGGTGCCCGCTCTGCGGGACGGCGCGCTGGGCGGTGACGACGGTGACGACGGCGACGGCAGCGAGGGGAACGGCCGGCCTCGAGAGGTCGTACAGCTCGTACCGGGAAGTGATCCGCTGGCGGAGCTGGTCCGGTGCATCCCCGAGCTGGCCTCCGTCGTCCCGGTCTCACGAGCACGACCGGGCGCCGCCTCCGCAGCGAGCCCCGGACCCATGCCCCAAGGAGCCCCCGGGCCCGCGCCCCAACCAGGCCCCGAGCTCACGCCCGCAGGAAACCCCGGGCCCGCCCCCGGAGGACCCGGGCCCATGCCCGCGGGAAACCCCGGGCCCGCGTCCGCGGGAAACCCCGGGCCCGCGTCCGCAGGAAACCCCGGGCGCGCGCCCGCAGGAAACCCCGGGCCCGCCCCCGGAGGACCCGGGCCCATGCCCGCGGGAAACCCCGGGCCCGCGCCCGCGGGAAACCCCGGGCCCGCGCCCGCAGCAGACCCCGGGCCCCCGCCCCCACCGGCAGGGCACCGCGCGCCGCACCCACCCCCCGTTCCACCCTCCGTTCCACCAGCCCCGGCACCCACCCCCACCCCCGCCCCCGTGCCCTTCGCCGACGCCGTTCGTGCCGCCGTCGGTGGTTGGGCCCGGCGGGAAGCAGCCGGCGGGGCCCGTCCGGTCGTGATCGTGGACCAGTTCGAGGAGACGTTCACCCTCTGCCCCGACGAGGCGGACCGGCGGGCGTTCATCGAGGTCCTGCACGCCGCCTGCTCACCCGCCGGTCCCGGCCGACCGGCCCCGGCCCTCGTGGTGCTGGGCATACGCGCCGACTTCTACGACCGCTGCCTGAGGTACCCGGAGCTCGCCGACGCGCTCCAGCACCGGCACATGGTGCTCGGGCCGCTGACCACCGCGGAGCTGCGCGAGGCGGTGAACGGACCGGCCAAGGCCGTCGGCCTGGAGCTGGAACCGGGGCTGGCGGAGCTGATCGTCCGGGAGGTCAGCGCCGACGGCCCGGGCGGGGCGCACGACGCCGGTGTGCTGCCGCTCCTCTCGCACGCCCTGCTCGCCACCTGGCAGCGCCGGAAGGCGGGCCGGCTCACCCTGGCCGGCTACCGCGCGGCCGGCGGCATCCAGGGAGCGGTCGCGGCCACCGCCGAACGGGCCTGGACCGGCCTCGACCCGGCCGCGCGCACCGCCGCCCGGCTGCTGCTGCTCCGCCTGGTACGGCTGGGCGAGGACACCCAGGCCACCCGCCGCCGCGGAACCCGGCGGCAGCTCGCCGAGGAGTCGGCCGACCCCGGCAAGACCGAGGAGTCCCTCGAAACGCTGGTCCGCGCCCGGCTGGTGACGCTCGACGCGGAGACCGTGGAGATCACCCACGAGGCGCTGCTGCACGCCTGGCCGCGGCTGCGCGACTGGATCGACGAGGACCGGCAGGGCAACCTGCTGCGCCAGCGCCTGGAGGAGGACGGCCGGGCCTGGGAGGAGTCGAACCGCGACACGTCCCTGCTCTACCGGGGCTCCCGCCTGGAGCAGGCCCACGGCTGGGCGAGGTCCGCCGGAGACACGTTCCTGACCCGCAGCGCCGTGGAGTTCCTGGCCGCCTCGGTCCGGCTGCGCAGGCGGATCATCTGGATCAGCCGGGGCGCGGTGGCGACGCTGGTCGTCCTGGCGATGCTGGCCGCCGGGTCGGCCGTGGTCGCCTGGAAGCAGCGGGACGAGGCCGTCTTCGAGCAGGTACTCGCCCAGTCCGACCGCCTCCAGGACACCGATCCGTCGCTGTCCGCGCAGCTCGACCTGGTCGCCCACGGGCTGCGGCCGGACGACAAGGGCGCGAACAGCCGCCTGATCTCCATCGTGAACGCCCCGCTCTCCAGGCCCCTCACGGGCCACACGGGTGCCGTCTACCTCACGACCTTCAGCCCGGACGGACGGGTCCTGGCCACGGCCAGCTACGACCGGACGGTACGGCTGTGGGACGTCGCCGATCCCAAGCGCCCCAAGCCCCTGGGCAAGCCCCTGACCGGGCACACGAGCTGGGTGAGCAGCGCGGTGTTCAGCCCGGACGGCCGGACGCTGGCCAGCGCCTCCGACGACGGCACGATCCGGCTGTGGGACGTGTCCGATCCCGCGCACCCGACCTCGCTCGGCAGGCCCCTGACCGGCCATGGCGGCACGATCTACCTGATCGCCTTCAGCCCGGACGGGCGCACGCTGGCCTCCGCCGGGGACGACCGCACCGTCCGGCTGTGGAGCGTGGGCGACCCGCGCCGGGCGCGGGCCCTGGGCGAGCCCCTGACCGGGCACAGGGCGGCCGTGCGCTCGGTGGCGTTCGGCCCGGACGGCCGCACGCTGGCCGCGGGGGGCGACGACGGCACGATCCGGCTGTGGGACGTGTCCGACCCCGCGCGTCCGGAACCGGCCGGGACGCCGCTGACCGGCCACACCACCACCGTGCACTCCGTGGCCTTCAGCCCCGACGGCCGGACGCTCGCCAGCGGCAGCGCGGACGGCACCGTACGCCTGTGGAACATGGCCGGTCCGGGCCGTCCGGCCCCGGTCGGCGCGCCGCTGACCGGCCACACCGGGCCGGTCTGGTCCGTGGCCTTCAGCCCCGACGGGAACATGCTCGCCGCGGCGAGCGCGGACAGCACCGCGAGCCTGTGGAGGGTCAGCGATCCGCAGTACCCCTCGCAGGTCGGCGCGCCCCTCGCGGGCAGCAGCGGGGAGATGTACGCGCTCGGCTTCAGCCCCGACGGCCGCACCCTCGCGACCGGGGCGGGTGACAACAAGGTCCGTCTGTGGTCGCTGCCGACATCGGACATGACCGGCCGGACCGGGGTGTTCCGGCCGGACGGGCGCCTGCTCGCGACGGCGGCACGGGACGGGCGGATCCGGCTGTGGGACGTGCGGACGCCCGGCAGGCCGGCGCGGATCGGTGAACCGTTCCGCCCGGGCAAGGGCGACGTGCGCTCCCTGGAGTTCTCCCCGGACGGCCGCACCCTCGCGGTCGTGACGGGCGAGAGGGTGGTGGAGCTGTGGAACCTCGGCGACCCCGAACACCCCGTCCGCCACGGCTCTCCCGCCCGCCTGCGCATCCGGTACGCCGACCCCCTGGCGTTCAGCCCGGACGGGAAGGTCCTGGCCACCGCCTACGACGACCGCACCATCCGGCTGTGGAACATCCGCGACCCGGCCCGGCCGCGCCCGATCGGCAGCCCCCTCACCGGTCACAAGGGCTACGTCAATCACCTCGTGTTCAGCCCGGACGGCCGGACGCTCGCCAGCGGCAGTGCGGACGGCACGATCCGGCTGTGGAACATGGCCGACCCCGGTCGGGTGACCCTGATCGGGGCACCTCTGAGGGGCCACCTCGGAGCGGTCAACGCGCTCGCCTACAGCCGCGACGGCCACACGCTGGCCAGCGCCGGCGACGACAACTCCGTCCGGCTCTGGGACATCACGGACCCCGCCGAAGCCTCCCAGGAGGCGCTGCTCACGGGTCACACGGAGGCGGTCGTGTCGCTGACGTTCAGCCGCGACGGCCGCACCCTGGCCAGCGGCGGCAACGACAGCACCGTCCGGCTGTGGAACGTGGCCGACCCCTCGCACGCCACCGCGATCGGCCAGTCGATGAGCCCCAACTCCACGACCGGCACCTTCCTCTCGTTCAGCCCGAACAGCCACACGCTGGGGGTGTCGAGCGGTGCGGACACCATCCGGCTCTGGAACCTCGACGTCGGCACGGCCGTCCGCCGTATCTGCGCGATGACCCGGGGCGTGCTGACGCAGGACGTCTGGCGGGAGTACCTGCCCCGGCTCTCCTACGACCCGCCGTGCGACGACTGACACGACCGGTGCGGACAACGGGCCCGATCCTCGGGACAGTTGAGTGAGACGAGTCACAACCGGGCTTTACGGGTGGCCGGTCGGCACGCGGTGGGCAAGCGCTTGTTACCCTTGGCCATGGCTCGACCGCTGGTGCATCCCCCGTCGCCAGCGGTCGGGCCTTTTCTCATTGCAGGTCGAGGCGCATCAGAACCCGGGGATGACCGGCCAGGACCGAGTCCGTGTCCGCCGCGTGGATGAAGCCGGCCCGTTCGAAGTTCTTGCGCAGACCCGCGTACGCCATCGTCGGATCGACCCTGGCGTCGCCGTTGTCCAGCGGGTACGCCTCGATCACCGGTGCGCCCCGCTCCCGGGCGAACGCGACCGCGCCGGCGATCAGGGCGTGCGAGACGCCCTGCTTGCGATGTCCCGGGCGGACCCGGACGCACCACAGCGACCACACGGGCAGGTCGTCGAGGTGCGGGATCTTGCGGTTGCGGGCGAAGGAGGTGTCCGCGCGCGGGGCGACGGCGGCCCAGCCGACCGGTTCGGCACCGTCGTAGGCGAGCACCCCCGGGGGCGGCTCCGCGCGGCACAGCCCGGCGACGTACTCACCGCGGGCCGGGCCGCGCAGTTCCTTGTTGAGCGCGGAGGGGACCCGGTAGCTCAGGCACCAGCAGACGTTCGCCCCGGGCGACTTCGGCCCGAGCACGGCACGGACGTCCTCGAAGTCCGTGGCCGGGCGCACGTCGATGCTCATTCCTCCACGATGCCACGCACCGGGCGGGCGCGCTCCGCAGGCCGGGAGCCCGCCCTGGTGGAATGCCCGGGTCCCGCGTTCCGGGCGGACGCCGCCCGCAGCAGCCGCAGTTGGCCGATCTCGCTGACGTTCTTCATCAGCTCCGCGTTCACCCAGGCCACCATGTGCTCGACGGTGTGCCCGGGGTCGTGCGGCCAGGGGAACGGGGCCGTGGCGTCGAGGTCCTGGTCGGTGAGGCCGTCCAGGACCTTCAGCCACTGGACGCGCAGGTCCCGCAGCCACGTGACCGTCGGGGCACCCTCGCCGGGCCAGACGATGTCCTCGCGGTCGCGGGGCGGGCGGCCCTGGAGGTGGTCGAGGGCCACGCTCCACCACCAGCCGAGGTGCCAGCTCACCCAGGCGAGGGTGGGGACGGGGACCGGGTCGGGTTCGGTGTCCGCCCAGTCCGGGACCCAGGTGCCGGCGGGGCCCCGGCGCATCGTCCAGCAGAGCTCCGCGGGCTCCCAGAGGAAGTCCCCGGGCTCCAGCCGCTCCAGGTGGTACTCGAACAATGACCAGGTGAACTCGAACTGCCAGCGGGGAAGTTCGATGCGGGAAGCGCTCATCGGCCGACCCTACGGGGGCGCCGGGGCGTCCCGGGCCAGTACCGCCCAGTCGAGGTCCCGCAGCGCCGGTTCGGCGTCGGAGTCCGCGGGCAGGCGGGGCGTGTCCTGGAACCAGACGACGGTCAGGCGCGAGCGGTAGGCGACCGGGTCGTGGGCCGGGTCCAGGGCCGTGGAGTGGAACGTGCCGAGGCAGGCCACCGCGGGCAGCACCTCGACCGGCCCGAGGCCGCCCGCGTACTGGTCGGGGTACGCGCGCCGCGGCGGGACGAGGTGCACCGGCGTGCCCGGGCGGGACCGCTCGGCGGCGTGCAGGAGGCCCCGGATCCGCAGGTCGTTCAGCGCCTTGCAGGGGTAGCCGTCCAGCAGGTCGCCGTACGTCGAGGAGAACCGCAGCTCGGCGAGGTCCACCGGGCGGCCGGAGGCCAGGACGAGGCGGGCGAGCGCCAGGGCCGGCGCCTTTGCGTGGTGGTGCATCGAGGTCTTTCGCTGGTGGTCGTGGGCGGGGCCGTGCTCACGGCCGGTGCCCCGTCATCCGGGCCGCCGAGGCGATCGTCGCCCTGGCCTCCCGCTCGGACAGGCCGGTGTTCAGGGCCGCGTCGACCAGGGGGTCCACCAGCGCCGGGCCGATGCCGTCCTCGTAGGCCCGGCAGGCCGCCCAGAACAGTCGGGTGTTGCGCTGGCCCTCGTGCGCGGCCAGGACGAACTGGACCAGGCCCTGGCCGTGCCCGCCGGTCGCCGCGGGGACGGTGTGGTGGGAGCGGGGTGGCGGGATCAGCAGCCGCAGCAGGGAGCGCGGGCAGGGGGCGGGGGCCAGGTGCGCGGTGCCCGGCGCGGCGGCGTACACCCCCTGGCCGGTGCGGGAGCCGGGGCCGACCAGGTAGCCGCCCGCGCCCCGGATGTCGATGCCGGGGGCGAGCCGGCCCGCCGAGTTGGGGACGACCACCTCGGGCGGACCGCTCAGCCACAGATGCCGCCCGCCGGACGGGGTCACGACGACCACGGTCGGCGGGATCGTGAACAGGTGCCGCAGCGCCAGCTCGCGCAGGGCGGCCGTGGAGTCCGTGCCGGTCTTCACGTCCAGGTCGAGGCCGATCAGATGATGCGGGGGCAGCCCGCAGGCGATGCCGTAGCCGGTCGCCCAGGGCGCGGCGGTGAACAGCTCGCGGATGCGGTCCGGGTCGCTGGAGGCGTCGTAGACCCCGTGCCCGGGCCTGCCGCACCCGCCGTGGCAAGGGGAGGAGGCGGGGTCGTCGTCGCGGTGCGGGGAGCGCAGTGCCGGGAGCTTGGAGCGGGACAGAGGGATGACGGCCAGTCCGCGTTCGGCGGCTGACAGGGCGTGTGCGAGGGCCAGCGTCGTGGCCTGCCGGTCGGTGGTGGCCATGCCTCTAGTTTCGTACGTACGTTCGAAAAAGGAAAGAGGGAGCGGGGGCGACGCGCCGGGGCCGGGTGGGGCCGGGAAAACTGCTGGAACGCTTCGCCCCTTGCGGCACCCGGGTTCGAGTGCCCCCTTTCACTCCTGTCCGGTACGGAAGTGACGGATCGGGGTTTATCGACTTGTCCTCACGCTTGCGTGCGAAAAGCGGCTTCCGGGGTGGTTCGCCGGGGATTCGGTGGGCAACCCTGGACTCGCGACGTCGAGCACCGCACCGGGGCGGTCGGCCAACTTCCCTGGTGAAGCAGTGGTTCACGCACCGAACGGTCACGAGCCGGGTGCGTCCTCGGTTCGATCAGCCCCTGGAGGGACAAGAAACATGGCAAGCATCCGTACCGCCCGCGTCATCGCGGCCGTCTCCGCCCTTCCGCTCGCGGCCGCCCTCTTCACCGGTGTCGCGACGGCGGACAGCGGCGCCTTCGCGGACAACGGATCCATCGCGTCGGCCACGGAGACCGAGCAGGACATCCTCGGCAGCGGGGTCGGCGGCGACAACTTCGGCAACGCGGGCACGACCCAGCAGCAGGCCCTCGGTGACGGCGCCTCGAATCGGAGCAACGCCGCGCAGGTCAACGGCTCGGAGTTCACGGCCGTCAACCAGGAGAACGCGGACACCACCGTCATCTTCACCCCGCTGTGGTGAGCTGAGCGGGCCGGTGCGCCGACGCCGGCCCGGGCGCTGCGGGGGGTGTGCTTCATGGGTCACAGACGTCTGAGCGGCGGTACTCCGGTACCGCCGCGCAGGCGTTTTCTCGGCGTCCCCAGGACTCGGCGGGAGGTCTGCAGGGCTTGACGGAGCCATAGATCTGACGGACAGTCAGAAACTGTGAGTGGTGAGCCGGAGGTCCACAAGGAGTTCGAGGCGCGCCTGAAGGCCTACGAGGGCCTGCCGGCCGCCGCCACCGGGGTCGGCCGCGACCCCGTCAACGAGCCGATGATCAGGCACTGGTGCGAGGCCATGGGCGACACCAGCCCCGCGTACACGGGCCCGGACGCCATCGCTCCGCCCACCATGCTCCAGGCCTGGACCATGGCCGGCCTCACCCGCCGCCCGGAACGCACCGCGGCCTACGACGAACTCCTCGCCCTGCTCGACGCGTCGGGCCACGACGCGGTCGTCGCCACCGACTGCGAGCAGGAGTACCTGCGCCCGTTGCGCCCGGGGGACGAGATCACCTTCGACTCGGTGATCGAGTCGGTGTCCGGCCGCAAGACCACGAAGCTGGGGGCGGGGTACTTCGTCACGACCCGCACGGACGTCCGCGCGGGCGGTGAACCGGCCGGGATCCACCGCTTCCGCATCCTCAAGTACGCCCCGGCGCGGCGGCCTTCGGCACCGGCGGAACGCCGCCCCCGCCCCGTCGTCAACCGCGACAACGCCGGTTTCTGGCAAGGCGTGGCCCGCAACGAACTCCTCATCCAGCGTTGCACGGCCTGCGACACCCTGCGGTTCCCCTGGCTGCCGGGCTGCAACACGTGCGGCTCCGCGGACTGGGACACCGTCGGGGCGTGCGGCGAAGGCACGGTCTACTCCTACGTGGTGATGCACCACCCGCCCTTTCCGGCCTTCGAGCCGCCCTACGCGGTCGGCCTGATCGAACTCGCCGAGGGCGTGCGGATCGTCAGCAACGTGGTCGGGGTGCCGTACGACAAGGTGCGGATCGGCATGCCGGTGCGGCTGGAGTTCCGGCGGTACGACGACGAGCTGGTGCTGCCCGTCTTCGAGGGGGTGACGTCGTGAAGGCCGGTGACCGGCTCCCGCCGCTGGAGATCCCGGTCACCCGCACCCTGATCGTCGCCGGAGCGATCGCCTCCCGCGACTACCAGGACGTCCACCACGACCCGGAGCTCGCGCGGCAGAAGGGCTCGCCCGACATCTTCATGAACATCCTGACGACCAACGGCCTGGTCGGCCGCTACATCACGGACCACTTCGGTCCGCGTGCGCGGCTGCGCCGGGTCGCCATCCGGCTCGGCGCGCCCAACCACCCCGGCGACACGATGGTGCTGACCGGCACGGTCGAGGAGGTCGACGGCGACACCGCGACGGTCCGGATCGTCGGCGCGAACTCCCTCGGCCGGCACGTCACGGGCACGGTGACGGTCAGGGTCCCGGCAGGGGCGGGAGAGGGCGTCTCGTCGTGAGCGGGAGCGGGAGTGGGCGGAGCGGGTCCGATACGAGCGGGCGAGGGCGGGGCGGTCTCGGTGGGTGCGCGGCCGTCGTCGGTGTGGGGGCCACCGAGTTCTCCAAGGACTCCGGCCGCAGCGAACTGCGCCTCGCCGTCGAGGCGGTGCGCGCGGCCCTCGCGGACGCCGGGCTGGCCCCGGCCGACGTCGACGGGATGGTCACCTTCACCATGGACACCAGCCCCGAGATCACAGTCGCCCAGGCGGCGGGCATCGGGGAGCTCTCCTTCTTCTCCCGGGTCCACTACGGCGGCGGCGCGGCCTGCGCCACCGTCCAGCAGGCCGCGCTGGCGATCGCCGCGGGCGTGGCCGACGTGGTCGTCTGCTACCGGGCGTTCAACGAGCGCTCGGGCCGCCGCTTCGGCTCCGGGGTGCGGCACAGGGAACCGTCGGCGGAGGGCGTGGCCCTCGGCTGGTCGCTGCCGTTCGGCCTGCTCACCCCGGCCTCGTGGGTGGCGATGGCGGCCCAGCGCTACCTCCACACCTACGGGCTGACCCCGGAGGCCTTCGGACACGTGGCGGTCACCGGCCGCAAGTACGCGGCGACCAACCCGGCGGCCCACTTCCACGGCCGGCCCATCACCCTGGCCGACCACGCCGCCTCCCGCTGGATCGTCGAACCGCTGCGTCTGCTCGACTGCTGCCAGGAGACCGACGGCGGGCAGGCCCTCGTCGTCACCTCCGCCGAACGCGCCCGCGACCTGCCCCACCCGCCCGCCGTGATCGCCGCGGCCGCCCAGGGCGCCGGACGCGCCCAGGAGCAGATGACCAGCTACTACCGCGACGACCTGACGGGTCTGCCCGAGGCGGGCGTCGTCGCCCGCCGGCTGTGGCGCACCTCGGGGCTCGCCCCGGCCGACATCGACGTGGGGATCCTCTACGACCACTTCACGCCGTTCGTGCTGACGCAGCTGGAGGAGTTCGGCTTCTGCGGCCCCGGCGAGGCGGCGGACTTCGTGGCAGAGGAGCGCCTGCCCCTCAACACGCACGGCGGACAGCTCGGGGAGGCGTACCTGCACGGCATGAACGGCATCGCGGAGGCCGTGAGGCAGATCAGGGGCACGGCCGCGAACCCCGTACCGGGAGCGGAGCGGGTCCTGGTGACGGCCGGGACGGGTGTGCCGACGTCGGGACTCGTGCTCACCGCGGACCCCCAGGGGTGAACCCGCAGTACCGCGGGCCCTTCGCTCCACCTACAGGAGGTGCGGCAGGCCCTACCCGTACAACCTGAGGGGGACTCCGCTTCGGCACCTGCGGCCGATCCGCCGGGGGTGCCCCGCTCATAGCGTTGAGCCATGACCACACTCGTCTGCACGAGCGCTTCGAAGGCGGCCGGACCAGCGGCGCAGACCCTTCCGTACCCGTCGTTCTCGTCGTACGTCAGGGCCCGCCAGCCGGTGCTGCTGCGTACCGCCCGCTCGCTCACCGGCAACCCGAGCGACGCGGAGGACCTGCTGCAGACCGCGCTCACCAAGACGTACGTCGCCTGGGAGCGCATCGAGGACCACCGGGCCCTCGACGGCTATGTGCGCCGGGCGCTGCTGAACACCCGGACCTCGCAGTGGCGCAAGCGCAAGGTCGACGAGTTCGTCTGCGACGAGCTGCCCGAGCCGGACCCGGTGCCCGGCGGTGACGACCCGGCCGAGCAGCAGGCGCTGCGCGACGCGATGTGGCGGGCGATCATGCGGCTGCCCGCCCGGCAGCGGGCGATGGTGGTCCTCAGGTACTACGAGGACCTCAGCGAGGTCCAGACGGCCGAGGTGCTCGGCGTTTCGGTGGGCACGGTCAAGTCGGCCGTGTCCCGGGCGATCGGCAAGCTCCGCGAGGACGCTGAGCTGGGACTTGTCCGCCAGTGAGGCGGTTCGCCGGCCGCTTGTGAGGTGCCCCTCCGGCGTGGCGTGATCTGATCGATCACCCGGTCCTAGTGACATACCGCGCGGTATGTGCGCAGAATCAGCGCAACCTTTACCACCGCGCAGGCAATGTCGCCCCGGGAGGACGCCGTGCTGAGCACCATGCAGGACGTACCGCTGCTGATCTCAAGGATCCTGACCCACGGGTCGACGATCCACGGGACATCGCAGGTGACCACCTGGACCGGTGAGGACGAGCCGCACCGCCGCTCCTTCGCCGAGATCGGCGCCCGCGCGGCCCAGCTGGCCCACGCGCTGCGGGAGGACCTCGGCGTCACCGGCGACGAGCGCGTGGCGACCCTGGCCTGGAACAACGCGGAACACGTCGAGGCGTACTTCGCGATCCCGTCCATGGGTGCGGTCCTCCACACCCTGAACCTCCGCCTCCCGCCCGAGCAGCTGGCCTGGATCGTCAACCACGCCGCCGACCGCGTGATCATCGCCAACGGTTCGCTGCTCCCCCTGCTCGCCCCGCTCCTGCCGCACCTGAAGCCGGTCGAGCACGTGGTCGTCACCGGCCCCGGGGACCGCTCCCTCCTGGCCGGCACGAACGTCCGCGTCCACGAGTACGAGGACCTGATCGCCGGCAAGCCGACCTCGTACGACTGGCCCGAGCTGGACGAACGCCAGGCCGCCGCCATGTGCTACACCTCCGGCACGACGGGCGACCCCAAGGGCGTGGTCTACAGCCACCGCTCCATCTACCTGCACTCGATGCAGGTCAACATGGCCCAGTCGATGGGCCTGACCGACCAGGACACCTCGCTGGTCGTGGTCCCCCAGTTCCACGTGAACGCCTGGGGCCTGCCGCACGCCACGTTCATGACCGGCGTGAACATGCTGATGCCAGACCGCTTCCTCCAGCCGGCCCCCCTCGCCGCCATGATCGAGGGCGAGCGGCCGACCCACGCCGCCGCCGTCCCCACCATCTGGCAGGGCCTGCTCGCCGAGCTGACGGCGAACCCCCGTGACGTCTCCTCCCTCGGCCAGGTCACCATCGGCGGCTCGGCCTGTCCGCCCTCGCTCATGGAGGCCTTCGACAAGCTGGGCATGCGGGTCTGCCACGCCTGGGGCATGACGGAGACGTCCCCGCTCGGCACGATCGCCCGTCCGCCGGCCAGTGTGGCGGGCGCGGAGGAGGAGTTCGCCTACCGCCTCACCCAGGGCCGCTTCCCGGCCGGCGTCGAGGCCCGCCTGTCCGGCCCCGGCGGCGAACGCCTCCCCTGGGACGGGGAGTCCGCCGGTGAGCTGGAGGTACGCGGCCCCTGGATCGCGGGCGCCTACTACAACGGCCCCGACGGCGAACCGCTGCGCCCCGCCGACAAGTTCAGCGAGGACGGCTGGCTCAAGACGGGCGACGTCGGCACCATCTCGCCCGACGGCTTCCTCACCCTCACCGACCGGGCCAAGGACGTCATCAAGTCCGGCGGCGAGTGGATCTCGTCGGTGGAGCTGGAGAACGCGCTGATGTCCCACCCCGACGTCGCCGAGGCGGCGGTGGTGGCCGTCCCCGACGAGAAGTGGGGCGAGCGCCCCCTGGCCACGGTCGTCCTCAAGGAGGGCTCCACCGCCACCTTCGAGACCCTGCGCGCCTTCCTCGCCGACGAGGGCCACATCGCCAAGTGGCAGCTCCCGGAACGCTGGACGGTCATCGAGGCGGTCCCGAAGACGAGCGTCGGAAAGTTCGACAAGAAGGTGCTGCGCAGGCAGTACGCGCAGGGGGAGCTGGACGTCACCAGCCTCTGACCCGCCCGCGGACCGCCGTACGGCAGCACCTCACCGGCGTACGGCGGTCACGCCCCACCCGAGCACCAGCCACACCCCCGCCACGCCACACACCCCGGCCCATCCGAAGTGGCTGAACGCGGCCCCCGCGAGGGCCGAAGCGGTCGCGCCGCCCGCGAAGCCGGCGACCACGTAGGCGGTGTTGGCCGTGGCGGGGGTGGTGGTCGCGGTCAGGGCGAGGGTCTGGTTGGCGACGTGGGAGGCGACCAATGCCGCGTGCACGGCGACCGCCGCGGCGAACAACGCCCCCAGTACCTGCCCGCCCAGCCAGAACAGCGGCACGGACAGTGCGGCGACCAGATACGCCGACCGCACGACCCGCGCCGCCCCGAACCGGTCCACGAGCCCGCCGGCCAGCGGCGCCACCGCACTCGCGGTCAGGCCGAACAGCCCGAACATCCCGGCGGTCGCGGTGGACAGTCCGTACGCCGGCCCGGTCAGCAGCAGCGCCAGCGAGGTCCACAGCGCGCTCCACGCACCGAACATCCCGGCCTGCCGCACACACGCCCGCCACAGCTCCGGCGAGCCCCGCAGCACCGACGGCAGCGCGACCAGCCCGGCGAACAGCGGGCCCTCGGCGCGCTGCCGCGACGGCAGGACCAGCGCCGTCGCGAGCCCCAGGGCGAGGGTGAGCACCGCCGCACCGGCGAACACCCACCGCCAGCCGAAGGCCTGCCCGGCCAGCCCGCCCAGCACCCGGGCCCCGACGATGCCGACGAACAGGCCCGCGATGACGATCGCGACATGCAGGGCACGCCGCTCGGCGGGCGCCCGCTCGGCGACCAGCGGCACGAGCAGCTGGGGGATGACGGTGGCCGCCGAGGCGACGAACATCGTGACCGCGAGGGCCCCGGCGCCCGGAGCGGCCGCACTGGCTCCCAGCGCGAGCGCGGTGACGAGCGTGAGTCCGGCGACCAGCCGGCGCCGGTTCGCACGGTCGCCGAGCGGGGCGAAGAACAGCAGGCCGACCGCGTAGCCGAGCTGGGCGACCGAGGCGATCCAGGCGATGGCGGAGGGCGCCGAGCCGAAGTCGCGGGCCATGAGCGGGAGCAGCGGCGCGGCGAGGTAGATGTTGGCGGCGGTGACCGCGCTGCACACGGCGAGAAGGGTGAGGAAGAGGCCCGGGGCGGGCGTACGAGCCTGTCGCACGGAGCTCGTGGCCTGCGGGGCGGTGGTGGTCGCTGACGGCATGGGAGGGGACTCCTTGGAGTCGGCTCTAGCAACTAACTGGTTGGTTGGCTAATGGGGGAACAGTCTGGGCCGCCCCGCCCTTCCCTGTCAACCAAACAGTTGGTTACCTGGCGCGCTACCCTCTTCCCCATGGCAGCAAGGGACCCCGAGGCCACCAAGGCCCGGATCTTCGAGGCGGCGGTCGCCGAGTTCGCCCGGCACGGCATCGCCGGCGCCCGCATCGACCGCATCGCCGCCGAGGCGAAGGCCAACAAACAGCTCATCTACGCCTACTTCGGCAACAAGGCGGAGCTGTTCGCGATCGTCCTCGAGAAGAAGATGCTCCACCTCGCCGAGGCCGTCCCGGTCGACCCGGACGACATCGAGAGCTGGATCGACCGCCTGATGGACTACCACGCCTCCCACCCGGAGCTGCTGCGCCTGCTCTTCTGGGAGGGCCTGGAGTACGGCAGCACCGAGCTGCCCCACGAGTCCGACCGCCAGGAGCACTACGCCCGCAAGGTCGCCGCCCTCCGGGACGGCCAGGCCCGGGGCGTCGTCACGGACGCCATCCCGGCGGCCGACCTGCTGTTCCTGCTGACCGCCCTCGCCAACTGGACCGCCGTCGTCCCGCAGATGCGGCGCATCCTGGTCGGCGAGGGCGAACCGGACCGGGACCGCCTGCGCGCGTCGGTGAAGGAGGCGGCGCGTCGGCTCACGGCTCGGTAGGACGGGGTCGGGGTGCTCAGTTGGTGCCGATCCGGCTGAGCAGGTCGACGATCCGGGACTGCACCTCGTTGCTGGTGGACCGCTCCGCGAGGAACAGCACCGTCTCCCCGGACGCCAGCCGCGGCAGGTCGGCCTGGTCGACGGCGGCCGTGTAGACGACGAGCGGGGTGCGGTTGAGCTGCCCGTTCGCCCGGAGCCAGTCGACGATCCCGGCGGAGCCCTCCTGCCGCCGCTGCACCTGCAGCAGGTCCATCACGACCAGGTTCGGCCGGAACTGCCCCGCCAGCGTCACCGCGTCCGCGTCGCTCGCGGCCCGCGCCACCTGCATCCCGCGCCGCTCCAGCGTCGCCGTCAGCGCCAGCGCGATCTCCGCGTGCTCCTCGATCAGCAGGACCCGGGGCGGGTGCTGCTCGGTGTCGCGCGGCGCCAGTGCCTTCAGCAGCACGGCCGGATCGGCGCCGTACGCCGCGTCCCGCGAGGCCTGTCCGAGCCCGGCCGTGACCAGCACCGGCACCTCGGCGGCCACGGCGGCCTGCCGCAGCGACTGCAGGGCCGTGCGTGTGATCGGCCCGGTCAGCGGGTCGACGAACAGGGCGGCCGGGAACGCCGCGATCTGCGCGTCGACCTCCTCACGCGAGTTCACGATCACCGGCCGGTAACCGCGGTCGCTCAGCGCCTGCTGGGTGCTGACGTCCGGCGCGGGCCACACCAGCAGCCGCCGCGGGTTGTCCAGCGGCTCGGGCGGCAGCTCGTCGTCCATCGGCTGCGGCCGTGGCGGGTCGGCCACCTCGACCGCCCCGCCGGGCCCGTCCAGCGGCTCGGGCCCCTCGGCGGCGTTCTCGTCCGGTGCGCCTATGGCGTAGGACCGTCCGCCGCCCTCCGTCATCTGCGCGAGGCGTGACTGACCGGCGAGCGACTGCTGCGCCGGGACGGGTGCGGTGGCCGGGGCGGGGACCTGAGCGGCGGCCGGCGGCGGCGTGTGCTCGGCCGCCGGATGCGGCCGCGCGGCCTGCTCCGGCCGGGGACCCGGGCCCGCCGGACGCGGCTGCCCCTGCTCCGGGCGGGCCGCCTGGTCCGTACGCGCCGCCGGGTCGGGCGGCGTGCCGAGCTTGCGGCGCCTGCCCGATCCGCCCGGCTGGTGCGGGGGAGGCGTCGCCGACTGCGGGACGGCCACGGCCGACGGCTGCTGGACCTGGGCCGCCTGCCGGGTGAACGGCACACCCTGGCCGAGCGTCCGCACGCTGATCGCGCGCCCCTGCGTGGAGTTCGGATCGACGGGTGCCGCGGACTCCGCGGGCAACGGCTGAGCCGCCCGCGGCGCACCCTCCGGCGGCAGCGGCGTGCCCGGCGCGGGCGTGTGCTGCTGCGCGGCCCGGGGCGGTGTGCCGTTCGCGGGCGCCGGGTGCGCCACCCCGGCCCCCGACGTCTCGTCGGCGGCGAGCCAGGGGTGTGCGGCCGGGGCCCCGTGGCCGTCCGTGCCGTGGGCGTTCGTGCCGTGGGCGTTCGTGCCGGGCGCAGGCGCGGTGGCTCCGTGGGCCGGAACTCCCTGGGGCGGAATCCCCTGGGCCGGAGCCGCCTGGGGCGGAATCGGCTGAGCGGGCGCGCCCTGGGACGGGGCGCCCTGCCCGGGAGCGGCCTCAGCGGGAAGCGGCCGGCCGGCGGCGGGCGGCTGCAGGACCTGCCCCGGGAGGGCGGCCTGCACACTCTGCCCGAGCCCACCCTGAGCGGGTACGGACACGCCCTGCGGAGGCAGGAGGTGGGCCTGCGCGGGTACGGCGTTCCCCTGCGGAGGAACGGTGTCGCCCTGGGCGGGAACCGGCACGCCCTGCGGCGGCACGGCCGTACCCGGAGCAACGGGGGCGGCGGCGACACCGCCCTGCACGGGTGCGCCCTGGCCGGGCGCGACCTGCCCCACCGGAACCTGGCCGGTGGCGTCCTGCCGCGCGGGAACGCCCTGCGCGGCTGGAGCGGGCACGGCCCCTGCCGGCACGGAAACGGCAGGCATGGAACCCACAGGCACGGGCCCTGCCGCGGCGGGGGCCGCGGGCATGGCACCCGCAGGCACAGGGCCCGCGGGCGCGGCACCCGCCGGTGCGGCACCCACCGCTCCGGCAGCTCCTGGCGCCGGTGCTCCGGCTTCCTCGGCCGGCTGCGGCGCGGCGACGGCCCGTCGCCGGCGCCCGGTCGGCGCACTGGTCGGATGCGGCTGCGGCGGCGTGTGATCGGCGGACTGGTCGTGCGGAACGGCGTCGTGCCGCCCCTCATCGGCCACCCCGTCACCGGCACCGGCCGCCCCAGGACCCGCCACGGCCTGCTGCGGCTGTCCCTGGACCGGCACCTGCCCCTGAGCCGGTACCCGCCCCTGCACCGGCATCCGTCCCTGTGCGGGCACAGCGCCCGCGACCACATCCGGTGCGGCTCCCGGCACGGCACCCGGCGCGGCTTCCGATGCGGCACCCGGCGTTCCGATGGGGCCGCCGGTGACCTGCTGCCCCTGGCCGGCCTCGGCCGGGGCCCCCTGCTGGGCGGGGGGCGGAGTCTGGCCGGACCCGGCCGGCGGCAGCGCGAACACCGGACGCGGCCCGGCCGCCTCCTGTGCGGCGGCCGCCCGCTCGCCCGCCGCGGCCAGCGCTCGCCGTCGGCGCCCGGTCGGCTGCCCGCCCTGGTCCTGAACCTCATCGGCGGAAGAGCCGTCACCACCGGACGGCGGCGCGGGCAGGGCGGGCGGCAGCGCCGCCTGCTCGCCGGGCTCCCGCCGGGCCCGTCGCCCGGACGGGGCGGGCACACCCTGCGGCGGCACGGTCCCGCCGAGGCCCGTGTTCGAGGCGGCGGTCCCCGCCGCGTGCTCGGCGGCCGTCACCACGGCCCCTTCGGCGATGCCCTGGACCGCACTGCCTATGGCAGCCGCGCCGGCTTCCTCGGCCGCGCGCCGCCGACGCCCGGAGCCGCCGGACGCGCCGCCCGCCGCGGCGTCCTCATCGGAAGCCGGTGCCGGAAGAGCGGCTGGCTCCCCGGCGGCCCGCCGCCTGCGCCGCCCGGTGGGCACGGCTCCGTCGGCTCCGGGAGCACCGGCCCCCTCGCCGTCGCCGCCGGGAACGTCGCCGTCCAGAAAGGCATCGGTGGTGCCCCGCCGCGCCCGGCGCCGCCCCCCACCGGAGCTCTGCCCGGCGGCGTCGGGGGCAGCGGGGTCCACGGCAGCGGCATCGACAGCGGGGTCGACGAGGGCGAGCGCGGCGGACTCGTCCACCGGCTGGGCGGCAACGGCTCCGGCCCCGCCCCCGATCGGCACCTCCAGGACGTACGCGCTCCCGCTCATCCCCGGCACGTCATGCGTCTGCAGCACACCGCCGTGGGCCCGGACGATCCCGCGCACGATGGGCTCGTGCACGGTGTCGCCACCGGCGTACGGCCCCCGCACCTCGATGCGTACGACCTCGCCGCGCTGCGCCGCCGCCACGACGACGGTGTTGTCCAGGTAACCACCGGCCGACACGGGCGTGTTGCCGGTCGCGTCGACCCCCGCCACGTCGGCCACGAGGTGCGCCAGGGCGGTGGCGAGCAGCCGGGGATCGACCTCCGCCTCGATGGGCGGCGCGTGCACGGCGAACTGCACCCGCCCGGGCCCGATGAGCTCGACGGCCCCGTCGACCCCGGCGGCGACGACGGCGTCCAGCATCACCTTCGTACGGGCGATGTCCTCGCTGCCCGCGTCGAGCCGCTGGTACCCGAGGACGTTGTCGATCAGGGTCGTGATGCGCGCATAGCCGGCCGACAGGTGGTGCAGCACCTGGTTGGCCTCGGGCCACAGCTGCCCGGCGTCGTCGGCGGCGAGCGCGGCCAGCTCCCGGCGCAGCTCCTCCAGGGGCCCGCGCAGCGAACGGCCGAGCAGGGTCAGCAGCTGCTCGTGCCGGGCGGCGAGCGCCTCGAACCGGTCCTTCTCACGCTCCCCGAGCGCCGCGTACCGGTCCTCCTTGGCGGCGAGTTCCTCGGCGTGCCGCTCGGTCAGCTCCTCCACCTCGGTGACGTGCTGCTGGCGCAGCGCGGTGAGCTCGGAGGCGTGCTCCTCGGCGATCCGCTCCAGTTCCTCGGCGTGGCGCTTCTCCGCCGCCTCCTTCTCCTCGACGACGGCGTCGTAGGGCCGCCGGTCGGTGAAGGTCATCACGGCGCCGACGAGCTGGTCGCCGTCGCGCACGGGCGCGGTCGTCAGGTCGACCGGCACCTTGCCGCCGTCCTTGGCGTACAGCACCTGCCCGCGCACCCGGTGCTTGCGCCCGGAGCGCAGGGTGTCGGCGAGCGGCGAGTCCTCGTAGGGGAAGGGCGAGCCGTCGGCGCGCGAGTGCAGGACGAGGTCGTGCAGTTCGCGTCCGCCGAGATCGCTGGCCCGGAATTTCAGTATCTGGGCGGCGGCCGGGTTGACGAGCACGATCCGCCCGTCGGTGTCGGTGCCGACGACGCCCTCGGCCGCGGCCCGCAGGATCATCTCGGTCTGCCGCTGGGACCGGGCGAGCTCGGCCTCGGTGTCCACGGTCCCGGAGAGGTCGCGTACGACGAGCATGAGCAGCTCGTCGCCGGTGTAGCCGTAACCGTCGTAGGCCTGCTGGCCGTTCTCGAGATTCGCACTGGTGACCTCGACGGGGAACTCGGTCCCGTCGGTCCTGCGCGCGATCATCCGGGTCGGCTTGGTCCGGGCGTGCGGATCGAGGTGTTCCGGCCGGCGCATGGAGCCGGGGATGAGCTTGGAGTCGAACTGCGGCAGCAGATCGAGCAGCCCGCGCCCCACCAGAGCGGTCCCCGGGGTCTCGAAGGCCTCCAGGGCGATGGTGTTGGCGTTGACGACCGTGCCGTTGGCGTTGACCAGGACCAGCGCGTCGGGAAGCGCGTCCAGTATGGCTGCGAGGCGAGCAGCGCCTCGGGATGGCCTGCTGCTCACGAGACGCTTCCTCCCTGTTACCGCACCTTGCCGACCGCTCGGGCCATCTTGCCAACCGTCCCGCAGCGTGTCACCCGAGGGAGTCTAAGGGTTGCGGTTGCGCTCGCGACGCCGGATGAGAGGGACGTCGCACGAGGAAGTGACCCCGAACTGACGACCGGGTAACCGTGAAACCGCCGCCCTCCTGCGACGACGTCGCGGGACCTTCGCGGGACCTTTACGACGACGGCTTTTCTGTAGCTTTTGGCCGGGCTGGCGTGATGGGGGCGGACAGTGGCGCAAATGGGGTGCGCGGTGAGGAGCGCCGGATGCCGCTCAGGGGCGGGGGCCCGCCCCCTCGACGGCCTCAGGCCTTGGCGCCTCGGGCTCCTCGCGCGCCTCCCATGTCGGGCAGCAGCGGCACGAGCCGGTCCCACCGGGAGATCTGGCAGCCGTCGCGGCGGTCGTACGTGGCGTCGACGGGCCGGCCGGCCCAGGTGCCGGTGACGTGCGCGGTGGCCGGGCCGCCGTACTGCATGGTGCAGAAGCCGCCCTCCGGCGCGGACGCGAAGACGTCCTGCCCCCACCTCGTGTCCCGCTCCAGGGCGGCGCAGGCGCCGCCCGGATCGGGGTGGCTGCCGCCGTCGGGGTTGCAGTACAGCTCGAACGTTCCGTCGGACCCGCCGCCCGCGTTCCGCACCGTGACGGTCAGATGATCCCGGTCCCGGCCCTCGCCGGGCCTGGCCGGGGACAGCAGTCCGCTCCCGTCGGCCTGGGCGTACGCGGCCGGGGGTGCCGCGGTCAGCGATCCGGCGACGGCGACGGAGGCGGCGGCGCCGACGAGGAGGCGCATCAGGACGGGGCGGGCGGTGGCCCGGGGGGTGGCACGCAACATGCCCTGCCTAACGCGATGTGGGCCCGGACGTTGCGCGCGGACGCCCGGGCGGAGCAGGCACGGGCCTGACAAGGTCTTTGCCCTGCGCCCTTCCCGCCTAGTACCGTGGGGGTCGATTGGTGACAGCACGCTCGACTGTGTCATCATCGGCACGCACCGCTCGCGCTCGCGCGGGAGTGATGCTGGAGGCGTCGCCTAGTCCGGTCTATGGCGCCGCACTGCTAATGCGGTTTGGGTCTTAAAGCCCATCGAGGGTTCAAATCCCTCCGCCTCCGCACTCGATCACGAAGCCCCGGTCACCCGACCGGGGCTTCGCTGTCGTTGCCCTCAGAAGTGTGGCCCGAAGCGCCGTTTTCGCAGCTCACAAGGGGTACGGCTAACGGATTTCACATGGCGGCGGCAGTCATGTAATGTTCTTCCTGTCGCCGCGAGCGAGCCGGAAGGCCCGAGAGCGGCGAAAAAGCAGAACAAGCACTCGTAGCTTAACGGATAGAGCATCTGACTACGGATCAGAAGGTTGCAGGTTCGAATCCTGCCGAGTGCACACAGGTGAGAGGCCCCGGAGAGATCCGGGGCCTCTCGCGTTTCGGAGGCGTACAGCAGCGGAGTACGGCAACGGGTGGCCCAAGGGGGTCGGCCGGCTCGCGGACAGGGTCCGCGCAATCCGTATGCGACCGGGGATCGCGCACGTGCGCAGCAGGGGAGGGGAAGTGATGAAGATCAAGACCAGCAGAGTGGTGCTCATGACCATGGTCCTGGCGGCGCTGGTGGGGTGCGGGCGCAGCGCAACCGAGGGGACAGGGGACTCGCCGGCCCGGGCTTCAGGTGCGCCGTCGTCGGCGCCAGGCGGTCTCTCTCCTGAGGATTTGCAGAGCCGATGGTGGACGTGGGCGTTGTCGGAACCCGAAGGCACCAATCCGGTCGTTGACGAGGATGGGAGCGATTGTGAGCGCAACCAGCCGCAGGACGTGTGGTTCCTGGCGGGTACCTTCGGCACTCAGGCCGAGCGCACGTGCAACGTCCCCGAAGGGGTCCCTGTCGCGTTTCCCCTGGTGAACCTGATGGGTGAGCCAGTGGACTGCGCAATCTTCATGACCGAGGCCAAGGGGTCCGCAGTCCTGGACGGCAAGAAGGTCGAATCGGAGACGAGCCGCGGAGAGCCGATCTCTGTGAAGGGCGTTGCCCTCAACCCCGTCACAGGCACCGACGAGCGCCTCACGACCACAGGGTGCGGCCTCTGGGTCCAGTTGCCCCCGCTGGAGCCCGGGAAGCACACACTGACCATTCGTGGTCAGGCCCAGGACTTCGCCGTTGGTGTGGACTACTCCCTGACCGTGGATGCCGCGTAGGCGAACGGCGTGCAGGGGACCCCGAGTTCGGGGTCCCCTGGAGAGCAGGTCACGGTGACGGAGTCCTCAGCCGGCGCCGCCCATGGCTTCGGACAGCTTGCCCAGTGCTGCCCGCACCTCCTCCTCGCTCGCTTCGGCGTAGACCTCCATCGTCATGGCGATCTGCTCTCTCCTTCAGACGAGCCGCTTGCGACCCCAGAAGAAGAGGAACGCCACGACGCCGGCCGTCAGAGCGAAGAGAATCGACGCACCCAGCCACTGCATACCGCTCATCTGCGACATGGGGATGTAATCGATGGACGCGCCGACGACGTCCGCCTTCTTCATGCACAGCCGAATCGCCTGATCCTGATCCGTCTCGGCTTCCGTACAGGTGTCCAAGCCGAGCAGCTTTCCGCTGCCGGTGACGTACGTGGCGTCGAACTGGTGCGCGGTGTCGGGCACCGACGGGAAGAGAAACACGTCGCCGGGGCTGACAGGCTTGCTGGTGGCCGTGACGACGTCGCCGAGCGCCAGCCTGAAGTGGCCCCAGACCATCTGGAGGGCGACGGTGACACCGAGGGTCACGACCATCGCCACCAGCGTGCGGCGCAGCACCACACCGATCAGCACTCCGCCGAACACGGAGAGGAGGGCGAGGGCGACGGGCACCGGGCCGGTGGTGTTGAAGAAGTCACTGGAGGTCCAGCCGATGCCCGGGGCATGGGACTTGACGGGGCTCCACCACCAGGCGAACACAGCCGACAGCGTGACCGTGCTCACCACGACCACCAGCCCGGCCAGCCCCAGCTTCGTGGCGAGCCAGCGGTTGCGGCTCACGGACTGGGCGGCGATCAGCTTGGCCGTGCCGTTCTCCAGGTCGCCCGCGAGCAGCGGGGCGCCGAGGAGGACACCGAGTATGACGGGGATCGCCGTGAGACCGGTGGTGACGGAATGGAACGCGTCGACGTACGGCTGGAACTCCGTGTCCGCGTCGTCGAGGCTCTTGGCGGGGAAGCCGTAGGCGTCGAGGAAGTCCGTCATCTGGCCGCGCTGGTGGACGATCCAGGCCGAGCAGAGCACGGTGGCGGCGATGATGGTCCAGAACGCGGCCCGGTGCTGGCGCCAGACCAGCCAGGTCATACCGCTGAGGCGGGGGCGCCGGGTGGCCTCCGTGGTGGTCGGGTTCCCGGCCCCGTGCCCGGGCCCGTTCTTGGTTCCGTTCATCGTCGCGTTCATCGTCCGGTTCGTCGTCCCGTTGCTGCCGTCGGTCGAGGGGCTGGTGAAGGTGCTCATGCCGCCACCGTCCCGGTGCCGAACGCCCGGGCGTGGACCTGGGCGGTGGGGGTGATCAGCGGGGGTGCGTCGGGGGAGCGGAGATAGGCGAGCAGGAGTTCCTCCATGCTCGGGGCGGTCGTCTCCCAAGGGCCGCTGACCGGCCCCTCCGGGCGGATGAGCGCGGTGAACTGCCGTCCGCTGGTCCGGGCCTCGACGAGGGTGTGGTACCCGAGGGCGGCGGGCAGGCCCTCGCCCTCCCTGACCCCGGTGACCACGGTGTGCACGGTCATCAGGTCGTCCACGTCACCGGCGAGGCGCACACCGCCGCCTGAGACGACGACGAGGAAGTCGCACACGTTCTCCAGTTCGGCGAGGACGTGAGTGGACATCACCACGGTGGTGCCGCGCTCGCCGGCCTCGGCGAGGAGGGTGCCCATGAGTTCGTGGCGCACGACCGGATCGAGGTCCGCCATCGGCTCGTCGAGCAGCAGCGGGTCGGGGCGCTTGCCGAAGGCGAGGGCGACGGCGACGCGGGTTCGCTGGCCGCCGGAGAGGGTGCCGATCTTCGCGTCGAAGGGCACGTTGCCCGCGCGGACGATGTCCTCGGCGGCGCGCTGGTCCCAGCCGGGGTTCAGCTCCCGCCCCAGCCGCAGGGTCTCCGCCACGGTGAAGCGACGGAACAGCGGCTTCTCCTGCGCGAGGAAGGCCGTACGCCGACCGGAGTCCACCGATCCCGGCGCCTCGCCGAACAGACTGAGCGAGCCCTGCGTCGGCTTCAGGATATGGGCCGCGATGTTCAGCAGCGTGGTCTTGCCCGCCCCGTTGGGGCCGACCAGCCCGCAGATGCTGCCCGCCGGAAGCCGGAAGGTGCAGTCCCGCAGCGCCCAGCCCCGCCGGTAGCGCATCCCCAGTCCGTGCGCCTCCAGCGCCGGCTCCCCCGCGTACATGACGTCACTCACCCGTGCTCCTCGTGGTCGAGGCCCCCGTGACCGTCGTGGTCCCGGTGGCGTACTGCTTCTCCAGCGCCGACGCGACCATCGCGGCCACGTCCTCCTGCTCCAGACCGGCCCCTGCCGCCTTCGCCATCCACGCCGACAACTCCCCGTACAGCGGCGAGTCGGTGCCCGTCTCGGGGCGGCCCAGCGTGCGGCGTACGAAGGTGCCCTGGCCCGGTCGCGGTTCGACCAGGCCCTCGCGCTCCAGCTCGCGGTACGCCTTGAGGGTGGTGTTCGGGTTGACCGCGCTCGTCTCGGAGACGTCCTTGGCGGTGGGCAGCCGGTCGCCCGGCACCAGTACGCCCAGCCGCAGGGCCTGCTTGGTCTGCTGCACGATCTGCTGGAAGGGAGTGACGGCAGTTGTCAACGGGGTCCGGGAAGGTGCCGGAGACAGACCAGGGGAGGACGAGGCAAGGAGCCGGTTCGCATTACGATCACGTGGCCGTTGCTGTGCATGACATCGCGAGGGGGACACGGGCGTGAGGAGAACCGAGGGTCATGGAGGCAGCCGCCGCCGGGGTGGGGGTAGGGCTGTGCTGGCTGTCGCCACGGTGCTGCTTCCGCTCGTCGCGGGGTGTGGCGGGAGCCAGGATGACGCCGGCACCGGCGCCAAGGCGACTGCCGGACAGCAGGGTGGGCGCAAGAACGCGGACAAGGGGAGCGGGGCCTTCCCGGACAGCGGTGTGATCGTCACCGCCTCGTGTTCCGTGCCCGCGAGCAAGCCGGCGGTCGTGACGGTCACGGGCTGGGATCCGGAAACGTGGGAACGGACCCTCTCGCGGGACTTCACCGTCCCGGCCGAGGCCGTGGTCGCCGAGGCCGACGATGTCGCCTCCCCGCTCGTGGAACTGTGTGCCGACAACTTCCCCGGTGTCGGCTCGTCCGAGGACGGGCCGCGCGCCGTGGCCCCCACCCGGCTGCGGCAACTCTTCGACAGGGACTTCTCCCGGATGGCCGTCGTCCTCATCGACCGGGAGACCGAGGCGACAGGGGTGGGTTACGTCGACACGAGCGGCAAGCTGACCAGGCTGTCGGGTGAACAGGGCGAGGACTTCGGTGACACGCCCAAGGAGGAGAACGCCGTCTTCGCGCAGGACGGCAGCGCCGTCTGGTTCACCGAGACCGACTCCTCGGATCGTGTGCGCATCGCCAGCCGTGCGGTCGCGGGAGATCACGCAGTGACCGAACGGGCGGCCGGCGATGGCGCTTATATGGACGGGGCCGGCCTTGCGCTCGCGGGTGACCCGGCGCGCGGGCTCTTCGGCAAGGAGGTCCGGACCAGTCCCGACGGGCGCAGGGCGACGGCCTTCATCACCTGGCAGGGCTACAACGTGGTCGACGTGCCACAGCGCAGTGCGCTGCTCAAGGCCGAGGGCGTGAAGGCAACCGGCATCCCGTCCGGCGCCGACTGCTCCCCCTACGGCTGGGTCGACGACAGGACCGTGCTGTGCGGCCCCCGACTCGAGAAGGTCGAGGACCCGAAGCGGAAGAACTCCTTCTGGACGCTGGACGCCTCTCGGCTCGACGGCACGGCGGATCTCCCGAAGGGTGCCCTGGGTGGTCCGATCATCCCGGCGACGGATCGGAAGAACACGGTCCGGGCCATTTCGCACAACGGCAAGCAGATGATCTTCGCCTCGCTCCAGGGCACCCGGCTCGAGTTCTTCGTCTCCGCCATCGCTCCCGGCGCAACCCCGAAGAAGATCACCGCAGGGGGCGCGGACAGGGCGCTGAGCGTGGGGGACGTCCTGGAGTGGCGGTGAGGGCCCCTCTGTCTCTCGGTCTGCTCCTTCCACCTCGGTGGCGGGCCCCCTCGGGGAGGCGGACGCTGGAGTGGGGGCAACGTGATGGAGGGGTGCTCCATGACCCAGACCGGCCCGGACCACAAGGCGCGCACGCCGTTCTTCTCCCGCCCCGGCGTCCGACGCTTCCTGCCGTTCGTTCTGATCAGCGCGGTCGCCCTGATCTTCATCTTCGAGAACCGCTCGGACGTCGAGATCCGTCTGCTCGTGCCGATCGTGACCATGCCACTGTGGGGAGCCCTCCTGATCGCCTGGGCCCTCGGCATGCTCGCCTGCGTGTTCACGGTGCGCCGACGGTCGAGCCGGCATGCACGGCAGATGAAGTAGGTCCGTCAGTCCGGGCGGCGCTGTTCTTCCAGGTAGGTCGCCGCCAGGGTGCTCGCGCGGGTGAACCAGTCGTGCAGGACCGCGATCTCGTCCGGTGAGTACTGGGCGAAGAGCTGCGTGAGGCGGGCGTAGTACGGCTCGTAGACCTCCCGGACCCGGGCGACCGCGTCGGGCTGGGCCGCGACGCGGATGCGGCGGCGATCCGTGGGGTCGGGGCGGCGGGTGATGTAGCCGGCACGCTCCAGGCGGTTGAGGATGCCGGTGACCGCGCCGGTCGTGACATGGACGCGAGCCGCCAGGTCCCCTGCCGTGGGCAGGTTCTCGCCGGCTTCGATGACGTAGGCGAAGCAGGTGAGGTCGGTCACACTCAAGCCCACCTGCTGGGCGATCTCGTGCTGTCCGACCAGGTGCGTCGCGATGAGCTGGTCCATCGCGGACAGTGCCTGCTCCGGTGTCGCGGCCGGACGAGGCTTCGCGTGCATTCCCAGATCCCTTAGTTCGTGAGATATTTGGATCGTAAAAGTCTTAGCAAATGAGGGGTTCGGGGTCGGACCCTCGGTGCGAGGGAGTGGCACGTGAGTGCACATCAGTATGACCACGGGCACACGGTCGCGGGCTGGGTCGGTTTCGCCATCGCCTCGGTCGGGGCCGGTGTGGCGGGGCTGGGGGTCTGCACCGTCTCCGGCGCGCTGATCGGCGGCGGACTGGCGATCGGGGTCGTGGCTCTGCTCGTCACCTGGGCCCTGCATCTCTCCGGGTGGGGGAAGGGGCCGGGCGTGCGGCCCCGGGCGGAGTGGGGCTGGCGCGTGCGGGACTCGGCGGCGCCGGGCGGGCACGAGGAGTGCCTGGGGTGCCGGCTGGCCGGGCGCGGGCGGCGTACGGCGGGTGCGGTGCGGCCGGTCATGCCGGTGCAGCGCGCCGGCGAGCCGGAGACCGTCGCCGCGGCGGGGACCGACTCCGTGAGGTGAGGCGGGTCCTCCGCGGCGGTCGCGCGCCCCTCATCGGCCCGCCCGCGGATGTCAGTGGTGCCCCCTACCCTCGGCAGGGATGGCACAGGCATGGAAGTGCTCGGGGCTGAGGTGGTCGGCGGACGGTCCCGTGCTGATGTGGGCCGGTGGCCGGCGCAGTGCGCTGACCTGGGGGAAACGCGTGGCCTTCGGGGTCGCGGACGGGGGTGCGCGCAGCTGCGTGGGGGCTCGGGGGCACGCGTGCCCGCTGGGTGCGGCCGTGCAGGGGCGGAGTACGGGGGCGCGCTGCGAGGAGTGCGCCCGGCTGGACCGGGCGCACTCGGTGGCGGCGGACACCCTCGCCGACGACCCACGGCCGTACCGCGTGTACCTGGCGTGGTTCGGGCCCGGCATGGTCAAGGTCGGGATCACGGCCCGACAGCGGGGCAGCGCGCGGCTGCTCGAGCAGGGAGCCGTCTGTTTCAGCTGGCTCGGCGTCGGTCCGCTCATGGCCGCCCGGCGCACGGAAGAACTGCTCAGGGCCGCCCTGCGGGTGCCCGACCGGATTCCGTACGCCGAGAAGCGGGCCGTGCGGGCCGCGCTGCCGGAGGCCGCCGCCGACCGGGCCCGTGAGGTCACCGAGCTGTACGAGCGGGCGGTCGGGCTCCCCGCGTGGCCGGAGTCGCTCGTACGGGAGCCGCTGCGGGTCGTCGACCACGTGGGGGTGTTCGGGCTCGCCGGGGTGCCCGCCGCCGTCGGGGACGTGAGCGAGCTCGTCGCCGGGGGCGCGGTCGGCGGGGAGCTGGTCGCGGCCGCCGGTCCCGATCTGCATCTGGCCACCGGTGCCGGGGTCGTGGTGCTCGACACGCGGTTGATGACCGGATGGGGGCTGGTGCCCGCCACCGGGAATGAAGTGACCGTCCCGACCAGGCAGTTCAAGGCGGTCGCGAGCGTGCAGGACGGCTTGTTCTGAGCCGGCCGGGCATCCCGGGCGCTCCCTGGGCACCCCGGCTCGTCCTGCGCCGAGCCCGCCTCCCAGCCGCCCCTGAGAAACACCTGTGTGTTTCTCAGAGAAATCACAGGTTGGCGAAAGCGTGTTCTCAGAGGCCCTCGACATCGTGTTCACATGACCACGACCTCGCCCCAGGGGCGCACCGAACTGCTCAGGCCGGACGGGAGCCCCGTCCGCGTGCTCGTGGTGGACGACGAACTGTCGATCACGGAGCTGCTGTCCATGGCCCTGCGCTACGAGGGGTGGCAGATCCGGAGTGCCGGTGACGGCACGGGCGCGATCCAGAGCGCCCGCGACTTCCGGCCCGACGCCGTCGTCCTCGACATGATGCTGCCCGACATGGACGGGCTGGCCGTCCTCGGGCGGCTGCGCCGGGAACTGCCGGACGTGCCCGTGCTGTTCCTGACCGCCAAGGACGCCGTCGAGGACCGGATCGCCGGGCTGACGGCCGGCGGGGACGACTACGTCACCAAGCCGTTCAGCCTGGAGGAGGTCGTCGCACGGCTGCGGGGTCTGATACGCCGGTCCGGTGCCGCCGACCGGCGCTCGGACTCCACGCTGGTGGTCGGCGACCTCACCCTCGACGAGGACAGCCACGAGGTGACCCGGGCCGGGGACGACATCCATCTGACCGCCACCGAGTTCGAGCTGCTGCGGTTCCTGATGCGCAATCCGCGCCGGGTGCTCAGCAAGGCGCAGATCCTCGACCGCGTGTGGTCGTACGACTTCGGCGGCCAGGCCAACGTCGTCGAGCTGTACATCTCCTATCTGCGGCGGAAGATCGACGCCGGGCGCGAGCCGATGATCCACACGCGGCGCGGTGCCGGTTACCTGATCAAACCCGCGGCGTCGTGAGCGGACGGCGGCGGCCGGGTACGCGGCAGCGGGCGGGCAGGCGTTGGGCAGGCAAGCCCCGCACGCTGCGGACACGGCTCGTCGTCGCGTCCGTGGTGCTGATCGCCGTGGTGTGCGCGGTGATCGGCACGGTGACGACGGTGGCGCTGCGGTCGTATCTGTACAAGCAGTTGGACGGACAACTCGGCGTGGCCGCGGTCAGAGCCGCCCAGAGCCCGCCCGGGAGCGCCCCCGGCCAGGGCCTGGACGGCGGCTCCGGCGAGCCCGTGCAGAAGAGGGAGAGCCTGACCGACTTCGTCACCCGGGGACCGCAGCCGGGCGGCACGGTCGCCGCCAAGATCGTGAGCGGCCGGGTCACCGAGTCCGCGTACGGCGTGTCCGAGGACAACCAGCCGATGAGGGCGAAGTCGCTCGACTCCGCACAGACCGCCGCCCTCACCTCCGTGCCGCAGGCCGCCGGGAGGCTGCGCACCGTCGACCTCCCCGGCCTCGGCGAGTACCGGGTCATCTACAAGAGCGGCGACAAGGGCAGCTACTACGTCGCCATCCCCACCCGGGACGTCACCAACACCGTCAACACCCTGATCCTGGTGGAGATCAGCGTCACGGCAGCCGGTCTGGCCGCGGCGGGGCTGGCCGGCTCCGTCCTCATCGGTGTGGCCACCCGCCCCCTGCGCCGAGTGGCCGCCACAGCCACCCGGGTCTCCGAACTCCCCCTGCACACAGGCGAGGTGAACCTCAGCGAGCGCGTGTCCGACGCCGAGACCGACCCGCACACCGAGGTCGGCCGGGTCGGCGCCGCGCTCAACCGGATGCTCGACCACGTCCACGGCGCCCTGCACGCACGGCAGCGGAGCGAGACGCGGGTCCGGCAGTTCGTCGCCGACGCCAGTCATGAGCTGCGCACCCCCCTCGCCTCCATCCGCGGATACGCCGAACTGACCAGGCGCGGGCGCGAGGAGGTCGGGCCGGACACCCGGCACGCCCTCGCGCGGATCGAGTCCGAGGCCGGGCGCATGACGCTGCTCGTCGAGGATCTGCTGCTGCTCGCCCGGCTCGACGCCGGCCGGCCCCTGCAGTTCGAGCAGACCGACCTCGTCCCGCTCGTCGTGGACACCGTCAGCGACGCCCGTGCCGCCGGCCAGGACCACACCTGGCGCCTCGACCTGCCCGACGAGCCCGCGCTCGTGGCGGCGGACGCGGCCCGGCTGCACCAGGTCCTCGTCAACCTGCTCGGCAACGCGCGCAGCCACACACCACCCGGGACGACCGTCACCGCCCGCGTCCAGCGGCGCGGACCCTGGCTGTGCGTGGACGTCGAGGACGACGGGCCGGGCATCCCGGCCGAGTTGCTGCCGCATGTCTTCGAACGGTTCGCGCGCGGCGACTCGGCGCGTTCCCGCGCCAACGGCTCGACCGGCCTCGGGCTGGCCATCGTGCAGGCCGTGGCGGGCGCGCACGGCGGTGCCGTGAGTGTCGACAGCGTGCCCGGGCGCACCGTTTTCACCGTGCACCTGCCCGCGCTCCCCGCCCAGCCGCAGCCGGACATGAGCCGCCAACAGCACTCACAGGCACGCCACAGCGTCACCACACGGGTACGACAGGGCGCCTGACGAAGGTCGGTTCCATGCGAACCGACTCTTCTCCCGGCACCCTGCCGGCGCGGGAACACCTCCCGGCCGCACCAGCCGGTACGCCTGTCCTGGACGTAGTGATCCCCGTCTACAACGAGGAGAAGGACCTCCAGCCGTGCGTCCGCAGACTGCACGAGCACCTCGGGAGGACGTTCCCGTACGCGTTCCGCATCACGATCGCGGACAACGCCTCCACGGACACCACCCCGCAGGTGGCCGGCCGGCTGGCGGCGGAGATTCCCGAGGTCACCACCTTCCGCTTGGAGCAGAAGGGGCGCGGCCGGGCCCTGCGGGCCGTCTGGTCGGCCTCGGACGCCCCGGTCCTCGCCTACATGGACGTGGACCTGTCCACCGACCTCAACGCCCTGCTGCCGCTGGTGGCGCCGCTGATCTCGGGCCATTCGGACCTCGCGATCGGCTCCCGGCTGACCCGCAGTTCACGGGTGGTGCGCGGGCCCAAACGGGAGTTCGTCAGCCGGGTCTACAACCTGATCCTGCGCGGTTCGCTCCAGGCGCGGTTCTCGGACGCCCAGTGCGGCTTCAAGGCGATCCGCCGGGACGTGGCGCAGGTGCTGCTCCCCCTCGTCGAGGACACCGGCTGGTTCTTCGACACCGAGATGCTGGTGCTCGCCGAGCGCGCGGGGCTGCGGATCCACGAGGTGCCGGTCGACTGGGTCGACGACCCCGACTCGACCGTGCACATCGTCAAGACCGCGACCGACGACCTCAAGGGCGTGTGGCGCATCGGCAGGGCCCTGGCCACCGGCTCGCTGCCGCTGGACCGGCTCGCCCGGCCGTTCGGCGACGACCCCCGCGACCGGGACATCGAGGACGTGCCGAAGGGACTGGCCCGCCAGCTCGTCGGCTTCTGCGTGGTCGGCGCCCTGTCCACCTTCTTCTACCTGCTCCTCTACAGCGGCTTCCGGGCCGTCACCGGCTCCCAGACCGCCAACGCCCTCGCCCTGCTGGTCTCGGCGGTCGCCAACACGGCGGCCAACCGGCGGCTCACCTTCGGGGTGCGCGGGCGTGGCGGGGCCGTACGGCACCAGGCGCAGGGCCTGGTCGTCTTCGGCATCGGACTCGCCCTGACCAGCGGCTCGCTCGCGGCGCTGAACGCGGCGACCTCCGAGCCCGCGCACAGCACCGAACTGGCCGTCCTCGTCGCGGCCAACCTCGCGGCGACCGTGCTGCGCTTTTTGCTCTTCCGGGCGTGGGTGTTCCCCGACCGGCGCGAGGACGACCCGGCGCATGCCGCCTCGTCCTCGTACGACAACACCCCCTTCCGCGCCGGTGACGTCGCGGACTCCTGGCAGGACGCCACCGTGCCGTTGCTGCCGGCGCGCCCGCACGACACCGATGCGAGGGACTCGCGATGACCGTCCACCTCGACCCGCAGATCACCGGCCGAGCCACGAGCTCCGGCACCCGGGTCCCGGCAGCCGATCCGCACGCCGGTGCACCGGCCCGGCCCTTCCCGCAACGGCTGTGGCGCGGCCGCCCCGAGGACCCCCGCTGGGCCCGCCCGGCCTTCCTCGCCCTGCTGCTGGCGACGGCCGTGCTCTACCTGTACAACCTCAGCGCCTCCGGCTACGCCAACTCCTTCTACTCGGCGGCCGTGCAGGCCGGCAGCCAGTCCTGGAAGGCGTTCTTCTTCGGCTCGCTCGACGCGGCGAACGCCATCACCGTCGACAAGCCCCCGGCGGCCCTGTGGCCGATGGCCCTGTCCGTGCGGCTCTTCGGACTCGGTTCCTGGGCGATCCTCGTGCCCGAGGTCCTCATGGGTGTCGGCACGGTGGCCGTCGTGTACGCGGCCGTGCGCCGCCGGTTCAGCCCGGCTGCCGGGCTGATCGCGGGCGCCGTGCTCGCGCTCACCCCCGTCGCGGCCCTGATGTTCCGCTTCAACAACCCCGACGCGATGCTGGCGCTGCTGATGGCGGTGGCCTGCTACCTCGTCCTCCGCGCCCTGGAGGACGGCCGGACGAAGTGGCTGCTGTGGGCCGGTGCCGCGATCGGCTTCGCCTTCCTCGCCAAGACGCTCCAGGCCTTCCTGATCCTGCCGCCGCTCGCCCTCGTGTACGGGGCCTGCGCGCCGGTGACGGTGAAGAAGCGGATCGGCCAACTGGCCGCCGGTCTCGCCGCGATCGTCGTCTCCGGCGGCTGGTGGGTCGCGATCGTCGAACTGTGGCCCGCTTCCTCCCGCCCGTACGTCGGCGGTTCGCAGAACAACAGCTTCCTGGAACTGACCTTCGGCTACAACGGCCTGGGCCGCCTCAACGGCGATGAGACCGGCAGCGTCGGAGGCGGCGGTGGCGGCGGGAACGGCGGCGGCAACTGGGGCGAGACCGGCTGGGACCGGCTGTTCGGCTCCTCGATCGGCGGCCAGATCTCCTGGCTGATCCCGGCCGCGCTGATCCTGCTCGCGGCGGGGCTGGTGGCCACCCGCAAGGCGAAGCGCACGTCGGTGACCCGCGGTTCGTTCCTCGTCTGGGGCGGCGCGCTGCTCACCACCCTGCTGGTCTTCAGCTACATGCAGGGCATCTTCCACGAGTACTACACGGTGGCCCTCGCCCCCTACGTCGCCCCGCTGGTCGGCATGGGCGCGACGCTGCTCTGGGACCGGCGCGGCAAGGCGTGGGCCTCGCTGACCCTGGCCGCCGCGACGACGGCGACCGCGGCCTGGGGGTACGTCCTGCTCAACCGTTCCTCCGACTACCTGCCGTGGCTCAAGTGGCTCGTCCTGATCGGCGGTCTGACGGCGGCCCTCGGCCTGATCTTCGCCGGCCGGCTCGGCCGCCGACTGGCCCTGGGGGCGGCCGGGCTGGGCCTCGTCGCCGCGCTGGCCGGTCCGGCGGCGTACACCCTCACCACCGTGAACGAGGGGCACACCGGCTCGATCGTCACGGCGGGTCCGGCGGTCGCGGGCGGCCGCGGCGGCCCGGGCGGTGGCGGCTTCCCCGGCGGCGGGTTCCCGGGCGGCGGGTTTCCGGGCGGCGGCCAGAACCAGCAGAACGGCAACGGCAACACGCAGGGGCAGGGACAGCAGGGCAACGGCTTCCCCGGCGGCGGATTCCCGGGCGGCGGCCAGAACCAGCAAGGCCAGAACCGGCAGAACGGCGACGGCGGCCGTATGGAAGGCATGGGCGGCGGTGGCGGTGCCGGCGGTCTGCTCAACGGCGCCAGTGTCAGCTCCGAGGCCAGGAAACTGCTGGAGGCCGACGCCGACCGGTACACCTGGGCCGCGGCGGCCATCGGGGCCCAGAACGCCGCGAGTTACCAGCTCTCCACCGGCGACCCGGTGATGGCCATCGGCGGCTTCAACGGCTCCGACCCGTCCCCGACCCTGGCCCGGTTCAAGCAGTACGTGGCGGAGGGAAAGATCCACTACTTCATCGCCTCGGGCGGCATGGGCGGCGGCATGGGTGGAAACGGCGACGGCACCGCTTCCGGGATCACCTCCTGGGTCGAGGCCAACTTCGAGAAGGTCACCGCCGGTTCGGCCACGTTCTACGACCTCACCCGGAAGACGAGCAGCTGACACGGCCCTGACCGGACGAAGGGCGGTGACCGAAAGGCACCGCCCTTCACCGTCCCCTCCGAAACCCTGTTGTACGCCGTATAGGAGAGTGTTCTACGGTGTACAGCATGACGACGTCCCCCCAGGAAAAGGCCGTGCCCGAGTCCGTGCAGGGCGGCCACCCCCAGCGCTGGCTGATTCTCGGTGTCATCTGCCTGGCGCAGCTCACCGTGCTGCTCGACAACACGATTCTGAATGTGGCCATCCCCTCGCTCACCCGCGAGATGGACGCCTCGACCGCCGACGTCCAGTGGATGATGAACGCCTACTCCCTGGTGCAGTCCGGCCTGCTCCTCACCGCGGGCAACTCCGCCGACCGCTACGGCCGCAAGCTGATGCTGATGTCGGGCCTCGCGATCTTCGGCGTGGGATCGCTCGCGGCCGGGCTGTCCGAGAGCCCGGGCCAACTGATCGCGGCCCGTGCGGGCATGGGTGTCGGCGGCGCGCTGCTGATGACCACGACTCTCGCCGTCGTCGTGCAGATCTTCGACGACAAGGAGCGGGTGAAGGCGATCGCGCTGTGGTCGACGGTCAGTTCGCTCGGGTTCGCGGCCGGGCCGCTGATCGGCGGTGTGATGCTGAACCACTTCTGGTGGGGCGCGATCTTCCTCATCAACATCCCGGTCGCGGTACTGGGCCTGGTAGCGGTCGCCGCGCTGGTGCCGGAGTCGAAGCACAAGGCCGGTGACCGGCCCGACCTGCTCGGCGCCGTCCTGTCGACGATCGGCATGACGGCCGTCGTCTACGCGATCATCACCGGGCCCGAGCACGGCTGGACCTCCGCGCAGGTGCTGGTCTCGGCGCTGATCGGCCTGGTCGTGCTCGGCCTGTTCGTGCTGTGGGAGCTGCGGACCGAGCACCCGATGCTCGACATGCACTTCTTCCGCAACCAGAAGTTCGTGGGGGCGGTCGCGGGTGCGATCCTCGTGGCGTTCGGCATGACCGGGTCGCTGTTCCTGCTCACGCAGCACCTGCAGTTCGTCCTCGGGTACGAACCGCTGGACGCCGGGCTGCGGACGGCACCGCTGGCGTTGACCGTCGTGGCGCTCAACTTCACGGGGGTCGGGGCGAAGCTGGTGCTGAAGGCCGGGACGCCGGCGGCCATCGCGCTCGGCATGACCCTGGTGTCGGCGGGGCTGGCCGCGATCGCCCTGCTCGGCGGGCACGGGTACGGCGGGATGATGCTCGGCCTGGTCGTGATGGGTGCGGGTGTGGCGCTGTCCATGCCGGCGATGGCCAACGCGATCATGGGCGCGATTCCGCCGGAGAAGGCGGGGGTCGGAGCGGGGATCAACGGAACCCTCGCCGAGTTCGGCAACGGGCTGGGTGTCGCGGTGCTCGGTGCGGTTCTCAACTCCCGGTTCGCCTCGCTGGTGGCCGTCTCCGCGGCGTCGTTGCCGGCGGCGCTGGCCTCCGCCGACTCGGCCGCGGAGAAGGCCCGGATCTCCGACGCGTTCGCCTCCGGTCTCGAGACCAGTCAGCTGGTGGGGGCGGTCGCGGTGCTGGCGGGCGGCCTGGTCGCGGCGGCGTTGCTCCGGCGGGCCGAGCGGGCAGAATCCGCCTAGGAGCACGGTGGCCGGGCAGTGGGGGCGGCTGCGGACCGGTTGTGGCTGGTCGCGCGGTTCCCCGCGCCCCTCGGGGCGCCTAGCATGATCGGCAGCAAGAGGTCGAGGAAGGTGCGCCATGGCTAAGGCAGCCGAGAAGGCCGCGCGGTCCAGTGTCTGGCTGGAGGGCAAGGCGCACCGGCGGCGCGGTGGCGGGCAGCCCTCGGGGCTCGACCGGGACCGGATCATCGAGGTCACCGTGCGGCTGCTGGACGCCGAGGGGCTGGCCAAGTTCTCCATGCGGCGGCTGGCCGGCGAGCTGGACGTCACCGCGATGTCCGTCTACTGGTACGTCGACACCAAGGACGACCTGCTCGAACTCGCCCTGGACGAGGTCATGGGCGAGATGCGGCTGCCCGATCCGGACGCCGGCGAGGACTGGAGAAACCAGGTGCGGGGGCTCGCCCGGGAGTACCGGACGCTGCTGGTGGGGCACCCCTGGGTGTCCCAGCTGGTCGGCACCTTCCTCAACATCGGCCCGAACAACCTGGCCTTCTCCAGGGTCGTGCAACGCGTCATGCGCAGGACGGGGCTGCCCGCGCAACGGCTGACGAGCGGGATCTCGGCCGTCTTCCAGTTCGTCTACGGCTACGGCACGCTCGAGGGCCATCTCTCCACCCGGTCCGCGGCCGTCGGCATGACCATGGACGAGTATTTCCAGGACGCCGTGAGCATGGCGACCGAGGCCCCCCAGGCCGCGGACGTCATGCGGGAGTCGCAGAAGCTCATGGAGGCGCGCGGCGGGGAGACCGTGGCGGAGATGCTGGAGCGGGACTTCGAGTTCGCGCTGGAACTGCTGATCGCCGGCATCGAGACGATGGTCGCCCGCTCCTGAGCCAGGCCCCCGGCTCAGGAGCCCCCCGGGGCCCTCCCCCTTCGTCAGCCCCGGCCTACTCGCCCTCCACCAGCCGCGCCGGGAACCCTCCGGTCGCCACCGGACCCCACCGCTCCGGCGTGATCCGGATGATCGACTTGCCCTGCTTGATCATGGCCGCGCGGTACTCGTCCCAGTCGGGGTGCTCACCGGCGATGTTCCGGTAGTACTCCACGAGCGGTTCGACGGAGTCGGGGGAGTCGACGACCTCGGCCGTGCCGTCGATCTGGACCCAGGGGCCGTCCCAGTCGTCGCTGAGCACGAGCAGGTTCACGCGCGGATCCCGCTTGGCGTTGCGGGTCTTGGCGCGCTCCGGGTAGGTGGAGACGACGATCCGGCCGGAGTCGTCGACACCGCAGGTCAGCGGGGAGCCCTGAGGGCTGCCGTCGGCCCGCCGGGTCAGCAGGATCGCGTGGTGCCGGGGGCGTACGAAGTCGAGCAACTCGTCCAGTGAGACGCGGGTGTTCGTCGCGATGTTCGGTGCCATGTGCGGCAGCCTACGACGCCAGGGCTTCGGCGAGGTTGTCGTACACGGGCACGTCCCGGCGCATCCCGGTCAGCTCCAGGACCCGGCTCGTGACGCCCTCGGGCCGGGCCACCAGACGCACGGCCACCCCGGGGCCGAGCCGCCCCCGTACGTCGTTGACGAGGCGGATGCCCTGGGAGTCCATGAAGGAGGTCGTGGTCAGGTCGAGGACGAGGACGTCCAGACGGTCGCCGTGGGCCCGGGCCGCGGACAGGACGAGCGGCAGCAGCTCCCCCGCGTTGCAGAAGTCGATCTCGGCGGGCAGGGTGAGATGGACGCGGCCGGGGAGGTCGCGCGGTTCTGTGGGATTCGTGAAGAGGGTCACGGCTCACCTGGCAGACGTTCGTCCGGATTCCGGTAAGGCCGCTTCCTGACCCGAAGGCCATTCCACCATGCGGGGGGCGGGCGGCGAAAGCTCCCCGTGGCGGCATCGGCCGGGCGTCACCTGGAGGCAACCGAACAGTTAGAGTGCTGTCCGTCCTGTGCTCGCAGTCGGGAATGTGCTGCGGAGCTCTCCTGCGCACGGCCATGGCCGTGCATGCCGAAGAGGTTCGTGGTGGCTGCGTCCGAGTTTCCTGATTTGCCCCGTTTTCCGGCTGGCGTCGAGCTGGCCGAAGCTCTCACGGTGGCTTCTCAGCAACTGCACGAGACCCTCACACCCCACAGCACCCTGCGCACGGCGGTCCGGCTGGCCGTGCATCTCATGCCCGGGGCCGAGCACGCCGGGATCTCGGTCATCGAGCGCGGCAACAAGCTCCGCACGCTGGCCTGGACCGACGAGGCCGTGCGCTCCGCCGAGGCCCGGCACACCGGCCGCGAACAGCACGGGCTGTGGGACCAGTTGTGGAACAGCCCGATCGCGCGGATAACGGACAGCGAGGCCGACGACGGCTGGGACGTGCTGGCGACCCTGGGGCTGCGCTCGGCGCTGTCGCTGCGGCTGCGTGCCGACCGCCGCCGACTGACCGTGCTCACGGCCTACGCGCGCAAACCGGGCGCCTTCGACGAGGAGGCCACGCGCATCGGCCGGCTGTTCAGCGCGCACGTCAGCATCGCCCTGGACTCCGCGACCGTGCGCGAGCAGCTCACCGAGGCCATGCACACCCGGGACCTGATCGGCCAGGCCACCGGCATCCTGATGGAACGCCAGGCCATCGACGCGACCGCGGCCTTCGAGAGCCTGGTGCGGGCCTCCCAGCGGGAGAACGTGAAACTGCGCGACCTCGCCCGCCGGATCGTGGGCGGCAACTCCGTCTGAGCCGGGGGCAGTCACGTCGGGGGCGTGTTCGGGTGGTGTCGGGATACCCGTACGGTCATGAGCTCAGAGACGTCCGACACGCTGGACCAGGCGATGGTGCGCAGCAGCGGTCTCGACACCCTGCTGCGCGATATGACCGACCGCGCGGTGCAGGACGTGCCCGGCGCCGACGCGTGCAGCATCACCGTGCGCCGCGCCGGGCGGCTGCTCACCCTGGCCGGCAGTGACGGCATGCCCAGCGGCCTGGACCTGCGCCAGTACGAGAACGGCGCGGGGCCCTGCGTCGACGCGGCCGAGACCGGCGAGGAGCAGTACGCCCCGGATCTCGCCGAGGAGTCCCGCTGGCCCGACTACGCGCCATACGCGCTGTCCGTGGGCGTCCGTTGTGTGCTGGCGGTGCCGGTCGTCGTCGAGAGCGAGAAGGGCGCGGCGCTCAACTTCTACGGACTGCGGGCTCATGCCCTGGACCCGGGCCGGGACGCGGCCCGGGCTTTCGCGACCCGGGCCGGGGACGCGATCGACGTGGCACTGCGCATCGAGCGCCGGCACCAGTCGGCGGCCGACGTGCGCACCGCGCTGCTCTCGCGCAGCGTCATCGACCAGGCGATCGGCATCCTGATGGCCGGGGAGCGGATCGACGCGCAGGTAGCGCTGGAGCGGCTGCGCCGGGCCTCGCAGGACCGGAACATCAAGCTCCGGGATCTGTGCGGCCAGTTGGTGGCGCGGGTGTCCGCCCCGGACTCACGCGGCCGGAAGTGACTCACCCTGCACGGCCTGGATGTCCAGCTCCACCTGCAGCGTGGTGCCGACGGCGGCGATGCCTGCCTGCAGGACCTGGTTGTAGTGCATCGCGAAGTCCTCGCGGTGCAGTTCGGTCGTCGCACGGAACGCCGCCCGGGTGCCGCCCCACGGGTCGGGGCCCGTCCCGAGGTAGGCCAGGTCCAGGTCCACGGGCCGCAGGACCCCGTGCATGCCCAGCTCGCCGTGGACGGTCCACCGGTCGGAGCCGGCCGCCGTCAGCCCCGTCGACCGGAAGGTGATCTCCGGGAACCGCTCGACGTCCAGGAAGTCCGCAGACTTCAGGTGCCCGTCGCGCATGCCGTTGCCGGTGTCGACCGACGCGGCCCGGATCACCGCCTCCACCCGGGACTTGGTGACGTCGTCCGGGGCGATCTCGATCGCGCCGGAGAACTCCGTGAACCGGCCGTGCACGCTGGAGATGCCCAGGTGCTGGGCCACGGCGGCCACGCTGGAGTGCACCGGGTCGACGGTCCACGGCCCGGGCGGCGGCAGCTCGGTGCCGCCCTGCCGGGCCAGCGTCACCGTGCCGACCTCGGCCCGCCCGCTCGCGGTGACGATCACGCTCGAGGCCGCGGGCGCATAGCCCACAGCCGTGACGATGACGGTGTACGCCCCCGCCTCCATGGGCGTCGCGTCCCGCACGGCGCCCTCCGCGTCGGCCTCGGCCCGCAGCACCTGCGCGCCGGTCGTGTCCGCCACCGTGACGACCGCGTGCGACACGGCCCATCCATCGCGGGTACGGATCCTCGCGGTCAGTCCCATCTCACCCAACTCCTCTGAAAAACGAACCGGCCCGTGACAGGGGGCGCACCTCCGCTCAGAGCGCGCCCCGCTGCCACGGGCCGGGGCCGGACTACTCGCCGGGGTGGGCGAGTTCGATGTCGTGGGCGTCGGTGCCGGCGCCCGCGACCGTCAGGGCGGTGGCCACCGGCGGGTAACCCGTGGCGATGACGGTGTACTCGCCGCCGTCCAGGTCGGTGAAGGCGTACGCCCCGTCCGCCCCGGTCGTGGCCGAGCCGACGACGTTGCCCGCCTGGTCGACCAGCGTCACCCGGGCGTCGGCCAGCGGGCCGTGCGGGGCGCGGACGACACCCTGGACGCGGGCGCCGGAGTCCAGGTCGATCTCGACCCGGGTGACTCCGGTGCCGCCCACCTCGACGGGCAGGGCACGCGGCCGGTACCCGGCGGCGTTCACCGCGACGGTCACCGCCCCCGGCACCAGCTCGGCGAAGGAGAACTCGCCCTGCTCACCCGTGGTCCCGTTGGCCAGCAGGTCGCCGCGCACGTCCGTCACGATGACCATGGCGTCCTTGACCGGCTGCCCGCTCTCGGCGGCCCGCACCAGGCCGGTGAGCCCGCTGGTGCCGCTGAGCAGGATGTCGTAGGAGACCGGCTCGCCGTTCACCACGACCGTGGAGGCCTGCGGCTGGAAGCCGTCGGCGGAAGCGATCAGGACGTACGATCCGGCGCCCGGGGCGTCGACGGCGTACGAGCCGTCGGCCTGCGCCACCGACCGGCCCAGCTGACGCCCGCCCAGCGAGATCAACGTGACGGCGGCCTGCGGCACGGGCGCGGACTCGTTCCCGCGGACGAACCCGCGGACGGGGACACCGGAGGTCTCCACCGGACGGTCAGCCGCGGCGACGACGGCGAGCCGCTGGGTACCTTCAGGCCCGGCCTCTGCCTCGGCCTCGGCCACGGCCCAGCTCGGCGCGTTCTTCTCGCTCTTCTCCGTGGCGGGAGCCACGGCAGGAGTCTCGGACTCGGCGGCCTGCGCCAGCCCGCCCTTCGTCTTCAACGGGACCTCCTTGATGAACAGCGACACCAGCAGGGCCAGCAGCGCCATCGGGGCCGAGTAGAGGAAGACGTCCGCGACGCCGTGGCCGTAGGCGCTCTCCACGATGGTGCGGATCGGCGCGGGCATCGCGTCGAGGTCGGGGATGCCGCCACCGCCGGTGCCGGCGTGACCGAGGGACGCGCCCTTCGGGCCGAGGTCGGCGAGGCCGTCCTTCACGTAGTCGGTGATCTTGTTGCCCAGGACCGCGCCGAGCGCCGAGACGCCCACGGCACCGCCCAGGGACCGGAAGAAGGTCACCGTGGAGCTGGCGGCGCCCAGGTCGCCCGGCTCCACCTGGTTCTGCGTGCAGAGCACCAGGTTCTGCATCATCATGCCGATACCGAGGCCCATCAGCGCCATGAAGATCGCTATGTGCCAGTACTCGGTGTCGTACCGGATCGTGCCCAGCAGACCGAGGCCCGCCGTCACCAGCACACCGCCGGCCAGCAGCCAGCCCTTCCAGCGCCCGGTCCGGGTGATGACCTGCCCGGAGACGGTGGAGGAGACGAAGAGACCCGCGATCATCGGGATCGTCATGACACCGGACATCGTCGGCGACTTGTCCCGCGCCAGCTGGAAGTACTGGCTGAAGAAGACGGTGCCGGAGAACATCGCGACGCCGACGAACAGGGAGGCCACGGAGGCCAGCGTGATGGTGCGGTTGCGGAACAGCCGCAGCGGGATGATCGGCTCGCTCGCCTTCGCCTCGACGAGGACGAACAGCGCCAGCAGCACCACGGAGCCGCCGACCATCGCGTACGTCTGCCAGGAGAGCCAGTCGTACTTGTCACCGGCGAAGGTCACCCAGATCAGCAGCAGGCAGACGGCCGCGGTGATGAAGAAGGCGCCGGCCCAGTCGACCTTGACCTTCCGCTTCACGACGGGCAGGTGCAGGGTCTTCTGCAGCACGATCAGGGCGATCACCGCGAAGGGCACGCCGACGTAGAAGCACCAGCGCCATCCGAGCCAGTCGGTGTCGGTGATGACACCGCCGACCAGCGGGCCGCCGACCATGGCGGTGGCGAAGGTCGCGCCGAGGTAGCCGTTGTAACGGCCGCGCTCACGCGGCGAGATCATCGCCGCCATGATGATCTGGGCCAGGGCGGACAGACCGCCCATGCCGATGCCCTGGACCGCGCGGAAGGTGATGAGCATGCCCGGGTTCTGCGACATGCCGGCCGCCGCCGAACCCAGCACGAAGACGACCAGCGCGAGCTGGATCAGCAGCTTCTTGGAGAACAGGTCGGCGAGCTTGCCCCACAGCGGGGTGGAGGCCGTCATCGTCAGCAGGGACGCGGTGACGACCCAGGTGTAGGCGCTCTGGCCGCCACCGAGGTCGCCGATGATGCGGGGCAGGGCGTTGGAGACGATCGTCGACGACAGGATCGCGACGAACATGCCGAGCAGGAGGCCGGTGAGGGCCTCCATGATCTGCCGGTGCGTCATGGGAGCGCCGTCGCCGGAGGAGCCGTGGGAGCCTCCCCCGTGCTTGGCATGAGCCCGCACACCGGCTGGTGTGGTCGTTGCCATGGGCTTCCTTTTCTTACGTGCTTGCGGGTGTACGGGTGGTCTCTTCGAAAGCGGGCGGTGCGGCCCGGGTCCCGGGACGGCAGTCGAAGCTCTCCCGCAGCCGCGCCATGAGGTCCGTGAGCCGGCCGACCTCCTCGTCGGTCCAGTCGCTCAGTCGCTCGGCGAGGACCTCGGTGGTCCGCCGGGACAGCTCGTCGAGCTGTGTGAGGCCCGCGGGCGTGAGGCGCAGGATGCGTGAGCGTTTGTCCGCCGGGTCGGGGGAGCGCTCGACCCAGCCCCGGGCCACGACGTGGGCGACGTGGCGGCTGGTGACCGACATGTCCACCGCCATCAGCTCGGCGAGCTTGCTCATGCGCATGTCGCCGTGACGGCCCAGCAGGGTCAGAACGGCCGCCGACCCGCCGGGGCACTCGGCGGGCATGATCCGCCCGAGCTCCCGCTTCACGGCGCCGAAGGCGCTGAACTGACGGACCAGCTCTTCGTACTGCGCCTTTTCGGCCATGACACCTCCCGCTTTCGTTGCTTTAAGCAACCATAGGAGCTGTTGGTTGCTGCAGGCAAATAAATGGGGGGGGTGCGGAGCCAAAACTTGGCAAAGGCAAGTATTGCGGCAGTAAACATGCTGGTGGCGAGCCCGGCGGGAGGGGTCACTCACCCCCAAACGGAACCCCTACCCCCACTTGGGGAGCCCCGGCGTTTTCGCTAGGGTCTCGGGCCATGGCTAACAACCAGGCCCCGCAGGGCAATCACGACCCCGCCGGCAGCACCCAGATGTTCCGCGCGTTCGTCGACGAGGCCCCGCAGGGCCGTCAGGCGGCAGCACCGTCCAGCAGCGGCCCGCGCATCGGCCTCATCCTCGGCGTCGTGGCCGCTGTGGCGGTCATCGCGGCGGCGGCCTGGCTGGCGCTGGCGTAGCACTTACGGCGGGTTTCCGAGCCGGGCCAAGTTTCCAGGTGCTCGGGGTCGTGGCTGAGGCCGGGTGGGTCCGCAGCCCGGCGGAGCGGGGTGCCGCCTGCGCCCACCCGTGCCGCCCCAGGCGGCACGCATGCCCGCAGGCTGAGCGGACCCGCACCCGCGTACGGCGAGAAGGGGCCGTGTCGGGGGGTGTCCGCCCGCAGCGGTTGTCGCGTCGACGCACAGTCAGTCGGCACGCAACCCCATCGCGACGTTCCGAGGACGGACGCCCCCCGGCGCGGCCCCGACCCACACCCGGCGCCACGCGCAGACGCGAACCCCCACCGAACCGGCACAGACATAGGGCGCGGCCCAAAGACCGCGCCCCAGTCCTCCGTCAGGACCAGCCCTCCGGCGGGCCGGCTCAGTCCGAGATCAGGCCTTCCCGGAGCTGCGCCAGCGTCCGGGTCAGCAGTCGGGAGACGTGCATCTGCGAGATGCCGACCTCCTCGCCGATCTGCGACTGCGTCATGTTCGCGAAGAACCGCAGCATGATGATCCGCCGCTCACGGGGCGGCAGCTTCGCCAGCAACGGCTTCAGGGACTCCCGGTACTCCACACCCTCCAGCGCGGTGTCCTCGTACCCCAGCCGGTCCGCCAGCGACCCCTCGCCACCGTCGTCCTCCGGCGCCGGCGAGTCCAGCGAGGACGCGGTGTACGCGTTCCCCACCGCCAGCCCGTCGACGACGTCCTCCTCGGACACCCCGAGCACAGCGGCCAGTTCGGTCACCGTAGGCGACCGGTCCAGCTTCTGCGAGAGCTCGTCACTGGCCTTGGTCAGCGCGAGCCGCAGCTCCTGCAGCCGCCGCGGCACCCGCACCGACCACGACGTGTCCCGGAAGAACCGCTTGATCTCCCCGACCACCGTCGGCATCGCGAACGTAGGGAACTCCACGCCCCGTTCGCAGTCGAACCGGTCGATCGCCTTGATCAGCCCGATCGTGCCGACCTGGACGATGTCCTCCATCGGCTCGTTCCGGGACCGGAACCGCGCGGCGGCGTACCGCACGAGCGGGAGGTTGAGCTCGATGAGCGTGTCACGGACGTAACCACGCTCGGGGCTGTCCTCGTCGAGCGCGGCCAGCCGCAGGAACAGGGAGCGGGACAGGGTGCGGGTGTCGATGGCGCCCGCAGCCGGAAGGACCGGAACGGGCTCGGCCGGGAGGGCCGGTACGTCATCGATGGAGCCGAGTGAGTCGAGAGCATGGGGAGCTGTCTCGCTCTCCGCGAGCGTGAGCACCTTCGAGCTGCCCTGTTCTACGGACATGCCACCCCCTTTGGGTCGCGGGACGGTCGCGGCGAACGCCCCCGCCTGAGGAACGCAGCCTTCACCTGAATACCGGAGCCGAAGCTCCGGCAAACGCGCTTCCCGCAGAATGTCACATGTCGGCAACACGCTGTAGTGACATGTCGACATCTGAGACGCGAATACGCCCTGCAAACAAGGGGTCTGACGGCTTTTCGGCTTTCAACTGTCGGCAACCGCCCTGATGAGCGATTCCCTCCCCGCGGTGACCTCTCGCTCGCGTTTGCGGTTATGCCTCGATCCGGTTCGCAGAACGCAACCGCTGGAAGCTACGCGCGAGTAGCCGTGACACGTGCATCTGCGAGACGCCGAGTTCCGCGGAGATCTGAGACTGCGTGAGATTGCTGTAGTAGCGCAGCAGCAGGATCCGCTGCTCCCGCTCGGGCAGCTGGACGAGCAGGTGCCGGACGAGATCCCGGTGCTCCACGCCGTCCAGCGCGGGATCCTCGTAGCCGAGCCGGTCCAGCAGTCCCGGCAGCCCGTCGCCCTCCTGCGCGGCCTCCAGGGAGGTCGCGTGGTACGACCGCCCGGCCTCGATGCAGGACAGCACCTCGTCCTCGGTGATGCGCAGCCGCTCGGCGATCTCCGCGGTCGTCGGGGTGCGTCCGAAGGAGGTCGTCAGGTCCTCGGTCGCGCTGTTGACCTGTACCCACAGCTCGTGCAGCCGGCGCGGCACGTGGACCGTGCGGACGTTGTCGCGGAAGTACCGCTTGATCTCGCCGACGACGGTCGGCATCGCGAACGTCGGGAACTGCACGCCCCGGTCCGGGTCGAAGCGGTCGATGGCGTTGATGAGCCCGATCGTGCCGACCTGGACGACGTCCTCCATGGGCTCGTTGCGGGAGCGGAAGCGGGCGGCCGCATAGCGCACGAGCGGGAGGTTCGCCTCGATGAGCGCCCCGCGTACGCGGTCGTGCTCCGGGGTGCCCGGCTGGAGCTCCTTGAGCTGCGCGAAGAGGACCTGGGTAAGGGCCCGGGTGTCGGCGCCACGACTGCTCCGCTGGGGTGCGGCGTGAGGAGGCCCTGCCGGAGGGGACGACGCCTGGGAGGACGCGGGCGGAGATTGAGGGGGCGGTGCCTGAGGGGACGGTGCCTGAGGTGCGGTACTGGCCAGCACGGTCAACTCCACCTCGTCATCGTCAACTCATCCGTCAACGCTTCCATCAAAAGCGGTCATAGCATCACAAGACATGCACTACGTGTGCAAGCACCTCATAAGTACGTGTTGAGTGATGAAAGCCGCGCCGCTCCCCACGCAACAGAAGAGCCCCCTGCCGGGGGGCAGGGGGCGGAAGCGGCCGGTGGTGCAGCAGGTCTCAGAACTCGTAGTCCGCGATCACCCACGTGGCGAACTCACGCCACAGCGCGACCCCGGCCTGGTGGTCCGGGTGCTCCACGTACCGCCGCAGGGCGTCCGCGTCGTCGCAGGCCGAGTTGATGGCGAAGTCGTAGGCGATGGGGCGGTCGCTGACGTTCCAGCCGAGTTCCCAGAAACGCAGTTCCGGGATCTTGCCGCCGAGCGCACGGAAGGCCTCGACGCCCTTCACGACCCGGGGGTCGTCGCGCTCGACGCCCTCGTTCAGCTTGAAGAGCACCAGATGGCGGATCATCACTTTCCTCCCTTGGCGACCCACGTCGCGAAGTCCCCGAGGGCCCCGGCGGCGTCCGAGATGCCCTGGAACCCTATGAGGACGTAGTCGGCCGCCGTCTGCGGGTCCGTGACGATCACGTACATCACGAAGACCACGACGACGTAGACGGCGACCTTCTTCGCGTTCACCGCCACCGCGGCCTCCCCAGTCACTGTTGCCCCATGCAGCGCACATGATCGCACGAAGGGCCGATCACCCGAAGGGGCAGATCGCACGAAGAGCCTGAGCGCACGAAGGGCCCCGTCTGACGACGGGGCCCTTCACAAGCGGTAGCGGAGGGATTTGAACCCTCGGTGACTTGCGCCACACTCGCTTTCGAGGCGAGCTCCTTCGGCCGCTCGGACACGCTACCGAGGGAGACCTTACAGCACGGAGCAGCGTGCTTTGAAATCGGTATTCAGCGACCGCGGAAGAAGTCGGTGAGCAGCCCGGCGCACTCCTCGGCGAGCACGCCCTCGATCACCTCGGGCCGGTGGTTGAGCCGCCGGTCCCGGACGAGGTCCCACAGGGAGCCGGCCGCGCCGGCCTTCTCGTCGCGGGCGCCGTAGACGAGCCGGTCGAGGCGGGACTGCTGGATCGCGCCCGCGCACATCGTGCAGGGCTCCAGCGTGACCACGAGGGTGCAGCCGGCGAGCCGCCACGCGCCGAGGGCGGCCGCGGCCCGCCGCAGGGCGAGCAGCTCCGCGTGGGCCGTGGGGTCGCCGCCGGCCTCGCGTTCGTTGTGCCCGGCCGCCAGCACGGTCGTGCCGTCCGGGGCCAGGACGACGGCACCGACGGGGACGTCCCCGCCCCGGACGGCCACGGCGGCCTCGTCCAGGGCGAGTCGCATCGCGGGCCGCCAGGGGTCGCGGACCGGATCCGGCGCTCTGGCGCTGCCACGACCGGTCAGCGGACGGCCTCCAGGGTCTCCGAGGCGCCCAGGGACTCGGCGATCTCGGTGACGGCGTCCGTCGACATCAGGCGCAGTTGCTTCTCGCTCACGCCCAGGTCGTCCAGGATCAGCGCGTCGCCGACCGGGCCGTGCGGTACGGACTCGGCGGAGCCGGCGGGCCCGGAGCCGCCCTCGGCGTCCTCGTCGTCCCCGTCGGACTCACCGTCCTCGGTGCCGTCGAGGTCGAGGGCGTCGAGGTCGTCCCCGTCGTCCGGATCGCGGCCGAGCAGCTCGTCGGTCAGCAGAATCTCGCCGTAGCTGCTGCGGGCAGCGGCGGCGGCGTCCGAGACGTAGATGCGAGGGTCCTCCTCGCCGTCCACGCGGACGACGCCGAACCAGGCGTCCTCCTGCTCGATGAGCACGAGCACCGTGTCCTCGTCGGGGGAGGCTTCACGGGCCAGGTCGGCGAGATCCGACAGGGTTTCCACATCGTCGAGCTCTGTGTCGCTCGCTTCCCACCCGTCTTCGGTGCGCGCGAGCAGTGCGGCGAAGTACACCGTGACTCTCCCACTGGTCATAGGCGTGCCGGTTGGGGGTCCCCCCGGCGGAGGTTACGGGCGGGGAGTGCTCGTCCGAGCCCCACCCACTCGGAATCGTGGCAGAAACAAGGCGTTCAGGGGACGTCTTCGGCTCCCTGTGTCCGGCAGTTCCGCTCGCACGCCCGTTGCCGCCACCTGCGGATCGTACGCGGCTTTGCCCCGCTCCACGCACGGTCACCCGCGACAATCTCCGCGCGGTTCGCGATCTTTGCCGGGGGTTTCCTCACCCGTTTCCTACCAGCGGAAGGTGCGCATGCGCATGGCGTGCCGCAGCCGGGCCGTCTTGGCGCGGCGCGGCTGGACGCGGTCGCGCAGCGCCCGGGCCTCGGCCAGATCGCGCAGGAACCGGGCGCGACGCCGGCGCCGCTCGGCCTCGGACTCGTCGGTCCCGTCCGTCCGGTCGGGCGTCGGGCCCGTCCCCGGCCAGGTGCGCGGCAGTGGATCGTCTCGGAATTTCCGGTCGGGCATCAGGTTCACCACCCCTATCCGTCCTTTCCGCTTTCCCCCGGACGGGCGGTTTGACTCCGGCGACCGGGTGACGGCCGGACGGCGGGCTTGCCGTGCGGTCCTGGGCACCCCGCCCGGTTAATGTTGTGGACATGCGTCTCCACGTCGTCGACCACCCTCTGGTCGCCCACAAGCTCACCACGCTGCGCGACCAGCGCACCGACTCCGCGACCTTCCGCCGTCTCGCCGACGAGCTGGTCACCCTGCTCGCCTACGAGGCCACGCGTGACGTGCGCACCGAACAGGTCGACATCCAGACGCCGGTCGCGCGGACCACGGGCGTCAAGCTGTCGCACCCGCGGCCGCTGGTGGTGCCGATCCTGCGTGCCGGGCTCGGCATGCTGGACGGCATGGTCCGGCTGCTGCCGACCGCCGAGGTGGGCTTCCTCGGCATGATCCGCAACGAGGAGACGCTGGAGGCCTCCACGTACGCGACGCGGATGCCGGAGGACCTGTCGGGACGTCAGGTCTACGTGCTCGACCCGATGCTCGCCACCGGCGGCACGCTGGTCGCGGCGATCCGGGAGCTGATCCGGCGTGGCGCGGACGACGTGACCGCCGTGGTGCTGCTGGCCGCGCCGGAGGGCGTCGAGATCATGGAGCGTGAGCTGGCGGGCACGCCGGTGACGGTCGTGACCGCCTCGGTCGACGAGCGGCTGAACGAGCACGGCTACATCGTGCCGGGCCTCGGGGACGCGGGGGACCGGATGTACGGGGCGGCCGAGTAGACCGGACGGCTCTCTCAGGACCCGGGACCGCCGAGTAGACCGGACGGGTCTCTCAGCACCCCTTCTTCGTCGTCGGCGCCGGCTCGGGCGTGGCCAGCTCGGCCAGTGCCCGGTCGGCGTCCGGCTTCTTCGCGAGTTCCTTGAAGCCGTCCCCGATGAGGAGGTCGACGGCGGCGCCCTTGCGGGCCGCCTCAGTACGCCGTTCGGCGCCCGGGAGCTGGGTGCCGAGCACGGGCAGGGCGGTGTCGAGCGCGGCGGCGGGGCCGAGCAGGAGCCCGGTGCCCTTGACCTTCTTGTCGTACTGCTGGGGCGCGTTGCCCACGTCACCGATCTTGAAGCCGCGCTTCTTGAGCTCGTCGGCGGTCTTCTTCGCCAGGCCGCCGCGGGTGGTGGCGTTGAGCACGTTGACGGTGATCGTGCGCGGCTCGGGCAGGGGCCTGGCGCTGGGCGAGGGGCTCGCCTTGGTCCTGACGCCGCAGTCCGTCCCGTCGCCGGCCGCCGAAGCCTCTCCGCCGCCGCCGGTGAAGACGTCGATGAGCTGCAGGGTGCCCCACCCGCCCACACCGAGGGCGACGACGGACGCGACGGTCAGGACGGCGAGCCTGCCGCGCCGCCGGGGCCGGCGCATCTTGGGGTACCTGTTGCCCGTGATGCGGTACTTGCCGCCCATGCCGGGGGGAGTCAGCATGCTCATGAGCGCAGCGTAGTGCGCCCGGGCGGCGATGCCTACTAGATGATCATTCGACGCCGCCCGGCGGAACCCGAAAGGGCCAACCCGCGACCGCCTGGATCAGTCGAACGGTCAGTCGAGCTCGAGCACGCGCGCGTGCAGCACCTGGCGCTGCTGGAGCGCGGCCCGCACCGCGCGGTGCAGCCCGTCCTCCAGGTACAGGTCGCCCTGCCACTTCACGACGTGCGCGAAGAGGTCGCCGTAGAACGTCGAGTCCTCGGCGAGCAGCGTTTCCAGATCGAGCTGACCCTTGGTCGTCACGAGCTGATCGAGGCGGACCGGGCGCGGCGCGACGTCCGCCCACTGCCGGGTGCTTTCCCGGCCGTGGTCGGGGTACGGCCGGCCGTTTCCGATGCGCTTGAAGATCACACGGAAAGCCTACCGGTCAAGACCTTCCGGGCGCAGCCATGGCGCCGAGGTGCGACGCTGAAAAAAACCCCGCAAGGCGGTACGAACCGGGAACTGGGGCGTGAATATGCCGGACCGCGAGACCATGCCGTCGGTCCCCGCCCCGGAGGTGTCCGGGCGCGCCGCCGCCCTCCCTCAGGACGCCCTGCGGATCGGTTCCGGCTACGCCTTCCCGGGGCCGGCCCTGCAGCTGGGTGCCCTGCTGTGGGACGGACAGTGCCTGCCGGACGCGCAGGTGCGGGTGCCGCTGGCCGTGCTCAACCGGCACGGGCTGGTCGCCGGGGCCACCGGCACCGGCAAGACCAAGACGCTCCAGCTGCTCGCCGAGCAGCTGTCCGCCCAGGGCGTGCCGGTCTTCCTGGCCGACATCAAGGGCGACCTGTCCGGGATCGCCGCGCCGGGCCGGCCGCACGCCCGGGTCGAGGGCCGGGCCGCCGATGTCCACCAGCGCTGGGCGGCGACCGGCTTCCCGGCCGAGTACTTCGCCCTCGGCGGCATCGGGCGCGGTGTCCCGGTCCGGGCCACGGTCACGGGCTTCGGGCCGGTGCTGCTGGCCAAGGTGCTGCGGCTGAACCGGACCCAGGAGCAGTCGCTCGCGCTGATCTTCCACTACGCCGACAGCAAGGGCCTGGAGCTGATCGACCTGAAGGACCTCCGGGCGGTCGTGACCTTCCTGACCTCCGACGAGGGCCGGCCGGAGCTGAGGTCGGTCGGCGGGCTCTCGGCGGCCACGGCCGGGGTGATCCTGCGGTCCCTGACCGCCTTCGAGGCGCAGGGCGCGTCCGGCTTCTTCGGGGAGCCGGAGTTCGACACGGCCGAACTGCTGCGTACGGGTGAGGACGGGCGCGGCATCGTCTCGGTCCTGGAGCTGAGCGCCGTACAGGACCGGCCCCAGCTGTTCTCGACGTTCCTGATGTGGCTGCTCGCCGACCTCTTCCACGACCTGCCCGAGCTCGGCGACGTCGACAAGCCGCGGCTGGTGTTCTTCCTGGACGAGGCGCACCTGCTCTTCGACGACGCCTCCGAGGCGTTCCTGGAGTCGATCACGCAGACGGTGCGCCTGATTCGCTCGAAGGGGGTCGGGGTCTTCTTCGTGACGCAGTCCCCGAAGGACGTACCGGCGGAGGTCCTCGCCCAGCTCGGCAACCGGGTCCAGCACGCGCTGCGGGCCTTCACCCCCGACGACCAGAAGGCCCTCAGCGCCACGGTGCGGACCTTCCCGAAGTCGCCCTACGACCTCGAAGAGGTGCTGACGAACCTGGGCACGGGGGAGGCGGTGGTGACGGTGCTGAGCGAGAGGGGCGCCCCGACCCCGGTCGCCGCGACCCGGTTGCGGGCCCCCGAGTCACTGATGGGGCCGCTGGGGCAGGAGGCCCTGGAACGGGCCGTCGCCGGGTCGCCGTTGTACGAGCGGTACGCGCGGGCCGTGGACCGGGAGTCGGCCTACGAGCGGCTGGAGCGCGGCCGGGGCGCGAAGGGGCCCGACGAGATGCGGGACGCGGCACCCGAACGCCGCGGGCGGGCGCAGGAGCGGCCGTCCATGGCGGAGCAGGTGGTCGGGAGCGGCGTCTTCAGGTCGCTGGCCCGGTCGGTGGGGACGCAGATCGGGCGGGAGATCACCCGGTCACTGTTCGGCACGGCGCGTCGCTCGGGACGGCGGAGGCGGTAGAAGGCGCAGGCGTCGGGACGGCGGAGGCGCACGACGCCTGCGCCGTCCCGGTGGGTCAGCCGCGGTCTTCTCTGCTCCCCTTCGGGGGGTGCGGCGGCTTGCGGGTGTCCGGCTGGGAGTGGGGCTTGGGGGTGCTGCGGGCGGCCTCCGCGCGCAGGAGGGCGCGCAGGACCGCGTACGGGTCTTGGAGCATGGCTGGTTCCTCGCCGTTCGTCGTCGTTCTTCCTGGATCCCGTGCGGGACGGACGGGCCGGGGCGCGGCCGGTCCTGTCAGCAGCGCAGAACCGCGGAACGCGGAGGGCGTGGGTCGTGCGGCGGAAGACCTGGCGGTACGGGCAGGGGCCGCTGTGCGGCGTGCGCGGGTCCGGGGTCCGGGACCGGGGCCGGGCCCGGTGGGACGGCGACGCGGCGGGCGCCACGGGCCGGTGGGCGCAGGGCTGTGTCGGGGACGTCGCACTCGACGGTGGTGTTCTCCCCGGAGACGGGGGCCGTCCATCCCGAGTGGGCCTCGGCGTGGGCGCCCGGCACGAGGAGGGCGAGCAGCAGGACGAGCACCCGCAGCCAGGCGTGCCGGCGCGGGCCGCGGGGGACCGGCTGCGGTGCGGGGGTCACGGGAGGTCATTCCCCGCGGGGGCCACGCCGTTCATCCCGCCGACGGAGAGATCCGCTCGCTCGGCCCACGCGGGGGAGCCGCTCGGTGGCTCGGTCATGGTCCATGCTGCGACCGGCCCGCGAACGGCCGCCACTTGGAGCGGCCCGGGTGGCTGACGTGCCGGCTTCCGGCTGTCACCCAGGGGGCGGGTGACCGGGGCCTACGTGCCGGAGGCCTTCGCCGCCTTCGCCGCGGCTTTCATCTCCTGCTTGTGCGCCCGCACCTTGACCAGCGACTCGGGCCCCGTGATGTCGGCGACCGAACGGAACGAGTCCGGCTCGCCGTAGGAGCCCGCCGCCTCGCGCCAGCCCGTGGGGCGCACCCCGAGCTGCTTGCCCAGCAGGGCGAGGAAGATCTGGGCCTTCTGCTTGCCGAAGCCGGGCAGTTCCGCGAGGCGCTTCAGCAGGTCCTTGCCGGTGCCGACGTCCTTCCAGACGGCCTCGGCGTCACCGTCGTAGTGCTCGACGAGGTACTGGCACAGCTGCTGGATCCGCTTGGCCATGGAACCCGGGTAGCGGTGCACCGCCGGTTTCTCGGAGAGCAGCGCGGCGAAGGCCTCCGGCTCGTGCGCGGCGATCTCGTGCGCGTCCAGGTCGTCCGCGCCGAGCCGCCGGGCGATCGTCGCCGGGCCCTTGAACGCCCACTCCATGGGGACCTGCTGGTCCAGCAGCATGCCGACCAGCGCGGCGAGCGGGCTGCGGCCGAGCAGCGCGTCGGCCTCGGGATCCTGCGCGAGGTGAAGAGTGACGTCCATGCCCCGATCATCCCCCGGGCCGGGCCCGGCCGCTGCTCAGGTCGCCCGCCAGTAGCCCAGCGCGTGCACCCGCTGCTTGGGCAGCCCCAGTTCCTTGCGGACGTACGCCGCCAGGGCCCGGGTCGTCGCCGTGTCGCAGGCGATCCAGACGTAGGGGTCGGCCGTGTCCCGGAGCAGGCCGGGCAGGTCCGACCTCACCCGGTCGACCAGGTGGGCGCCGGAGTCCCGGCGGGGCACCTTCCGGAGCTCGTGCCGGTCCGGGTCGGCACGGAACGGCAGGTCGTCGTCGCCGCCCTCGAACCAGACGGTGGCCGGGGCGGAACCCAGGGCGTCCAGGAGGGAGTTGATGGCCGGGAGGGAGGCCGGGTCGCCGACGGCGAAGACGTGCGAGGGCGCCGGGCTGGGGTGCTCGAAGCCGGTGCCCTGGACGGTCGCCTCGATGGTGTCGCCCGGTTTCGCCGCCCTGGCCCAGTCGCTCGCGCACCCCTCGTGCAGGGCGAACTCCAGGCCGAACGTACCGGCCTCGGCATCCGGGTCGACCAGGGTGTAGGCCCGCTGGTGCGGCTTGCCCGCGTTGTCGAACCACAGCCGTACCCACATGGTGGGATGCACTCCGGTCGCGGCCAGCAGACCGCCGTCGGTGAAGCGCAGCCGCCGGTAGTCCGGGGTGACGTCCTCGACGTCCGTCACCGTGAACTCGAAGTCCTTCGCGCGCAGCAGTTTGAGGACCGCGCCCTCCCAACCCCGCCCCTGCCCCATCGCGTTTCAGCCCCTCGCGTACGATTCCGGCCACAGCATGACTTAGGCAAGGCTAACCTAAAGGGTACAGGGGGTACAGCGTGACCGTCGAGATCTACCGTGACGCCTGGGGCATTCCGCACCTGCGCGCGGGCGGCGCGGTCGAGCTCGCCCGGGCGCAGGGACTCGTCACCGCCCGCGACCGGGCCTGGCAGCTGGAGGTCGACCGCCACCGGGCGCAGGGCACCTCGGCGTCCTTCCTCGGTGCGGAAGCCCTGGCCTGGGACCTGTTCGCGAGACGGGTCGGACTCGACGACACCGCCAGACGCTGTTTCGCGGATCTGGAGAGGCGGGACGCCGGGACGGCGCGGTGGGTACGGGCGTACGTCGACGGGGTCAACGAGGGGCTGGCCGACACCATCGCCCCCGAGTTCGCCCGCACCGGTCTCGTCCCCGGCCGCTGGGAGCCCTGGACCCCCCTCGGTGTCTGGCTCGCCGTCCACATCCTCTTCGCCGGGTTCCCCTCCAAGCTCTGGCGCGAGCAGGTCGCCGCCCACCTGGGCACGGACGCCGTGGGCCTCTTCGCCACCGACGGCCCCGGCACCTCCGGCAGCAACGGCTGGCTGGTCAGCGGTGAGCGGACCGTCACCGGACAGGCCCTCATCGCGGGCGACCCCCACCGCTGGATCGAGGACCCGGGCGTCTACCAGCAGATCCACCTGTCCTGCCCGGAGTTCGACGTCGTGGGACTGGCCGTCCCCGGTGTCCCCGGCATCGCCCACTTCGGGCACACCGGCACGGTCGCCTGGGCCATCACCAACGCCATGGCCGACTACCAGGACCTCTACCGGGAGCGGCTGCGGCGCACCGGCGCCGGGGTGGAGGCCCTCGGTCCGGACGGGGTCTGGCGGCGGGCGGCCCGGCACACCGAGACGGTCGGGGTGGCCGGCGCGGAGCCGGTCGAGGTCGAGGTGATCGAGACCGACCGTGGCCCGGTGATCATCGGCGGCCCCGAGGGGATCGACGGCGACTCCGGCGGCGTGCCCGTGGCGATCAGCCTGCGCTACCCGCCCCGTGTCACCGGCGACCTCGGGTTCGGTGCCCTGCTGCCGCTGCTGCGAGCCCGCCGGGTCGCCGACGTGGACCGGGCCCTCGACCGCTGGGCGGAGCCGGTCAACGTCGTCCAGGCCGCCGACACCGAGGGCGGTGTCCTGCACCGCGTGGCCGGGCGGGTGCCGCTGCGCGCCGAGGCCAACCGGCTGCGGCTGGTGCCCGCGTGGGAGCCCGGCCACGAGTGGCGGGGCTGGCACGTGTCACCGCGCGCCGGGCTCACCGAGGGCGTCGCCGTCATGGCCAACCAGCGCGGCCCGGCCGGACCCCTCGGCGTCGAGTTCGCCCCGCCGCACCGCGCCGACCGCATCGCCGCCCTGCTCGCGGGCAGGGAGCACTGGTCCGCCGCCGACATGCCCGCCCTGCACACCGACACCCACCTGGGCTCCGCGGCCCCCCTCCTGGACCACCTCGCCGCCCTCGACGGCCTCACCCCCGAGGCCGCCGCCCTGCGGGACCGCCTCCTCGGCTGGGACCGCCGTATGGACGCCGGCAGCGCCGACGCGGCCCTCTACGCGGCCGTGCGCGGAGCGGTCGTCCGGCGGCTCGCGGCGCACCCGGCGTTCACCGGGCTCACCACGCCACCGGCCTACCCGGAGGTGTTCCAGCCCTGGCTGGCGCTCGTCCCCCGGGTCGGGTTCGCCCTCGAACACCTGCTGCGGGCCGGGGAGCTGTACGGAATCGACCGTCCGGCGGCCGTGCGCGCGGCGATCGAGGACGTGGCGCTGCGCCCGCCGGCCGGGGTCTGGGGCGACACCCACCGCCTCGCCCCCTGGCGGGCCCTGGAGCCGGAGCGGCCCTACGACGAACCGGGGCTGTCCGGCGACCACGACTGCGTGCTGTGCACCTCGGGCGTGCCGGGTCTCACCGACCGCGCCGCCCGTGGCCCGGCCGCCCGGTACGTCTGGGACCTGGCCCGGCGCGAGGACAGCCGCTGGGTGGTCCCGCTCGGCGCCTCGGGCGTCCCCGGCTCACCCCACCACCGCGACCAGCTCCCCCTGTGGCTCACGGGAGATCTCGTCCCGGTCGTCACCGACTGGTCCCTGCTGAAGAAGGAAACCGATGTCTGACCCGTACGCCTCCCGCACCTGCGTCCACGAGGAGGTGACCGACGGCTTCGGCACCGTCCGCGTCCTGCCGCTGGACCCCGGTGCCGACGCCGCCGTGATCCACCGCTGGGTGAGCGAGGAGCGGGCCGCCTTCTGGGGCATGACCGAGCTGACCGAACGACAGGTCGCCGACGTCTACGCCCACATGGCCACGCTCGACACCCACCACGCCCACCTCGTCGTCCGGGACGGCGAGCCGGTCGCCCTCCTGCAGACCTACGAGCCGGAGGCCGACCGCGTGAGCGAGTGCTACGAGGTCCGCCCCGGTGACATCGGCGTCCATCTGCTCCTCGCCCCCGCGGGCCCGGGCGGCGGACAGCGCGGCTGGACGGCCCGGCTGGTGGCAGCCATCACGGCCTACGTCCTGCCCGGCCTGGACCGCCGGCGGATCGTGGTCGACCCGGACGTGCGCAACGAGAAGGCGATCGACCGTTTCCTCAAGCTCGGCTTCGCTCCCGGCCCGGTGGTGGTCCTGCCGGAGATCGACCTCCCGGACGTGTACCTGCCGGAGAAGAAGGCCCAGCTCGCCTTCCTGGACCGGGAGATAGTGTTCCCCGGGTGACCCCTGAGGACCTCATCGCCCACTACGGCCTGGAGCCGATCCCGCGCGAGGGCGGTCTCTTCCGCCAGACCTGGGCCGGTCCCGGACGACCCGACGGCAGGCCGGAGGGCACGGCGATCGTCGCGCTGCTGACGGCGGACGACTTCTCCGCCCTTCACCGCCTGCCGGCGGACGAGATCTGGCACTTCTACCGGGGCGATCCCCTCCAGCTCCTGCTGCTCGCCCCGGACGGCACCACGAGGACGGTGGTGCTCGGACCGGACGTCCTGCACGGCCAGCACGTCCAGTTCACGGTCCCGGCGGGCACATGGATGGGCGGGAGGGTGCGCGGAGCCGGGCAGTGGGCCCTGTTCGGCTGCACGATGGCACCCGGCTTCACGTTCGACGGCTACGAGCACGGGGACGCCGCGGAACTGACGGCCCGCTACCCGGCGGCGGCCGACGAGATCGCCGGACTGTCCCGGCCGGCCTAGTGCCGTGGCAGGCGACGTTCGCCCCGTCGCGACGCCCGGCACGCACTCTCGCCGCACCGGCCGAAAGCCCCAGTACATCCAGTACGAGGGCTCCCGGCCGGCACGCCGAGAGCAGGCACCGGACGCCGCTCCCTACCGGGCGAACGTTGCCTGCCGCGGCAGTAGGGGCGCTCGGCCGTACCGATGCGCGGCTCCGCCGCGTGCGCGCGATCAGCCCCCGGACACGGACCACAGCCGCCCCCGCCGGACGACGGACCCCTCCATCCGGTGAGCAGTACACCGATCCCGTCCGTACTCCCCTCGTAGCCGTACAGCCCGACCCCGGAGACCCACGTGGACCAACGGCGGAACGAGGATCGCAATGCCGGACATGCCCGGCGATTCCGAGCCCTGGTGCTGCTCGGCACCGTGCTGGTACTGCTCCTCGCCGGAGCAGCCCCCGCCTCCGCCCACGCCGCTCTCCGCGGCACCGACCCCGACGACGGATCCCTCGTCCGTCAGGCGCCCCGTCACGTCACCCTGACCTTCACCGAGTCCGTGGGCCTGCTCGACGACTCCTTCCGGGTCTTCGGCCCCGACCAGCGCCGGGTCCACACCGGCGAGGCCACGCACGCGGACGGCCGCTCCGACACGGCCCGCGTCGGCCTGCCCGGCAAGCTCGCCCAGGGCACGTACACGGTGGCCTGGCGGGTCGTCTCCGCCGACAGCCACCCCGTCTCCGGCGCCTTCTCGTTCTCCGTGGGGAAGCGTTCGGCGACGACGGTCCAGATCGACACGGGCTCGACCGAGGACCCGCTCACCGGCGGCCTCAACGACGCCGCCCGCTACCTCGCCTACCTCGCGGCCGCGCTGCTCGTCGGCCTCGCGGCGTTCGCCCTGCTCTGCCGGCCGGCAAACACCTCCGCCCTGCGCCGGCCGCTGGTGGTGTCCTGGTGGACGCTGCTGGGCTCGACGCTCGTGCTGCTCCTGCTGCGCGCCCCCTATGAAGCGGGCACCGGCCCTGCCACCGTCTTCGACGCCTCCGCCCTCGGCCGCACCCTGACCGGCCGCCCGGGGCTGGCCCTGGTCGCCCGGCTGGTCCTGCTCCTGCTGATCGCGGCCTTCCTGCTGTGGCTGTCCAGGCGCCGTGACCCCGAGAAGAGGCCCGCCGCCCTGGCGGCCGGCACCGCCCTGGCCGCGGCCCTGGCCCTCACCTGGGCGGCGGCCGAGCACGCCTCGGCCGGGATCCAGGTGCCCCTGGCGATGACGTCGTCGGTGCTGCACCTGCTGGCGACCGGCGTCTGGCTGGGCGGCCTCGTGGCACTGCTGCTGACCCTTCGCCGCCGCTCCTCGGGCGACGACGCGGTGGACGACATGGCGGACGTCGTACCCCGCTTCTCGCGGATCGCCTTCGCCTCGGTGACCGTCCTGGCCGTCACGGGCGTCTACCAGTCCTGGCGCGGCCTCGGCTCCCTCTCCGCGCTGACCGGCACGTCGTACGGCCGTCTGCTGCTCGCCAAACTGGCCGGGGTGGCCGTGCTGCTGCTGGCGGCCCGGTACGCGCGGCGCTGGACCGCGCGGATCGCGGCGCCGACGGCCGTCACCAGGGTCCCCGTCCAGGAGCGGGTGCCGCAGCCGGCCGGAGCACCGGCGGAGCACGACGGCCCCGAGGAGCCCGGAACGCCGGACAGGGCGCCGCAGGAGCCCGCGGCGTCCGGGGGCGACTTCGACCTCCGGCGCCGCCTGCGCCGCTCCGTCCTCGTGGAAGTCGCCGTCGCCGCGGTGGTGCTGATGATCACGACCGTGCTCACGGGCACCCTGCCGGCCCGGGCCCAGGCCGAGGCGGCCCGGCAGGCCCCGGCGGGCGCGCTGCCGCCCACCACCCTGATCACGGTGCCCTACGACACGGGCACCGAGTCCGTGAGCGGACGCGGCACGGTGCAGGTCACCCTGGACCCGGCCCGCGTCGGTGAGAACGGCATCCAGGCCGTGGCCGCCGGATCCGACAAGGGGCTGATCGTCGTCCCCGAGATCCGCATCACCTTCACCCTGCCCTCCCGGAAGGTCGGCCCGATCGACGCCGAACTCACCGACCGGGGCGGCTACTGGAGCACCAACGCCGTCAACCTGCCGCTCGCCGGGAACTGGACGATGAAGACGACCGTGCGGGTGTCGGAGGTGGACCAGGTGTCCGTGGAGCGTCGGGTGCGGATCGCGCCCTAGGCAGCCGCACCGCCGCCGGATCCCGTTCGAGGAGCCGTGCCATCGTCTCGGCGTCGCGGACGGCGGCGTCGCCGCAGCAGTTGTTGAACAGGACGTGGACCTGCTCGGTCCGCTCGGCCAGCCGCCGCACGCGGGGCAGCCACTCGGCGAGTTCGTCCTCGTCGTAGGCGTACCGGAACCGGTCCTCCTTGCTGCCGGTCCCCCAGGCGGTGCTGCGGCCGTGGAAGCGGACGACGGAGAGCCGGGGCGTGGTCACGGGCGTGACGGGCGGAACGGAGGAGGCGAGCGTCTGCGTCATGTCGACGGCGACCGCGGTCATGCCGAGTCCGGCGAGCAGCGCGACCGTCGCCTCGGCCTGCCCCGGCTCCCACCAGGAGGGATGCCGGAACTCGACGGCGAGGGGCCAGCCCGCGGTCCGCTGGGCGCACTCCCGGAGGAACGTCTGCGCCCGCTGCCCCGGCCGGAACCAGGGCGGGAACTGGAACAGCACGCTCCCCAGCCGCCCGGCCTCCCGCAACGGCTCGACCCCGGCCGCGAACCGGTCCCACACCGCGTCGAGCACCGCCGGGTCCCGGTGCTCGGCCGGCAACCCCCCGGGCATCACCGCCTGCCGGGTGGGATGCCCGGTGAGCAGCGAGAACGCCTTCACGTCGAAGACGAAACCGTCCGGTGTCCGCTCGGCCCACAACCGGCTGTTCCGCTCGCTGGGCAGCGCGTAGTACGAGGCGTCGACCTCGACGACCGCGAACCGCTCGGCGTAGTGCCGTAACCGGCCCTCGGCGTCCCGCCGCCCGGGGGGATACCAGCCGCTGCCGACCAGCGCCCGGTCGGTCCAGGAACACGTGCCCACGCGGATCTGACCCATGGGGGAGCGGTTACCCGGGCCGGGCGGCGGCAGGCTCGGCTTCTCGGCGAGACGGCACGGTAAGACCCGGCGTAATCGGGGTAAGCAGGTTCATATCTGTGCAAATCCGGGGTTACGGCTGATTCCCCCGAGAGTGAGATGACCGATCATGGAGCAGCCCGTCACCGCCGGCCGGGCCACCCGGTCGTACGGAGCAGAACCGGAAGCCCTCGAAGCCCTCGTCGGCGCCTCCCTCACGGCCCGTGTCACCCTCGACGAACACGGCGTCGTGACCGGCTGGAACGCGGGCGCCGAGCGGCTCCTCGGCTACCCCGCCCAGCAGGTGACCGGCCGCCGGGCCGCTGATCTGCTGGCCGAGCCGATCCCGGTGCGCGGCGGCCTGCCCACGCTCGCCGATCTGCCCCGCTGGAACGGCGATGTCGCGCTCCGGCACCGGGACGGCCGGAAGCTGACCGTCGGGATCATCGCCCACCACAGGCCGCCCGGCGCCGACGGCCCCGCCTGGCTCGTCGTCTCCGCCCTGACCGACCGGCAGCCACCGGCCGGTCTCGACGAGTCCCTCGTGAGCTGGAGCTTCGCCCAGTCCCCGTGCTGCGCCCTGGCGATCTACGACACCCGCCTGCGGCTGCGCCGGGCCAACGCGGACATGGAACGCGCCACCGCGCTCACCGAGAAGGAGATGCGGGGCCTGCGCGTGTCCGAGATCTCCGGCGGCGAAGCCGGCCGGCGGGCGGAACACGACATGGCCCGGGTGCTGCGGACCGGCGAGCCGGAGTACGAGGAGAACTATCTGCGCGCCCCCGGCGAAAGCCATGAGCACGCCTGGTCGGTCTTCCTGTCCGCCCTGCGCGACCACGAGGGCACCATCCGGGGGGTGTGTCTGTCGGCGCACGACATGACGGAGCAGTTCTGGGCCCGCAAGCGCCTCCAGCTGATCGCCGAGGCCGGCCGCCGCATCGGCAGCACGCTCGACGTGACGCGCACGGCCCAGGAGCTGGCGGACGTGACCGTCCCGGCCCTGGCCGACTTCGTGAGCGTCGATCTGCTGGCCGCGCTGGACGACACGGCCGAGCCGCCCGAACGGGCCGTTCCGGTGGACGGGCCGCTGCTGCTGCGCCGGGCCGCCCTGCGGTCGGTGACCCCGGGCGCCCCGGAGTCGGCCGTACCGGCCGGCACCGTGGACGCCTACCCGGCGGGCTCGATGCCCTTCGAGAGCCTGCGCACCGGACGGCCCGCCCTGCACGAGACGACCGACCCGGCGTTCGCCGCCTGGCTCGCCCGGGATCCGGCCCGTGCGGCCCGGGTCCGCGCGTTCGGCATCCACTCCGCGATGACCGTGCCCCTGGCCGCCCGGGGCACCACCCTGGGCGTCGCCTTCTTCGTCCGGCACCGCAACCAGGAACCCTTCCGGCACGACGACCTGGTCCTCGCCGGCGAACTGGTGGCCCGGGCCGCGGTCAGCATCGACAACGCCCGCCGCTACACCCGGGAGCGGGCCACGGCCGTCACGCTCCAGCGCAGCCTGCTGCCGCGGCGGCTGCCCCGGCAGGCCGCCGTCGAGGTCGCCTCCCGCTACCTCCCGGCGGACGGGCACGCCGGTGTCGGCGGGGACTGGTTCGACGTCATCCCGCTCTCGGGGGCGCGGGTCGCGCTGGTCGTCGGGGACGTGGTCGGCCACGGGCTGGTCGCGTCGGCGACCATGGGGCGGCTGCGTACGGCGGTCCGCACGCTGGCCGACATCGACCTGCCCTGCGACGAGCTGATGACCCACCTCGACGACCTGGTCGCCCGCCTGAACACGGAGGAGGACCCGGAGGAGGACACCCGGGAGCGCGGCGCCGGGGGGAGTGCGACGGGCCCGGCCGGCCCCACCGGCGACGTGGGGGCCACCTGCCTGTACGCCGTCTACGACCCCGTCACCCGGCACTGCTGTTTCGCCGGGGCCGGGCATCCCGTGCCCGCCGTGGTGAGTCCCGGGGGCGGCGTCGAACTCGTCGGGCTGCCGACCGCGCCCCCGCTCGGCGTGGGCGGCCTGCCGTACGAGTCCACCGAGGTCGTCGTCCCCGAGGGCAGCCTGCTCGCCCTCTACACCAACGGCCTCGTGGAAACCCCCGACCACGACCTCGACACCGGCGTCGGCCGGCTGCGGGAGGCCCTGGGCCGCCCGGCCGCCTCGCTGGACGCCCTCTGCGACACGGTCCTCGCCGACCTGCTGCCACCGCGACCGGCCGACGACGTGGCCCTGCTCATCGCCCGTACCCGCGCCCTCGACGCGAGGCAGGTCGCCACCTGGGCGGTGCCGGCCGACCCGTCCGCGGTCGCGCAGACCCGCAAGGACGTGGTGGCGCAGATGGAACGGTGGGGGCTGTCCGACGCCGTGTTCGTCACGGAGCTGGTCGTCAGCGAACTCGTCACCAACGCCATCCGGCACGCCGAGCCACCGGTCCAGCTGCGCCTGATCCACGACACGAACCTGATCTGCGAGGTGTCCGACGGCGGCAGCACCGCGCCCCACCTGCGACGCGCCCGCACCTACGACGAGGGCGGCCGCGGCCTGCTCCTCGTCGCCCAGCTGACCGAGCGCTGGGGCACCCGCCAGAGTTCCACGGGCAAGACCATCTGGGCGGAACAGAGCCTGACCCCCGCGTGAGGAGCGACCCGCCATGACCCCACCCGCGTCCCGCCCCGCAGCCCGCGCACCCGTGCAGCAGGCCGCCCTGCTGGCCGGGCTGGTCTTCCTGGTGATCGGTGTGCTGGGTTTCATCCCGGGCATCACCACCGACTACGGCTCGCTGGAGTTCGCCTCCCACGAGTCGGGGGCCGAACTGTTCGGCCTGTTCCAGGTCTCGATCCTGCACAACCTCGTCCACCTGGCCTACGGCCTCGCCGGGCTGATGCTCGCCGCGACGGCCGCCGGGGCGTCCTCGTATCTGCTGGTGGGTGGCGCCGTCTACCTGGTGCTGTGGGTGTACGGCCTGTCCGTCGGGCACGACAGCGACGCCAACTTCGTCCCGCTGAACTCCGCGGACGACTGGCTCCATTTCGCCCTGGGCATCGTCATGATCGGCCTGGCCCTGGCCCTCGGCAGGCGCGCCGCGCGCACCGACGCACGGTAAGGACCACCGAGGACGTCATGCAGACCTTCCTGCCCTACCCCGACTTCCGCGCCACGGCCCTGGCCCTGGACCGCCGCAGGCTCGGCAAACAGCGGGTCGAGGCGCTGCAGGTCCTGCGCGGCCTGGTCGTGCCCGGCTACGGGTGGCGTCGCCACCCGGCCGTGAAGATGTGGCTCGGCTACGAGGAGGCGCTGGTGCGCTACGGCCTGGAGATCTGCCGCGTCTGGCGCGAGCAGGGCCACCAGGACACCTGCGCGGCGACGCTCGTGGCCGACCTCGCGGCGAGGCGGCCCCACGCACCGATCCGCGACCAGCACCGGCTGGCCGCCGAGGGCGAACTCCCGCCCTGGCTCGGCGACGACCCCTTCCACGAGAGCCACCGCTCGGCCCTGGTCCGCAAGGACCCCACGACCTACACGGCCCTCTTCCCCGGCGTCCCCGACGACCTGCCGTACGTCTGGCCGACGTCGGACCGCGGGGGCGAGCAGGCGCTGCGGAGCTGACGGGCGCCGCTGGTACTAGGCGGCCCTGCGGCGGGCCGGACGCCCGGTCGCGTCGGGCTGAGCCGGCGCGTCCTCGAACGGGAAAGCCTCGTCCTCCCCGAAGTCCGGGGCCTGGAAGGGGTTGGTCGCCGGGGGCGGCGACGCCGCGCCGGAAAGGCTGGGCTGCCCCTCCACGGCGGAGAACAGCGAAGTCGGTTCGATGAGAGGTCTCTTTTCCGGTACTGGCCCCGGTCGGGGCCAGGCGTGCCCCGACCGGGCACGGAGGTCCTACAACTTGGTCATCTTGGCGTACGGGCTCGGGATCCGCATCTGCGCCGAACCGAAGTCCACGAGCGCGGCGATCCCGTCCTCGATGCCGATGACCCGGCCGAGCCCGTACATGTCGTGCGTGACCTGGTCACCCACGGCGAAGTACTTGGGAGCGGGGGCGACCGGAGCCTTGAAGGGGCTGGTAGGCAAATGACGCTTGGAAGCAGCAGGCTTTGTCATCGGCCTCAGTATGCGCCTAGTCGTGCCGCTCGCGCTGCGGCTGTCCACGTCCGGTGCCCGAACCGAGACGTAAACGAGGCACTCACTGGCCTGAAAAATCGAACACATGCTTGAATTCGGTCATGCGAACGTTTCCCGACGACCTCGTCCGGGCGCAGCGCGAGTGGAGTGCCACCTATCGGCAGCTCGCCAGTCGTCCCGGCCGCACCGAGCTGCGTCGGCGTCTGTACCGGCTGTCGGTCCAGACGTACTTCCACCCCTACTGGCAGCGGCGACGGCCGAGCCCGGCGGCGTGGTGCGAGCTGCGGGAGCTGGGGAGGACGGCGGGGGACGTGTGTGGGCGGTTCCCCCGGTGACGCGCCGGCCTGCGGGACCGTACGTCCCGGACGATCCTGAAGGCATGGCCGGACCGATTCGCGTGATCGTGCACCCACCGTCGCCCTCGGGCGGCCGTCGCGTGCGCGTGGACGGCGAGATCCTCGGCCTCGCCCACAACGTGACCGACGTCGCGGAGTTCCTGCGCCGCGCAGGCCTGGAGATCGACCCCGCGGACGTGGCGGAGGTGCCGTGGATCGACTGGCGCGGGGTGGGGCCGGAACGCTGGGGCCCGGAGACGGGCGGCTGACGCGCGAGTCCGCGCAACACGCCAAGATGGTTGTATCCACCCTTTTCTGCCATATCGGAGGGCCCCATGAAGGACCTCAAGTTCGAGCAGAAGCGCTCCCTGTCACGCCAGGAGGCCGCCGACCAGCTCACGGCACTCGCGGACGCACTGCGGGAAGGCGGGGACGCCGAGCTGGAACTCGGCCCCGGCACGCTGGGCCTGCGGATCCCCGACGACCTCCACAGCGAGATGGAGGTGGAGATCGGTGAGGGGGAGATCGAGCTGGAGATCGAGCTGAAGTGGGCGACACGATCGGGCGCGGAAGCGTCACCCGGGGACGCATCCCGCACAGACACGTCCCGCACGGACGCATCCGCGCAGAAGCCCAAGCGGAAGACGGCGTCCGCGGGCTCGGGCCGATCCGGCGCGGGCAGCGGCAAGACGAGGAGCACGGGCACCGGCAAGGCCAGGAGTACCAAGCGGTCCGCCGCGAAGTCCGCCTGAGCGGGCGGGCTCGGCCGCCGGCTCGTACCCGGGCGCCGCTCCTCGCACCTCGTACCCTGTCCCGGTGCCGTCCTCCCGCCTGCACCGCGTCGCCGTCCTCGTGCTCCCGGGCGCCAAGCCGCTCGACGTCGGCATCCCCGCGCAGGTGTTCACGACCCGCGCGAGCATGCCGTACGAGGTGCGGGTGTGCGGGGCGGCGCCCGGCCCGGTGACCGGCGGCGACGGCCTGTCGTACGACGTCGCCCACGGCCTGGACGCGCTTGACTGGGCCGACATCGTCTTCCTGCCCGGCTACCGGTTCCCCGACCGTGACGACCCGCCGCGGGCCGTCGTCGAGGCGCTGATCGCGGCCCACGCCCGGGGCACGCGGCTCGCCGCCATCTCCACGGGCGCCTTCGCGCTCGCCGCGACCGGCCTGCTCGACGGCAGACGCGCCACGACGCACTGGCACTACACACGGGCCCTCGCGGCGAAGCATCCGCTCGTCCGGGTCGACGAGAACGTGCTGTTCGTCGACGAGGGCAGCGTGCTGACCTCGGCGGGCGCCGCCTCGGGCATCGACCTGTGCCTGCACATCCTGCGCGGCGACCTCGGCGTCGCCGCGTCGAACCACGCGGCCAGGCGCCTGGTCGCCGCCCCCTATCGCAGCGGCGGCCAAGCGCAGTACGTGCCGCGCAGCGTGCCCGAACCGCTGGGCGAGCGGTTCGCCGCCACCCGCGAGTGGGCGCTGCACCGGCTCGGCGAGCCCCTCACCCTCGACGGGCTCGCGCGGCACGCGGGGGTTTCGGCGCGCACGTTGTCGCGGCGCTTCGTCGAGGACACGGGGTACACGCCGATGCAGTGGGTCATGCGCGCCCGCATCGACGTGGCCCGTGAGCTGCTGGAACGTTCGGAACGCAGCGTCGAGCAGATCGCCGCCGACGTCGGTCTGGGCACCGGCGCGAATCTGCGGCTGCATTTCCAGCGCATCCTCGGCACCACGCCGACCGAGTACCGGCACACCTTCGCCCGCGGCGAGTAGCCCCCGTCGCGCGGCACCGAGGCCGTCCGGGCAGGCAGGGGCGTCCGGGGCAGGCAGGGGCGCCCGGGGCACGGAGGGGCGTCCGCTGGCGGGATCCTTTCGAACCCTGTCGATCCCGCCGCTGTCCCGCGCCGGCACCGGACGCGACGCTGGTGGCGAACCGGAGAGACCGAAGGGACACACCACTCATGACGCGCATCGCGATCAACGGATTCGGCCGCATCGGACGCAATGTGCTGCGCGCCCTGCTCGAACGCGACAGCGACCTCGAGGTCGTCGCGGTCAACGACCTCACGGAGCCCGCCACCCTCGCCCGGCTGCTCGCCTACGACTCGACGGCGGGGCGGCTCGGTCGCCCGGTGACCGTCGACGGGGACACCCTCGTCGTCGACGGCCGCCGGATCAGGGTGACGGCCGAGCGCGATCCCGCGCGGCTTCCGTGGGCCGAGCTCGGCGTCGAGCTCGTCCTGGAGGCCACCGGCCGCTTCACCTCGGCCAAGGCCGCCCGCGCCCACCTCGACGCCGGCGCGAAGAAGGTGCTCGTCAGCGCCCCGTCGGACGGCGCCGACGTCACCCTCGCGTTCGGGGTCAACACCGACGCCTACGACCCCGCCCTGCACACGATCGTCTCGAACGCCTCCTGCACCACCAACGCGCTCGCGCCGCTGGCCAAGGTGCTCGACGATCTGGCGGGCATCGAGCACGGCTTCATGACGACGGTGCACGCCTACACGCAGGAGCAGAACCTGCAGGACGGCCCGCACCGCGACGCCCGCCGCGCCCGCGCCGCCGGCGTCAACATCGTGCCGACCACGACCGGCGCCGCCAAGGCGATCGGCCTGGTGCTGCCGAACCTCGACGGCAAGCTGTCGGGCGACTCGATCCGCGTGCCGGTCCCGGTGGGCTCGATCGTCGAACTCAACACGACCGTGGCCCGCGACGTGACGCGCGAGGACGTGCTGGCGGCCTACCGCACCGCGGCCGAGGGCCCGCTCGCCGGCGTCCTGGAGTACTCGGAGGACCCGCTCGTGTCGTCCGACATCACCGGCAACCCGGCCTCGTCGATCTTCGACTCGGCCCTCACCCGCGTCGACGGCCGCCACGTCAAGGTGGTCGCCTGGTACGACAACGAGTGGGGCTTCTCGAACCGCGTGATCGACACGCTGGAACTCCTCGCGGGCAGCTGAGGCAGTCGTCGTCCGGCCACGGTCGCCGGCCGTGCTGGTGCTGTTCCGGTCGGCCGTGTGGCCGTACGGCACCGGTGGACGCGATGACCGGTACCGGTGAACGGCCGAGGGCAGGGCGATTCCCGGCACCGAGCACGCCGGAGACGGGCGGGTCACAACAGGTGCAGCAGCGCCATGTTCGTGCCGGTGCCGAGGACGATGGCCGGGAGAGGACTGCGGCGCCAGTGGTAGACGCCTGCGCAGACCGCGGTTCCGATCAGGGCCGGGAGGCCGTAGGGGGCCTCGGTGAAGTCGACGCCGTGGAGGCTGTAGGCGACCAGGATCACCATGATTCCCGGGGGCAGGGAGACCCGGAGGTAGTCCAGGAGCGGGGAGCCGGTGTACGTGCGGAGCAGCACGAACGGTGCGGCGCGCAGGGCGAAGGTGACCGCTGCCATCACCAGGATGGCCATGAGGAGATAGCTGGTGTCAGGCATGTGCGGACTTCGCCCTCACAGTGATCAGGTAGTCGCCGACCAGCAGCAGGAGGAAGGCTGCCACGGCGGTGGTCAGGAACTGCTCGCCGCCGACCACTGCCGCCACGACCGCGGAGGCGAGGCCGTGGAGGACCGGGCGCAGGTTGCTGCGCTTGCGGGCGTGGTCCCAGGCGAGCACGGTAAACAGCGCGGTCAGCGCGAACTCCACACCCTTGATGTCGTCCGGCAGCGCTGTGGAGGCGAGGGCGCCGGTGAGGCTGCCCACGACCCAGTAGCCGTGGCTGAAGAGCTGGATCAGGGTGATACGGCGGCCGTTGAGCTCTTCGTCGGGGTTGGCGGCGAGGAGCGAGTAGGTCTCGTCGGTGAGGGCGAAGATGCCGTAACCGCGCTGCACCGGGCCCCGCAGGAGCTGCAGGGGGAAGGAGAGCCCGTAGAAGACGTGCCGGAAGTTGACCAGGAACGTGGTCATCGCGATGGCGGCCAGTCCCAGGCCGGAGGTCATCATCGATACCGCGAGGAACTCCAGTGATCCGGCGAACACCACCAGGGCGGTGGTCGGCGCCCAGAACCAGGGAAGTCCCTGGCTGACGAGGAGGATGCCGAACGCCGCTCCCAGCGGCAGGTAGCCCATCGCCACGGGGACGGTGAGCCGTGCGGCCACGGCGGCGTCCTCCCGGAAGCCGCCGCCGGTCCCCGCTCTTGGAGTGTCCGGGGTGCCGGTGGGTGCACCGGCGCCGGAGCCCCGGCCTGTGGTGTCCGTGGACACGTTGCCTCCTCGGGGCTCACACCACCGCGGCGAGCTGCGCCGAGACGCGGCGCAGCCCTTCCGCGAGTACGTCGGCGGGACGGGCGTAACTGATCCGGATTCCGTTCTCCGCGCCGAAGACCTCGGCCGGCATGACGAGGGTGCGCTGCTGGTCGAGGAGCTGCTCGGCGAACTGCTGCGAGGAGACGGGAACCGAGGTGAACCGCACCCAGGCGAAGGGGGTTCCCTGCGGACCGACCAGCTCCAGGTGCGACGCGTGCTCCCGGGCGAACGTCTCCAGCTGCTGCAGGCCGGGCGCGACCAGCGAGCGGTAGCGGGCGATGTGCCGGTCCCGGTCGGCGATGACCCGGGCCGCCGCTCGCTCCCACACCACGGAGTTGGAGACGGTGGTGTACCGCTTGTAGTTCACCATCCGCTCGATGACGTCCTCAGGTCCGCGGGCCCAGCCCACCCGCAGTGCGGGCATGCCGTAGACCTTCGACAATCCGGACACCGAGACCGCGCGCGGGTGTCGACGGACCACCGAAGCGCCGAAGTCGAGGAGGTACTCCTCGTCGTTCACCACCAGCAGGTCGTGGGAGCCCGCGATCCGCAGGACGGCGTCCCACTCGGTGCCGGTGAGCGTTTGGCCGGACGGGTTGCCCGGGCTGTTGAGAATGAGCATCCGGGTGTTCGGGCGCACGGCCGAGGCCAGGGCACCGGCGTCGAAGGGGGAGCCGGGGCGCCAGTCGAGGACACTCACCTCGCATCCGATGTGGGCCGGCACTTCCCAGGCTTGCTGCCAGCCCGGAGCCGTGGTGATCACATGGTCGCCCGCGGCCAGCGTGGAGCGGTAGAGCAGGTAGAGGGCCTCCTGCGCGCCATGGGTGACGATCACAGCCGAGTGGTCGGCGTCCGGCGGGACGTCGGTCTCGGCGTACAGGGCGGCGATACGGCCACGCAGCTCGGGGGTGCCGCGATCCAGGCTGTAGTCCAGGTCCCAGCCGGGCTCCAGCGGCAGGTCGGACAGCAGCTGGTACTGGACTCCGCTCTCGGCCAGGTCGATCTCGAAGCGGCCCTGGGCGCGGTCGAACAGCCAGTCCTGGATGGTGTAGGTCGCGATGCTCATCGTGTGGTCTCCCCGAGCGAGAAGGTGATGACGAATACGTCCCGGTGGGCGGCGAGGCCCGGGACCTTCGGGGTGATGGGGCTGACGTAGTGCTGCACTTCACGGTCGGCGAGGAAGAGCGTTTCTCCGGCGGGCATGGTCCGCTCGACCAGGTGCTCACCGTCCGGGGTGTTCTCCCGGACCAGGGAGATGCCACCGCTCACGTTCTCCGTGGCGACGCAGGTGACGGCCACGTAGTCGAAGCCGTCCTGGTGGAACCCCTCCGGGGCGGGCAGCCCGGGCCGCTCGCCGGCGGCGGTGATGCGGATCTGGTGACATCCGATGCGGAACTCCTCGGCGTCGACGATCTCGCGCGTGACGCGGGAGACCACGAAGCGCTCGGCGAACGCGCGGGCTGCTGCACCGAGCGGAGCGAACTTCCGGCGGACGCCACCGGCGTAATCGTTGATGTCGTCGCCCTGGAAGAAAGTGGAATCCTCTTCCCAGCGCAAGAGATCCCCCTTCACATCCGCCTCACCGAAGGCGCGGAAGCGGAATCCGTGATCGGCGCGGAGATGCTCGTCTGCGGGGAGCGCGGTGTAACTGTCCAGTAATTCTTCGGATATATGAGAGACGGCGGAAGAAACACGGTAACGCAAGGTGGCGCACTCCTTTGACGTGCGGTTCTTGAATCGGCGGGGTCTCGCTGCGGCATGGTCAAGCCTTTGCGGCCCGGAACTGGATGCTAACAACACCTATCCGCTGTGTGCTCATGCGGTCTCAATCTGTGGACGATCGATTCACGCCTGCTTTTGGCGAGAAAACAGGGTTACATTCTGGACGTTCCGGCATCTCCTGCGCGCCCTGGCCGGGTATGCCCGCGGTGGAGGTGTGAGCGGCCTCACGAAAGTGCGATTTGCAATTTGACGCGTCATTGCGAGCGTTGTTCCAATGGTTGCCCGCGGCGATCCGCATGGGCGCCGATCCGGGACTGGAATCGCCTTCGCGGCTGTACGGGAAAAGAATCTCTGTGCGCAGAAAAATGGTTGTCATCGGCGCGGGAGCGACCTCCTCGAGCCTTTTGATGCATATTGCGCGTGCGCCGGGTCTCGACTGTGTCGATCTCGTCGCGCCGGGAACGGCCGGACTGGGAACGGCCTTCGGCGTCACCGACCCCGCCCTGCTCTGCAACACCTCGGTGGACGTCACCTCGCTCAAGGCGCAGGGCACGTCGGACTTCCTGGACTACCTGGCGGCGCGAGGGCACTCCGTCGGCCCGGACGACTTCGTACCGCGTTCCCTGGTCGGGCAGTACTGCCGGGAGCGCCTGTCGCGGGCCCTGCGGCAGCTGCGGGCCCGTGGTGTGGAGGTCAGGCGTATCGCCGGGCACGCCACCGGAGTGACGCCGGCGCCGGACGGGCACGGCTACCGAGTGGCTCTCCGCGCCGGGGACACCGTGACCGGCACGGACGTCGCCCTCTGCCTCGGCGCCGACGAACTCGTCCTGCCGGCCGCCCTCCGGCCGTTCGACGGCCACCCCAGGCTGGTCGATTCCCCCTACCCCACCGAACGGCTGCGCCGGCTCCCCGGGGACGCCCGGGTGCTCGTCCTCGGCAGCAAACTCTCCGCGATCGACACCGCGCTGATCCTGTGCCGGGAGAGGGGCCGGCGGATCACCCTGGCCTCGCCCTCGGCCGTGCTCCCCGCCGTCCGCACCCGCCTGCGCCGGATGCCCGTGACCCGGTTGAGCGAGGCCGACTGGAACTCCCTGGACCCGCAGGACCCCGCACTGGACACCCGGATCGCCCGGCTGCTGCTGAAGGCGGTCCACGGCGGTGCCGCTCCGGGCGCCGCACCGCGCGCCCGGGTGACAGGACTCGCCGAGGAACTGCTCCGCCTCGAGACCCGGCTCGCCCGGGACCGGACCATCCCCTGGCAGGACGTGATCGCCGAACTCATCGACGGCCTCAACACCCACGTGCGCGACTGGGATCCAGAGCAGCGCGATGCGCTTCTCCTTCGTTGCAAGCGGCTCATCAGCCGCTACATCTCGGCCATCCCGCTGTCCAACGCCCAGCGGCTCCTGTCCTTCCTGGACAGGGGACAACTGACCGTGGCCCCCTGGACCCCCGAGGAGATACGTCCCGCCGCCGACGGCTGGCAGGTGCGGTTGCCCGAAGGCCGGGTGGAGCGGTTCAGCCATGTCGTCGCCGCCACGGGATTCCGGGCGCCCCGTCTCTCGGTGACCGACGGCGGACTGCGGATCGGCTCCGGGGACGGACCCGCCCCGGACATCGGCAACGATCTCCGGCTGCGTCTTGTCGCCAGCGGCCCGGCCGAGCGGATCTGGGCGCTCGGCGCCTGTGCCGGCTCCCGCTACCCCATCGTCAACTACCTCCGCGCCTCGGCCCAGCACGCCGCGACCGTCGCCGCACAACTCTCCCCTCCCCTTACCGCCGGCTCCGGAAGGACGTCCTCGTGATCGCACTCGTCAACCCCGTCTCCAGCGGCTCGGCGCTGGCCGACGCCTTGTGGGAGGAGGGCGCGGAATGCCTGCACATCTACACCGACGGGCTGTCGCCCGTGGCGGAGAGCCTCGCGGCCCGGCACGGCACGTCCTACCGGCACACCTCCCTGCCCGAGACCGTCCGCCACCTGGCGGCGCTCGGGGTGCGCACCGTGACAGCCGCCAGCGAGTACGGAGTCACCCTGGCCGACGAACTGTCCCAGGAACTCGGCCTGCCCCACCACGACCACCGGCTGCGCGCGGCCCGGCGGGACAAGCACGAGATGGCCCGGGCTCTCGCGGCGGCAGGTCTCCCCCACGCCCGGACCGTCCTGGTCCACAGCGAACGGGAACTGTCCGCGGCCCTGGACAGCCGGGCCTCCTTCCCGCTGGTCGTGAAACCGGTCAACAGCGCCGGCAGCGAGGGCTGCCTGATCGTGGAGAACCGGGAGCGCGCCATGGAGCTGTTCCGTGCGCACACCGGTCAGGTCAACCTCATGGGCGAGGTCAACGACGGTTACCTGGTGCAGGAGTTCCTGCGAGGCACTCAGTACATCGTCAACACGGTCAGCGCCGGCGGCAGGCATCTGCTCGCCGAGGTCTACGCGGAGCGCATCGATTACGTGGACGGTGCTCCGATGCTTCGCCACATCATCTCCCGCTCCGGCTTCACCGCAGCTGAACAGGAACTCGTCGACTACGTTCTGCGCTGCCTCGACGCGCTGGGCATCAGGGAGGGGGCGGCCCACACCGAGGTCATGCTCACCGACGAGGGCCCCCGCCTGGTCGAGGTGAACTCCCGGGTCATGGGGCCGTGCCTGGCCCCCGACGCCTACCAGGCCGGCTACGGCTACAGCCACCAGCACCTCACCGCCGAAAGCCTCCTGCGCCCCGAGGAATTCACCAAGCGTTTCGAGTTGCCGCACGGCCCGGCCCGTACCGTCGCCAAGGTGTTCCTGCGACCTCACCGGGACGGACTGCTGCTCGCCATGGACGGACTGCGCACCATGCGCCGACTGCCCGGCTTCCACAGCATCGCCAGGCTCCCGATCATCGGCGAACCCGTACGGGACCGCTATCTGACCACGGGCGCCTGCGGTATCGCCTTCTTCGTGCACGAGGACGCCGAACTGCTCCAGCACAGTCTTGCCACCCTCCACGACATCGAGGACTCCGGCGGCATGTTCCGGCTGGCGGACCCCGACACCGAGAGCTGAACCGTGCCCATCCTGTGCATCATCGGTGCCGTCCTGCTTCAGGCAGCCGCCTACGGGTGGCTCTCCGGCCGGTACGACACCTCCGGCAGCCTCTACCTGACCTGCTCCGGGTTCGCCCTGGCGGCCCTGATCTTCAACGTCGTCCATCTGGTCCGCCGTCGTATCGACCGCGGAGAGCAGCAGCCGGCCGCCGGACCGCTCCTCGCCATGAACGTGGTCACCGCCGTCACGTTCCTCGGCTTCTACGTCTCCCTGGCGTGGATCCCGTCCGCGCTGGCCAGTGGCGTGGAGGCGGCGGTCGGGCCGCTCGCGGTGGCGCTGCTCGGGCTCGCCGGGTACGGCCGCCGGGCCACCGCCAAGGGGTGGCTGGCCTCCGCTGCCCTGATCGTGCCGGGGGCAGCCGTAGCGGTCTCGCTCGGCGACGGTGCGACATCGGGGGACGGTCTGCTCCTCGGCGTGATCCTGGTAGTCGTCGCCGGCTTCGGCGCCTCCGCCCTCGCCGTCATCTCCGCCGAGCTCGGCCGTCGTGGCGTCGACCCGATACGCACCACGGCACACCGCTTCCACCTGACCTACCTGGCAGGCGGAGCACTGCTGGCTGTCGAGGGAGGACCGGGACCCCGCTGGCTCGCGGAGCTTCCCGTAGTCCTCATCACCGGGCTGACCGCCGTCACGGTGCCGCTCTTCCTCCTGCAGTTCGGCATCCAGCGCACGGATCCCATGCTCGCCATGGTCCTGCTGACCACCGTGCCGGGTCTCACCTACCTTGCGGAGACCGCCTTCCACGGCGGCTTCGACGGTCTGACCTTCGCATGCGTCGGTTGCCTCGTCGTCGCGGCCACGTGGACCGCGCTCGGGACCGCACGGCCCACCGGGAAGCCGCACGACCCCGGCCCGGGCAGCGGCCGCCTCGACGAGGAAACCACCGACAGCTCGGTACGGGCGTAGCGGCGGGCTCCCTGCCAGCCGGGAGGGGCCCGGCCGCATGGAGACGACCGAGCTGCCCGGCACGATCACAGAGAGAGTCGGACGGTTGATGAACGGCTCCGGACGGGGGTGAATGAGACCAGAAGTGAGACCGGAGTGCCGGGTCACACCTTCTTGACGACGATCGACTCCGGAACGAGCTTCTCCAGGTCGTCCACGTCCGAGGTGAAGACGGTGACCTGCCCCTTCTGCTGGCGCGCGATGACGGCGAGCACCGCGTCGATCGCGTACCTGTGGCCATGCAGCTTGGCATCTGCCAGCAAACGGCGGGCCTGGCGGGCCTCGTCCTTTCCGATGTCGGCGACTTTGAGCCGCGAGAGCACCCAGTCCCAGCGTTGCTCGGTGGTTCTGCCGTCGAACGCCTCGATCAGCGTCATCGGAGATGTCACCACCTCGGCTTCACCTCCGGCCGCGAGGTCGAGCCATGCGATCATCTTGCGGTCGCCGCGCACGGCCAGGGACAAGGCTTCGCAGTCGAGTACGAAGACACGCAGTGGTCGCTGCCCCGGCTCACCGGCCGGCTTCTTCACGCGGCCTCTCCCGCGCCGTGCGTTCCGGCGGTGCGACGGCGTTCGTGCTCGGCGTCGAGATCCTCCAGCTCCTCGAACGCTGCCGTGCGCTCCTCCTCGGTGAGGGAGCCGTGCTCCTCCTGCAGCCAGTCGGCCAGTTCCCGCAGCCGGTCCCGGTCGCGCTTGAAGCGCAGTGCCTCGGCGACGTACGCCGACAGCCCCCGCTCCGCCGCCTCCGCGCGGATCTCGTCCAGGAGATCCTCGGGAATCGTCACCGTCACCTTCTTCGTCGCCATACAAGAGACCATACTCTTGGTATCGCGCTCCTTACCAGTGCGTTTCCTGTGACCGCCGGGACCGGCGATCAGACGGTCGTGGCGGCGTGGCGTGGGCTGCCGTGGAAGACCTGGCTGGTGTGCCAGGAGCGGTGGGCGGCGGCGATGGGGCGGACGCCCGGCTGGGGACCTGTGACCGGACGGCCGGCGAGCGTGATGACGTGCTCGCGGGCGGCGGTACTGCGGCCGACGAAGCTCTGCGAGACCAGGATGCGGTGACCGTCGCCGATGCCGAGAACGCCCTTGTCGAGGAGCTTGTGGTGCAGCGAGCAAAGGCACAGCCCGTTGTCGATGTCATCCGGTCCGTCGAACGCCCACCAGCGCACATGGGCGGCCTCCAGCCCGACTGGCACCGCGCCGATCCTGCCGTCGTACCCGCAGAAGGCGCACTGGTACTCGTAGGCCGTCAGGACCATCTCCCGCATCCGCCGGTCCCGCTGCCTGCACGCGGCTGAGAGCCGTCCGGTCTCGGCCTCCTCCAGCTCCAGGCCGACGGCTTCGCACAACTCACCGTGGAGGGAGGGCGGGAAGTTCAGATCGAGCAGCACCCGAGTCATCCGGCCGAGCAGGGAAGGCTCCCGCCGCAGCGCCGACCGCAGCTCCGGCGTCAGCCGCCCGGCGGCCCCGGTCGCCCGCAGCTCCCTGACCCCGGTTCCGGGGCTACCCGTCCCGCGCTCGGTGCGCACCTCCCACACTCCGTCACTCACCAGGTGATGGAACGGATAAGCGGGCGTCGTCCGGTTACCGGGCCCGTACTCGGCGAGCAGCCGCCGCAGGTCCTGCTCCACCGCGCTGTACCGCAGCTCGCCGTCGGCGTCCTGCTGGAACCGGCTGAGCGCGTACAGGAACAGCAACGGCTTGTGCGGAGCCCGCACCCCACTCCTCGTCCACTGCCTCAGCTGCGCGGTGCGCTCGACCCAGTCCATGACCGGCGATCGTAGTGGCGGCTGGTCGAACAATGATCCGTGCACGGGGTGGGCCAATGGGCCGTGTCGAGGGCTACGCGGGCATGACGCCGAGGATGCGGGAGAGGGTGAAGACCCGATCGTCTGCGCGCAGATGGCACCAGGCATACAGATGGGGCGGGTCGAGCTCGAGCTCGCTGAGGGTACGCACGGTCCGGTTGCCCGAGGCGGCGACGTACTCGACCGTGATGGCCGTGCCGGCGTCGACGGCGTGGGCGAGCTGGCGGACATCGCTGTACGTCAGGTTCTTCGCGTACCCGGCGATGATCTCCTCGGTGTCCGTGCCGTAGGGGACCCCGGTGCCGAACGGATCGGGATCCGGAAGCGTCGGCGGGGCGTCCCGCAGCCTGGCGGCCAGGGCGCTCAGGCCGACGTACACCGGGGTCTGGGTCGGCACAGACCGCCGTCGCTGGCCTGGGAGTGGGGTCGGAGTCGGGGCGGAGGCACGTCGGCGCCGGGTCTTCTCCACGCGTACGGTTCCGTCGGCTTTCTCGGCGACGGGGGCGTAGCCGGCGGCCCGGAGCGCGGCGAGAGTCTTGTCGAGCGGAGTCCGGCAGACCAGCACGGTCGGTGCCAGCTGCCGCAGCCCGAGCTCGGCGAGCTTGCGGTGGGCGGCGAGTTCGGCGAGAAGGGCGGGTTCCTCGCCGTGGATCACGCAGGCCGCGGGGGCGATGCGCACACGGCCGTGAACGCGCGCGGTGTCATGGATCAGATACGACAGTGGCTGGGGGAGGGCGCCGACGGCGACGTCGGCCAGGTCGGCGGTGATGGCGTCGGGCGTACGGCCGATGTCCAGGGCGCGGCGGATGGTGCCCGGGCTGAACCGCCACACGGATGCCGTGCCGACGGCCTCCCGGTCTGCAACGGCGTCCAGCCGGGCGGCCAGGCGGGCTGACGGTGTGCCCGTGACGACGGCGGTGAGGTCCGCGCCGAAGCGGGCCGTGCTGGTGGCCGTCGGCAGCAGCCGCCGACTGGCCGCGGCCAGTGCTTCGCCGTCATCGGCCTGCAAGGCGTCACCGATGCGGGAGAGTGAGCCGCGGGCAATCACACCGAGCAGTTCTGCTTCGCGGACCACGGAGGCGAAGGGCGTGGCGTCCTGCAGGAGTTGATGGGCGAACGGACGGTGCCAGGCGACGAGCGGCCCCAGTTCCACGGGGCTCCGCACCCCCTGGTCCGCCGGGAGCGCCACCGCCGCGGCGAGAAGCCCGTCCCGTGCCTGCACACAGCCGCCACAGCGTGGTGTTCCGGCGAGTGCCGGCAGCGCCTTGCCGTCCTCGTCGCGGGCCTGGGTAGGGGTCAGCGGCAGCGTCCGCCACGCCTGGAGAAGGGTGGTGAGCTGCTCCGCCGGTTCCCGCTCCGCCCAGGCGTCGTAGCCTTCCGTCGCCGCGACCCGGTCACCGTCCCGGGCCAGCAGCCCGGCGTCGTACGCCGTCTCCAGGACGAGGCGTACGACGATGTCGTCGCACTGTGCGGCCTTGCCGATCCGGGACAGCTCACGCGCCCCGACCCCGCCGGACTTCAGACGGGCCGGCGGAGACGCGGCGCACGCCGCCAGAACCGCGGCGGCGTGGGCGGCGAACGCCGACGCTGCTGCCGCCGCCTCCCGATCCACCTCCGCCTCGGTGACGGACACCGTCTGCACGATGGGCGGGAACGGCTCGAACGGGGCGTGCCAGTCGGCCCCTCGCAGCGCGAGCGTCACCTCGGCCGGCATGCGTGCGGGCCCGTACCCGGAGTGCCGGTCCTGGACCAGCAGTCCTCGCTCCAGCGCCCACCGTGCACCCGGTTCGGAGTCGGCCCGTGGGGCCCCGAGCATGAAGAACTCTGTCTGTTCCTGCTTCGGTTCACGCTGGTGACGGGCTCGCCGCTCAAGCAGTTCCCGAGTGGCCGCAGGCGCTGAAGCGACCACCGCGGCCACCCGCTCCGGATCACTGTGGTGTTCCAGCAGCGTGGCCAGCCGATCTTTCCTGGTGGTGCCGGGAGCTGGGATGCCCAGGGCCACCAGCATGCGCCGCAGTTCCTCGGAGGTCGTGTCCGCCAGTAGCCGGGCGAGCGGCGCGTCCAGCCCCAACGGCGAATCCCACGCCTGCCGCAACGGCGCCGCCATGTGGAGCAGCCCTTGGCCGTCCGGCCAGACGAGTGCGTGATCGGCCAGTGTCTCCAGGGCCGTGTCCAGCCTGCGATCGGTCTCCGTTTCGGTCACGTCCAACAGGTCGGCCAAAGCGGCACGTGGAACGGGTCCCAAGGCCGCCAGCGCCTCAGCCACCTGCAGCTGTGGCAGCGCGAGCTCCGCAAGCACCGGTGCCACCGACGCCGGGCGCTGAAAGCGGTCCGCGAGTTCGCCGAACGATCGTGGCTCCGGCGCGGACACCGCATCCGGGCGAGCCGCCAGGACTCGCTCAAGTCGACCGACTTCCAGACCACTCAGCCACGAGGCCAGAGTTGATCCGCTGGGCTTGCCGATGGGGCACCTCACCAAGACGACGCCGTTGCTCTTCGAACCGGAACCGGTCCTGCACACGCTCCAGAATGGCGCACGGCGGGGGACACCCGCGTCCTGCGGCGGCAGGAAGCCGCTTGTGAGTGAAGGCGCTGCCCTGTCGGTCGACCCGTCAGCGGCGAAGCGAGGCGGTGAAAAGTTCCGCATGTCGGAAGTCAATGAAAGCAGAACTGAGACCAGAGCATGCCGAGAACCCCGGCCGCTGAGCGGTCCGGGGTTCTCGTTTCGCCTGTTCAGGCGGCTGCGGAGGATACGAGATTCGAACTCGTGAGGGGTTGCCCCCAACACGCTTTCCAACTGTGTTGGTGGGGTGACGGGCTGTGTGCGGGGGCGTTCACCTGGGTTCATAGGCGGCTGGGCGTCGGCGCTGGGACGGCTTCGGGTCTCGTCTGAACGGCCGCGAACGGCGCTGAACGAGACGGAATCTGAGACGGGCGTTGCCGTCCAGCTGGTCCAGGTGTCGTCGGGCTGCAGGCCGCCAAGTGCCTCGTAGAGGTCGCCGTAGGCGCTCCAGCAGGTGACGCTGCCGTCGTCGTTCAGGCTGCCCATGTACTAGTCGTCGTCGTTGACGGCTTTCACCAGACAGAGTCCGCGGAATCCCAAGACGACCTCGGAGTGGAGCTACTCGCCATGTGCTGGCCAGCCCAACACGACGTGATCAGTGTCGAGAGGTGTGGGTTCCCGGTCGCCGGAGACCTTGCGGATCTCCTCCAACGTCCAACCTGCCGGTAGCTCCCTGCCTGCCATCCAAAGATGATGACAGCCACCGCACGCGCCGAGTGCGGCGCGGCTTCTTCTCAGAGCACCGCCTTTACAGGCCATCTCATTTGGCGTGTTCGATAGGTTGCTGCGGTGGGGATCATTGAGCGGCTGGTGCCCGATGAGCTGTGGGAGTTGTTCCAGCGGGTGGTGCCGGAGACGCCGACTCGTCCGCAGGGCGGAGGCCGGCGTCGGCATGGTGACCGCGAGGTGCTGGCTGCGATCGTATTCGTGGCCACCTCGGGCTGCACCTGGCAACAGTTGCCGTCCGCCTCGTTCGGGCCGTCGGGAGCGACAGCTCACCGGCGCTTCACGGAGTGGTCGAAGGCCAGGGTGTGGGCGAAGCTCCATCGTCTGGTCCTCGACGAGCTCGGTGCCCGCGGTGAGTTGGACTGGTCCCGCTGCGCGATCGACTCCGTGAACATGCGAGCCCTGAAAAGGGGGGCCTGACAGGCCCGAATCCTGTAGACCGGGGCAAGTACGGCTCGAAGATCCACTTGGTTACCGAACGGACCGGTCTGCCCCTGTCCGTCGGCATTTCGGCGCGAACACGCACGACAGCCAGGCCCTCATCCCGCTGGTGCAGGGAATACCGCCGATCCGGTCCCGGCGTGGTCGACGGCGACGCAGGCCCGGCAAGCTCCACGGCGACAAGGGCTACGACTACGACCACTTGCGACGATGGTTACGCAGTCGCGGGATCACGCCCCGGATCGCACGCAAGGGCACAGACTCCAGTCAGCGGCTGGGTCGGCACCGTTGGACCATCGAACGCACTATGGCCTGGCTTGCCGGATGCCGACGTCTGCACCGGCGCTACGAACGCAAGACGAGCCACTTCCTGGCCTTCACCAGCATCGCCTGCACCCTCATCTGCTACCGACGACTCGCCCAAACAGACGGCTTCTAGGATGCGTCGGCGTAGGCGAGATGGGTGCCGCAGACGGTGCAGCGGAAGAGCATGGCGGTCGCTCCGCCGCCCAGGTGGGTCAGGAAGTGCTCAAGCTGGTTTGCGTCGTGCCAGCCGTCGAGGCGCATGTCGGTCCGTAGCTGGTCGAGGGCTTCGGGATGCGCCGCCAGCTCGGTGTATCCGACTTCGCCCACGAAGGCGGCCGCTTCCTTACAGTGGACGAGCCAGTGCGGGTCCTGCCAGGCGTGGAAGCCAGGGGTGCGGCGGGTGACCTCGTGCAAGACGTCCTCGCTGACGCCGTCGAGCCCGTAGGAGTCATTGAACTCACCCGCGAAGCGTTCGGAAGCGCTTCCGTCTGCGATACACCACGGGCAGAAGCGTCCGTTGACCTCATGTGCGGTGTAGAAGGTGGCCGTGTAGATCCATCCCCTGTTGCGTTTGCAACAGGCGCACGTCTCAGCGGCCGCGCGGATGGACCCGCTGGCGAGGGGATCGGGGTGATAGCGGAAGAAGGGCAGGCTGGCACTCATCGCCGGTTCCCGATCTGTTTCCTGGCGGCCATGCCTACTGATCCCATGGAGAGCAGTCTGTCCGCGAGCGGGTCCCTGATCAAGCGCGGCGTCGGACTCCTCGTGGCCAGCCAATTGAGACAGCTTGTTAGGAGTTCGAGCCGAGGCGCTGAGCTGGGCAGTCAGCCAGCCAGCCAGCCAGCCGTCATCGGGGGACGCCCCTGGCCGCTTGCGCCTGTCGTCGTTGATGTCAGATGGGGATGTCAACGGGTCCTACTCCCACGGCATTGAGCCGCGGTTGTTGGATGGCCCGAAGCATGGCGGGGGCTGCAAATCGCGACTCCGCAGGAAGACAGCCCCAGGAAAAAAGCGGCAACGTCGAAATGCACGTGAGGCTTAATTGAGTTAGCATGGATTTGGGAAGAAAATGGTGGGCAGTCTCGCTGCGTTCAATTCATCGTGGGAGAGAAAGATGACGCAGCCTATCCAATACCAGTCATCCAGTAGCCCCTCATGGAACACTGTTGCGGCTGCCGCTTCTGAAGTCACTTTGCAGCCAAACGAATCCGAGCCTGCCGCAATCCTGATCACGGGATCCTGCCCAAGGTGTGGCCATCTCACCGCACATGTGGAGCCAATAATTAGTTATCTCGGAATGCAGCAGTCGTTGAACTCTCGGCTATCTGGAAATCTCACGGAAGTCATGAGGCAGGCTGCGGCAAGGGTCCGTGAACGCGACGTTGAGGTGATTTGCGGATGCGGTGACTTGCACTCCGATGCACCCGAAGGGAAACGCGGCTGCGGGGCCTCATGGACCCTGCATGTGGAGTGGGGAGAATAGTCGTGGTAGTGCGTGTATCGCCTGGACCTCCGGGATCGGCGGCTAGTAGAGCGCTCGCTGAACGAACTCAACAACTGCGTGACACGGAGCTCGAAAACGTTCGTAGCCAAGCAGGGAAATGGCGGGACGGGCTAGCTGGTCTTATCGCACTGGTCACGACGGTGAGTGTGGTTAAGGGGAGAAGTAGCGTTTCACAACTCCCAGCAACTCAGCAGGTAGTAGTTGGCCTTCTGTTATTGGCCGCCTTGGTGACTGCGGCTACTGGGGTACTCATGGGGATGCTCTCGGCATATGGCTTGCCTCGGAAGCGCGTTATAGAAGGAAATCTCGCGGAGCATGTGAACTACCAGCACCGGCGCACTGTCAACTCTGTTAAGCAATTGCGTTGGGCGATAATACTGTCCTTTGCAACACTCGCTTTCCTGGTGGCTGCAACCGCGATAACGTGGTACACGAGCCCTTCGAAAACATCCTCTCTCGCGAGAGTCGAATTGCGTGAAGGTGGCATGCATTGCGGAAAGATCGCCGACATCAATGGGAAACAGGTAAGGCTAACTAAAGGTAGCAAGACAGTCATAATTGATACTCAGAAAATCGCCCTGATGGCAGTGGTCGAGCGATGCCCGAAGTGATTTAGCGTCAGCGCTGTCGGTGCGGTGGAGCCTCCAGCCAAATCTGGGAAACGCCGAGGTGGCGCTTGTGCAACTTCACGAGAAGTGGCTTCGTAGACTCCCAGAGATATCTTGTAATGGAGTCCATAATGTCGGCAAGCTGGATTGCGGCAGTAGCCGAATTAGATTCTTGCCTCAAGATTGCACGTATCACCTTGCGGCGCCGATTAGGGGGTGGATGCGAGCCCATTTTAACGTTTCCTTCTTGGCCCGTCTCGATAACTGATAGTCCTTTCTCGACAACTTCCGCACAATTGAAGAAGAAGTCGGCACCCCAAAAGCTCATGGGGATATCCAAACCTTCCTCCTGATTGGCCGTTATTGCCAGCCGCATCCCTAGTGCATCAGCCTCGTGTTCCTGCTTCCAATTGCGGGTAACGATTTGAAACTCTTTCGAGCCTAGAGCGGCTGCGTAGCGATCAATGCCGCCTAGATGCCCGGCGATTATGTGACCATATTCATGGCCCATCACGAAAAGTTCCATCGAGTTGTAAAGAATTTGGGCCATCGACATGTAGGGCTGTTCCAGTATGTAGGCTGGAGCTCGATCTGGACGCCCCTCTGTTAGATACGCGAAGATCAACTCCCTAAAACGCTGAGTAATGTAAGGGTTATTTTCGATATTGGCGATTACCTCCGAAAGGTCTGCAGAGAAGGACAGGAATCCATTTTTGTCGGGATCGTCGATGTGCGGGAAAGACATGGCCAGGATTTTGCTGAACAAGAGTGCATAGTTGAATAGTTGATCCTGGATCAGGATTACGCACTGATTGCTACCTGGGACGGCAACTGTAATCGCGTTTACGTCCCCCGTGGGAACTGTCCCCACGATTGGAAACTCAGGGGGGTGTGATAGAAGCCCTGATGCGGCTTTTTGGATACGTTGTTCTAGTCCTTGAACGATGGCGTGACGTAGTGGATCCTCGTAGCTCGTGAGCGAGGCTGAGCTCAATTCTTCTTTATATTGCAGGAATAGCTCGTCCACTCTTCGATCATCCGTCATTCCTTTACCCTGAAGGATAGGTCTAAATACTCTCTCTTTCAGGTCGGATGTTAGTATGTCATCCACTTTCTGAGGTGCTATTCCTGCCGCCGCATACATGTCCTTCTGGAGACATTCAAGGAAGTCCTTGGCGAGTTCTTGAGACATTTTTCCACACCTCACTGAGTCTCACTTCCTGCTTACTACTGATTTCTGCCCACCGCAACTCCAAGGTCACTGAAGGCGCGGGAAAGACCCCCTGCGAGGGCGGTGGAGTGGCTTTGGGGTGGCGCTGCTTTGGCGCGAGTGATCATGGCCCCGTAAGCTTCCGGCGCGTCGGGCAGGTAGTGGACCTGCCCGGTAAAGCACGACGTTGGGGCCATGATCTGCGAGGCTCGCGCCAAAGTGGCTCCGTAAACCCGCCGCGAGCACAAGTCCACCAAGTCCCGCGCCGGGCGGCGCACCATCGGCCTGCCCGATCCGCTGATCAAGATTCTCCGACAGCACCGGGAGACGCAGGACCGGGAACGGATCGCGGCCGGTGCCGAGTGGGAGGGCAAGGGCTACGTGTTCGCCTCGCCGACCGGCGGCCGCTGAGCCCCAACACCGACTTCAACATCTGGAAGCGGCTCCTGCGGGACGCGGGCGTGCGGGACGGCCGTCTCCATGACGCTCGCCACACCGCAGCGACCGTGCTCCTGATCCTCGGCGTCCCGGACGTCGTGATCGACTCGATCATGGGTTGGGAGCCCGGGGGAGCGGCTCGGATGCGCGCTCGGTACATGCATGTGACGGGGACCATGCTCCGCAAGGTCGCGCAGCAAGTCGGCGACGCGCTGTGGGAGCTCCCGGAAACCAACTGAGACGGAAACTTAGACGGACAACGTCGAAGGGCCCCACCGCGAACGGTGGGGCCCTTCGACATCGTGCCCGGTGAGGCACTGGCGGAGGATACGAGATTCGAACTCGTGAGGGGTTGCCCCCAACACGCTTTCCAAGCGTGCGCCCTAGGCCTCTAGGCGAATCCTCCGCTGGGAACATTACATGACCGAGAGGAGTGCTCGCGAACTCGTTCCCTGCCCCAGACATCAGGTAGCCTTGGCGCAGCCCCTCACGCGGCGCTATCTGACTGAACTCCCCCAGGGCCGGAAGGCAGCAAGGGTAGGTCGGCTCTGGCGGGTGCGTGGGGGGCGTCTGCGTTCCGGGACGGGACCTCCCGGAACGGGACCGCCCGACGGGACCTCCTGGACGGACTTGCCCGGCTGGATCTCCCGCCCGGGTCCCGGGCCGGGCCCGATGTCAGCGGGCGCCTATAACCTCGTATGCGTGTCGTCTCTCGCTCTGTACCGCCGCTACCGCCCCGAGACCTTCGCCGAGGTCATCGGGCAGGAGCATGTCACCGACCCGCTGCAGCAGGCGCTGCGGAACAACCGGGTCAACCACGCGTACCTGTTCAGCGGGCCGCGCGGCTGTGGCAAGACGACCAGCGCGCGGATCCTGGCCCGGTGTCTGAACTGCGAGCAGGGGCCCACGCCCACGCCGTGCGGTGAGTGCCAGTCCTGTCAGGACCTCGCCCGCAACGGCCCCGGCTCCATCGACGTCATCGAGATCGACGCCGCTTCCCACGGAGGCGTGGACGACGCCCGTGACCTGCGTGAGAAGGCCTTCTTCGGTCCGGCCCGCAGCCGGTACAAGATCTACATCATCGACGAGGCCCACATGGTCACGTCGGCCGGCTTCAACGCCCTGCTGAAGGTCGTCGAGGAGCCGCCGGAGCATCTGAAGTTCATCTTCGCGACCACCGAGCCCGAGAAGGTCATCGGGACGATCCGGTCCCGGACCCACCACTACCCCTTCCGGCTCGTCCCCCCGGGCACCCTGCGGGAGTACCTCGGCCAGGTCTGCCAGAAGGAGACCATCCCCGTCGAGGACGGTGTGCTGCCGCTCGTCGTGCGGGCGGGCGGCGGGTCCGTGCGTGACTCCATGTCGGTCATGGACCAGCTCCTCGCCGGCGCCGCGGCGGACGGTGTGACGTACGCCATGGCCACCGCCCTGCTGGGATACACCGACGGCTCCCTCCTCGACTCCGTCGTCGAGGCGTTCGCCACCGGAGACGGAGCCGCGGCCTTCGAGGTCGTCGACCGCGTGATCGAGGGCGGGAACGATCCCCGCCGCTTCGTCGCCGACCTCCTGGAGCGGCTGCGCGACCTGGTGATCCTCGCCGCCGTCCCGGACGCGGCGGAGAAGGGGCTGATCGACGCCCCCGCCGATGTGATCGAGCGCATGCAGGCCCAGGCCGGCACCTTCGGCCCCGCGGAGCTGAGCCGTGCGGCCGACCTCGTCAACGAGGGCCTGACCGAGATGCGCGGCGCCAACTCGCCCCGCCTCCAGCTCGAACTGATCTGTGCCCGCGTCCTGCTCCCCGCCGCCTACGGCGACGAGCGCTCCGTCATGGCCCGCCTCGACCGGATCGAGCGCGGTGTGAACTACTCCGCGGGCCCCGCCGGCATGCCCGCCATGGGATACGCACCCGAGCCGGAGGGCCACGGGGGAGCGGCGACCGCTGCGGCTCACGGGGGCGGCGCGGCTCCGGCCCAGATGGGCGGGGGCGCTCCGGTGCCCCCGGGCGGTGGCCCGGCCGCGGCTCGTGCGGCGGTCCGTGCGTCCGGAGCACCGGGCAACGGCGGTGGTGGTGGTTTCGGTGGGAGCGACCCTGCGGCGGCTGTGACCGGCCCCGGCCCCGCGGCCGGCCCCGGCTCTTCGGCGGCCGGCCAGGGGACGCCGCCGTCGGCACCGGGCACGCCCCCGGCCGAGGCGTCCGCTCCCGGCCCCCAGGGCGGGCCCTCCGCCCCCGGCGTGCCGGACACCGCCCGGACCCCCGCAGAATCCCCGGCCGCCTCCGCTCCCGCGGGACCCGCCCAGTCGGCCCCGGCCCCGGCCCCGTCCGCCCCCGGTGCCTGGCCCACCGCCGCCTCCGCCGGAAGCGGCGCCCGTCGCCCCGGCGGCTGGCCCACGGCAGCCCCGGGCGCCCCCGCCTCGAGCACCCCACCGCCAAGCGCCCCACCGGCGAACACCCCGCCGACGAGCGCCCCCGCTTCCAGCAGCCCACCGGCGGCGCAGCCCCCGGTTCCGGCACCGGCCCCCGCCTCCGGTCCCGCTCCCACGGGCGGCGGCGGCCTCGACCCCCGCATGCTCTGGCCGAACATCCTGGAGGCGGTCAAGAACCGCCGGCGCTTCACCTGGATCCTGCTCAGTCAGAACGCCCAGGTGGCAGGCTTCGACGGCACGACCCTGCAGCTCGGCTTCGTCAATGCGGGCGCGCGGGACAACTTCCTGAGCAGCGGCAGCGAGGACGTGCTGCGGCAGGCGCTGGGCGAGCAGTTCAACGTCCAGTGGAAGATCGAGGCGATCGTCGACCCGTCGGGCGGCTCCGCGCCCCCGGCTCCGGGCGGCCCTTCCGGATTCGGCGGCGGTGGCGGCCACACCGCCGGCGGTCCCGGCACGGGCGGCGGCAGCCACACCTCAGCCGGCGGCCCCGCCTCCGGCGGTGGGGGCTACGGCTCCGGCGGCGGCTACAACGCGGGCGGCGGGACGGCCACGGCCCAGCGCCCAGCCCCGTCGGCCCCCGCGGCCGCTCCGGCCCAGCAGCCGAGTGGCCCCACTCCCGCCGCGCCCTCCGCCCCGGCCTCCGCTCCGGCCGCCTCCTTCGCCCCGCCGTCCGCTCCGCGGCCGCGTCACGTCTCCGTCGAGGAGGACATCCCCGAGGACGACGACCCCGACCTCGACGAGTCGGCCCTCTCGGGCCAGGAGCTGATCGTCCGCGAACTGGGGGCGACGGTCGTCGAGGAGTTCACGAACGAATAGCCCGGGCTCAGGACGAACCGCCCGGCACGAACGAACAGCCCAGGGGTCCACGAACGCCCGGGGTGAGGTTCTCCGAACGGCCGCCCGGCCTCGGGTTCTGCGAACGAGCAGCCCGGCTCCACTAAGCCCTCTCGCCACGGAAGCCGGGCCTGAAGCCGGGCCAAGACTTGGAGGAACCTCCAGCTCAAGATCTCCCTCTCCTTCGGAAGCCCGCACAAGGAGCAGCCGGCGTCTCCCGTTAGGCTGACCCCCGTGAAGGTCCTCGTCATCGGCAGCGGCGCCCGCGAACACGCCCTGTGCCACTCCCTGTCCCACGACCCCGACGTCACCGCGCTGCACTGCGCGCCCGGCAACGCCGGCATCGCCGAGGTCGCCGAGCTGCACCAGGTCGACGCCCTGGACGGCGCCGCCGTCACCGCGCTGGCCACCCGCCTCGGCGCCGAGCTCGTGGTCGTCGGCCCGGAGGCCCCGCTGGTCGCCGGTGTCGCCGACGCCGTCCGCGATGCGGGCATCCCGGTCTTCGGCCCGTCCGGCCCGGCCGCGCAGCTCGAAGGCTCCAAGGCCTTCGCGAAGGACGTCATGGCGGCGGCCGAGGTGCCCACGGCCCGGTCGTACGTCTGCACGACGGCGGAAGAGGTCGACACGGCCCTCGACGCCTTCGGCGCTCCGTACGTCGTGAAGGACGACGGGCTCGCCGCCGGCAAGGGCGTCGTCGTCACCGACGACCTCGAAGCGGCCCGGGCCCACGCGGCGGCCTGCGAGCGCGTGGTCATCGAGGAGTACCTCGACGGCCCCGAGGTCTCCCTGTTCGCCGTGACCGACGGCGAGACGGTCGTACCGCTCCAGCCCGCCCAGGACTTCAAGCGCGCCCTGGACGGCGACGAGGGCCCCAACACCGGCGGCATGGGCGCGTACTCCCCGCTGCCGTGGGCCGACCCGAAGCTCGTCGACGAGGTGCTGCAGACCGTGCTGCAGCCGACCGTGGACGAGATGCAGCGGCGCGGCACCCCGTTCTCCGGACTGCTCTACGCCGGTCTCGCGATCACCTCCCGGGGCGTCCGCGTGATCGAGTTCAACGCCCGGTTCGGCGACCCCGAGACCCAGGTCGTGCTGGCCCGGCTGAAGACGCCGCTGGCCGGTCTGCTGATGGCGGCCGCCACCGGCAACCTCGCCCACCTGGAGCCTCTGCGCTGGAGCGACGACGCGGCCGTGACCGTGGTCGTCGCCTCGCACAACTACCCGGGCACTCCGCGCACCGGCGACCCGATCACCGGTCTGGACGAGGTCGCCGCCCAGGACGCCCCGCACGCGTACGTGCTGCACGCCGGCACCCGGCAGGAGGGCGATGCCGTCGTCAGCGCGGGCGGCCGCGTCCTGTCCGTGACGGCCACCGGCAAGGACCTCACCGAGGCCCGCGACCGTGCCTACACGGCCGTCGGCCGCATCCGCCTCGACGGCTCCCAGCACCGCACCGACATCGCCGCCAAGGCGGCAGGCGCGTAACCGGCGCCGCGCCCGGCAGGCAGAACGACGGCAGGCAAACCCCGCCGCCGATGAACCCCACAGGCCCCGGATCCGTCTCAGGATCCGGGGCCTGACGTATGGGGAAGGCGGAGGCCTGACGTATGGGGAAGGCGGAGGCCGGACGTATGGGGAAGGCGGTGGCCTGACGTATGGGGAAGGCGGAGGCCGGACGTCTGGGCAAAGGTGGCCTGAACTGTGCGGAAGACGAGGGCCTGATGGTCGCTCTCCGTCATCCACCTCTCCCCAAAGCCATTCCATCGAGTGACCGATGCCGTATCCGGCTGACGGGGAGCGGAGCCCCAACTAGGGTGCGGCGCAAGCGTTCCGGCACTTGGCCCATCGGCATTGCGATGTCCGTGGCGGGTGCCACAGTGGGGGAGTGAGCAAGGCAAGCATCGGGTCAACGGGGAGGGGGTGAGGTCGGTCGTGACCGGAATGGGTGTGGAAGCGGGCGCGCAGGTCGCGCGGGCACGCGCACTGGCCGTACTGCGCATCCGCAGTCGTGCCCTGGCCGTCGCCCTGCTGCCGGCCGCCGTCGCCGTGATCCTGCTCGCGGGCGCCGCCGGTGACCGTCTGGAGGGCCCCGGCTGGGACGCGGCCCGGGCTGTTCTGACACCGGCCGCGGCCCTCGTGCTGCTCGCCGCGGCCGGGATCGCCCTGGTCGTCGCCCGGGCCCGGCCCGCCATGAGCCCGACCGTCCCGGTCGCCGAGGAGGCGGCCCCCGACCTGTACCGGATGGTGCGCGACCTCGCCGACCGCCTCGACGTCCCCGCGCCCTCCGCGATAGCGCTCACCCCGGACTGCGACAGCTGGCTGGAGGACCGCACCCACCCGTCCCAGGCCCCGCCGCCGGTCGAGGAGCACCAGGACATAGCGGGAGCGGGCAAGCAGGCGCACCGCCGGCAGCCCGTCCCGCCGGTCCTCGTCATCGGCTCCCCGTTCCTGTGGTGGATGCGGGTCGGCGAGCTGCGGGCGGTCCTCGCTCCGGTCATCGCCGGTACGGGGCCCTCGGCCCACCCCGACATAGCCGCCGCCCGGCGCTTCGTCCGGGGCCTGGACGCCGCGGTGGCCGTGGCGTCGGCGCCCCGCCGCGACCCGCTGTCGCGGGGGGTGCTCGCCGGGGTCGGCTGGGTCTCCCGGCTTCTGCTGCGCGGCTGCCGCATCCACGCCGCGGAGATGGAGCGGGGGGTGGCGGCCGCGGCCGCGGAGCGTGCACAGGCTGTGGATTACGGGCTGCGGATCGTGGCCCAGGAGCAGGTGGGGCTGGCCTACGCGGGCTGGGACCGGCTGCTCACCCGGGTCGCGCTGCCTGCCTGGCGGATGGGCCGCTGGCCGTCCCGGCTGGACGCCGGTGTGGTCGCCGCGCTCACGGAGCTGTCCCGGCGCGACCGCCTGGCCGAGGGCTTCGCGTCACGGCTGGGCGAGCGGCCCGCCTGCGACCTGCTGGAGGAGCCGGGCACGGTCGACGAAGCCGCCTCCCTCCTCGCCGCCCGTCTCTTCCACGGCGGCCCCGCGGGGCCCGGGCCCGACTGGTCACCGGTGGACTGGAGCGAATATCCGGACGAAGTCGTGGACCGCAAGTGGCGCCTGGACGCGGCCCGGCTCCACCGCGTCCTGGACGCGATGGGCGTCCGCCCCGCCACCGGCCCCACGGCCTCCGCCCCCGACGCCCCGACCCTGTCCCGTGTCCTCGACCACCTCACGGAGACGGGCCCGGCGGGAACGGCCGGGACCACCGGAGCCGGCAGCGTCGCGGCGGATCCGACAGCGGACCCGACGGGGCACCCGGGAGCACACCCGGCCGGTTCCAGACCGGACACCGCACCGCCCGAAGCCCCCGGCACACCCGAGCCCGGCACCGAATGCACCCAGGGCACCACCGGCACCACCGGCACCACCGGCACCACCGGCACCACCGGCACCACGAGCACCATCCCGGGCCCAGGCGCCACAGCGGACCACCTCGACGACGAGGACCTCTCCGGTACGACGGCCCCCAGCGCCACCCTCGCCGCCCGGCTCAGCGCCGAACTGGCCAGGGAAGAAGCCGCTCCCTCCCCGCCGACGCCGGCCGCGCCGTCCCCCACCCCCACCACCGACCTCGCCGCCCTCTGGGACGACCGGGCCCTGCCCCTCTTCCCCCTCCAGCCGCCGCGCACCGCCCGAGAGCTGCTCGCCGATCACCTCACCGCGATGGTCTGCTGCGCCGCGATGGACACCGCCGGTGCGACCCCGGGCCTGGACTGGCTGGACGGCCCGACCCTCCTCGTCGACGGCGAGCGCACGGCCGATCTGGCGCCCAAGGTCCTCACACTCATCGAGGATGGCGACGCCACCCCCCTGCGGCTCTGGCTGTCCCAGCTCGGCATACGCCCGGAGAAGCCGGTCCGTCTGGGCTGACCCCCGGAGCCCCTGCTTCCGGTTCTGGCCAATTCGAAACGAACAGTGACGAAGTGCGTGCTTTATGTGATGTGCTGGGACCGTTCGCGTGCAGGGCAAGAGCGTGCGACATACGACAAGCACATAAGCACAAGTCGTCGCACGCGCCACAGACATCACCGGGAACCGCCGGCGCCACAGGACACCGCATTGGCACACACCGCACCGGCACACAGCGCACCGGCACACACCGCGCCGGCTCGCACCACACCGGCACGCATCACCACGGGGGCAAAGGGGAGGGGAAACAATCATGGTTCCGGAGCAGATCCGCCGCTGGGAGTCGGGAGCGCTGGCGCACGCCGTGACCGATCCCTTCGGGCAGGGCCCCGTTCCCTGGCTGCGCGGCAACGTGACGTACTTCGACGACTCGGGCCAGGTGATCCCCTGGTACGTGGACCAGGACGCCCCCCACCCGTCGAAGAAGGGCAGCCGCTCGGGCGGCCCCCGCGCGGCCGACGACGTCCACCGTCAGATCAAGGGCTTCACCTCCACCGGCGCGGTGGCGCCCGGCGAGGCCATCGACTTCCACATCACCGTCGACCCGCCGCAGCAGTTCGCCGTCGACATCTACCGCATCGGCCACTACGGCGGTGACGGCGCCGCGAAGATCACCACGAGCCCGCGGCTGTCCGGCATCGTCCAGCCCTCCCCGCTCACCGCGGACCGTACGGTCTCCTGCCACCACTGGTGGCTGTCCTGGCGGCTGCAGATCCCCTCGTACTGGAACATCGGCGCGTACGTCGCCGTCCTCACCACCGTCGACGGCTACCGCTCCCACGTCCCCTTCACCGTCCGCCACGACCAGAGCGCCGACCTGCTGCTCGTGCTGCCCGACGTCACCTGGCAGGCGTACAACCTCTACCCGGAGGACGGGCGCACGGGTGCCAGCCTCTACCACGCCTGGGACGAGAACGGCCGGCTGCTCGGCGAGTCCGAGGCGGCCACGACGGTCTCCTTCGACCGCCCGTACGCGGGCGCGGGCCTCCCCCTCCACGTCGGCCACGCCTACGACTTCATCCGCTGGGCCGAGCGCTACGGCTACGACGTCGCCTACGCCCACGCCAGTGACCTGCACGCGGGCCGCGTCGACCCCACCCGGTACCGCGGTCTGATCTTCCCGGGCCACGACGAGTACTGGTCGGCCGCCATGCGCACCACCGTGGAGCTCGCCCGCGACGCCGGCACCTCGCTGGTCTTCCTCTCCGCCAACTCCCTGTACTGGCAGGTGGAACTGGGCCCCTCCCCGTCCGGCGTGCCCGACCGGCTGCTCACCTGCCGCAAGCGCCGGGGCCCGGGCAAGCCGGTGCTGTGGCGGGAGATCGACCGGGCGGAACAGCAGCTCCTGGGCATCCAGTACGCCGGGCCCGTCCCCGAGCCGCACCCGCTGATCGTGCGCAACGCCGGGCACTGGCTGTGGGAGGCCACCGGGGCGCACGAGGGCGACGGGATCGAGAACCTGGTGGCCGGCGAGGCCGACCGGTACTTCCCGCGCACCGCGCTGCCCGAGCACGAGGAACGCGTGCTGCTCGCCCACTCCCCCTACACCGACAAGGACGGGGCTCCCCGCCACCAGGAGACGTCCCTGTACCGCGCTCCCTCGGGCGCCTGGGTCTTCGCAGCAGGAACGTTCGCCTGGTCCCCGGCCCTGGACCGTCCCGGACACGTCGACGACCGTGTCCAGCGCGCCACCGCCAACCTTCTGGACCGCATCTGCAAACGCGACTGACCCACTGTCCGTGATCAAGCTCGCATACGGGAGAATCGAGCCACTGGGACAGAACCACGGGGAGGAACCGTGTCCGGATTCGTAGAAAAGCCCGAGCCGATCCAGGTTCCGGGCCTGGTGCATCTGCACACCGGCAAGGTGCGCGAGCTGTACCGCAACGAGGCGGGCGACCTCGTGATGGTCGCCAGCGACCGCATGTCCGCCTATGACTGGGTGCTGCCGACCGAGATCCCCGACAAGGGCCGGATCCTCACTCAGCTGTCCCTGTGGTGGTTCGAGCGGCTCGCCGACCTGATTCCGAACCACGTCCTGAGCACGGAACTGCCCGACGGCGCCCCCGCGGACTGGGCGGGCCGCACGCTGATCTGCAAGTCGCTGCGGATGGTCCCCGTGGAGTGCGTGGCCCGCGGCTACCTCACCGGCTCGGGCCTCGCCGAGTACAACGAGACCCGCACGGTCTGCGGCCTCGCTCTCCCCGAGGGCCTGACCGACGGCAGCGAACTGCCCGCGCCGATCTTCACCCCGGCCACCAAGGCCGAGGTCGGCGAGCACGACGAGAACGTCTCCTACGAGGAGGTCGCCCGCCAGGTCGGCGCGGACACCGCGGCCCGGCTGCGCCAGGCGACCCTCGCGGTCTACTCGCGGGGCCGGGACATCGCCCGGGAGCGGGGCATCATCCTCGCGGACACGAAGTTCGAGTTCGGCTTCGACGGGGACGACCTGGTCCTCGCGGACGAGGTCCTCACCGCGGACTCCTCCCGCTTCTGGCCGGCCGACCAGTGGCAGCCGGGCCGCGCGCAGCCGTCGTACGACAAGCAGTTCGTCCGCGACTGGCTGACCTCGGCGGAGTCCGGCTGGGACCGCAAGAGCGAGCAGCCCCCGCCCGCCCTGCCCCAGCAGGTCGTCGACGCCACCCGCGCCAAGTACGTGGAGGCGTACGAGCGCCTGACCGGCACGAGCTGGTCGTAGGACGCGGTCCTGAGGACAGTCGTCGCGGCTGTCCTCAGGACACGAAGAAGCCCCCCGGCCGGAACCGGGGGGCTTCTCACTGGAGCGAACGACGAGGTTCGAACTCGCGACCTCAACCTTGGCAAGGTTGCGCTCTACCAACTGAGCTACGTTCGCATGCGCCGTGGCGCGAGAACCACTATACCCAACCTCGCTCCCGTGCGAGCCGTACCGCCGCATGCCGGTTCTCCGCCCCGAGCTTCGAGGCGGCCGACGACAGATAGTTCCGCACGGTGCCCTGCGACAGCGCGGCCCGCTCGGCGATCTCCGCGACGGGTGCCCCGTCGGCGGCGAGTTCCAGGACCTCCGCCTCCCGCGCGGTCAGCGGCGAGTCACCGGCGGCGATCGCGTCGGCGGCCAACTCCGGGTCGACGTAACGGTTCCCTGCGTGCACGGTCCGGATGAGCTCGGCGAGCCGCTGCGCGCTCACGGTCTTCGGCACGAAGCCGCGCACCCCGGCCTGCAGCGCCCGCTTCAGGTGCCCGGGCCGCCCGTGGCTCGTGACGATGAGCACCTTGCAGCCGGGCAGTTCGGACCGCAGGGATGTGGCGACCTTCACACCGTCGGCCCCGGGCATCTGGAGATCCAGCACGGCGACATCGGGGCGGTGCGCCCGGGCCATCGCCATCGCCTCGGGCCCGGTGGCCGCCTCGGCGACCACGACGAGGTCGTCCTCCAGGGACAGCAGCGCGGCGAGTGCTCCCCGGATGAGGTGCTCGTCGTCGGCGAGCAGCAGCCGGACGGGCTCCACGGCCGTCATGAGGTGACCTCGCTCACAGAACGCACCGCGACGGCGGCCGGGGAAGCGCCGGAAGCGGTGGACGGCGACGGCAGCGGAATCTCCGCCGTCAGCCGGAACAGCCCCCGCCCCACGGGCCCGGCCTCGAGCGTCCCGTCGGTCTTCGCCAGCCGCTCCCGCAGCCCGGCGAGCCCCGAGCCGGACGGCGCTGACCCGGACTCCGTGCCTGCTTCGCTCACCCCGTCGTTCTCCACGGACAACACCACTCGCCCCTCCACCACCTCTAGTCGCACGTCACACCGTTGCGCGTCCCCGTGCCGCAGCACGTTGGTCGCGGCCTCCCGCACCACCCACCCCAGGGCGGACTGCACGGCGGGCGGCAGGCCGGACGCCGGCACGCCGCCGACCGTGCATGCGATGCCGGCCGCCGCCAGCACTCCTTGCGCACCGGCGAGTTCCGAGCCGAGGTCGGCCTCCCGGTAGCCGCGCACGACATCCCGCACCTCCCGCTGCGACTCCTGCGCCAGCCGCTGCACCTCGACCATCTGCGGCACGGCCTCGGGCCGCCCCCGCTGGGCGAGCTGCACGGCCAGCTCGCTCTTGAGGGCGATCACGGCGAGGTTGCGCCCCATGACGTCGTGCAGATCCCGCCCGAACCGCAGCCGCTCCTCGGCGACGGCGAGCCGGGCCCGGGTCTCGCGGGCCTCGTCGAGCTCGTAGACGGCGTTCAGCAGCCACACCGAGAAGACGGCCGTGAAGGTGATGAACACGCCGCCGACGAGCACGATCAGCGCGGTGAAGAGCGCCGTGAGCACGGGGGCGCCGAGCGCGGTCGTCACGACCCAGGTGCCTGCCGCGAAACCGCCCGCGAGGCCGAACGCGCGCCGCCGGGAGCGGATGCCGAGCGCGATGATGCCGGGACCGAAGATCAGGATCACTCCGCAGAGCCCACCGGCGGCGGCGTCGACCTCCTCGCCGTCGGGTCCGTACTCGGCGAGGGCGAGCGCGGCGACGGCGACCACGGCGGTGAGGGCGCCCAGCGTCCCCATCAGCCCGGTGGGCTGGGGCCTGCGGCCGCGCGTCCAGTCGATCGCCCGGGACACGGTCGCGAAGCAGAGGCCGGCGTGCACGGCCACCACCAGCATGGCGGCGCTGCCCAGCCGCACCCCGAGCGGGGCCACGGACGTGAGCCCGACGGAGAAGAACTCCATCACCGCGAAGAGGTGGAACGACCACCGCGTGTACGTCTCGACTTTCTGCGGTGTGCTCTTGTGCCGCCACCACCTGCCCGGCATGCGCATGGGCCCGTCACTCCCCCTCGTTCGGCACCGCGGTCGTCGGTCAGCGCCGCGGTTCCCAGCGGAACCACCGCCGTACAGCAAACACCGCGACGAGGATCCAGGCCACGGCGGTCGCGAAGGCGCCCAGTGCCTCGTAGGCGGAGAGGTTTCCGGTCCAGCCGCCGCGCACCAGGGTGACGACGGGCGTCAGGGGCAGCAGCTCGCACACGGAGGCCACCCGGTCCGGCATCAGCTCCAGCGGCAAGAACATGCCGGAGCCGATCATCGAGACCAGCAGCAGCGGCATGGGTGTGGCCTGGGCGCTCTCGCCGGTCCGGGTGAAACTCGCGGTGGCCGCGGCGAGGGCGGCGCACATCACGAGCCCCAACAGCAGGCCGAGGACGGCCAGATGGGGTGCCGACGGCGCGGACAGGTCCAGCAGCGCGACGCAGCCCGCCGTCAGCAGCAGGCACTGCGCCAGCCCGGTGAGGGCGGCCGGCAGCGCGGAACCGGCCAGGATCTCGACGTCCCGCAGTTCACCGGTGCGCAGCCGCTTGAGGACGAGTTCCTCGCGCCGGACGACGAACACGCCGACGAGCACCGCGTACACGGCGAACAGCAGGGAGAAGCCGACCGCGGCGGGCAGCACCAGCGTGCCGGTGTTCAGTCCCGCCCCGGCGAGGTCCATCTCCTCCGCCGCCGACCGCACACTGACCGGCATCACCAGCGGCACGAACAGCGCGGCGACGAGCGCGCCCCGGGTCCGCCCGAGCAGGGTCAGTTCGGCGCGGGCGAGCGCGGTCATCCGGCTCAGCGGGGTCGCCGCCGCGGCCGGGCGGGGTGTCGTGCGGATGGCGCTCATGCCGCGTACTCCTTCGTCGTCGTGCCGTCGGCCTGCTCGGCGGAAGCGTTCCCGGCGATGTGGAGGAACGCCTCCTCCAGGGAGGCCGAGCGCACGTCCAGGCGGTGCAGCCCGACCCGGGCCCGCTCGGCCCACACCAGCAGTGCGGTGGCCGTGCGCTGCAGGTCACGGGTGCGGAGCCGGACGGTCCGGCCGTCGGTCTCGTGGCCGGTCACGCCGAGTTCGCCGAGCGGCGGCAGATCGCCGACGAAGTAGCCGTCGGGCAGCTCGAAGGAGATCCGCGACGGCTGCTCGGCGGTCACCTCGGCCGGGGTGCCGGTGGCCGCGATCCGGCCCTCGTGCATGATCGCGAGCCGGTCGGCGAGGTGCTCGGCCTCCTCCAGGTAGTGCGTGGTCAGCAGCACCGTCGTGCCGCCGTCGCGCAGCGCGCTCACCAACTCCCAGGTGGCCCGGCGGCCTTCCGCGTCCAGCCCGGTGGAGGGCTCGTCGAGGAAGAGCACCTCGGGATCGCCGAGCAGGGCGAGCGCCAGGTCGAGGCGGCGCCGCTGGCCGCCGGACAGCTGCTTGACCCGGGTGCCGGTCCTGGACTCCAGGCCCACCAGCGCCAGTGCCTCCGCCGGCGGCCGGGCCCCGCTCACGCAGCCCGCCCACATCCGGGCGGTCTCGGCGACGGTCAGCTCGGAGGGGAAGCCGCCTTCCTGCAGCATCACGCCGGTGCGGGGCCGTACGGCGGCCCGGTCGGTGTACGGGTCGTGCCCGAGGACGCGTACCCGCCCGCCCGCCGGCCGTGCGAGCCCCTCCAGCAGTTCGACGGTCGACGTCTTGCCCGCGCCGTTGGTGCCGAGCAACGCGAAGATCTCGCCGCGTCGGACGGAAAAGCTGATTCCGCGTACCGCCTCGAACCCGCCCCCGTACACACGCCGCAGGTCAGTGACCTCAATCACGTGTTCGTGTCCGTTGGTCTCCATGATTCAAGCGTCCCGGCCGTGCGCGCCCGGAAGCAGTGCGCGCTGTCATCACTCGGCATGACAAATGTCAGGCGGGCACCGGGGCAGCACGAAAAGACCCCGGTCCATCAGGACCGGGGTCTCATTCCCGAGCGGACGACGAGGCTCGAACTCGCGACCTCAACCTTGGCAAGGTTGCGCTCTACCAACTGAGCTACGTCCGCATGTGCTCCCGACCGGCTTTCACCGATCGGTGCGGGCACCAGCCTACCTGATCCTCCCCCAAGCTCTCGACAAGCTCGAGCAGGGGGGTACCCCCATCGGTGGACGGTACGGCGATGCAGAGCGGGTGACAGGAATCGCACACTGCGCCTTCCCCCTGGAAGGGGGATGTTCTACTACTGAACTACACCCGCATGTATCCGTGAACCGGGCCTTTCGGCCTCGCCCCTCGGCGTGCTCCAGACTCTAGCTGATCAGCCGGGGTGCTGCGCAAGTCGGCTGCCGCGAGGGGCGGGTGACCGGGCATCGGTCCGGGCTCGACGGACCGTCACTGCGCGGCGGTGAACGCCTCGTAGACCCTCTTGGGGATGCGCCCGCGCGCGGGGACCTCCATCTTGTTGGCCTGCGCCCAGGCGCGCACGGCCGACGGGTCGGGAGCGACCTCCGTCTGCCGGTACGCCTTGCCCGAGCGGGACCGCTTGCGGCCGGCCTCCACATAGGGCGCGAGCGCCTTCCGCAGCTCTCCGGCGTTGCCTTCGCTCAGGTCGATCTCGTACGACTTGCCGTCCAGTCCGAAGGCGATCGTTTCCGCCGCTTCCGAGCCGTCGATGTCGTCAGAGAGAGTGACCACGACCTTCTGCGCCACGAATATCGGTCCCTTCATGCGGCACTATGCCAATTTATTTGTACAGCGCCTGGCAATACATTGTGAAGCCCGACTAAATCCTTCCGCGTGTCCGAAGGCAATAGGTTCCGGCTGTCGATCCGGAATCTTTCCCGAAAATTTCGCGTGTGGGTCCGTCGATGCCGGATCGTGATGACGGTCACGTAGTTTCCTACAAGTCAACGCGCGTAGAAATTTTGTGCGGGTAGTCTGAAGGGACCTGCTCAGCACCACACACCGGGAGTGCCAGTGGCACGCGTCGTAGTCGACGTCATGCTCAAGCCGGAGATCCTCGACCCCCAGGGCCAGGCGGTGCAGCGCGCACTGCCGCGGCTGGGTTTCGACGGGATCTCGGACGTCCGCCAGGGAAAGCGTTTCGAACTGGAAGTTGACGGGCCGGTCGACGAGGCCGCCCTCGCCCGCATTCATGATCTTGCGGAGTCCTTCCTCGCGAACACCGTGATCGAGGACTTCACGATCCGGGTCGAGGAAGTCGCGGAGGCCGCGAAGTGACCGCTCGTATCGGCGTCGTCACTTTTCCCGGCAGCCTGGACGACCGTGACACCCAGCGCGCGATCCGCGTCGCCGGCGCCGAGCCGGTCGCCCTCTGGCACAAGGACAAGGACCTCAAGCAGGTCGACGCCGTGGTGCTGTGCGGTGGTTTCTCCTACGGCGACTATCTGCGCGCCGGGGCCATCGCCCGTTTCTCGCCGGTGATGGAGCCCCTGCTGGAGCAGGCGAAGGCGGGTCTGCCGGTGCTCGGCATCTGCAACGGCTTCCAGATCCTCACCGAGGCCCACCTGCTGCCCGGCACCATGCTGCGCAACGACCACCTGCACTTCATCTGCCGTGACCAGAAGCTGCGGGTGGAGAACGCCGAGACCGCCTGGACCACCGACTACTCGGCCGGCCAGGAGATCCACATCCCGCTGAAGAACAACGACGGGCAGTACGTCGCCGACGCGTACACGCTCGACCAGCTGGAGGCCGAGGGCCGCGTCGCCTTCCGGTACCTGGACTTCAACCCCAACGGCTCGCAGCGCGACATCGCCGGGGTCACCAACGAGGCCGGCAACGTGGTCGGCCTCATGCCGCACCCCGAGCACGCCGTCGAGCCGCTGATCGGCACCGGCCGCACCGACGGCCTCCCGTTCTTCACCTCGATCCTCAAGAAGCTGGTCAACGCATGAGCCGGACGCCTCTGGACACGGTCGAGCACGCGGCCGCGACCCCCGACGTCGAGCTGCCCTGGGCCGAGCTGGGCCTGAAGAAGGACGAGTACGAGAGGGTCGTCGAGATCCTCGGCCGCCGCCCCACCGGCGCGGAGCTGGCCATGTACTCGGTGATGTGGTCGGAGCACTGCTCGTACAAGAGCAGCAAGGTCCACCTGCGCCAGTTCGGCGAGAAGGCCCCCGAGTCCGACGCGATGCTCGTCGGCATCGGCGAGAACGCCGGTGTCGTCGACGTCGGCCAGGGCTACGCGGTCACCTTCAAGGTCGAGTCGCACAACCACCCCTCCTACGTCGAGCCCTACCAGGGCGCGGCCACGGGCGTCGGCGGCATCGTCCGCGACATCATCGCGATGGGCGCCCGCCCGGTCGCGGTCGTCGACCCGCTGCGCTTCGGCGCGGCCGACCACCCCGACACCAAGCGCGTCCTGCCGGGCGTCGTCGCGGGCATCGGCGGCTACGGCAACTGCCTGGGCCTGCCCAACATCGGCGGCGAGGTCGTCTTCGACGCCTGCTACCAGGGCAACCCGCTGGTCAACGCCGGTGCCATCGGCGTCATGCGGCACGAGGACATCCACCTCGCGAAGGCCTCCGGCGCCGGCAACAAGGTCATCCTCTACGGGGCCCGGACCGGCGGCGACGGCATCGGCGGCGCCTCGATCCTGGCCTCCGAGACCTTCGACGACGCCAAGCCGAGCAAGCGCCCGGCCGTGCAGGTCGGCGACCCCTTCCAGGAGAAGCTCCTCATCGAGTGCACCCTGGAGGCCTTCGCCGAGAAGCTGGTCGTCGGCATCCAGGACCTCGGCGCGGCGGGCCTGTCCTGCGCGACGAGCGAGCTGGCGTCCAACGGCTCCGGCGGCATGCGCGTCACCCTCGACGACGTGCCCCTGCGCGACTCCACGCTCTCGCCCGAGGAAATCCTCATGAGCGAGTCGCAGGAACGCATGTGCGCGGTCGTCGAGCCGGAGAAGGTCGACCGCTTCCTGGAGATCTGCGAGAAGTGGGACGTCATCGCCACCGTCATCGGTGAGGTGACCGACGGCGACCGCCTGGAGATCTACTGGCACGGCGGCAAGATCGTCGACGTCGACCCGCGCACGGTCGCCCACGAGGGCCCGGTCTACGAGCGCCCCTACGCCCGCCCGTCCTGGCAGGACGAGCTGCAGGCCGACGACGCCAACAAGCTGCCGCGGCCGGCGACGTCCGAGGAGCTGAAGGACCAGGTCCTGAAGCTGGTCGGCTCCCCGAACCAGGCCTCCAAGTCCTGGATCACCAGCCAGTACGACCACTTCGTGCAGGGCAACACCGTCCTCGCCCAGCCCGAGGACTCCGGCATGATCCGGATCGACGAGGAGACCGGCCTGGGCGTGGCCATCGCCACGGACGGCAACGGCCGGTACGCCAAGCTCGACCCGTACCACGGCGCCCAGCTGGCCCTGGCGGAGGCGTACCGCAACGTCGCCACCACCGGCGCCAAGCCGCTCGCGGTCTCCGACTGCCTGAACTTCGGCTCGCCCGAGGACCCGGCGGTGATGTGGCAGTTCGCGGAGGCCGTGCGCGGTCTGGCGGACGCCTGCCAGCAGCTCGGCACCCCGGTGACCGGCGGCAACGTCTCCCTCTACAACCAGACGGGCGAGGCCGCCATCCACCCGACCCCGGTCGTCGCGGTCCTCGGCGTCATCGACGACGTGGCCCGCCGCACGCCGGTCGCCTTCCAGGAGGAGGGCCAGCTGCTGTACCTCCTCGGTGACACCCGCGAGGAGTTCGGCGGCTCGGCCTGGTCGCAGGTCGTCCACGACCACCTCGGCGGTCTGCCCCCGAAGGTCGACCTGGAGCGCGAGCGCCTGCTGGCCGACATCCTGATCTCCGCCTCCCGCGACGGCATGATCGACTCCGCGCACGACCTGTCCGACGGCGGTCTGATCCAGGCGGTCGTCGAGTCGGCCCTGCTCGGCGGCAAGGGCGCCCGCCTGATCGTCCCGGACGGTCTGGACGCCTTCACCTTCCTGTTCTCCGAGTCGGCGGGCCGCGCGGTCGTGGCCGTACCGCGCTCGGAGGAGGTCCGCTTCAACGACATGTGCGGTGCGCGGGGCCTGCCCGTCACCCGCATCGGTGTCGTGGACGGTGACACCGTGGACGTCCAGGGCGAGTTCGTGCTCCCCCTGGCGGAGCTGCGCGAGGCGCACGAGAACACGATCCCGGCGCTGCTGAAGTAGGCGACCGCTCCGAAGCCCCCGCTCCGGCCCACCCGGTGCGGGGGCTTCGCCGTGCACGGACGGACGGGCCTCTTGCGCGAGATTACGTAGTTCCGTAATATCTGGGGAATGGAACTGGAACAGCGTGTTGCCGACCTCGAACGTCGGCTGGCGGATCTGGAAGGCACCCGGCGCCCCGGTCCTCGCATCGACGAGGGTGACTTCTGGGCTCTGCACGGGCTGAAGGAACAGCTGTCCGAGGCGGGGGCGGCCGACGGCGGTGTCCTCTACACCGGCTCCGTAGGCCTGCCGACGGGCGAGGAGTACGCCTGGCAGATGACCGTGCCCACGGAGGAGTTGCTGGACGACGACTGGACCACGGCCGCCGAGCCGTTCGCGGCCCTCGGCCACCCGGTCCGCCTCCGGCTCCTGCGCGAGATCCTCGGCGGCCGGCGCACCGCCGCCGAACTCGCCGATCTGGACGAGACCGGCACGACCGGCCAGATCTACCACCACCTGCGCCAGCTCACCGCCACGGGCTGGCTGCACACCAGCGGCCGGGGCCGCTACGAGGTGCCGCCGGAGCGGGTCGTACCGCTGCTGGTGGCACTGGCGACGGCCCGTCCGTAGCCGAGCCGGGGGCCGGGGAGGGGCGCCGAGACGGATCCGGTGTCACAGGCCGCACTTAGGCTGGCCACCATGCCCCCGGCCAAGAAGCGCACCCGCAGCTACGACCCGGTCAAGATCCGCACGGCGGTGCTCACCCAGTTCGGGCACCTACGGGCCGCTGTCGCCGGCCTCACGCCCGAGCAGCTCGCCCTGCCCACCCGGCTCGGCGACTGGACCGTACGGGAGCTCGCGGCCCACGTGACCATGGCCGTGGAGAGCGTCAGCCGCAACCTCGACCGGGAGGAGCCCGCGAAAGCGGAGCTCACCGTCGTCGACTGGCCCTTCGCCACGGCAGCCCGAGCCGGGGACATCGACGACGGCACCCGTCGGCTGGCCGAGACCCACCCCGACCTCGACGCCCTGTTCGCCGAGACGGCGCAGCGCTTGGCCGGCAAGCTCGAGGACGCCCCCGGCACCCGCCTCCTGGCCACCCGGACGGGTGCCATGACCCTCGCCGACCACCTCGTCACCCGCACCGTCGAACTCGTCGTCCACACCGACGACCTCAACGCCGCCGTCCCCGGCCCGGACATCCCCTACGACCGTCAGGCCCTGGCCGCCTGCACCCGCGTCCTGGCCGACGCGCTCGCCGCGAAGGCACCCGGCGGCTCGACGGAGGTACGGGTGCCGCCGTACGCGGTGGTGCAGTGCGTGGCGGGGCCGCGGCACACCCGGGGCACCCCGCCCAACGTCGTCGAGACGGACCCGCTGACGTGGATCCGGCTCGCGACCGGACGCACGGATTGGGCGCAGGCCCTGCGGAACGCCGAGGTCAGCGCCAGCGGGGAGCGCGCGGACCTGTCCGCGTGGCTGCCCCTGATGCGATAAGGGGAACCGATCCCCCCGGGTCGCCCGTCGAAGTGGCATGGACAGGCAGAAGCAGCGCATGACCCTGACGGCCGCCGCCATGCTCGTCCCGCTCCTGGCGGCCTGCGGCGGCGAGAAGGCGGGCAGCGGCAGCGACTCGGTAGGCACCGGCAAGCCGATCACCGGCGTGCGGTGGAACGTGGACAGCGTCACCGCGGACGGCAGGACGCAGAAGGCTCCGGCCGGTGCCCATGTGACCATCCACAAGGGCCGGGCCGAGGGCAGCCTCGGCTGCAACCACTTCAGCGCCGAGGCCACCGTCGACGGCGACCGCGTCCGGCTCGGCAGGACCAGGGCCACGGAGATGGCCTGCGAGGGCACGCCCGCCGCGTTCGAGACGACCCTCGCGAGGACCTTCTCGGACCAGGAGCTGACGGCGAAGACGCACGACGACCGTCTCACCCTCACCACCGGCGAGGGCGACACCGTCCGCCTGACCAAGGCGGAGGACGCCCCGCTGGCCGGCACCACATGGACCGTCACGACCCCGGACGCCGACGGCCGGGCCCACCTCACCTTCGACGAGAAGAAGGGCACCGTCTCCGGCAGGCTCGGCTGCAACAAGGTGAACGCCGAGGCCACGGTCCGCGACGGCCATATCACCCTCGGCCCGCCCGCCACGACCCGAATGATGTGCGAAGACTCACTCATGGACGTCGAGAAGAAGCTGCTGCGTCTTTTCGACGGACAGCTGAAGTACGCAGTCGATCATCAAACTCTTACGCTGACCAGCGAAAACGGTACGAGTGTGCGAGCGGTCGCCGGGCGGTGATCCACCGGAAAGTCCGGTATCCCCAATTCGGACCAGTGGTCGACCTCGCCTACACTCGGTGGCGTGCCACGTGGTGACGGACGACTCAACCACGACCTGCTCCCCGGTGAGAAGGGCCCCCAGGACGCTTGTGGCGTCTTCGGTGTCTGGGCTCCGGGCGAAGAGGTCGCCAAGCTCACGTACTTCGGGCTCTACGCCCTCCAGCATCGAGGCCAGGAATCCGCGGGAATCGCGGTCAGCAACGGCTCACAGATCCTCGTCTTCAAGGACATGGGCCTGGTTTCCCAGGTCTTCGACGAGACCTCCCTCGGTTCGCTCCAGGGTCACATCGCGGTCGGTCACGCCCGCTACTCGACCACCGGTGCCTCCGTCTGGGAGAACGCCCAGCCGACCTTCCGCGCGACCGGACACGGCTCCATCGCGCTCGGCCACAACGGCAATCTCGTCAACACCGCCCAGCTCGCCGAGATGGTCGCCGACCTGCCCAAGCAGGAGGGCGGGCGGACCCCGCGCGTCGCGGCGACCAACGACACCGACCTGCTCACCGCGCTCCTCGCGGCCCAGGTCGACGAGGACGGCAAGCCGCTGACCATCGAGGAGGCCGCCCACACGGTCCTCCCGCAGGTCAAGGGAGCCTTCTCGCTCGTCTTCATGGACGAGCACACCCTGTACGCGGCCCGCGACCCGCAGGGCATCCGCCCGCTGGTCCTCGGCCGTCTGGAGCGCGGCTGGGTCGTCGCCTCCGAGTCCGCCGCCCTCGACATCTGCGGCGCCTCGTACGTCCGCGAGATCGAGCCGGGCGAGTTCGTCGCCATCGACGAGAACGGCCTGCGGACCTCCCGATTCGCGGACGCGAAGCCCAAGGGCTGTGTCTTCGAGTACGTGTACCTGGCCCGCCCCGACACCGACATCGCCGGCCGGAACGTGTACCTCTCCCGCGTGGAGATGGGCCGCAAGCTCGCCAAGGAAGCCCCGGTCGAGGCCGACCTGGTCATAGCGACGCCCGAGTCCGGCACCCCCGCCGCCATCGGCTACGCGGAGGCCTCCGGCATCCCCTTCGGCAACGGCCTGGTCAAGAACGCCTACGTCGGCCGGACCTTCATCCAGCCCTCGCAGACCATCCGCCAGCTGGGCATCCGCCTGAAGCTGAACCCGCTGAAGGAAGTCATCAAGGGCAAGCGCCTGGTCGTCGTCGACGACTCGATCGTGCGCGGCAACACCCAGCGGGCCCTGGTCCGCATGCTCCGCGAGGCGGGCGCCGCCGAGGTCCACATCCGGATCTCCTCGCCCCCGGTGAAGTGGCCCTGCTTCTTCGGCATCGACTTCGCCACCCGCGCCGAGCTCATCGCCAACGGCATGACGATCGACGAGATCGGCACCTCCCTGGGCGCCGACTCCCTGGCCTACATCTCCATCGACGGCATGATCGAGGCGACCACCATCGCCAAGCCGAACCTGTGCCGCGCCTGCTTCGACGGCGAGTACCCGATGGAGCTCCCGGACCCCGAGCTGCTCGGCAAGCAGCTGCTGGAGACGGAGCTGGCCGCCGGCCCGGCCGCCACGGCCGCCGCCGACGCGATCCGCCGCCCGTAAGACGGCCCGTACCACCTGCCGTACAACACGAAGGTTCTCATCGTCATGCCTGACACAACTGGTGCCAGCTACGCAGCCGCGGGCGTCGACATCGAAGCGGGCGACCGCGCCGTCGAACTGATGAAGGAGTGGGTGAAGAAGGCCCAGCGCCCCGAGGTCCTCGGCGGCCTCGGCGGCTTCGCCGGCCTCTTCGACGCCTCCGCCCTGAAGAACTACGAGCGGCCGCTGCTCGCCTCCGCCACGGACGGCGTCGGCACCAAGGTCGACATCGCCCGCCAGCTGGGCGTCTACGACTCCATCGGCCACGACCTGGTCGCGATGGTCATGGACGACATCGTGGTCTGCGGTGCCGAACCGCTGTTCATGACCGACTACATCTGCGTCGGCAAGGTCCACCCCGAGCGGGTCGCCGCCATCGTCAAGGGCATCGCCGAGGGCTGTGTACTGGCCGGATGCGCCCTGGTCGGCGGCGAGACGGCCGAACACCCGGGCCTGCTGGGCGAGGACGACTTCGACGTCGCCGGCGCCGGTACGGGCGTCGTGGAGGCCGACCGGCTGCTCGGCGCCGATCGCATCCGCACGGGTGACGCGGTGATCGCCATGGCGTCCTCCGGGCTTCACTCGAACGGGTACTCCCTCGTCCGCCACGTCCTGCTGAACCAGGCCGGTCTGGCACTGGACGCGCACAGGGAGGAGCTGGGCCGCACCCTCGGCGAGGAGCTGCTCGAGCCCACCAAGATCTACTCGCTGGACTGCCTGGCCCTGATGCGCACCACCGAGGTGCACGCTTTCAGCCACATCACCGGCGGCGGTCTGGCGGCCAACCTCGCCCGGGTCATCCCCGACGACCTGCACGCCGTCGTCGACCGCTCCACCTGGACCCCGGCCCCGATCTTCGACCTGGTCGGCCGCACGGGCAGCGTCGAGCGCCTGGAGCTCGAGAAGACCCTGAACATGGGCGTCGGCATGATCGCGATCGTGCCGCAGGAGTCCGTGGACGTGGCCCTGGCGACCCTCGCCGACCGCGGCGTGGACGCCTGGGTGGCCGGAGAGATCACCAACCGGGGCGAGCACACCACTGGTGCCGCCCTGATCGGTGACTACGCGAGCTGAAGCACGGGGCCTCGGCCCTGCAGGCAGCACAGAACCCGGTCGGTGACCGGAGTCACCGACCGGGTGAGTGCACTAGTGCAGGGTCAAGCGCCGCGACGATGCTGCGAGGACTGGCCGTCCTCGTCGTCGTCGTCCTCGTAGAGGTCGGCGTACCGTGCGTACAGGTCGTCGTCCTCATCGTCTTCGAACGGCTCGCCGTTAGGCGGCTGCGGATTCGAAGGCGATGCACCCAGCTCCTCGGCCAGGCGTGAGAGGTCAGTCCCACCGCTGTTGTACTTCAGCTGGCGGGCGACCTTCGTCTGCTTGGCCTTGGCCCGGCCGCGCCCCATGGCTCGACCCCCTCAACGACGGGGCTCGACGGCCCCAGAGTCTTGACACGCGTTCATGGTCCGGCACGGACTCTCCGCGGAGAGACCGGTCCGTAGGGCTTCCACGGTACCTGAGCCCGCGCCCATACGGTACGTCGCCCGCATGACGTGCCCGCGCCCAGGACCTTCGAGGCGCCCCGTCCTCGCTGGTCAACCGCGATTTTAACCACTTATCGGCGGTCGACCCGCCGGTAGAAGTGAGAGTTCTCTCTAACTGCCCACCGACGGGTACCGGCCAAACGTACGAGGCGCCCGGGATCAGCCCGCCGTCACCGGGCCCGGCGGGCCCGGGCTGCGTCGTGCATCCGCTGCTCGGCGATCCGGTCGGCCGCCGCGGCCGGCGGAATGCCGTCCTCCTTCGCACGTGCGAATATGGCCAGCGTGGTGTCGAAGATCTTCGACGCCTTCGCCTTGCACCGCTCGAAGTCGAAGCCGTGCAGCTCGTCGGCGACCTGGATGACCCCGCCGGCGTTCACGACGTAGTCCGGCGCGTAGAGGATCCCGCGGTCGGCGAGGTCCTTCTCCACACCCGGGTGGGCGAGCTGGTTGTTGGCGGCGCCGCAGACCACCTTGGCGGTGAGCGCGGGCACGGTGTCGTCGTTCAGGGCCCCGCCGAGGGCGCAGGGGGCGTAGATGTCGAGGCCCTCGGCGCGGATCAGGGTCGCGGTGTCGGCGACGGCCGTGACGCCGGTCGGGTGCGCGGCGAGGATCCGGCCCACGGCGTCCTCGCGCACGTCCGTGATCACGACCTCGGCGCCCTCGGCCCGCAGGTGCTCCACCAGGTGGTGGCCGACCTTGCCGACGCCCGCGATGCCGACCTTGCGGCCGCGCAGCGAGGGGTCGCCCCACAGGTGCTGCGCGGAGGCGCGCATGCCCTGGTAGACGCCGTAGGCGGTGAGGACGGAGGAGTCCCCGGCGCCGCCGTTCTCGGGGGAGCGGCCGGTCGTCCAGCGGCACTCGCGGGCCACGACGTCCATGTCGGCCACGTACGTACCGACGTCGCAGGCGGTGACGTACCGGCCGCCGAGCGAGGCCACGAACCGGCCGTAGGCGAGGAGCAGCTCCTCGCTCTTGATCTTCTCCGGGTCGCCGATGATCACGGCCTTGCCGCCGCCGTGGTCGAGACCGGCCATGGCGTTCTTGTACGACATCCCGCGGGCGAGGTTCAGGGCGTCGGCGACGGCCTCGGCCTCGTTCGCGTAGGGGTAGAAGCGCGTACCGCCGAGCGCGGGGCCCAGGGCGGTGGAGTGGAGGGCGATGACGGCCTTGAGGCCGCTCGCGCGGTCCTGGCAGAGCACGACTTGCTCATGTCCGCCCTGGTCCGAGTGGAACAGGGTGTGCAGTACATCAGCAGGTGCGCCGATTACGTCGGTCACTGTGGTGACTCCTGAGTAAGTTGCGGCGGGTGGAGACCAGCTCCCGTGTGGGTGGCGGGGGCTGTTGAGCATGAGATTAGAGCCTGCCGGGCCCGCCGACCGCACCGTGCACAGGATCCCCTCCGACCGGAGTACACCCGTGCGACGATTTGCATAGATTTCCCGCGCGATCGTAAGCGGGTTCCGCAGGTTTTCGCGGCGGCGCGCGGGGGAGGGAGCAGGCGTGCCCAAGGTGACCTCGGTGATCGTCCCCTACGCGACCTACCTGCGCGTGTACGAACCGCTGGCCGCCTTCCCCGAGCCGGAGCGCAGCCAGTGGGCCCGCTACGCCCGCCGGACCGACCGTCCCACCTACCAGGACGAACTGCGCCGTGCCTTGGCCGACTTGGCACCCGTCCCGCCGGTCCCGGTACCGGTGCACGAGAGCGAGGACGCCTTCGTGCTGGAGGTCGACGGCGTCGTCTGCGTCTGCCCGTGGCGCACCCGGCTGCGCGGCTGGCTGGCCCTGGACGAGCTCGCCGAGGAGCTCCCCCGGCCGGTCATGGACGCCGTCCTGCCGCCCGTCCTGCGGCACCAGGCGGCCCAGGACTACGAGCGCTGGCTGGCCATCAATCCGGACGCCCGGCCGTGGATCCGTACGGCCACCTGGCAGGTGCCGATCAACTGGTTCGTCCTGGTCTCCGACGAGGAGCGCGAGTACGACAGCGGCGCCCCGGCCGGCGGCCCCCCGGTGCTGCGCTACCGCACACCCATGGTCCAGGCCCGTCGGCGGGTGGCCCGGGGTCTGCGCGCCCTGAAGGAGGCCATGGACGAGGGGCCCCTGATCGACGGCCTGACGGACGTCGGGCGCTGGCTCGAGGAGTTCCACCCGCGTTCCCTCGTGGAACTGGACTACGGCGGTCTGGTGCACGCGCTGCCGGCGGGGATGCTGGAGGACGATCATTCGGCCGCGGACGTGGCCGAGGGCATCGCCGCCCTGCGCCGGGGCGACGGGGAGGCCGCAGGGAAGGCGTACGCCCGGCTCGTGGAGCGCTGGCGTTCCGTGCGGGATCTCCGGTCGGCCAACTGAGCCGTGACCTTGATCTCCGTACACACCGCTCGCCTTCGGTCACGAACTGACGTTTGACGAACCGCCCGATTTGGGGTTTCGTCCTCGCACCGAGTTCCTGAAGCGGGACGTGCGTCTCCTGAGGCTTCGTCAACAAGGGACGTAGGGCCCGATCCGGGCAGACCTCTCATGTAGGCCAAGCGTGACGGACTACACGTACGAGGCTCTTGCGTCCCTTGCCCCCCCTCATGCCAAAATAGGACAAGGAGTCCGGGGAGGGCTCCTTCCGTCCCATGGTGATGCACTATGGGTGGAATCTCAGCATTGCACGCTTTGGGGGGTCTCGTGACTTCCTGATCACCCTGTGACTGATCGTCACAGCGGTGTGACTGTCCGCTATGGCATGGTCCATCGGCTTCCGTCGCTGATGAACACCTGGAGGGGCAATTCCATCGGTTTGGCCGACGCGGCTGGACAGATGGTGTAGTTGTAGTGCCGAGGACAAGCCGTTCGTCCTATAACCGACTCGACTCGCGTCCGCCATTTCGGGCAACGCGGGTCAAGGTGCAGAATTTAGAGGAAAGAACCGAGAAGGTTCGGTTCTCCCGAGGAGGCCGCTCATGACCGCTCGCACCCCTGATGCCGAGCCGCTGCTGACCCCGGCTGAGGTCGCCACCATGTTCCGCGTGGACCCGAAGACGGTCACGCGGTGGGCGAAGGCCGGCAAGCTCACGTCGATCCGCACGCTCGGCGGGCATCGGCGCTACCGCGAGGCCGAGGTCCGCGCTCTGCTCGCGGGCATCCCGCAGCAGCGCAGCGAGGCCTGAACAACTGAATAACCGGGCACAACCGGCTGGTCCCCCACTGGTCGCGGTGCCCGGAACCGCAGCTCCAAGCGACGCGGGATCCTGCCCCAACAGGGCCCACGCCCACGCCAGTCAGAGCTTCTCAGGCATACAACAGGGTGCGTCGTCGATCGCGCTGGACTCCGCCGGGTCCAGCGCGATCTTTTTTGTGTGCCCGCGACGGTTCTTCCGTTCCGGCTGTGAGCGGCCGTGTAGGAGCCTGGGGAGGGGTGTCGGATCCCCGGTGCGCGACACCCCGGACAAGGTGCAATTGCACATATTAAATTGACCCCTTGTAGGCGGGGTGTAAGTAACCCACTTTCCAAAACTCATGCGGTGACACCCGTCACATACCGCGCGGCTTGTTGGCTCCGCCTCAGGTGCGGTAGAGGAGCCCCCCTCTCCAGCGTCCAACGCACGTACGGGTGTTGGGGCCGCTCGTGGATCAAGCCGGCGTCGGGCTCTCGTCCTCCCGGGGACCGGGCGGCGCGGACTCCATCGCCAGCCGCAACAGCCGATGGCAGATCGGACAGTGCCGTGTGAGGTGCCGGTACGACGACGCGGCCGACAGGTGCGCACGGAGCAGAGCCCGCGTCTCGTGCCTGGCCACTGCCGCCATACGCCACCTCCCGGAGGCCGCACGGGGAACGGCCCTGGTTCTGGGGTACCGACGGATTGAGGGGGCGTCAAGACGGCGTGTGGGAGCCCGAGGGCGTACGCGGAGGCCAGGCACACGAAAGAGGCCCGGTTCTCGAAGCCGGGGCACTGTACGGGGATCCGGGCCTTGAGGTCCGGGCACAACACGAACGCCCGGACCGGAAGGCCCGGACGCAACGAAAAGAGCCGGATCCGAAGATCCGGCTCTTTCTCACTGCGGTCCTGACGGGATTTGAACCCGCGGCCTCCACCTTGACAGGGTGGCGAGCACTCCAAACTGCTCCACAGGACCAGGTTTCGCGGCGCTATTCGTGCGTTGCGCTGCGAGAAGAGACTGTACAGGAGGGTGAGCCCCGGGTCGAACTCACCCAGCGTGCCGATCCCGTCACGGCACCGCCGCATCGATCGCCTTCACGATCCGCTTGTCGGAGACGGGGTACGCCGTGCCCAGCGCATGGGCGAAATAGCTCACCCGGAGCTCCTCGATCATCCACCGGATGTCCAGCACCGACGACGGGACCGGCCGGCCCTGCGGCAGCTGCTCCAGCAGCCAGGCGTACTCGTCCCGCATCTCGTGGATCTTCTGCATCCGCGTGGTGTCCCGCTGGACGTTCGTCGGCATCTGCTGCAGCCGCCGGTCGGCCGCCACCAGATAGCGCATCAGGTCCGGCAGGCGCCGCAGCCCCGCCTCCGTCACGAAGCCCGGCCTCACGAGGGCGTCCAGCTGCCCCCGTACGTCCTGCAGGTTCGCCAGCAGCGCCGGGCTGCGTACGGCCTTCAGACGCCGCTCACAGGCCTGCCAGGCCGCCAGGACCTGCTGCACCCGGTCCACCGTACGCACGGTCGTGTCGACGATCTCGGCCCGCACCTTGTCGTACAGCTTCCGGTACGACTCCTCGTCCCACGCCGGTCCGCCGAAGTCCCCGATCAGCTTGTCGGCGGCGGCCATCGCGCAGTCGTCGAACAGAGCCTGGACCGAACCGTGCGGGTTGGCGGACAGGGCCAGCTTCTGCGCGTTCGTCAGGCGATCGCTCGCGAATTTCGCCGGATTCACCGGGATGTTGCGCAGGATCAGCCGGCGCGTGCCCTTCCACATCGCCTGCGCCTGCTCCGCCTCCGTGTCGAAGAGACGCACGGAGACCATGTCGCCGTCGTCGACCAGCGCCGGATACGCCTTCACCGGCTGACCGGCCCGACGCGTCTCGAAGACCCGGGTGAGCGTGCCGATCGTCCAGTCCGTCAGGCCCGAGCGCTCCAGCGACTCACCGCCGGAGCGCTCCGCGGTCGCCGCGGCCGCCTGGGAGAGCGCCTTGCGGGCCCTCGGGCGCAGCTTGAGCTTCAGCGCCTCCAGGTCCTTGTCCTCGGCCAGTTTGCGGCGCCGCTCGTCCACGATCCGGAACGTGATCTTCAAATGGTCGGGGACCCTGGACAGGTCGAAGTCGTCCGCCTCGAAGGGCACGCCGACCATGAGCCGCAGCTCACGCGTCATGGTCGAGGTGAGGGGCTCCTGGAGAGGCACGGCCCGGTCCAGGAACGCCTTCGCGAAGTTCGGCGCGGGGACGTAGTTCCGCCGGATCGGCTTGGGCAGGGACCGGATCAGCTCCGTCACCAGCTCCTCACGCAACCCCGGGATCTGCCAGTCGAAGCCCTCGTCCGTGACCTGATTGAGGACCTGGAGCGGGATGTGCACGGTCACGCCGTCGGCGTCCGCCCCCGGCTCGAACTGGTACGTCACCCGGAACTTCAGATTCCCCTGCCGCCACGAGTCCGGGTAGTCGGCCTTGGTGACCTCGCCCGCCTTCTCGTTGATGAGCATCTCGCGCTCGAAGTCGAGAAAGTCCGGCTGCTCGTGCCGCTTGCGCTTCCACCACGAGTCGAAGTGGGCACCGGAGACCACGTGTTCGGGAATCCGCTGGTCGTAGAAGTCGAACAGGGTCTCGTCGTCGACCAGGATGTCCCGGCGCCGCGCCCGGTGCTCCAGCTCCTCGACCTCCGTGAGGAGGCGGCGATTGTCCGAGAAGAACTTGTGGTGCGTACGCCAGTCGCCCTCCACCAGCGCGTTCCGGATGAACAGCTCACGGCTGACCTCCGGGTCGATCCGCCCGTAGTTGACCTTCCGCTGCGCCACGATCGGCACGCCGTACAGCGTGACCTTCTCGTACGCCATCACCGCGGCCTGGTCCTTCTCCCAGTGCGGCTCGCTGTACGTGCGCTTGACGAGGTGCGCGGCCAGCGGCTCGACCCACTCGGGCTCGATCCTCGCGTTGACGCGGGCCCAGAGGCGGGAGGTCTCGACGAGCTCGGCGGACATCACGAAACGCGGGGGCTTCTTGAAGAGCGCCGAGCCGGGGAAGACCGCGAACTTGGCGTTCCGGGCGCCCACATACTCGTTCTTCGCGCCGTCCTTCACGTCCTTCATACCGATGTGCGACAGCAGACCGGCCAGCAGGGACAGATGGATGCGGTCGGCCGGGGCGTCGTCCTCGTTCAGATGGATCCCCATCTGCTTCGCCACCGTGCGCAACTGCGTGTAGATGTCCTGCCATTCACGAATGCGAAGGAAATTGAGGTACTCCTGCTTGCACATCCGGCGGAACGACGACGACCCACGCTCCTTCTGCTGCTCGCGCAGATAACGCCACAGGTTGAGGTACGCCAGGAAGTCGCTGGTCTCGTCCTTGAAACGGGCGTGCTGCTGATCGGCCTGCGCCTGCTTGTCCGCCGGACGCTCACGCGGGTCCTGGATGGACAACGCGGCGGCTATCACCATGACCTCACGCACACAGCCGTTCCGGTCCGCCTCCAGGACCATCCGGGCCAGCCGCGGGTCGACCGGCAGCTGCGCCAGCTTGCGACCGGTCTCCGTCAGCCGCTTGCGCGGGTCCTTCTGCGCCGGGTCGAGCGCGTTCAGCTCCTGCAGCAACTGGACACCATCGCGGATGTTGCGGTGGTCCGGCGGGTCGATGAAGGGGAACTTCTCGATGTCGCCGAGGCCGGCCGCGGTCATCTGCAGGATGACGGAGGCGAGGTTCGTCCGGAGGATCTCCGCATCCGTGAACTCCGGCCGGGCGTTGAAATCATCCTCGCTGTACAACCGGATGCAGATGCCGTCGGACGTACGACCACAGCGCCCCTTGCGCTGGTTGGCACTCGCCTGCGAGACCGGCTCGATGGGCAGCCGCTGGACCTTCGTGCGATGGCTGTACCGCGAGATCCGCGCGAAGCCGGGGTCGATCACGTACTTGATACCCGGGACGGTCAGCGACGTCTCGGCGACATTCGTGGCCAGAACGATCCTGCGGCCCGTGTGCTGCTGGAAGACCCGGTGCTGCTCCGCATGCGAGAGCCGGGCGTACAGCGGCAGGATCTCCGTGAACCGGTAGTTCTTCCTGGTGAGGGCATCGGCCGTGTCCCGGATCTCCCGCTCACCGGAGAGGAAGACGAGGATGTCCCCCTGCCCCTCCCTCTGAAGCTCCTCCACGGCATCGGTGATCGCCGTGATCTGATCACGGTCGGCGTCCTCGCCGTCCTCCTCCAGCAGCGGCCGGTAACGGACCTCCACCGGGTACGTACGGCCGCTGACCTCGATGATCGGCGCGTCGCCGAAATGCCGCGAGAACCGCTCGGGGTCGATCGTGGCCGACGTGATGACGACCTTGAGGTCGGGACGCTTCGGCAGCAGCTGGGCAAGGTACCCCAGCAGGAAGTCGATGTTGAGAGACCGCTCGTGCGCCTCGTCGATGATGATCGTGTCGTACGCGCGCAGCTCACGGTCGGTCTGGATCTCCGCCAGCAGGATGCCGTCCGTCATCAGCTTGACGAAGGTGGCGTCCGGATCGACCTGATCCGTGAAACGCACCTTCCAGCCCACGGCCTCGCCGAGCGGGGTGTCCAGCTCCTCGGCGACCCGCTCGGCGACCGTCCGGGCCGCGATCCTGCGCGGCTGCGTGTGCCCGATCATGCCCCGCACGCCGCGTCCCAGTTCAAGACAGATCTTGGGAATCTGCGTCGTCTTGCCGGACCCCGTCTCACCCGCGACGATCACGACCTGGTGATCGCGAATGGCGTCGGCGATCGCGTCCTTCCGCTGGCTGACCGGCAGCTGCTCGGGATACGTGACCTCGGGCACGAGAGCACGCCGACCGGCCATCCGCTCCTCGGCCCTGGCGACCTCCGCCTCGATCTCGGCGAGCACAGCGGCCCGCGCCTCCGGCTTACGGATCTTGCGCGCACCTTCGAGCCTGCGCCCGAGCCGATGCGCATCGCGCAGCGACAACTCGGTCAGGCGGGGGGCGAGGGCGCCGAGGGCGGGGGCAGGGTGCGTAGACATACGGGATCCAGGATCTCATCCCCCGCAAAACAGAGGCGAACGGATTTCGACCAGAGCGCGTGGACAGCGTTCGAGCGCCTGATCGAGCAGCCATTCGATCGAGTGGTCGGAGATCGATCACCTGACCAGCCCCCTGGCCGCACCCTAGATTCCCTCAACGTGAAGCTCGTGATCCGCGTCAAACTCCTGCCGACCCCCGAACAGGCCTCGGCACTACAGGCGACCCTCCACGCCTGCAACGCGGCAGCCAACCACGTCTCCCACACCGCCTTCACCACCGGCACCACACGCAACCGCGAACTACGCGCCCTGACCTACACCCACCTCAAGACCCGATGGTCCCTCGGCGCCCAAGCCGCCCAACACGTCATCAAGAAGACCAGCGACGCCTACACCGCCCTCGCCGGCAACCTCAAGGCCGGAAACCTCGGCAAACCCGGCTCCCCACGCTTCCGCAGAGCCACCGAAAAACCCCTCACCTTCCGACCCCAAGGCGCCCAGCCCTACGACGACCGCATGCTGTCCTGGCAGACGGAACAACGAACCGTCTCCATCTGGACCGTGTCCGGACGCATGAAACACCTCGCCTTCACCGGAGAGGAAAACCAACTCCTCCTCCTCGCCAGCCACCGCCAGGGCGAATCCGACCTGACCAGCCAGAACGGCCACTGGTACCTCCTGGCCACAGTCGACATCCCGGAAAGCCCCACCCAAACCCCACAGGGATTCATCGGCATCGACCTCGGCATCACCAACATCGCCACCACCTCCACCGGCCACCGGCACAGCGGCCGACGCCTCAACCGCAGCAGGCACAACGACCGCCGCAACCGAGACAACCTCGCAAAAAAGCAGACCCGATCCGCCAAACGGCGAGCCAAACGCCGCGCGGGCAAAGAAGCCCGGCGAACCCGAGACATCAACCACAAGATCAGCAAACACATCGTGACGGAGGCCCAACGCACCGGCCGCGGCATCGCCCTGGAAAACCTGGGCGGCATCCGCGAACGGGTACGGCTGAAGAAGCCCCAACGCGTCACGATCCACTCCTGGGCCTTCGCCCAGCTCGGCGCCTTCATCGCATACAAAGCGCGCCGGGCCGGAGTGCCGGTGGTACACGTCCATCCGGCCTACACCAGCCAGGAGTGCTCCCGCTGCCATCACATCGACAAGAGAAACAGGCCGACACAGGCCGTGTTCTCGTGCAGGAACTGCGGCTTCGTTGAGCACGCGGACCTGAATGCGTCCCACGTCATCGCCGACCGCGGCTGGTGGACCTGGGTCTGCGGGGCCGAGTCACAGGTCCCTGCCCTCACGCTGATCGCGTAGGGGCTGGATGCGCCGCTTCCGCCGAAGCCATCGACGGGGCGAGCTGCGAGCTGGGGTACTTCTCCGGTAGCGGACGCGATCGCTCGTACGCCGCCTTTCAGGACCCTGGTAGCGGACGCGAGCGCTCGTACCACGAGTGTGATCCACAAGGCATACAACAAGGCCCCGATCCGAAGATCGGGGCCTTGGCTGTGGCTGGGGCCGGGGTCGAACCGGCGACCTTCCGCTTTTCAGGCGGACGCTCGTACCAACTGAGCTACCCAGCCACGAGGTTTCACGTGAAACCTCAGCGGTCCTGACGGGATTTGAACCCGCGGCCTCCACCTTGACAGGGTGGCGAGCACTCCAAACTGCTCCACAGGACCAAGCTTCGTACGACAGTGTCGCACAGGGTGGTGCGTGCCCCCAACGGGATTCGAACCCGTGCTACCGCCTTGAAAGGGCGGCGTCCTAGGCCGCTAGACGATGAGGGCTATCGGCCCGCCTGGGCGCTTCTCAGCGCGTCGGGGACGTGAGAAGCATATGGGATGGCGGGAGCTATCGCCAAAACGGTTTAGGGGGAGGGTGACGGAGCGGTCTCCGAGGGGGTGCCGGGGGAGGGGGTCGCGCCGGGCTGGTTCTCCTTGGGGAGGTGGCGGCTGACCTCCGCCGTGGTGAGGCCGAGGCCGCCCAGTTCGATCTCGTCCCAGGCCTGGAGATGGCGGGTGTCCCGGTCGAAGTACAGGATCGACGCCTCGATGGGGTCGGGGTGCTTGCCCTCGATCGCGCGCAGCCCGCTGCCGCCCGTGGAGCCCTCGATGCGCAGGCGGGTGCCGTACGGCAGCATTTCCATCTCGTCGTGGTGGAGGTGGCCCGCCAGGGCCAGGGGGACCTCGCCGTCGACCTCGCGGGCGGCGGAGGGTTCGTGGACGATGGCGATGTCCACCGGGGTGCCGGCGGTGCTCTGGTCGCGCAGGGCGGTGGCGAGGCGGGCGCCGGCCAGTTCCTGGGACTGGCGGGCGCCGGTCTGCTGTGAGCGGTCGGGGGTGAACTGGGGGTCGCCGATGCCGGCGAAGCGCAGGCCCTTGATCGTCTGTGCCTTTCCGTCGTCCAGGACGTGGACGTTCTTCAGGTTCTGCATGTAGCGCTGGGTGATCATGGAGTCGTGGTTGCCGCGGACCCAGACGTAGGGGGCCCCGAGGTCCTCGATGGGGTCCAGGAAGCCGTTCTCGGCGGCGGTGCCGTGGTCCATGGTGTCGCCGGAGTCGACGATCACGTCGACCTTGTACTGCTCGACGAGCGAGGCGATGATCTTCCAGCTCGCCGGGTTGAGGTGGATGTCGGAGACGTGCAGGACCCGGATGGTGGAGGGGTCGGGCGCGTAGGCGGGCAGGGTCGAGGTGGCGTCGTAGAGCTTGGTCACGTTGGTGACGAGGCGGGCCAGTTCCTTTTGGTAGACGTCGAATTCCGTGACGATGCTGCGTGCGTTGCCGACCAGGGAGGGGGCCGAGGTGAGCAGGCCGGAGAACTTGGGTTCCAGGACGGAGTCGGGGCGCCAGGTGGCGTAGGCGGTGCCGCCCGAGGCGGCGAGGAGGGTGAGGGCGAGGCCTCCGGCGGCGAGGGCGCGGCGGGGGCGGCGGTAGACGGCGAGGCCGAGGGCGGTGGCGCCGGTGACGACGGCGACGCCGGAGCGCAGGGCCAGGTCGAGGGTGCCGCGGCCGACGTCGGCGGTGACTTCGTCCTGGAGGCCGGAGAGGCGTTCGGGGTGGTCGACGAGGGCTTGGGAGCGGTCGGGGTCGAGTTGGTCGACGTTTACGTCCAGGCGGACGGGGGCGATGTGGCTGTCCAGTTGGAGGGCGCCCAGGGGCGAGATGTTGATCTTGGTGCCGCCGGTGAAGGAGGGCCGCAGCGTCATCGTGGTGTCCATGGGGCCGACCGGGACCCGGACGTTGCCCACGATCAGCAGTCCGAGCCATGCGCCGCAGAGGACGACGGCCACGAGTCCCACGGCGCGGGTCCAGGGGTGTGGCTGTGTGACGAGTTCGATGGTGGCGGGGGCCTGGCGGGAGCGGTAGCGGCGGGCGAGGGCTTGCGGGAGTTTGCGGATCGGGTTCGGGGTGCTCAGGACTGCGGCGGGGACGCGGGCCATTGATCCCGTATGCCCGTGCCCGCGGGCGGATATGCGGCGCCGGGAGGCTCTCGTGGGGTGGGGTCGTGGCTGACAATGGGGCTGTGCTGGAGATGACGCGTGAGGAGTTCGAGGAGCTGGTCGCCGAGGCGCTGGACCGGATTCCGCCGGAGTTGATGCGGCTGATGGACAACGTCGCGGTGTTCGTCGAGGACGAGCCGCCGGCGGACGATCCCGAGCTGCTCGGGCTGTACGAGGGGACTCCGCTGACCGATCGGGGCGAGTGGTACGCGGGTGTGCTGCCGGATCGGATCACGGTGTACCGGAATCCGACGCTGCGGATGTGCGAGTCGCGGGAGGACGTCGTCGCGGAGACGGAGATCACCGTGGTGCATGAGATCGCGCACCACTTCGGTATCGACGACGAGCGTCTTCACGCCCTGGGGTACGGCTGACCGGGGTGTGAATACGGGGCGCGTGTCCTCTTGTGGGCGGCGGGAGTTGGAGGTGTCGACTCCCTCACCCGTTCCGGAGGTGGCCCCGTGCGCCCCTTGTACGTACCCGTCCGACTGGCTGCCACGGTCGTGGCGGTTGCCGCTGCCGCCGGCTGCATGAGTGTCGGTGACGACGACGCGGGTGGGAGCGTCAAGCCGTCGCACTCCGCGGGGCAGCGGGCCGGCGAGGCGTCCGGCGGCTCTCCGGTGGTGTCGGGGGGCGGCGGCGGTCCGGGTGCGGTCGGGCCCGACGGTGAGCGGGGGCGCGGCAAGGGCAAGAAGGGCAAGAAGGGCAAGGGTGGCGGGAAGGGGAAGCCGGCTGTGCCCGAGGTGTCGCCGAGTGCTGAGGTGAGTCCGCCCGGGCCGGGGGGTGACAAGCCGGGGAAGCCGGCCCGGCCGACGCCGAAGCCGCCGGCGCCGCCGACGCCCACCCGGACCGTCGAACCGGAGCCCACGCCGACGCCGCCGGAGCCGACGGCGTCTGCCGAGCCGACGCCGGAGCCGTCGTCGTCGGCGCACGAGCCGCCGGGGCCGCAGCTCGAGCAGCGGGAGCCGGCGCCGGAGGCGGGGGCGCCGGCGTAGGGGTGGGGGAGGGGTGTGGTGGGCCGGGAGTCTCCCTTCGGGGTGGGAGCGTCTCTGGCCGGGGCCGGAGATTTTCTTTTGCGGGGCGGGAACAACTCCGGCCCTGGTGTGGTTGCAGAGTCCTGGGTGCTGTCCGGCCGTCGGGCAGTGGCCTGCTGTCTCCTGTGCAGTCCGGTTTGCCTTGTGGGCCCCGGAGTGCGTATGGTGGCAGATCGTTTGATCCCATCTTGCCCGGCGCCACTGCAGAGCGCGCCGTGTGGCGCGTACTCTCCCTTGCCGTGGTGGACCGCATTGAGGCGGTCGTATTGCGATTCGCGAATCACGGAGTTGACGGGCGCGTGCCGACTGAGACTCCGGAAGGTTTCGCATTCGCATGTCCATCGCCAGTACTGATCACGTCGTCCTGCCCGAGAACGAGGCAGTCGAGGACGCCCCCGAGGTCACCTTCGCGGACCTCGGTCTGCCCGAGGGCGTTGTGCGCAAGCTCGCGCAGAACGGTGTGACCACCCCCTTCCCGATCCAGGCCGCGACCATTCCGGACGCCCTGGCCGGCAAGGACATCCTGGGCCGGGGCCGTACCGGCTCCGGCAAGACCCTCTCCTTCGGTCTGCCGACCCTGGCCACGCTGGCCGGCGGCCGTACCGAGAAGCACAAGCCCCGCGCGGTCATCCTGACGCCGACGCGTGAGCTGGCGATGCAGGTCGCCGACGCGCTCCAGCCCTACGGTGACGTCCTCGGCCTGAAGATGAAGGTCGTCTGCGGCGGTACGTCGATGGGCAACCAGATCTACGCCCTGGAGAGGGGCGTCGACATCCTGGTCGCCACTCCGGGCCGGTTGCGCGACATCATCAACCGCGGTGCCTGCTCGCTGGAGAACGTGCAGATCGCCGTTCTCGACGAGGCCGACCAGATGTCCGACCTGGGCTTCATGCCCGAGGTGACGGAGCTGCTCGACCAGGTCCCGGCGGGCGGTCAGCGGATGCTGTTCTCCGCGACCATGGAGAACGAGATCAAGACCCTGGTCGACCGGTACCTGGACAACCCGGTCAGCCATGAGGTGGACGCCGCCCAGGGTGCCGTGACGACCATGTCGCACCACATCCTGATCGTGAAGCCCAAGGACAAGGCGCCGGTCACCGCCGCGATCGCCTCCCGCAAGGGCCGGACGATCATCTTCGTCCGCACCCAGCTGGGCGCCGACCGTGTCGCCGAGCAGCTGCGGGACGCCGGGGTGAAGGCCGACGCGCTGCACGGCGGCATGACGCAGGGGGCGCGGACGCGGACCCTGGCCGACTTCAAGGACGGGTACGTCAACGTGCTCGTCGCCACCGACGTCGCCGCGCGCGGTATCCACGTCGACGGCATCGACCTGGTGCTGAACGTGGACCCGGCCGGTGACCACAAGGACTACCTGCACCGCTCCGGCCGTACCGCTCGCGCGGGCCGCTCCGGCACGGTCGTGTCCCTGTCGCTGCCGCACCAGCGGCGTCAGATCTTCCGGCTGATGGAGGACGCGGGCGTGGACGCCTCGCGCCACATCATCCAGGGTGCCGGTGCCTTCGACCCGGAGGTCGCCGAGATCACCGGTGCCCGGTCGATGACCGAGGTGCAGGCGGAGTCCGTGGGTAACGCGGCGCAGCAGGCCGAGCGTGAGGTCGCGCAGCTCACCAAGGAGCTGGAGCGGGCGCAGCGGCGTGCGAACGAGCTGCGTGAGGAGTCGGACCGGCTGCTGGCGCGGGTCGCGCGGGAGCGGGGCGAGGAGCCCGCGGCCGTGGTGGCCGGGGAGGCCGGTGAGGCTGTGGCCGCCGCCGTGGAGGTGTCGGTGCCCGAGCAGCCGACCGCGAAGGACGTGGAGCGCGAGGAGCGTCCCGAGTCCTCTGCTCCGTACGAGCGCCGGGAGCGGCGTGAGGAGCGCGGTGGTTTCCGCCGTGACGACCGTGGTGACCGCGGCGGTGACCGTGGCGGTGACCGTGGTGGGCGTTCCTTCGAGCGTCGTGACGACCGGGGTGGCCGTTCGTTCGAGCGTCGTGACGACCGTGGTGGGTTCAACCGGGACCGTGACCGTGACCGCGGTGGCCGTTCCTTCGACCGTGACCGTGGTGGTCGTTCGTTCGAGCGTCGTGACGACCGTGGTGGGTTCAACCGCGACCGTGACCGTGGCGAGCGCGGTGGTTTCCGCCGGGACGACCGCGGTGAGCGTCGTGACGACCGTGGTGGTCGTTCGTTCGAGCGTCGTGACGACCGTGGTGGGTTCAACCGCGACCGTGACCGTGGCGGTTTCCGCCGTGACGAGCGCGGTGGGCACCGGGGCAGCGACCGTCCCTTCAACCGGGACCGCCGTGACGACCGTCCGGGTTTCCGCTCCGGCGGGCACGACCGTCCGGGCCACGACCGCCCGTACGGCCGTCGTGACGACCATCGCGGTGGCGGCTCGTTCCAGCGCCGCGAGGACAAGCCGCGCTGGAAGCGCAACGGCTGACATCAGCGCGTGAGAAGCGCCGTGGCCCCGTCCCAACGGGCGGGCTGCGGCGCTTCGTCGTGGGGGCGCGCGGGCTGTGCGGGTTCCGTGCGGATCCGCCCGAACCGGTCGTTCCGCGGTCCTCGTGGGCCGTGTTCGTCCGATCGTCACGGCCGGGACCCGGATACCTGATCGGAGACTCGGCGTCCTCCGGCTATGCTCGTGGGGGCGACATCGCCTGGGCCCTTAGCTCAATTGGCAGAGCAGTGGACTTTTAATCCATTGGTTGTGGGTTCGAGTCCCACAGGGCCTACGAGGAAGCCCCGGTCCGGATCTTCTCCGGACCGGGGCTCTTGTCGTTGTGGGGCCGGGTCAGCCGGTGGTCAGCATCCCCGAGCGCAGCCGGGCCACCGTGCGGGAGATCAGCCGGGAGACGTGCATCTGCGAGATGCCGAGCCGGGCGCCGATCTCGGCCTGGGTGAGCTCCTCCACGAAGCGCAGGTGGAGGATGAGGCGCTGGCGTTCGTCGAGTTCGGCGACGAGGGGGGCCAGGGCGTGGAAGTCCTCGACGAGTTCGAGGGCCGGGTCCTCCTCGCCGATGAACTCCGACAGCGTGGTCTCGCTCTCGTCCGGGTCGCCGGTGACCGTCGCGTCGAGGGAGGAGGACAGGTAGCCGTTGGCCGCGATCTGGGCCTCGACGACTTCCTCCTCGGACAGGTTCATCAGGGCGGCCAGTTCGGCGACCTTCGGGGCGCGGCCGAGGCGGGAGGCCAGTTCCTCGGTGGCCTTGGCGAGTTCCGTACGGGCTTCCTGCAGGCGGCGCGGCACGTGGACGGCCCAGGACGTGTCACGGAAGAACCGCTTGATCTCGCCGATGATGTACGGCACGGCGAAGCTGGTGAACTGCACCTCGCGGGAGACCTCGAACCGGTCGATGGCCTTGATCAGGCCGATGACGCCGACCTGGACGACGTCCTCCATGGACTGGCCGCTGGTGCGGAACCGCCGGGCGGCGAAGCGCACCAGCGACATGTTCATCTCGATAAGGGTGTTGCGGGCGTACTGGTATTCGGGCGTGCCCTCCTCGAGCACGGCGAGCCGGCCGAGGAACTGTCCGGTCAGCTCGCGCGCGTCCTGCGGGGCGAGCTTCTGGGGCTCGGCGATCTGCGGCAGCTCCTCACCGGTGTAGGTGGCGGAATCCGTCGTCGTGCCGATGCGCATGGTCGCCGTCACGGGCCCTCCCTGTCAGTCCGGCCCGCTCCGATCCCCCGACAGGCCACCTCCAGCGCCGTTACCCGCCCTCGCCGCGGTCATGCCCTGCATATGCCCCGGCGAGACGTTGACCACAGTCGGCGCAGGTCGAGGCGGTGGCGGGGTACCCGGACCTGTGCTGCGACGGTACGGGCAGGGAGGGTGGGCGGTGTGCGCGAGAGAAGGCCGCAGGACTCGCGAAGCGGACAGTTGCCGTTTGACAACTATAGGTGGAGAGCAACAGCCTAGGCATGCCGAGCGTGCGCGGGGAAGAGACCGGAAGGGGCGACTCCGTGCGACGGCGCGTAAGTCAGGCAGTCCGGGCACCGGACGAGCGGGAGTCTTCGGAGTCGTCGTGTATCTGGGCCGCCGCCGCGTCGCAGAACGCCTCCAGCCCCTGCAGCAGTGCGACCCGCTTCGCCGCGGGCATCTGGTCGAGCACGGCGCCCAGCGCCTGCTCCCGGCGCACCCGCAGGTCGGCCAGGAATGCGCGGCCCCGGCCGCTGAGGTGCAGGCGGACCTCGCGCCGGTCGGCCGGACTCACCTCGCGCTCGACGAACCCGGCCGCCTGCAGCCGGTCGCACAGCCGGCTGGTCGAGGGCGGTGTGGAGGCGAGGGCGCCGGCGAGCGTGCGCAGGTTGATGCCCTCGTGGTGTTCGAGGATGAACAGCACCCGCAGCTGGGACGCGGAGGCCGGCGCGGTCGAGGCCCGGCCCCAGAGGACTTCCAGCAACTCCGCGGCCGTGGAGGTCACACGGGCGACCTCGGTCGGCTCAGGGCGGGGTCGGAGGGAAGTCACAGTCACACTCTCGCAGGCACCGGGATGGCGGTCAGCGTACTAGTGCCGCGGCGGAAGGCTTCCGCCCGACGGGACGAAGGGCTCCCGTCGCGGCGACAAGCGTGAAGTGAACCGCCCGGGGCCCGCATCCCCGGCCCGTGGACATGGACCGATTTTCCGAGGACGCGCCGGCGTCCCACCGAGGATGGTGAACAACCCCCGTGAACACGATCACGAGCAGATTCGTGGCCGCCGAGCGCGCCCTGCGCACGGCGGCGCCCCATCAACTGCTGGACGCGGTCCGTCGTGTACTGGCCGACCAGTACGCGGCGGACTCCGTCGAGCTTTTCCTCGCCGACTACGGACTGACGGTGCTTCAGCCGGTGTCCGTGCTGCCGCACACCCTGAAGCCGGTGTCGGTGCACAGCAGCCCGGCGGGCCGGGCCTTCGGTGCGCAGGAGCCGTACGTCGAGGCCCTCTCGGGCGGTCTCGTCCGGGCGCATCTGCCGGTCACCGTGCGCGGTGACCGCCTCGGGGTGCTGACCGTGACCCTGCCGGGCGCGGAGCACGCCGAGGGCCGCCTGGACGAGCTGGCCGAGATCGCCCAAGTGCTCGCACACGAGGTCGTCGTGGCCGAGCGGGACACCGACCTGTACCTCCAGGCGCGCCGCCGGGACCGGCTCACGCTGGCCGCCGAGATGCAGTGGCAGCTGCTGCCGGGCCGCTCCTGCGCCCGCCCCGAGTACGAGCTGGGCGCACAGCTGGAGCCGGCGTACGCGATCTTCGGAGACAACTTCGACTGGTCCGCCTCCGCCGACCGGCTCAGCCTCTACGTCACCAACGGCATGGGCGAGGGCATAGAGGCCTCCCTGCTGACGGCCCTGGCGATCAACGCCCTGCGCAACGCGCGCCGGGCCGGGCTGTCCATCGACGACCAGGCGGCCCTGGCCGACCAGGCGGTGTACGCGCACTACCGGGGCCGCTGCTACCTGTCTGCCCTGATGCTCGACTTCGACCTGGCAACCGGCCGGGTCCGGGCGGTGGACGCCGGGTCGCCGCAGATGCTGCGGCTGCGCGGGGGAGCGGTGGAGCGTATGCCCTTCGACGCCCAGCTGCCGCTCGGCATGTTCGAGGAGACCGACTACGTGATCCAGGAGTTCCGGGTCGAGCCGGGCGACCGCCTGGTGTTCGTCAGCGACGGGGTCTACGACGTCGCCTCCCCGGGCGGTGAGGCCTACGGGGACGCCGCCCTGGGCCGGGCGATCCAGGCGACCCGGCTGCTGCCGGCCGCGGAGGCGCCCAGGGCCCTCCTGCGTGAACTGACGGGCCACCGGGGCGGGTCCACCCCGGACGACGACGCCCTCGTGGTGTGCCTGGACTGGCGTGGGCGGTAGGGGGACGGGGCAGGCGCACGTCGGGGGCGGCAGCGAGCGATTGTTTGGTGGTGCCGCACGCCGGCACTAATGTTTGTCATACGGCAAGTAACGGCTGAGGCGCCGTGGCGCGACCTCGGTCCGGCCCGTGCAAGGGAGCGATGCAAGTGTCGGTGTCGGAAGAGAACGCGGAACAGGAGCCGGCCGTATACCAGGTGAGCGCCTTCCTGGAACGGCGTCGGGAGCAAGTCGCCCAACGGTGGGCCGACGCCGCGCTGTTCCGCACGGTCTTCACCGTGTCCCGGGACGAGGCGGTGGAGGCGGGCAGGTCCGTGGCCGCGGCGCTGGCGGCGGTGGCGGCCTCCGGGCGGCTGGACGACATCCGGGCGCCCGGATTCGAGGCCGTGCGCGACCAGCTGGGGAGGATGGCCGCCTCCCGCGCCCGCACGGGCACCGACCCGGACGGGGTGGCCGGCGAGGTGGCCGCGCTGCGCGAGCCGGCGGTCGAACTGCTGCGCGCCGAGTTCCCGGAGCCGTACGCCCCCGAGGCCCAGGAGGCGGTACTGGCGCTGACCGTGCTCATGGGCACGCTGCGGCTGGTCGTGATGGAGACCACGCTCAGCGCGGGCGAGGAGCTGATCGCCCGGCAGCGTGAGCAGCTGCACGAGGTGGCCACCCCGGTGATCAAGCTGTGGGAGAGCACGGTCGCCGTACCGCTGATCGGCACATTGGACAGCGCGCGCAGCCAGGTGGTCATGGAGAGCCTGCTGGACGCGATCGTCGCCGAGCGCGCCCGGTACGCCATCCTCGACATCACCGGCGTGCCCACGGTCGACTCGCTGGTCGCCCAGCACCTGATGAAGACCGTGGCGGCGGCGCGGCTGATGGGCGCCGAGTGCATCGTCTCCGGTATCCGGCCCGCGATCGCGCAGACCATCGTCCACCTGGGCATCGACCTGGGCACGGTACTCACCCGCTCGAGCCTGGCGGACGCGCTCGCCTATGCGCTCAGCGAGCAGGGGGTCGAGATCGCACCGCTGAGGGCGCCCGGCGCGGCGGCGGACGCGGGCACGCGGTGACCGGCTTCGCGGGACACGGGCCCGGGGGCGGGCACGGTTTCACCGTGCCGGTCCTCCAGCTCGGCGACGTCCTGCTGGTCACCCTCCAGGGGGAGTTGCACGACGGGATGGCCGAGCAGCTCCAGCAGGACATCACGGCGCGGATCTCGCACAGCCGGGTCACCGGGGTGGTGATCGACATCTCCGGCGTGGAGATCGTCGACTCCTTCCTGGGCCGGGTCCTCGCGGAGATCGCCGCCGGAGCCAAGCTGCTGGCGGCCCGTACGGTGCTGGCGGGGATGCGCCCGGCGGTTGCGATCACCCTGGTCGAGCTGGGGCTCACCCTGCCCGGCCTGCGAACGGCGCTGGACGTCGAACGTGCGATGGAGCTCCTCGGCGTGAGCACGCGCCGGGGCGAGGGGAGTCCATGATGCAGGCTTCCCGCCATGCCGTCCCGGCCAGCCTGCCGATCGGCTCGGACGCCGATCTGGCGTGGGTTCGGCAGCAGGTCCGGCAGGCCGCCGCCGAGCTCGGCTTCGGGCTCGTGCAGCAGACCAAGCTCGTCACCGCGGCGAGCGAACTGGCCCGCAACACCCTCGTCCACGGCGGGGGCGGCCATGTGGAGCTCACCCCGCTGGACGCCGGCTCGACGCAGGGGTTGCGGCTGGCCTTCGTCGACACCGGGCCCGGCATCCGCGACCTGGACCAGGCGCTGACCGACGGCTACACCAGCGGCGGCGGGCTCGGGCTCGGGCTGAGCGGGGCCAAGCGGCTGGTGCAGGAGTTCGAGGTGGACAGCCGGCCCGGTGAGGGGACCACCGTCACCGTCACCGCCTGGGCCACCGTCGTGCCGCCCGCCCGGACGGTGCCGTGATGAGCAGGGTCTGGGACATGCCCGTCGAGGACGACTCGACGCGGGTGCGGGACGTACGGGTGGCGGCCGAGGAGGCCAGTGCCTGCGCCGGCCTGCCGCCGAACCGCACCGCGACCGCCGCGCTCGTGGCGACGGAGCTGGCGACCAACCTGCTGCGGCACGCGGAGGGCGGGCGTGTGCTGATCAACCTCGTCGAGCGGGCCTACGACGACGGCCCCCGGACGGCCGTGCAGCTCGTCGCGCTCGACCACGGACCCGGCATTCCGGACGTCGCGGCGGCGATGCGCGACGGCTACACCACGACCGTCGCCGCCTCGCTCGGAGCGGGGCTCGGGACGTGCCGGCGCATAGCGAACGACTTCGATCTGCACAGCGCGCCGGGCCGGGGCACGGTCGTGATGGCCCGGATCGGCCACGAGCCGGCCGTCCGCAACCAGGGGCCGCCCCCGCCGGGTCCGCGCGCCGGGGGTGTCAACGTCCCCCTGGGCCGGGCCGAGCAGTCCGGGGACGGCTGGGCCCGGGTGCGCTCCGGCGACCGTCTGACCCTGCTGCTCGCCGACGGGCTCGGTCACGGGGCGAAGGCCGCCGAGGCCTCCACCGCGGCGGTGGAAGAACTGCGTCACCTGGCGGAACTGCCGCCGGCCGACATCCTGCGCCGTCTGGGCCGGACCTTGCGCCCCACCCGGGGTGCGGCCGTCGCCGTGGCCCAACTGGATGTACGGCAGGAGCAGTTGAGCTTCGCCGGGATCGGCAACGTCGGTGCCCGGCTGCGGACCGACGGCACGTGGAAAGCGCTGCTGTCCCACCCCGGCATCGTGGGCGCGCAGGCACCGGCGTCGGTGCCCGTGCAGCGGATGTCCTGGCACGCGGACAGTCTGCTGGTGCTGCACAGCGACGGCCTGCCCAGCCGCTGGACGCCGCCCGACGACGGCGTACTGCCCGGCTGCGACCCGGCGGTGGCGGCCGCGGTGGTGCTCCGGGACGCGGGGAGCGCGGCCCGCCCGGTCCGGGACGACACCTGCGTGGCGGTCCTCACCGCCGGCGGCGTGAGCCGCCATGGCTCGGGGGCCTGACGGCGTCGCGGCACCGGCGACCGGTGGGGCCGCACCGCCCCTGCTCACCGGGTTACGGGTGACACTCGCCGTCCGTACGTCGGCCGGCGCTCATTCCGTTCCGTCGACGCCGGGTACCACCGTGTCCCGGGCTGCCAGAAACCCCCGCAAGCCCGTGCTCAGCGCCGTCCGTTCGGCCGGTTCCATCGCCGCCAGGGCTGTGGCCAGGGCCTGGGTGCGGCGGCCGGCGACATCGCACAGGACGTGCTGTCCGTGTGAGGTGAGCCACAGTTGCACTTCGCGGCGGGTGTCGGGGTGCGGGATCCGTTCCAGGAGACCCGCCGCCGCCAGGCGGTCGCAGAGGCGGCTGGCCGTGGGGAGGCCGATGTCCAGGCCGTCAGCGAGGGCCGTCAGGTTCAGGCCGGGCGCCGCCTGCACGGTGCGCAGTGCCCGCAACTGGTGGGGTGACAGGCGCAGGGACGCCTCCTGGGCGGCGATCGACCACAGTTCCGCCAGACTCTCCACGGCATCGGCGATCTGCGCTGCGACGGCCTGCGGGCCCTCGCCCGGTCCCTTCGCCCGGTGGTTGTTGCCGGGGCCGCCGAGATCGGTCACGAACGGTCACTTCCAAAAAGCTCCGGGTACTGATGAGGTCACCCTCTAGCAATGGCTGTACCCGAGGAAGCGAGGGGCAAGCAGTCCGGTTCCGTGCCCGGCCGGACCGGCGACCGCTCAGCCGGCGTTGAGCTCCGCCAGCGCGGCGAGCGGCAGCGTGTGCCGGGTCTGGAGGACTTTCGCGCGCAGGTAGCGGACGTTGTGGGCGGTGGTGAAGACGCCCGTGGGGATCCGCTCCCGGACGTCGACGCCCAGGGACCGCAACTGGCCCTCCTTGTCGGGGTTGTTGGAGAGCAGGTCCAGTTCACCGATGCCCAGGGCCCGGAGCATCTGGGCCGCCGCCGTGTAGTCGCGGGCGTCCTCCGGCAGCCCCAGCGCCGCGTTCGCCTCGTACGTGTCGAGCCCCTGGTCCTGCAGGGCGTACGCGTCGAGCTTGTTGTAGAGGCCGATGCCGCGGCCCTCCTGGCGGAGGTAGAGCAGCACGCCGCCGCGCTCGGCGATGGCCTCGACCGCCTCGCGCAGCTGCGGGCCGCAGTCGCAGCGGGCGGAGCCGAACACGTCCCCGGTCAGGCACTCGGAGTGCAGCCGCACCAGCGGGACGGGGCCGGGCTCGCCGAGGACCACGGCCACGTGCTCCTGGCCGTCGGCCAGCCCGTGGAAGGTGACGAGCTCGGTGTCCGCCTCGTAGCCGTCGTGGAAACGCAGCGGGACCCGGACGCGGGAGCGCTCGGTGGCGATGACGGCGGGGGTGTCGGGCATGCGGGGCCTCCGGGTTCCGTTCCTGTTCGGCTGCACAGCCGTCTGCTTCAGATTTGAAGCAGATCCACGACCGGAACCCTACTCGTGCTTTAAAGTTGAAGCAATCAGAATCCGGCTTCGTGTGGCGCGCGTCACGAACAGGCGGTCGACGACCTCCGCCGCCACGGCACCTCGTCCGCCGCCGCCCGCGCCCCGTCCTCCTGCAGCCCCTGCGCGATCGCCGCGGAGATCTCCTCCAGCTGACCCACCTGCTCCTCGCTGAGCCGGTCGAACAGGGAGCTCCGCACGGCCGCGACATGCCCGGGCGCCGCGCGCTCCAGCACGGCGAAACCGTCGTCGGTCAGTGCCGCGATGCTGCCCCGCTTGTCGTACCGGCAGGCCTCGCGCCGCAGCATGCCGTCCTTCTCCAGCCGCGTCACCGCGTACGTCAGTCGGCTGCGCGTGATCTTCAGCCGCTCCGCGAGGTCGGTCATGCGCAGTCGCCGCTCGGGGGACTCCGACAGGACGGACAGGATGGAGTAGTAAAGGTGCGGCATGCCGGCGTCCTGCTGGAGCTGCCGGTCGATCGCGTCCTCCAAAAGCAGCGAGGCGGCCATGTAGGCGCGCCAGGCGCGCTGCTCCTCGGGGGTGAGCCAGCGAGTCGTCATGCCCCCAGTGTAGGTTTGTTTCAAACTTGAACCAAGCCCTGCTCAGTCCCGCCGTCCCGACCAGCCGCGGAGCACCGATGCCTCACCCGTACGTCCTGCTGTCCGCCGCCGTCTCCCTCGACGGCTACCTGGACGACACCGGACCCGACCGCCTGCTCCTGTCCGGCCCGGCCGACTTCGACCGGGTCGACGAGGTGCGGGCCTCCGTCGACGCGATCCTGGTCGGCGCCGGCACCATCCGGGCCGACAATCCCCGCCTGCTGGTGAACTCGGAGCAGCGCCGGTCCGCCCGCACGGCCGCGGGCAAGCCCGAGTACCCCCTCAAGGTCACCGTGAGCGGCTCCGGCGACCTCGACCCGGACGCCCGCTTCTGGCACACCGGAGGCGACAAGGTCCTCTACACGACCGACCGGGGGGCCGAACGCGCCCGTGCCCTGGGCCTGGCCACCGACGTCGTCCCGCTCGGCTCCGACCTCGACTGGCGGCGGCTGCTGACGCACCTGCACGACGTCCGGGGCGTGGAGCGGCTCATGGTCGAGGGCGGCGGCCTGATCCACACCCAGCTCCTCACCCAGGGCCTCGCCGACGAACTCCAGCTGGTCCTCGCCCCGCTCTTCGTGGGCGATCCCCGGGCGCCCCGGCTCTTCGGCCCCGGCGGCTACCAGGGCGGCCGGCTCCGGCTGCTGGAGTCGCGGCGGATCGAGGACGTGGTCCTGATGCGCTACGAGCCGACCGCCCCGGGCACCGGCTCCCTGCCCGCCGCCGCCGACCACCACTGGCTGGCCCGCGCCTGCGAACTGGCAGAGCGCTGTCCGCCGTCGGACACGGCGTTCAGCGTGGGTGCGGTCGTGGTCGCCGCCGACGGCACGGAACTGGCCCGCGGCCACTCCCGCGAGGGCGGCGACCCGGTGGTGCACGCGGAGGAGGCGGCCCTCGCGAAGATCGACCCGGCCGACCCCCGCCTGCCCGGCGCCACGGTGTACAGCAGCCTGGAGCCGTGCGCCCGCCGCGCCTCCCGCCCCGCACCCTGCGCCCGGCTGATCCTCGACGCGGGCGTCCGACGGGTCGTCACGGCCTGGCGGGAGCCGGACACCTTCGTGAGGGACGCGGACGGCAGTGGCCTGCTGGCGGATCAGGGGGCGGAGGTCCTCGTCCTCCCGGAGCACGAGGAGCGGGCCAAGGCCCCGAACCGCCATCTGCTGCGCTGACCACGCCCCGGACCGGCGGGTGTGTGCGAGCAGTCCCGCGGATGGCGTACACTGGTGACACAACGACGCGGGGTGGAGCAGCTCGGTAGCTCGCTGGGCTCATAACCCAGAGGTCGCAGGTTCAAATCCTGTCCCCGCTACTGAAGGCCGAGGGCCGGAATCCAAGAGGATTCCGGCCCTCGGTGCTTTCCCCCTACGTCATCACGTTCGGTGAGCGAACCACCCCGTTCCGCATAACAACTGACGCACCGTCAAAACTCGTCAGTCACTTACGAGGCGGTCAACTCGCCCGATTTAAGCCGGTCGTGACAGGTAAGTCCGCGCGAAAAGGTTAATGATCAAGTGGAATCGCTGGAATACCCCCCGCGCCTCCATTAACGTTCGATAACGCAGCGCGGTCGTCCCAGCCGTCACAGAAGGCGGCTCCGTGCGCACGCGCCGAATCCCGAAAGGGAACCGGGGAACCACCACTTGGGGTGAATCGGGCGTACACCACCGTGCGAGCACGGCCGGTATACGCGCGTAGGAGACCTTCCTGCTCCGAACCCGTCAGCTAACCCGGTAGGCGAGAAGGAAGGAAAGGAGTACGCCCACGTGGCGTCCAACCGGCCTGCCCCCACGGCCCCGTACGCGCCGAAGCGCGACATCGACACCTTCGGCTACGGCGGTCAGCGCACCGACGAGGGCCCGTTCCAGGAGTGGAACCCCACCGAGGAGTCCATCCGTCCCGTCCGCGGCCGGCATCGCGTCACCAAGCAGCGCGGCGGAGGCCTCGCCCGCAGCTCCACCGTCCTGGGCGTCGGCGTCATAGCCGCCGTGGGTGCCGGTGGCATGGCCAGCGCCCAGACCGGCAAGCCCCCGGTGTCCATCTCCGTGCCGGACCTGCCCTCGGTGGGTTCCCTCATCTCGGACGACGACACCCCCGAAGGTTCCGCCACCCCGCTCAGCAGCCTCGGCACGGCCACCGCGGAGACCGCGAAGGGCACCTCCGGCGCCCGCGCCGGCGCCGGTGACGCGCTGCGTGCCCGGATCATGGCGCAGGTCGAGCACCAGCAGGAGCAGATCGAGACCAAGGCCGCGCAGGACGCCGCGGCCGCCGCCGAGAAGGCAGCGGCGGACGCCGCGGCCAAGGCGGAGAAGGAAGCCAAGGCCAAGGCCGCCGAAGCCAAGAAGAAGGCGGAGGAGGAGGCCGAGAAGAAGGCCGAGGCCGAGCGCCTGGCCGCCCTCGCCAAGCAGTTCACGCTGCCGACCTCCTCGTACACCATCACCTCCAGCTTCGGCCAGGCCGGCGCCTACTGGTCCTCCGGCTACCACACCGGGCTCGACTTCGCCGCTCCGACGGGCACGCCGATCAAGGCCGTGCACAGCGGCACCATCACCGAGGCGGGCTGGAACGGCTCCTACGGCTACAAGACCGTCCTCACCCTCGATGACGGCACCGAGATCTGGTACGCGCACCAGTCCTCCATCGGCGTCAGCGTCGGCCAGAAGGTCAGCACCGGCGACGTCATCGGCCGCGTGGGCGCCACCGGCAACGTCACCGGGGCGCACCTGCACCTCGAAGTCCACTCCGGCGGATCCGCGAGCGGCATCGACCCGATGGCGTGGCTGCGCGGCAAGGGACTGAACCCGTAAGCGGTACGCACACGTTGAAGAACCGGCGGCCCTGACGACGACCCCCCGACGTCAGGGCCGCCGGTTGTCCGGTGCGGTGTTCACGGGATTTCTGCGTCCCTTGCGGAATACAGCCTTCCAGTTCGGTCGTTGACACCCGGCATGACGTCTCTGCGCAAGCTCGGCTCCTCCGACCTCGAGGTCTTCCCGCTCGCCCTCGGCGGCAACGTCTTCGGCTGGACCGCCGACGAGGACCAGTCCTTCGCCGTACTCGACGCCTACACCGCCGCCGGCGGCAACTTCGTCGACACGGCCGACTCCTACTCGGCCTGGGTGGAGGGCAACACGGGCGGTGAGTCCGAGACGGTGCTCGGCACGTGGCTGAAGTCCCGCGGCAACCGTGCGGATGTCGTCGTCGCCACGAAGGTCAGCCAGCACCCCGACTTCCGCGGCCTGTCCGCCGACACCATCGAGGCTGCCGCGAACGCCTCCCTGCGACGCCTCGGCACCGACTACATCGACCTCTACTACACGCACTTCGACCAGCCCGACGTGCCCGTCGAGGAGATCATCGGCGCGCTCGACCGCCTCGTGAAGGCCGGGAAGGTGCGGCACATCGCCGCCTCCAACATCTCGGCCGAGCGGCTGCGGGCGTCCCTGGAGTTCTCCGACCGCGAGGGGCTCGCCCGGTACGTGGCCCTCCAGCCGCACTACAACCTGGTCTCCCGCGACACCTACGAGGGAGAGCTGCAGGATCTCGCCGAGCGGACCGGCCTGGCCGCCGTCCCCTACTTCGCGCTCGCGTCCGGCTTCCTCACGGGCAAGTACCGGCCCGGCACGACGGTCGAGAGCGCCCGGGCGGGCGGTGCCGCCAAGCATCTGGAGACCGAGCGGGGGCGGCGGGTTCTCGACGCCCTCGACGAGATCGCCGCGGTCCACGACGTCCCCGTCGCCACCGTGGCCCTCGCCTGGCTCGCCGCCCAGCCGACGGTGGCGGCGCCGATCGCCTCCGCACGGACGGTGGAGCAGCTGCCCGCCCTGATCGGCGTGGGGGAGCTGACGCTGTCGGACGCCGAGGCCGAGCGGCTCTCGCGGGCCTCGGCCTGAGTGGGCCGTGAGTGCTGAGGCGGGGGCTCGCCGGGGTCTCGGCTCGAGCGGACTCCGGGCCCGGGCGGAGTGGCTCTCGCGGGCCTCGGCCTGAGCGGGCCGTGAGCGCTGAGGCGGGGGCTCGCCGGGGTCTCGGCTCGAGCGGACTCCGAGCCCGGGCGGAGTGGCTCTCGCGGGCCTCGGCCTGAGTGGGCCGTGAGTGCTGAGGCGGGGGCTCGCTGGGGTCTCGGCTTGAGCGGACTCCGGGCCCGGGCGGAGTGGCTCTCGCGGGCCTCGGCCTGAGCGGGCCTCAGGTGCGGTACGGGTTGTACGCGGGGTACGCCGTCGGCTGGTGGCCGTACCCGTACACCCCGTACACCGGCCAGGGCGGGGCCACCACCGGGACCGGTGGGGCGGTGATCCGCGCCGCATGGTCCAGTGCGGGGCGGGACACCTCCCGGCGCCGCCACAGTTCGCCGAGCAGTTCCCGCTCCCGCTCGGCGAAGTCCGCCCGGGCGTTGCCCCGTCGGGCCCGGTGCCGCAGGAACGCCAGGGACGTCGCGTACGCCTCGTACCGGGCCACGTCCCGGGCCGCCGCCCTGCCCAGGTGGCGACGGGCGTACTGGCGGGCGATCCGCCGGGCCCGCATCGAGCCGAGCGCGTACGGCTCGGCCGGGGTCAGCCAGCCGGCCACGGCGTAGGCGGGCAGCTCCGCCCGTACGGTTTTCAGCTCCCGCTGCCGGGTCCAGATCACCAGCCAGGTCAGCAGCCCGAAGATGGGCACCATGAACGCCGCGTACACGGCGAGGAACCCGTACTCGCCGAACGCCGAGGAGCCGTTCCACATCGCGTGCATGCCCATGGCGAGCAGCAGTCCGGACAGCGGGAAGACGATCCGGCGGACGGGCCGGCGGGCCGTCGAGAGCGCGGAGATGCCGAAGCCGATGCCGGTGAGGACCGTGAACAGCGGATGCGCGAACGGCGACATGATGATCCGCACGAAGAAGGTCGCCGCCGTGACGGAGGCGATGCCGGTGCCGCCGGTGAGCTGGTCGGTGCCGAAGGCGGTACCCAGGTAGAGGATGTTCTCCGTGAAGGCGAAGCCGGTGGCGGTCACACCGGCTATGACGACGCCGTCGACGATGCCGGTGAAGTCGCGGCGCCGGAAGAGGAAGACCAGGAGGACGGCCGCCGCCTTGGCCGACTCCTCGACCACCGGCGCTATCACGGTCGCGCCGAGGGTGTCCGCGCTGGACGGGTCCGCCGTCGCCGTCGCTATCCATCTCGTCGCGAAGCTGTTGGCGACGATCGCTATCAGCGCCGCAGCGCAGGCACCCCAGGCGAAGCAGAACACCAGGTTCCGCCAGGGACCGGGTTCGACCCGGTCCAGCCATCGGAACGCGGCGATCAGCAGGGGCACCGGCAGGACGGCCAGCCCCAGCCCGACCAGAAACCCCTCCGTGCCGGTCTCCTCGCGGACCAGGGCGAGGATGACCAGGCCGGATATCGCGAGCAGCGTGCTCAGCGCGCCGTAGCGCACCCAGGCGCGCTGCCACCAGTGGGCGTGCCGCAGGGAGCCGGCCGTGCCTGGGCCGGCGAAGGGGACGCCGTCGGTGGGACCGCTCGGGTACGACGGATGCGGGGGGCTGGTGGCCACGGAATTGACCCTAACGACGGATGGGCGCCGTCCGCAGGCGGGAAAGGTGCCAGGGGTGGTCAGGCGCCGGCGGGGGGCTGGTCCACGTGCTGTACGCGGCGGAAGAGGAGGTCGTTCACGACATGTCCCTTGTCCAGTCCCTGGCCCTCGAAACGGGTCAGCGGACGGAAGTCGGGGCGCGGCGCGAAACCACCGTCCGCCTGTGTGTTCTCGAAGTCGGGGTGCGCCGTGAGGACGTCGAGCATCTGCTCGGCGTACGGCTCCCAGTCGGTGGCGCAGTGGACGAGCGCGCCGGGCCGGAGCCGGGTGGCCGCGAGGGTGAGGAAGTCCGGCTGGATGATCCGGCGCTTGTGGTGCCGCTTCTTGGGCCAGGGGTCGGGGAAGTAGACGCGGAGGCCGCCGAGGGAGTCGGGGGCGAGCATCTCGCGCAGGAGGATGATCGCGTCGCCGTTCCCGACGCGGATGTTGGACAGGCCGTTGTGGTCGGCGAGGTTGAGCAGGTTGCCCTGGCCGGGGGTGTGGACGTCGACGGCGAGGATGTTCGTGGCGGGGTCGGCGGCGGCCATCCGGGCGGTGGCCTCGCCCATGCCGAAGCCGATCTCCAGGACGACGGGGTTGTCGTTGCCGAACAGGTCGGGCAGGTCGAGGGTCCGGCTGCCGTCGATGTCGAGGCCCCACTTGGGCCACAGGCGCTGCAGTGCGTCCGCCTGACCGGCGGTGACACGGCTGCGCCGGGGCTGGAAACTCCGGATCCGCCGCTCGAAGTGCGAACCGGCGGGGTCGGCCTTCGGCCCGTCGGGGAAACGCGGCTCTCCCTTGGCCCGGGTGCGGCGGACGGAGACGCCGGGGGTGTGCGGGTGCGGGTCCGGGTCTGGGTGCGGGTTCGGGGCTTCGGGGGTGTTCGCGGAGTCAGACACAGTGCCTCTGATTTTACGGCTGCGGGGGCTTCGCCTGTCGCGGGGTGTGGGTCGGGGCCGCGCCGGGGGGTGTCCGTCCTCGGAACGTCGCGATGGGCTTGCGTGCCGACTGACTGTGCGTCGACGCGACAACCGCTGCGGGCGGACACCCCCGACACGGCCCCTTGCGTCCGACGGCGGGTGCGGGCGCGTGGGGGCCTCCGCCCCAACTGCGGGCATGCGTGCCGCTGGGGGCGGCACGGGTGGGCGCAGCGGCACCTCGTGGCGCCGAGGTGCGCACCCACCCGGCCTTAGCCGCAACCCCGAGCACCCGCGATACTCACAGCGCGCCCAATGCCCTCCGTGCCACCTCCCTGCCGATCGGCAGGGACGCCGTGGCCGCGGGAGACGGTGCGTTCAGGACGTGCACCGCGCGAGGCCCCTCGCGGATCAGGAAGTCGTCGGCCAAAGTTCCGTCGCGGAGGACCGCCTGTGCGCGTACGCCCGCCGCCGTCGGGACCAGGTCGTCCTCGGACACGCCGGGCAGCAGCCTGCCCACCGCCTGGGTGAACGCCCTCTTGGACAGGGATCGCCGCAGCTCGCCCGCGCCGTACCGCCAGTGCCGGCGGGCGATCTGCCAGGAGCCGGGCCATGTCAGGGTCGAGCTCAGTTCGCGCAGGCTCACCGTGCCCCAGCCGTATCCCTCGCGGGCCAGGGCCGGGACCGCGTTCGGCCCGACGTGGACACCTCCGTCGATGCCCCGGGTGAGATGCACCCCGAGGAACGGGAACGCCGGATCGGGCACGGGGTAGACCAGGCCACGCACCAGCTCGGGCCGGGCCAGCTCGTAGTACTCGCCCCGGAACGGCACGATCCGGACGTCCGGATCGTCTCCGGTGAGCCGGGCGATCTCGTCGCACTGCAGCCCCGCGCAGTTCACCAGGACCCGCCCCCGTACGACGTCCCCCGCGGCCGTGAGCACGGCGACTCCCCGCTCGGGGCGCCGGTCGACGCGCACCACCCGGGTGCCGTAGCGGATCTCCGCGCCCGAGCCGTGGGCCAGCTGGCGGGCGACCGCGACGAAGTCGCAGATGCCGGTCGTGCCGACGTGTATCGCGGCGAGCCCGCGCACCTCGGGCTCGTGCTCCTCGATCTGGGACGGGCCCAGCTCCCGCACCGGGATCCCGTTGTTCCGGCCGCGCTGCACGAGCGCGTGCAGGCGGGGCAGCTCCGAGCGGTCGGTGGCGACGATCAGCTTGCCGGTGACCGCGTGGGGGATGCCGTACTCGGCGCAGAACTTCACCATCTCCGCCGCGCCCCGCACCGCGTAGCGGGCCTTGAGGGAGCCGGGGCGGTAGTAGATGCCGCTGTGGATGACGCCGCTGTTGCGGCCGGTCTGGTGGCGGGCCGGGCCCGGCTCCTTCTCCAGGACGGTGACACGTGTGCCCGGTGCGGCGCGGGTGATCGCGTACGCCGTCGACAGACCGACGATGCCGCCGCCGATCACCAGCACGTCACAGTCGTACGCCGTCCGCACGCACATCACCTCCCGCCTCGATAGTGCACTGCGCCACTGACAGTGCCTTCAAACGCCGGGAGGGCCGCCGTCCTGAAGGGGCGCGGGGAACTGCGCGATCAGCCACGACCGACGCGCGGGCACAAGATCACAGCAACCCGGAAGGCGCTCAGGCGGGAGCCACCAGCAGTGGTCGTGCACGCTCACGGAGCTCCACCACCCGCGGCTCGTCGCCGTACGGCTCCAGCCGGTGCAGGAGGTCCTTCACGTACTCGGTGGTACGGGCCGAGGAGATCCGCCCGGCGACCTCCACCGCCCGCACTCCCTGCTCGCAGGCCGCGTCGAGGTTGCCCGACTCCAGTTCGGCGACCGCGGAGACGACCAGGCGCAGGCCGTGCGAGCGGACGAACTCCTCCGTGGGCTTCGACAGGGCCTGCTCGGTGAAGCGGCGGACCTGGCGGGGGGCCTTGAGATCGCGGTAGCACTCGGCCGCGTCGGCGGCGAAACGGTCGTAGGAGTAGAAGCCGAGCCAGCTCGGGTCGTTGTCGCCGGGGCGGGCCCGCTCCAGCCAGCTCTCGGCCGCCTTCAGGGCGCCGCCGGCCGCCTGGGCGTCGTTCGCGCGGGCGTGCGCGCGTGCCTCGACGAGGCGGAAGAAGCTCATGGTGCGGGCGGTGGCCAGTCCGCGGTTGCGCTCCAGGGCGGCCTGGGCGAGGTCCACGCCCTCGTCGCCGAAGCCGCGGTAGGTGGCCTGGAGGGACATGGTGGCCAGCACGTAGCCCCCGAGGGGCACGTCAGCCGCCGCCCGGGCCAGGCGCAGGGCCTGGATGTAGTAGCGCTGGGCGGCTTCCTGCTGGCCCGTGTCGAAGGCCATCCAGCCCGCCAGGCGGGTGAGTTCGGCGGAGGCGCCGAAGAGGGCCCGGCCGACCTCGTCGGAGTACGAGCCGAGCAGCAGGGGGGCCGCCTCCACCCTTAAGCATTCGGGGACCATCGACGAACGCCAGTCGCCGCCGCCGTACTTGGAGTCCCAGCGCCGGGCGTCCTCGGCGGCCTCGCGCAGCTTCTGCACATCGCTGTGGCCGACTTTGAGCGGTGCGCCGGAGCCCTCACCGGGGCCCACGTCGCGCGCGACCGAACTGTCGGCCGGGGTTATCAGCCATCGTGAGGCGGGCGTTGCGTATGCGCTCACCGCGAACGATCCCGCCAGCGACTGCCAGATGCCGCCGGAGCCGGCCCGGCGGCCGGCGAGGTCGAGGCGGTACAGGTCGGTCGCGGATCGCACCGCCTGTCCGACGTCCCGCGGGAAGGCGAGGCCGACTTCGGGTGCGGGGTCCGCGTCCGCCAGGCCGATCTCGTGCAGCGGCACCGGTCGGCCGAGCTTCTGGCCGATGGCGGCGGCGATGAGGTGCGGGGCGGCGCCCTGCGGCACCATGCCCTTCGACACCCAACGCGCCACCGACGTCTTGTCATAGCGAAGCGTCAGACCGCGCTGGGCGCCAAGATCGTTGACGCGCCGCGCGAGGCCCGCGTTGGAGATACCCGCGAGGGCGAGAACGGTGCCGAGTTTTTCGTTCGGCCCGCGTTGCTCCCTGGACATGCGCCACCCCTCGACACAGACGGCTGCCGCACTGGCATAACCACGCGGCATTCGTAAACCCAGCGTAGTTCGCCGCATCCCAAGCGTTAAGGGGCATTGTTCCGGTTGGCGGGAATGTGGTCCGTACTGAAGTACGGTTCAGATACGGGCTGTTGCGACGTGCTCCCGCTGTGTGGCCGTGCGCCCGCCCGTGCGCTCTTCTCCGGCCATCGCGGGAGCGGTTCCATGGTCGTTGCGTGGGTCGGCCCGCTGTACTGGATCCAGTGGGCTGGGGGACACCGCCGCCTACATCCCCGCGGGCGGCGGAACGGTCCGGGAGGCGTGCTCCGTCTCCCGGACTGCGCGACCGGGGGGCGGGGGGCCACGCCTGTACGGAGAGTGTTCGAGGCTGCTTCCGTGGCGGTGATTTGGCCGAAAATCGACCCCGCCGGTCGTGGGGTTTCAAGGCTCCGACCACGGCACTTGAGGGCGCGTCGGGCGTGATGGGGGCGCGTTTCGGGGGCGCATTCGCGTCGCAGTACTACTGCAGACATGTCGCTGACGTGCCTTGATTCTTCGCCGTTTCTGCGCCGCTTCTTCGATTCGCCGCGCTTCTTCCGGTGCCTTGTTCGGCTTGTGCGTGCGCCGCTTCCGGCTTGTGGGGGTGGCGCTTTCGCCGGTCGTGTTCTTCGTCCGGCTTTCCGCCCGGATCTTCTTGTGGCGCGCGGGTGTTCGGGGTGTCCGCGACCGTGCGGGTGGCTCCGCCGGGGCGCATTCGGCGGAGCGCAAGCGGCGTCGGCACCCTCTGGAACGCTTCCTTCATGGCAGCATGGTGAACCGGTTCGTACGGTGCACTGGTTGTCCACAGCCTGTGGAGGCGGCGATGCGGTGGTTGGTGGGATGGAGCAGCACCGCCGCGGGAGCCGTCGCTGCCGGTTCGGCGGGGGCCACCGGCACCGAGGGGGAGACGCTGCACCCGGTGGGGTCCCAACTCCTGTGGGGTGACCCCGATCCGCTGTGGGCGGTCGGTGACTGGCGCCCCGACGAGGTGCGGGTCGTGAAGGCCGACGAACGGACCAGGATCGCCGTCCTCGGCATCTGCGGCGCCACCGACGAACAGTTGCGCGTCGCGCTGTTCGCCGCGCGCGGCGGCGCACTTCGGCACCTGACCGCCTGGCCGGGCAGCTATACCGCGATCGTCCAGGTCGGCAGGCGGATCACGGTCTGCGGTGATCTCGCGGGCGCGCGTCCGGTGTTCCACACGCCCTGGGCCGGCGGTACCGCGTACGCGACCGCCGCGCTGCCGTTGGCCGATCTCATCGAGGCCAACCTCGACTTCGGGCATCTCGCCGCGCTGCTGGCTGCTCCTGACGTGCCCGCCGCGCTGCACGACTCCACGCCGTACGACGGCGTGAAGCGCATTCCGCCCGGGCACGCCCTCATCCTGCGCGCCGGGGCGCGCGAGATCGCCGGGTACGAGCCGGTCGCCTCGCTGGCCGTGGCGGCGCCCCCGGCCGATCCCGACAGCGCGGTCGACGCGGTGCGCGACGCGCTCGTCGAAGCCGTACGGACGCGGCTGTCCGCGCCGCGGCACGTCCCCGGCGCCGACATCGACCCCGGCCCCGTGCCCGGCATGGGGCCCGCCGAGCGGCGTGCCGCGCGCGGGATGCCGGTGCCGGGAATCGGCGCGGACCTGTCCGGCGGGCCGGCCTCCGGTGCACTGGCGCTGCTCGCCGCGGGCCTGCCCGGGATGCCGGGCACCGTGCTGGGGCACGGCACGGGTGCGGGGGAGCGGCTGCTCGCCGTCACGTTCAACGACCTGGCCGTCGGAGGCCGGGAGGCGGAACTGGAGCGGGCGGGCGCGCTGGCCGCCAACCCGCGGCTGCACCACGTCGTCGTGGCGGGCGACGAGGGGACCCTTCCGTACGCCGATCTGGACGGGCCCCTCACGGACGAACCCGGGCCGTGCCTGGTGTCGGCGGCGCGGCATCGGGCACGGCTGGCGGCCGGCAGCGCGGACCACTTCACGGGCTACGGGGCGCGCCAGGTCCTGGACGCCCATCCCGCGCGTCTGGCCGACCTGTTGATGGACCGCCGCCGGCGCCACCTCGTGCGGCCGGTCGCCGCGCTCGCCAAGGCCGACGGGTCGGTGCTGGTGCCCGCGCGCGTGTACGCGGCGGCGCGGCGGTTGTCCCGTATGCCCTACCGGTCGGGGCTCGAGGCCCTCGCCGAACGCCTGCTGGACCCTCGCTCCGACGACGGCCTCGACGCGCCCGGCGGTGCGCTGGACGCGTCGCTCGCCGCGCTGACCTGGGGCAGACCCGGGCCGGCGGCGCGCTGGCTGACCGGTGAGGCGCTCGCTGAAGTATCGGTTCGTCTTCAGGCGTCCACCCACCGGTCGGAGCTGGTCGGGCCGGGACAGCGGCCGGGAGACTTCCGCGCGCGGGCGGCGCTGGCGCGGCATGCGGCGGACCTGCGGGTGCTGGAGCAGGCGGCGGAGGTCCGCTTCCAGCGGCTGCACGCGCCGTTCCTCGACAACCAGGTCGTGCGCGCGGCCCGGGCCCTGCCCGAGGCGCTGCGGGTGCGGCCGGGGGCGCGGGCGGCGATCCTGCGTACGGTTCTGGAAGGGGCCGGCGTGCGCGAACTGCCGCCCGGCTGGGGCGCTCCGACCCAGGCGACGGCGGCGGCCGCGGAGCGCACGGGGCTGCGCGTGGCGGCGGACACCCTGGTCGCCCTGTTCGACACCCCGCTGCTGGCGGAGGCGGGCCTGGTGGAGGCCCGCGTGGTCCGCAAGGCGCTGCGTGGCGCGGCGGCGGGCGAGCCCCTGCCTCTGGACGGCCTCGCGGACCTGGTCTCCCTGGAGCTCTGGCTCCGCCGCCTCCTCGCCCGCCGCGGCACCTGCTGGACGGGCACACCGGCGCGCCAGCGGGCCGTACCGGCGGGGATCGCCCCGCAGCGGGGGGCGTTGGGGGCGGGGGCCGGTGGGGGGCGGCGGGGGTAGTGCCCCTGTGCGGCTGCGGGGGCTTCGCCTGTCGCGGGGTGGTGGGTCGGGGCCGCGCCGGGGGGTGTCCGTCCTCGGAACGTCGCGATGGGCCCCCATACCGACTGACTGGCGTTGACGCGACAACCGCTGCGGGCGGACACCCCCCACACGGCCCCTTCTCGCCGTACGCGGGTGCCGGTGCGCTCTGGCCCAGCTGCGGGCATGCGTGCCGCTGGGGGCGGCACGGGTGGGCGTGGGGGTCCCCCCTGCTCGAGCGAAGCCGAGAGCTTGGGGGAGGCACCCCGCCCCGCCGGGCTGCGGACCCACCCGGCCCCCCGAGTAACGCCCCGCCCCGAAAACCCCCCGCCCCGCGCCTCCACCCCGGCGACAATGACCCCGTGCGGTACAGAATCCTGGGCGTCGCCACGGCAGAGGACGAGTACGGCTCGGTCGTACCCATCGGCGGCCCCCGCCTCCGCACCCTGCTCACCGCCCTCGCCCTGCGCCCCTCCCGCGTCGTCACTCCCCGGACGCTGATCGACGAGGTCTGGGCGCAGGAGCCGCCCCAGGACGCCCCCGCCGCCCTCCAGGCCCTCATCGGCCGTCTCCGCAGAGCCCTCGGCAAGGACGCCGTCACCTCCGAGACGGGCGGCTACCGACTCGCGGCCGGCGAGGAGGACATCGACCTCTTCGTCTTCGAACGGCTGGTCCAGCAGGGCACCGACGCCCTCACCGGCGACGACCCCGCCCTCGCGGAACGGCACCTCGACGCCGCCCTCGCCCTCTGGCACGGTCCTGCCCTCGCCGACCTCCCCGACCGCTCTGCCGCCACCCGCCCGGAGGCCAGGCGCCTTGAGGCGACCCGGGCCAGGGCGGAGGCCCGGCTACGGCTCGGCCGCGCACTGGACGTCGTACCCGAACTGCGGGAACTGACCGCCGCACACCCCTACGACGAGCCGCTGCACGCCCTCCTCATCCGTGCCCTGCGCGACACCGGCCGGGACGCCGACGCCCTCGCCGCGTACGAGACCGCCCGCCGTGCCCTGGCCGAAGGCCTCGGTACCGACCCCGGGCCCCGGCTGCGCGCCCTCCACGCCGGCCTGCTCGGCTCCGCCCCGACGGACGGGAAACGCCCGCCCGCGCCGCCGGAGCGCGAGCGCAACCGGCCCGGGTCCATCCGCCCGCGTCTGACCTCTTTCGTGGGCCGGGAACCGGAGATCGACGCCATCCGTTCCGACCTGCACAGGGCCCGGCTCGTCACCCTCACCGGACCGGGCGGCTCCGGCAAGACCCGCCTCGCCGAGGAGGCCGCCGCCGGGCTCCCGCAGGCATGGCTGGCCGAGCTCGCCCCGCTCGACCGGCCGGAGGCGGTGCCCGGAGCGGTGGTCAGTGCGCTCGGTCTGCGCGAGACCATGCTGCTGACCAGCGAGCTCACCGCCGTGCAGGACGATCCCGTCGGGCTGCTCGTGGAGTTCTGCGCGCCGCGCAGCCTCCTGCTGATCCTCGACAACTGCGAACATGTCATCGGCGCCGCCGCCCACCTCGCCGAGACCCTGCTGACGCGCTGCCCGGGGCTCACGATCCTGGCCACCAGCAGGGAACCCCTGGGTGTCCCGGGCGAGCTGGTGCGTCCCGTCGAGCCCCTGCGCCCCGACCACGCCCGCCGGCTGTTCGCGGAGCGTGCCACCGCCGTCCGTCCCGACGCGCAGGTCGTGCTCCGCGACGAGCAGGCGGTGGCGGAGATCTGCCGGCGGCTGGACGGGCTGCCGCTCGCCATCGAACTGGCGGCGGCCCGGCTCCGGCTGCTCACGCCCCGGCAGATCGCCGACCGCCTCGACGATCGCTTCCGCCTCCTCACCTCCGGGAGCCGTACGGTCCTGCCCCGTCAGCAGACCCTGCGTGCCGTCGTCGACTGGTCGTGGGACCTGCTCGACGACGCCGAGCGGACGATGCTGCGCGAGGTGTCCGTGTTCGCGGGGGGCTGGGACCTCGCGGCGGCCGAGGCCGTGTGCTCCGGGCCCGCGGCCGAGCTGGTCGGGGCCCTCGTCGACAAGTCCCTCGTCGTGGCGGCGCCCGGCGCGGACGACGGCTTCTCCGGCATGCGGTACCGCATGCTGGAGACCATCCACGAGTACGCCGTCGAGCGCGCCGCGGACACCCCGCGGCTGCGCACCGCCACCGAGCTCCGGCACCGCGCCTGGGCGCGGGCGCTCGCCGAGCGGGCCGATCCGCAGCTGCGCTCCGGCGCGCAGCTGCCCTGGATCACCCGCCTGGAGACCGAGCTGGACAACATCCGCGCGGCCCTCGACCGGGCCCTCGCCGCCGCGGACGAGGCGGAGGCAGCCGCCCTCGCCCTGGCCATGGGATGGTTCTGGTGGCTGCGCAACTACCGGCACGAGGGCATGGAGTGGCTCGAGCGGACGCTGCGCCTCGGTGCGGCCCTGGACGGGGCGGGCCGCGTGCCGTCCGGCGGCGAGCCGGAGCCCGGCCAGGTCTACCACCTCCTCACCGCGTCGGACGGGGAGACGGGGCACCCGCTGCACGCCCTGCGGATGGACGTGCGCCTGCTGCATCTGTTCTTCCTGACCGAAGTCGCGCCCACGGAGACGTTCGCCGCCGAGCGGCTGCCCTACATGGAGTGGGTGTGGACCCACTACAGGGGCGGCGGCCCGCACGCGGCCCGTATCCCGGGGCTGATCTGCCCGATCCTCTCCTCCTTCCTGGGCGATCCGAGCGACGTCCGGACGGTCCTGGACGCCGCCGTCGCCAACTGCCGTGCCTACGGCGGTGACTGGGAGATCTCCGTCGCGCTGATGTTCCGCGCCCACACGGTCGTCGACGGGCCCGGCGGCCTGGAGGGCGTCGACGACGACCTGGCGGAACTGCGGATCCTCAGCCGCCGCGCGGGCGACCGCTGGCTGCACGCCCAGGTGTGCAGCGCGGCGGGCGAGGCCGCCATGGTGCGCGGCCGTTTCGAGGAGGCCAAAGCGGAGTACGAAGAGGCGCTGCGGCTCGCCTACGAGGTGGGCGCCTACGCCGAGTCGCCGTTCCTCATCGCCCGGCTCGCCGAGATCGCCTACCGTGCGGGCGACCGGGTGTCCGCACTGGCCTTGCTGGACGAGGCCACCGACGCCGCCGAACGGTACGGCGTGCGGGACTCCAAGGCGTACGTCCTGCTGATGCGCACCCAGATGGCCCTCGAGGACGGGCACACCGGCCGGGCGCGCGCGTGGTGCGAGGAGGCCCGCGACAACACCGCCCCCGGCACCCCGCCACCCCACTTCATGGTGATGCTGCTCCTGCTCGACGCCGTGATCACCGGGCAGGAGTCCGGTCCGCGGTCCGCCCTGGCCAAGGTCACCGCCGCCTTGCGCGAAGCCGTGGACAAGCGGTGCTCGGAGGTGGTCCGGGCCACGGTCGTGGACGGCGCGGCGAAACTGCTGGCCGATCTCGGTGACTTCCCCCGTGCGGCCCGGTTGCTCGGTGCCGGCGGCCACTGGCGGTCGGGCCGCCCGCGCTCCCTTCCGGAGCGCGCACCGGCCGAAGGCGCCGAGGCCGCCGCGCGTGCGGCTCTGGGGAGCGCCCGGTGGGAGGAGGAGTGGGCCCGGGGCACGGTCCTCACCTCGGACGACGTCGTGCGCGAGCTGGAGGAGGCGTGCCGCACGCATGCCCCCGACCCGGTGGCGTGAGTCGTCCTCCCGTCAGCCGCAGGTGAACCTGGACTCCGCCCAGTCCACCGGCAGCAGATGGCCGAGGGCGCTGCGCGGTTCCACCACCAGCCGGACCGTGCTGCGGCCCGTGAGGTTCACCTGCACGGGCACGGCCGGATCACCGCCCGAGAGCAGCGGAGACCGCCACAGCCGGACCCCGTCGGCGTAGACGGAGAAGCGCACCGTGCCGAGCCGCAACGTCATGTCGTCCACTCCCACGAGCGCGTCGTACGACGAGCAGGAGCGGTTGAGGTCGATGGTCACGGACGAGCGGCCGTGCACGGTGACGCCATGGGCGTAGCGCCGGCCGCCCACCGACAGACCGGACCGCTGCCACACCCAGCTGCTCGAACCGATCCGCATCTCGGGTTTCGTGCCGTCGCCGCTGATGTCGTACGACAGTTCGCTCCACCGGTGGACGACCGGGGCGGGCGGGGGTGGCGGGGGCTGCGGCGGAGTGGGCGTCGGTGTGGGGGCAGGGGGCGGAGTCGGCTTCGGGGGCGCGGTCGGTGGAGCGGGTGTCCGGGGCGGTGCGGGGGTCGCTTCCGGGTCCGGACTCGGGCTGGTCCTGGGGCGCGGCGCCGGCGTGGGCGTCTCGACGCGGGCGGGCGTGACCCCCGGCGGCCGCGGCTCCGGTCCGGGCTGTGAGGAGGAGGACGAGGGGGAGGGGGTGGGGGAGGACGTGGGCATGGGCTCACCGGGGCGCACCACCGTCGACGGCGGAGCGGACGAGGGGCCGGCCTTGGCCTCTTCCTTCGGTTGCTCGTTGCCGGCCAGTGCCATCACCACCGCAGTCACCACACCCACGGCGACCACACCGGCCGCGATACCGGCCTTCAGCGGCGCGCCGACCCCCTCGGAGACCGCCGCACCACCCCCGCCGCCGACCGGACCGCCCCCCGCTCCGGCTGCCCCTCCGGCCGGACCGCCCGTCGCCGCTCCCGCCGCACCGGCGGCTCCGGCGCCCCCGGCGATGAGCGCTGCGGCCTTCGCGTAACCGGCGGCCCCGAACCAGCCGATGACGGCGACCGGCACGACCGCCGGGATGCCGCCGGCCACTTCCTCGATCTGCAGCGCCGCCAGCCGGCACTTCGCGCATGCGTCCAGGTGCTTGCGCAGCCCCCGTTCGGCGCGGGTGCGCAACCGGCCGCGGGCGTAGGTGCCGAGCTGGTCCGCGTAGCGTGCGCACTCCTCGTCGCCGGTGAGCGTGGCGCTGACGTGGGCCTGGAGGTAGGCCTGCTTGAGCCCCTCGCGGGCCCGGCTTGCGAGTACGCGGGTGCCGTTGGCGTCCAGTCCGAACAGCGTGGCGACCTCGCTGGGGGACTCGTCTTCGACCTCGGTGTGCCACAGCACGGCCTGCCAGCGCTCCGGCAGCGACCGGAAGGCCCGCATGGCCATGGACTGCTCGGCCGTGTGCATCGCCCGGACGTCCGCGCCCAGTTCGAGCGTGTCGTCGCCGGACACGTCGGGCCCGTGCGCGGACTGAGCGGCGAACACCGCGAAGTCGTCGACGAGCTGCTCGCGCCGTGCCGACCTCGTCCAGGAGGCGGCGACGCGCCGGACGGAGGTGAGCAGGTAGGCGCGCACGGCGTGGGTGGGACCCGCGCCGCCGCGTACCGCCTGGAGCATGCGGGCGAAGACCTCGGCGGTCAGGTCCTCCGCGGTGTGCGCGTCGCGGCAGCACGTGCGGGCGTAGCGGCGCACGGCCTGCGCATGGCGCCGGTACAGCTCCTCGTACGCCGTGTCGTCGCCCGCGCGCGTCCGGTCGATGAGGCCGGAGTCGGACGGCGGCACCTCGCGTGGCGGCAGGGCGCCGTCCTCGCGCCGGTCGCGCTGGGCCGGGACCGAGCCGTCGGCCGGGTGCCCGGCGGGCGGCACGCTCGCGCGTCCGCCCTGATGCGGCACCTTCGGCGGGACCGGACCGCCGGCCGTGGCGTCGCCGTGCCCGCTGCCGCTCGGCTCGTCCCGACCGTCACTGCTCATCGCGGAAAGCCCCCGGCAGCCGCCCAACCCGTCCAGACCACCGGGTCAGCGTGCCATATGGGCTTATGGTCGGAAGCCCGAAGTTCGGACCATCACTCATCCGTGGGGATTCACCGCCCGGCAGTACTGGTCGTCACTCGTTCGGGGCCACACCGACCCGGGCCCGTCCGGCCCGGGTCGGTGTGGCTCACGCCGGTCGCGAGCGCAGGCCCTCCAGCAGGATGTCCAGCAGCCGGGCCGACGCGGCCGCCTGCTGAGCGGCGTCCGGCAGCGAGGGCGCGGCCGTGGCGATCACCAGCAGCACGTCCGACACCGACACGTCCGCCCGTAGCTCACCGGCCGCACGCGCCCGGTCCACGAGCCGGCCCACGACCTCGAGCAGCGCCGTCGTCCCGGCGTCGCCCTCGGCCGCCACCGCCGGTACCGAAGCGACCGCGACGGGCTGGTCCGGCACCAGTCGCAGCTCCGTCGTGCCCGGCTGGGTCCGCTGCTGCGGCACCCGCGGGCCACCGGCACCGTCCTCGACGGAGACCCGCAGCACCTGCGGCGGCAGCAGCCGCCCCGCGCCTGAGGCCACCGACGTCCGCAGGAAGCGCGACAGCGCCGACCACGGCTCGTCCTCCTGCCCGAGCGCCGCACGCGCCTGGTCGGTCAGCCGGGAGGTCTCCTCCTCGGCTATCCGCCGCACCAGGACGTCCTTGCTCGGGAACCGCCGGTACACCGTGCCCACACCGACCCGCGCGCGCCGCGCCACGTCCTCCATCGGCGCGCCGTAGCCCAGCTCGCCGAAGACCTCGCGCGCCGCCCGCAGTACGTGCTCCAGATTGCGCTGTGCGTCCACACGCAGCGGCGTCGTCCGCGACACGTCGCGTCCGCTGCCCGCCGCCGCGCTCATCGTCATACCGCCCGCCGCCACTGCGGACGCGGGCGACCAATGAGAGTCCTGAACATGCATGAGTATTCCCCCGGTAATGACGTCTCCCCCCGGAGACTCCCCGCCATACGATGCCGGGACGCGGGAACCGGCCCGTTCCGCGGCCCGCCCGTCGCGGACCCCGGTGAGCGCATCCCCCTACACCCCGTCGACACACGAACATAGTTGAGAGGGAGTCAATTCAGAAGGGGCACGTTCCGCACGGAGCGCCCACCGATCGGAGTACGGGCCGTATACGTCCCGAATGTACCCCCGTGCGCCCCCTGCACCACCCGTCCTGACCTGCGCGAATGCGCCGCAGGTGGCTAATCCGGCCAACTCCGCGCGCTCTCCCGCTCCGGTCACACAATTCGTCGAGGCTGTGGACAAACGCAAGCGACAGGTGCGTCATGGGATGGTGAAGGAACGTGCGCGCATTCTCGTTGTCGGTGGCGGCTACGTCGGGATGTACACGGCCCTGCGCCTGCAGCGCAGACTGAAACGGGAGCTGGACCGGGGCGAGGTGGAGATCACCGTCGTCACCCCCGACCCGTACATGACCTATCAGCCGTTCCTCCCCGAGGCCGCCGCGGGCGCCATCTCGCCCCGCCACGTGGTCGTACCGCTGCGCCGCGTCCTCGACCGGTGCCGGGTGCTGATCGGCGAGGCCACCGCCGTCGACCACGTGAAACGCACCGCCACCGTCTCCACCCTCGCCACCGAGGAGGAGGGCACGGGCGGACAGCGACTGCCCTACGACGAGCTCGTCCTCGCCCCCGGCTCCGTCTCGCGCACCCTGCCGATCCCCGGCCTCGCCGACCACGGCATCGGCTTCAAGACCGTCGAGGAAGCCATCGGCCTGCGCAACCACGTCATCGAGCAGATGGACATCGCCTCCTCCACCCGCGACCCCGCGATCCGCGACGCGGCCCTCACCTTCGTCTTCGTCGGCGGCGGCTTCGCGGGCGTGGAGGCACTCGGTGAACTGGAGGACATGGCCCGCTACGCCGCGCGCTACTACCACAACGTCCAGCCCGAGGACATGAAGTGGATCCTCGTCGAGGCCTCGGACCGCATCCTGCCCGAGGTCGGCGAGGAGATGGGCCGCTACACCGTCACCGAGCTGCGCCGCCGCAACATCGACGTCCGCCTCCACACCCGTCTCGAGTCCTGCGCCGACCGGATCGCCGTCCTCAGCGACGGTGCCCGCTTCCCGACCCGGACGGTCGTCTGGACGGCCGGCGTGAAACCCCACCCGGTGCTCGCCGCCTCCGACCTGCCCCGCAACGGCCGCGGACGCCTGAAGTGCACGCCGGAACTGTCCGTCGACGGCTCCACGCACGCGTGGGCCGCGGGAGACGCCGCCGCCGTCCCCGACGTCACCGCTGAAGAACCGGGCCGTGAGTGCGCCCCCAACGCCCAGCACGCGGTCCGCCAGGCCAAGGTCCTCGCCGACAACATCGTGCACTCCCTGCGCGGCGAACCACTGGAGACGTACGCACACGCCTACGCCGGTTCGGTCGCCTCACTGGGCCTGCACAAGGGCGTCGCCCACGTCTACGGACGCAAGCTCAAGGGCTACCCCGCCTGGTTCATGCACCGCGCCTACCACCTCAGCCGCGTGCCCACCTTCAACCGCAAGGCGCGCGTGCTGGCCGAATGGACCCTGGCCGGTCTGTTCAAACGGGAGATCGTGTCCCTGGGTTCACTCGAACACCCCCGGGCGGAGTTCGAACTCGCGGCCGGTGGAAAGCCTTCTCAAGACCCCGGGCACAACCCGAAGGGGTCGTCCTGACCGGATCCAGGAACTCCTGCGGCCGGCCCGGCGTCTGACGGATGTTGGTCCGGTCCGCGCCCTGCCAGACTGGTCCACCACCGCGGGCACGCCACCTCTCGCCCCGGTGCGGGCCCTCCGGGGCCCCGGCCGGTTCCGGTGCCGGCCGCCGACCACTACACGAGGCAAGGATTCGTGAACTTCACGCGCTGGAGCGCCCGGCTCCCCGGAACGCAGCGCCGCGCCGCAGCGCGGACCGAGCAGACGGCCTCCCCGGACCGGCGGGGGGAAGGCTCCGTGCCCGCCGCCCGCGCCGAACAACTGACCGACGAGGCGCCGTCCGTTCCCGCCGTCGACGAACTGCGGGTGCGTGAGGTCCTCGACCGCGCCCCGTCCCTCGTCGCCCTGGTCCACGGCCCCGAGCACCGCATCGCCTACGTCAACGACGCCTACACGACCGCCTTCGGCGTCCGCCCCCTGGGCGAACGCGCCCGCGAGGCCCTTCCCGAGCTGGACGCCCTCGGTCTGTTCCCCCTCCTGGACCAGGTCCAGCGCAGCGGCAAACCGCGCACGGTCAAGTCCCGCAAGGCCCCCGACGGCCGCTCCTACAGCTTCACGTGCACCCCGGTCGCCCAGGGCGACGGCAAGGGCGGCAGCGAGGGCCGCGGCGTCCTCGTCTTCGCCACCGACGTCACCGACCACGCCGAAGCCGCGGAGCGCCTGCGCGCCAGTGAACGCCGCCAGCGCGAAACGGCGGTCACCCTCCAGCGCTCACTGCTCCCGCAGGAACTCGAACAGCCGGACGACCTGCGCATCGCCGCCACCTATCACCCGGGTGGCACGGAAGCCGCGGTCGGCGGCGACTGGTACGACGTCATCACCCTGGGCGGCGGCCGCACGGCCCTCGTCATCGGCGACGTCATGGGCAGAGGCGTCCGCGCGGCCGCCGTCATGGGCCAGCTGCGCACGGCGGTCCGCGCCTACGCCCGCCTCGACCTCCCCCCGCACGAGGTCCTCCAGCTGCTGGACGGTCTGGCTGCCGAGATCGACGCCAACCAGATCGCCACGTGCGCGTACGCCATCCACGACCCGAACGAGGGCAAACTGATCTACTCCTCGGCGGGGCACCTCCCGATCCTCGTCCGCGACGAGAACGGCACGGTCCTGCGCGCCGAGGAACCCACCGGCCCCCCGCTCGGCACCGGCGGCTGGATGCACACCTCGGGCTCGATCCCCCTCGCCCCCGGCTCCACGGCCGTCCTCTACACGGACGGCCTGGTCGAGCGGCGCGACGCGGACCTGGACGAGGGCATCGCCGCGCTGGAACGCGCGCTGGCCGGCGCCACCGGCACACCCCAGGTCGTCTGCGACCGCCTGGTCCGCTCCGCGGGAGTGACACCCGACCACGACGACGACGTGGCCGTCCTGGTCCTCCAGCACCCTGCCCGCACGGGAGCGGACGGCGAGCTCTTCCGCAACGCCGCCCTGGAACTGCTGGGCGGCGTGGAAGCGGCCCCCCGCGCGCGAGCCTTCGCCTCCGGCGTCCTGACCAGCTGGCGCTTCCCCGCCGACCTGCACGACCTGGGCGTCCTGGCCACCAGCGAACTCGTCGCCAACTCCCTCCAGCACGGCACCCCGCCGATGCGGCTGCGCCTGCGCCGCACGGACAGACGACTGATCATCGAGGTCACCGACGGCGACGACCACCTCCCCAGACGCCGTCGCGCGGAACCGGGCGACGAATCGGGCCGCGGCATCGCCATCGTCGCCACGATCGCGTCGAACTGGGGCTGCCGCCGCACACCCGGCGGCGGCAAGGCGGTCTGGTGCGAGTTCGCCCTGCCGCGCACGCAGGTCACATAGAGGGGACGGCGATCAGGGGAGGGGATCAGACGTCCGCGGAGACGGCCGCCCCACCCCGCGCCACGACCCGGCTCTTCCCGAGCCACGGCTGATCCTGCACCTCGGTCAGCTGCCGCCCGAGTCGCACGGCCAGGACGGTGATCCCCAGCGAGAACACCAGGAACGCCACGATGTACGGCGCGTGCAGCGAGGCCCCGAGCGGCCCCCCGACCGCCGGCCCGACGGCCAGCGCCAGCTGCTTGACCAGGGCGAAAGCGGAGTTGTACTGCCCGGCCATCCCCTCCGGCGCGAGATCCGCGACCAGCGGGGCCACGGTCGGAGACAGCATCGCCTCCCCCAGCCCGAACAGCGCGTACGTCGAGACGAACGCCGCCGTCGCCATCTCCTGGCTGCCGTGCCCGAGCCCGGCGTACCCGGCGACGACCCAGGCCACGGCCCAGATCAGTCCCACAGCGGCGATCACCCGCGACCGCCGGCGCCGCTCCACGAACCGCAGCACGGCGAACTGAGCGACGACGATCATCAGCGTGTTGGCGGCGAGCGCGGTCCCGAGCGCGGACGTCGAAATACCGGCCGCCTCGACCCCGTAAGCGCTCAGCCCCGACTCGAACTGCCCGTAGCAGGCGAAGAACAGCACGAAGCCCAGCACACACAGCTGCACCATGGCCCGGTTGCCCAGCAGCTGCTTCCAGCTGCTCCGCCCGGCGGCCGGGGGCGTGTCCCCGATCCGTGGCGCGTGCGGCATCCGCACCGTCGTCATCACCACGACCAGCAGCAGGAACATCGCGGCCTCGATCGCGAAGAGCAGCGTGAAGGAGGCCGCGCTCGTGGTGTCGACGAGGTGACCGCCGATGAGGCCACCGACCCCGAGCCCGAGGTTCTGCAGGAAGAACTGCATGGCGAAGGCACGTGACCGCGTCTCCGCCGAGGAGCAGTCGACGATCATCGTGGCGAGCGCCGGCTGCATCACGGCCTGCCCGGCCCCCAGCAGGGAGGCCGAGACCAGCACGGCGGCCGCACTGCTCGCGATCCCCAGACTGAGCGCCCCCAGAGCGGCGGTGACCAGGGCGACGAGCAGCACCGGCAGCGGGCCGCGCCGGACGATGGCCCGCCCGGCGAACGGCAGCACGACCAGCGCGGCCACAGCGAAGACGGCCAGTACGAGACCCGCCGTCATGGCCCCGAGACCTCGCACCTGCGCCACATAGACGTACAGGTACGGGACCGTGAAGCCGAGCCCGAACGCGCTGAGTGCGTTACCCACGTGAATCCGGCGCATCGCTGCGCCCATCGCCCTGGTCACGTTCACCTCTCTCACAAGTTAGGAGTGAAGACTTCGAAACTAAAGTTCGAAGCTAAAGAGTACAGATCCAAGGACTTCAAGGCAAAGAACGGCCGTGCGATACTGCGCACATGGGCGACACCCCCGGCCCCAGCGAGCCGACCCTCGAAGAGCAGATCGCCGCGTACCAGCGCGAGTTCCAGGACCTCGACCCCCAGGTCGAGCAGATCGTCTCGGCCCTCTCCCGTCTGAACCGCCGGATGAACGTCGCCTACAGCCGTCAGACCTCGACGCTCGGCATCAGCAACACGGAGTGGGAGGTCCTCAAGGCCCTCGTCCTCTCCGGAGCGCCCTACCGCCTGGGCCCCAGCGACCTCGCCAAGCGCCTCGGCCTCACCCCGGCCGCGATGACCCACCGGATCGACCGCATGGTCGCCGAATCTCTGGTGACCCGTGAGCGAGACGAGTCGAACCGTGTACGCGTCATCGTGGAGCTGACATCCGAGGGGCGAGAGAAGTGGCTGGAGGCAATGCGCCTGGCGACGGTCTTCGAGGAGGACCTGCTCCAGGACCTGTCACCGGACGAGCGCACGGCGCTGGGCGAAGTGCTCACGCGCCTGCTGCGCCGGGTCGAGCACGCACAGCCGGACGCCGGCGGACGCCTCACCGACCTGGACTGACGCCGGGGCCGAAAAGATCTTGACAGGGGCCGCTTGACACTCCCCCTGCGGATCCGTAGAGTTCTTCGGGTTGCCACGGAGCCGTAACGGTTCTTCGGCAGCGCTTCCGCCGCAGCAGCGGCATCCCAACCACCAGATCGACACTCCCGACGGGGTTGATTTCGGCGCGCCCGAATTCAATTCGAATTGGGACTCGACGACCTGATCGACTCCGAACGGCTTCGATTTGGGAATCGCCGAGAGGGCGCGCTAAGGTTGGGAACGTCGGAACGGCCCAACGGCCGCGAAGACAAACCCCGCTGACCGGGGATCAGGCCCGAAAGGATCTGATAGAGTCGGAACCGCCGGAAAGGGAAACGCGAAAGCGAGAACCTGGAAAGCACCGAGGAAATCGGATCGGCAAGATCTGATAGAGTCGGAAACGCAAGACCGAAGGGAAGCGCCCGGAGGAAAGCCCGAGAGGGTGAGTACAAAGGAAGCGACCGTTCCTTGAGAA
>NZ_JBEZWO010000011.1:16150-312886 GCF_040637515.1 Streptomyces sp. NPDC029041 | reverse complement strand
CGCGGCAGGCAACGTTCGCCCGGCGTCGTGACGGGGCGAACGTTGCCTGCCACGGCACTAGCCCTGCCCCCGGGCACGGGCATGCGGCCTTTCCGGTGATGTGCGCCCGGCCCGCGCTGCGCCCACGTCCCGCGGCGGGTAAGGCGTCTGAGTCGAACGCCGTGCCGACCCATGAGGAGACCAGTCATGCACGCAGTGATCCGGCGGTACGAAGGGGTGACCGACCCGGCTGAGGCGGGTCGCCGGGTGAACGAGGAGTTCCTGCCGCTCGTCCGCCAGGTCCAGGGGCTCGTGGCCTACTACTTCGTCGACGCCGGCGGCGGGGTGATGGTGTCGACCGGGATCTTCGAGGACCGGGCCGGTGCCGAGGAGTCGACCGAGAGGGCGGGCGGCTTCGTCCGGGACCGGCTCGCCGAGCTGCTGCCCAACCCGCCCCAGGTCACGGCCGGCGAGGTCGTGGCCCACTCGTAGCGGAGGTCCCGACGGCGGTCCGGCCGGTCTGAGGTGTGTCGCGGGCCGCTCTCCCGGGCCCGCGAGAGCCGGCGGCCACGTCGGAACGCCCCCGGCCACGCGATTAGGCTGGCCGGATGCAGGACGAATACCGCACGGTGGCCGGTGCCGGCGTGCACGAGACCGAGGTCGGCCGCTCCCGCTTCCTGTGCGCCCTCGCCCCGGCGGCCACCGAGCAGGAGGCGCAGGACTTCATCGCCGCGGTCCGCAAGGAGCACGCCGACGCCAACCACAACTGCTGGGCCTACGTCATCGGTGCCGACGCCTCCGTCCAGAAGGCGAGCGACGACGGCGAACCCGGCGGCACCGCCGGCGTCCCCATGCTCCAGATGCTGCTGCGCCGCGACATGCGGTACGTCGTCGCTGTGGTCACCCGCTACTTCGGCGGGGTCAAACTCGGAGCGGGCGGACTCATCCGGGCCTACGGCGGAGCGGTCGGCGAAGCCCTGGACGCCCTCGGCACCCGCACCCGACGCAGGTACCGGCTGGCCACGGTCACCGTCGACCACCAGCGGGCGGGCAAGCTGGAGAACGACCTGCGCAGCACCGGCCGCGCGGTCCGGGACGTGCGCTACGGCGAGGCGGTCACGATCGAGGTCGCCCTCCCCGACTCCGACGTGGACGCCTTCCGCTCCTGGCTCGCCGACGCCACCGCCGGGACGGCCGCTCTCAAAACGGGCGGGGAGGCGTACGGGGACGCCTGAGGCCTCCCGATGGCCAACGGGGACAGCACCGCCGTGGAATGACCTGCCTCACAGCACAGTTACGGACATTTCCGCAGGATTGCTTCCGTATGGCTGTGCTCTCCGGGGTTCGTGGTGGACCAGGTGCCCACAGGCGTTAGCGTGGTGGGCTGACAGCGAGCCGGACCGGCTCGTGTCGCCGACGAACGAACGCAGGGGGAGACATGCAGGTCGGAGCGGCGTCTTGAGGCTGCTGCACACCTCCGACTGGCATCTCGGCCGGGCCTTCCACCGGGTCAACATGCTCGACGCCCAGGCCGAGTTCATCGGCCACCTCGTCACGACCGTGCGGGAGCGTGCCGTGGACGCGGTGGTCGTGTCGGGGGACGTCTACGACCGGGCGGTGCCACCGCTCGCCGCCGTCGAGCTGTTCGACGACGCCCTGCACCGCCTCGCCGGCCTCGGCGTGCCGACGGTGATGATCTCCGGGAACCACGACTCGGCCCGCCGGCTGGGCGTCGGAGCGGGGCTCATCGGGCGGGCCGGTATCCATCTGCGGACGGAACCCGCTGCGGCCGGCACTCCGGTCATGCTGGCCGACGCCCACGGCGACGTCGCCTTCTATGGGCTGCCCTATCTCGAACCGGCCCTGGTCAAGGGCGAGTTCGGGGTGGACAAGGCCGGGCACGAGGCCGTCCTCGCGGCCGCGATGGACCGGGTCCGCGCCGACCTCGCCGCGCGCCCGCCCGGCACCCGCTCCGTCGTCCTCGCGCACGCCTTCGTCACCGGTGGCGAACCCAGCGACAGCGAACGCGACATCACCGTCGGTGGCGTCGCCGCGGTGCCGGCCGGGGTGTTCGACGGTGTCGACTACGTGGCGCTCGGGCATCTGCACGGCTGCCAGACCCTCACCGACCGTGTCCGCTACTCCGGTTCACCTCTGCCCTATTCCTTCTCCGAGGCCGCCCACCGCAAGAGCATGTGGCTGGTCGACCTGGCCGCGGACGGCTCCGTCGACGCCGAGCGCGTCGACTGCCCGGTGCCTCGCGCACTCGCCCGGATCCGGGGCACCCTGGAGGACCTGCTCGACGACGCGGACCTCGCGCGCCACGAAGACGCCTGGGTCGAGGCGACCCTCACCGACCCCGTCCGCCCCGCCGACCCGATGGCCCGGCTCACCGCACGCTTCCCGCACACCCTCAGCCTCGTCTTCGACCCCGACCGCGACCAGGACGAGTCCGAGGTGTCGTACGCCCGGCGCCTGGCCGGCCGCAGCGACCAGCAGATCGCCGAGGACTTCGTCGCCCATGTGCGCGGCGCCGGACCCGACCCGCACGAACAGGGCGTGCTGCGCGAGGCACTCGACGCGGTACGGGCGGACGAGACCCTGCGGGAGGTGGCCCGGTGAGGCTCCACCGGCTCACCGTCACCGCCTTCGGCCCTTTCGGCGGCACGCAGACCGTCGACTTCGACGAGCTGTCGGCGGCCGGACTGTTCCTGCTGCACGGACCCACCGGCGCGGGCAAGACCTCCGTCCTGGACGCCGTCTGCTACGCCCTCTACGGCTCGGTGCCGGGCGCCCGGCAGGGCGGCGGCCAGGGCACGGCCCTGCGCAGCGACCACGCCGCGCCCGCGACCCGCACCGAGGTCACCCTCGACCTCACCGTCGCCGGGCGCCGCCTGGAGGTCACCCGCCAGCCGCCCTGGGAGCGCCCCAAGAAACGCGGCACCGGCACGACCCTGGACAAGGCCCAGACCTGGCTGCGCGAGTACGACGCGACCGCCGGGACCTGGAAGGACCTCAGCCGCTCCCACCAGGAGGTCGGCGAGGAGATCACCCAGCTGCTCGGCATGAGCCGGGAGCAGTTCTGCCAGGTCGTGCTGCTGCCGCAGGGCGACTTCGCCCGGTTCCTGCGCGCCGACGCCGAGGCCCGAGGCAAACTGCTGGGCCGCCTGTTCGACACCCGCCGCTTCGCCGACGTCGAAAAGCGCCTCGCCGAGCGGCGCCGCACCACCGAGACCCAGGTGCGGGAGGGGGACGCGGAACTGCTGGCCGACGCCCACCGCATGCAGCAGGCCGCGGACGACGCCATGGAACTGCCCGAACTCGCCCCCGGCGAACCGGGGCTCGCCGAGGCCGTGCTGAGCGCCGCCGCCGTCGCCCGCAGTACCGCCCGCGAACAGCTCACCGTCGCCGCGTGCACGCTCACCGCGGCCGAGTCCGCCCAGGCCGCCGCCGGCCGGACTCTGGACGAGGTGCGCGAACTGGCCCGGCTTCAGCGGCGCTTCGACGAGGCACGCGAACGAGCGGCGCGCCTGGAACAGGGAGCCGGGGCCTACCGGGAGGCCCAGTCCCTGATGGAACGGGCCCGCAAGGCCGAGGCGGTCGCACCCGCCCTGGACCTGCGGGAAGCCTCCGAAGCGGAACACCGCCGGGCGGCCGCCGCCGAAACACGCGCGCGTGCCCTGCTGCCGGAGACCTTCGCCGACGAGGGCGCAGCCGGACTCGCCGCCGCCGCACGCCGGGCCGCCGAGGAACTGGGCGGACTCGACTCGGCCCGCCGCGCCGAGCGGCGCCTGGCCGACCTCCTCGACGAACGCGCCGGCCTCGACCGCCAGGAACGCGCCGACGCCGACCTCCTGCAGGAGGCGGAAGCCTGGCTCGACGGCTGGCAGGAGCGGCACACCGCACTCCAGAACCGCGTCGCGTCCGCGCAGCAGGCCGCCGCCCTCGCCGAACAGCTCGGCGTACGGCGCGAGCCCGCACAGCAGCGGCTGCGGGCGGCCCGCGCCCGCGATCAGCTCGCCCAGGACACGGACCGGGCCGTCGACCGGGTCCGCGCCGCGCAGGACGACACGCTCCGGGCCAAGCAGCACTGGCTCGACCTCAAGGAGCAGCGCCTGAACGGCATCGCCGCCGAACTGGCCGCGCACCTCACCGACGGCGAACCCTGCGCCGTCTGCGGCGCCACCGAACACCCCGCCCCGGCCCGCAAGGTCGCCGGGCACGTGGACCGCGAGGCGGAGGAGCACGCCCTCACCGCCTACCAGCGCGCCGACCAGCAGCGAGCCGAGGACGAACGGCGCCTCGGCACCGTACGGGAGGCACTCGCCGCCGCCACCGCGGAGGCCGGTGACACGCCCACCGGGCGACTCGACGAAGAACTCGCGGACCTGGAGGAGCGGTACGCGCAGGCCCGCAGGGCCGCCGCCGAGCTGCACGCCGCGCAGGAGCGGCTGCGGCAGGCCGGGCAGGAACACGAACGACGCCTCGCCGCCCGGCAGGAGACCGCAGTGCGCACCGCCTCCCGGGTCGGTCACCGGGAGCGCCTGGACCGCGAACGGACCGCGCTGCAGGAGGAGCTGGACCGAGCACGCGGCTCCCTGGACAGCGTCGCCGCGCGGGCCGCGCAGCTGGAGCGGCGGACCGCGCTGCTCACGGACGCAGCCGAAGCCGCACGCGTGGCCGAGGACACCGCCCAGCGGCTGAAGGACGCCGACGCCCGCCTCGCCGACGCCGCTTTCCGGGCCGGCTTCGACACCCCGCAGGCCGCGGCCGACGCCCTCCTCGACCGCGCCGGCCACCGCGAGCTGCAACGCCGCCTGGACGCCTGGCAGCACGAGGAGGCCGCCGTACGGGCCGTTCTCGCCGAGGCCGACACCGCCGCCGCGGCCCGCGAGCCGCGGGCCGACCCGGACGCGGCGCAGCAGGCCGCCGACGAAGCGGACCGGTGGCTGCGCCACGCCGCCTCCGCCCACGACGCCGCCGAGCGGCGCTGCGCCGACCTCGACCGCCTCTCCGCCCGGGCGTCCGCCTCGGTCCGCCGGCTGGCGCCGCTGCGCGAGGAGTACGACCGCGTGGCCCGGATGGCCGGCCTCGCCGCCGGCACCTCGGCGGACAACGAACGACGGATGCGTCTGGAGTCGTACGTCCTGGCGGCCCGGCTGGAGCAGGTCGCCGCCGCCGCGACCGTACGGCTGCGCCGCATGTCGTCCGGCCGCTACACCCTCGTCCACTCCGACGACCGCACCGGACGCGGCCGCAGCGGGCTCGGACTGCACGTGGTCGACGCCTGGACCGGCCGCGAACGCGACACGGCGACGCTGTCGGGCGGTGAGACGTTCTTCGCCTCGCTCGCCCTGGCCCTCGGACTGGCGGACGTCGTCACGGACGAGGCGGGCGGGGTGCGGCTGGACACGCTGTTCATCGACGAGGGCTTCGGCAGCCTCGACGACCAGACCCTGGACGAGGTCCTCGACGTGCTCGATTCCCTGCGGGAACGCGACCGCAGCGTCGGCATCGTCAGCCATGTCGCCGACCTGCGGCGTCGGATCCACGCCCAGCTGGACGTGGTGAAGGGCCGGTCCGGGTCGACCCTGCGGCAGCGTGGCGCCGGCTGAGGTCAGCGCCCCAGGGGGCGTCGGGGGAGGGGCGAGCTGTACACCACGCTCGTGGTCACCGAGCCCAGCGCCCCGATCTTCCCCGACACCTCCTCGAGGTGGCGCATCGAGCGGGCCGTCACCTTGATGACGAAACAGTCGTCGCCCGTGACGTGGTGCGCCTCCAGGATCTCGGGCGTGACGGCGACCAGGTCGTGGAAGGGCTTGTAGTTGCCGTTCGGGTACCTCAGACGCACGAACGCCAGGATCGGCAGGCCCAGCCGCTCGGGGTCGACCACCGCCGCGTAGCCCCGGATCACCCCGGCCTCCTCCAGTCGGCGCACCCGTTCGGTCACCGCGCTCGCCGACATGGACACGGCGCGGGCCAGCTCGGCGAAGCTCGCCCGGCCCTCCCGCTGGAGGACGTCCAGGATGCGCCAGTCGGTGGCGTCCGGGGAATAGTCGGTCATCCGGGAGACATAGCAGGGGAATCCCCGGCGGATCAAGCGGAGCGCCGGGGATCGTCACTTCAGGGGCCGGACGGACGGCCGTACCTTTTCCGCATGACCACCACCGTGAACCCCGTCCTGCGTGTCGCCCCCGCCGCTCCGGCCGAGGCAGTCGCCCACTTCCGCGCCGGTCTCGCCTTCCACACCGACGTGTCCGACGTCGCCGCCGCACTCGACGCCGGTGGCGACCCCGGCTTCGTCCTGGTCGACGCACGCTCCACCGAGGCCTGGGACCAGGGCCACATCCCCGGCGCGCTCCACCTGCCGACCGCCCTCGTCCCCGAGCAGGCCGCACAGGTCCTCGACCGCACGGTGCCGGTCGTGACGTACTGCTGGGGGCCCGGCTGCAACGGTGCCGCCCGCGCCGCCCTGGCTCTCGCCGGACTCGGCTACCGGGTCAAGGAGATGCTCGGCGGCTTCGAGTACTGGGTGCGCGAGGGGCTGGTGTTCGAGACATGGCAGGGAAGCGAGCGGCGGGCCCCGGACCCCCTGACGGCCCCCGTGGGCGCGGACGACTGCGGCTGCTGAACCCGTGATCCTCTGCCGTGAGTCGGCCCTGTAGGTTCTGACGCCATGGTGCGATACGCGGAGCCGGGCGCTGTGGAGTGGGTGGAGTCGGGCGGGGGGCCGCTGATAGCGGTACCGGAGATTGTCCTGCCGTTCTGGGCGGGTGCCGACGGCGAGGAGACGGCCTCGGACTACGACCGGGCCTGCGAGGTGGACGGCCACGTCGGCCTCCTCCCGGTCGGCGACTGCACCGCGCTGGTCCTGGGAGACGAGCCCGCCGCGACCGCCTATCTGCCCGACCGGGGCATGTTCGTCCGATGGCGCGCCGCCGACTCCGAGCACGAACTGCTGGCGAGCGTCCCGCCGGCGACCGCCACGGCGGCGTGGGGACCGGAGACGACGTGGAAGGTACCCGGGCCCGTCCGCCTCTTCGACGCGGCCTGGCCAGGGACGGGCCTCGCGGACACCGACCAGGTCCGGGTGGCCCTGGAACCCGGCAGATACGCGGTCCGGGCGGCGCGGGTCCAGCCCGGCCCGGAGACCTGGCTGGACCTGATCGAGCTACGCCTTCTGGCGCCGCGATAGCGACGCCGGGCGGATGCGCCTACAACTGCGACAGTTCGTCCACCAGATCGTCAAGACCCAGCGACCCCTGCGACAGCGCCGCCATGTGCCAGGCCTTCGGGTCGAAGGCGTCGCCGTGGCGCTTGCGGGCGTTCTCGCGGCCCAGCAGCCAGGCCCGTTCGCCGAGCTTGTAGCCGATGGCCTGGCCCGGCATGGACAGGTAACGGGTCAGCTCGCTCTCCACGAAGTCGGCCGGCCGGCTGCTGTGCGAGCCGAAGAACTCCTGCGCCAGCTCGGCCGTCCAGCGCTCGCCGGGGTGGAAGGGCGAGCCGTCCGGGATCGTCAGCTCCAGGTGCATGCCGATGTCGATGATGACGCGCACGGCCCGCATCATCTGCGCGTCCAGGTAGCCGAGCCGGCGCTCCGGGTCCGTCAGGAAACCCAGTTCGTCCATCAGCCGCTCCGCGTACAGCGCCCAGCCCTCGGCGTTGGCGCTGACCATGCCGACGCTCGCCTGGTAGCGCGAGAGGTTCTGCGCCACGTGCTTCCACTGGGCCAGCTGAAGGTGGTGGCCGGGCACGCCCTCGTGGTACCAGGTCGACACCAGGTCGTAGACCGGGAAGCGCGTCTCGCCCATGGTGGGCAGCCAGGTGCAGCCCGGGCGGGAGAAGTCGTCCGACGGCGGCGTGTAGTAGGGGGCGGCGGCGCTGCCCGGAGGGGCGATGCGCGACTCCACCCGGCGCACCCGCTCGGCCAGGTCGAAGTGTGTGCCGTCGAGCGCGTCCATCGCCTCGTCCATGAGGCTCTGCAGCCAGTCGCGGACCTCGTCGACGCCCTCGATGTGCGTGCCTTGCGCGTCGAGGTGGGCCAGCGCCTCCCACGGCGTGCCGGCGCCCGGCAGGATCTTCTCTGCCTCGCTCTTCATCTCGCCGAGGATGCGGTGGTACTCGGACCAGCCGTAGGCGTACGCCTCGTCCAGGTCGAGGTCCGTGCCGTTGAAGTAGCGCACCCAGCGCGCGTACCGCTCCCGGCCCACCACGTCCGGTGCGCCCTCGATCGCCGGCGCGTACACGTCCCGCATCCAGTCGCGCAGCCGGACGACCGCCTCGCCGGCCGAGCGGGCGGCGGCGTCCAGCTCGGACCGCAGGGCCTCCGGCCCGGCGGCCGCGTACTGCTCGAACCAGCCGTGTCCCTCGCCGTCCGCGTCGGCCCATTCGCCGAGCTGCCGCACGAACGTGGCCGTGGCGCGGGGCCCTGCGTACAGCTTGCGTTCCAGTCCGAGCGCCAGGGACTCCCGGTAGCCCTCCAGCGCGGCCGGGACCCCGCGCAGCCGCTCGGCGATCGCCGTCCAGTCCTGCTCCGTCTGAGCCGGGGTCACGGTGAACACCTGTCGCACCGCGTGCGCGACGGAGCTCAGGTTGCTGACGGAGCGCAGGCTCTCGTCGGCCTCGTGCACCGCGAGTTCGGCGCCCAGCCGCTCGCGCAGCAGCCGCGCGCACCGGCGCTCGATGTCACTGTCCGCGCCCGGCAGCCGCTCGGCTTCGTCCAGCCGGGCCAGCGTCCGCCGCGCCAGCTCCGCGAGCGCCTCCTGCCCCGCGGGCGAGGTGTCGGGCAGCCTGCTCGAACTCTCCTTGTCGCCGAGGAACGTACCGGTGATCGGGTCGAGGGCGACGAGCTCGTCGACGTAGGCGTCGGCGACCTCTCGGGGCAGCGGGCTCTTGATCTCAGACATGCGGCCATCCTCGTACGACGGCCCGCGCACGTCACGCGGATTGAGCCGAGGGCGAAGGCGGCAGAAGCGGGCCGCACTCCCACTGCTGGAAGATCAGCCGGGTCTCCACCCGGGCCACCTCCCGCTGCGAGGTGAACTCGTCCAGCACCAGCCGCTGCAGATCGGCCATGTCGGCGACCGCGACATGGACCAGGTAGTCGTCCGGACCGGTCAGGTGGAACACCGTCCGTGACTCCGGCAGGGCGCGGATCCGCTCCACGAACGGCCCCACCAGCTCCCGCCGATGCGGTCTGACCTGCACCGACAGCAGGGCTTCCAGCCCGCGCCCGAGCTTGGCCGGATCCAGCTCCAGCCGGTGCCCGAGGATCACGCCCGAGCGGCGCAGCCGCGTCACCCGGTCCAGACAGGTCGACGGTGCCACACCGACCTGTGCGGCGAGGTCCCGGTAGGTCGCCCGGGCGTCGTTCTGCAACAGCCGCAGCAGATGGAGATCCACCGGATCCAGTACGACAGATTCAGCCATCGGCCGAACGTAGCACGGGGCTCGCACCCGGCAGCCCGGCCGATGTTCACTCTTGCGCACCATGGACATGGACACAACGAGCACGCGCGCCCACGACGCCGTGCGCACCGCACCCCGAGCCCTCGCCACCGAGGCCGTGCACGCCGGGCGGGACGACCTCGCCCGGCAGGGCCTGCACGCCCCGCCGATCGACCTGTCCACCACCTACCCGTCGTACGACAGCCGTGGCGAGGCGGCCCGGATCGACGCCTTCGCCACCACCGGCGCCGAGCCCGACGGCCCGCCCGTCTACGGGCGGCTCGGCAACCCGACCGTGGCCCGCTTCGAGACGGCCCTGGCCCGCCTCGAGGGCACCGAGGCCGCGGTCGCCTTCGCCAGCGGCATGGCCGCCCTCAGCGCCGTCCTGCTGGTCCGCGGCTCCATGGGCCTGCGGCACGTCGTCGCCGTACGCCCCCTCTACGGCTGCAGCGACCACCTGCTGACCGCCGGGCTGCTGGGCTCGGAGGTGACCTGGACCGACCCGGCCGGCGTCGCCGACGCCCTGCGCCCGGACACCGGACTGGTCCTGGTCGAGTCCCCGGCCAACCCCACGCTCGCCGAGGTCGACCTGCGGGCCGTCGCACACGCCTGCGGCTCGGTGCCGCTGCTGGTGGACAACACCTTCGCCACGCCGGTCCTCCAGCGCCCCGCCGAGCACGGCGCCCGGCTGGTCCTGCACAGCGCCACCAAGTACCTCGGCGGCCACGGCGACGTCCTCGCCGGTGTGGTCGCCTGCGACGAGGAGTTCGCCGGCCGGCTGCGCCAGGTGCGGTTCGCCACCGGCGGCGTCCTGCACCCGCTGGCCGGCTATCTGCTGCTGCGCGGCCTGTCCACCCTTCCCGTCCGGGTCCGGGCGGCGTCGGCCACGGCGGCGGAACTGGCCCGCCGCCTCGCCGCCGACCCGCGGATCGCCCGGGTCCACTACCCGCGCATCGGCGGCGCGATGGTCGCCTTCGAGGTGCACGGCGACCCGCACGAGGTGATCGCCGCGGTCCGTCTGATCACCCCGGCGGTGAGCCTCGGCAGCGTGGACACCCTCATCCAGCACCCCGCCTCCATCAGCCACCGGATCGTCGACGCCGACGACCGCAAGGGGGCCGGCGTGAGCGACCGGCTGCTGCGCATGTCGGTGGGCCTGGAGGACGTTGAGGACCTGTGGTCGGACCTCGACACAGCCCTCGGACGACGCCCCGAACGGGGCGCGGGGAACTGCGCGAACAACCACAGCGCACCCGCACTCGCGAACTGACGCACGCCCCTGGGACGCGGAGGCGCTCCCCGGCTCCTCCGCGCTTCTCTCCGGACGCAGCCCAGGAACGACGCCCCGAAAGGGGCGCGGGGAACTGCGCGGCAACCACAACGAGCCCGCACCCGCCCACTGGCGCACGCCCCTACGACGCGGAGGCGCTCCCCAGCCCCTCCGCACTCCTCACGACCGCCTCACCCAGCCGCGCCGTGATGACCAGCGTCCCCTCCTCGACCTGATAGTCGAGAGGAAGCCCCAGCCCCCGCATGGCGGCGACCATCCCCGTGTTGGAGGCCTGAGTCACGGCATAGACGCTGGAGCACCTCGCCTCGACGGCCATGGCGACGAGCCGCGACAGCAACTCCGCCCCGACACCCCGCCGCTGCCACGCGTCCTCGACGAGGAGCGCGACCTCCGTCTCGTCCCCGTCCCACAGGAGGTGACCGAGCCCGACGATCCGCCCGGAGGCCGTCTGCACGGCGAGCGTGCGGCCGTAGCGCGGACTGAGCAGGTGGTTGAGGTACCGGTCGGCGTCACGGACGGGCCCGTGATAGCGCAGCTTCAGCGTGCGCGGCGAGCAGCGCTCGTGCATCGCCAGGGCCGCTTCGAGATCGCGGGTGTCGGCCCGTCGCACGGTGATGTCGCTGCCCTCGGCCAGCGTGAACACGTCCCGTCCGTGCGGCAGGCGCGGTCCGAGCCGGGCATCCAGCTCCACCAGGGCCCGCGCCCGGGCGAACTCGGTGGGGGTGAACGGCAGATACGGCCGTTCCACGATGATCACTCCGCCTTCCGGGGCGCGCAGCCGCATCACCGTGTCGTCGAGGGCCCCCTCGACGGCGAGGCCCTCCGGCGCCCGGCCGTCACCGGTCGGTGCGGGCAGGGACCGGATCGTGCACCGGCCCAGCAGCTGGCGCAGAGCCAGCGGGAGTTCCGCCGAGTCCAGGGCGGTGCGGGCGGCCAGCCCGAGGACCCGGGTCGGCGCGTCGACCAGGTCGTGGGCGTCGGCCCGCTCGATCCAGGTGTCGGTGCCACCGGCCGACTCGACGGCCGTGGTGATCGCGGACGCCGGCAGGCCGTCCGGGCCCCGCAGCAGGAACTCGTCGACCGTGCCCTCGGCCAGTGGGTGCGTCTGCAGGCTGAGGATGTCGACGCGCTGCGCGGCCAGGGCGCCGCACAGCGCCGCCAGCGACCCCGGTTCCTCCTGAACCGTGGTCCGCATCCGCCACAGGGTGTTCGCCCCCGGCACCTGCTCCGGTGCCGGGGACCCGGTATCACTCGTGGGCGGCGCGTGTTCCTGGCGTCGTGTCCGCCAGGCGTGGAACGCCGCCGCGACCTTCCGCCACGAGGTGGCGGGGTGGCGGTCGGCTTCGGTATGCGTCATGGGGGTCAGTTCTCGCGTCATGCACCCACTGTGACCGAACGGTGTTGCGTGATCGCGAACGCATTGTGACCGATGGGTAAAGAGCCCATTTTGCCCTCTTTATCGACGCTTCAAACGTTGAGTTCCGTACCTACTGGCCGACCCGGCCCGGCTGGAGCGTCTGCGTGAACAGCACGGTGCCGTCCTGCTCCCGCAGACGCACCGTCAGCTCGCCGCTGTGGCCGTCGATGTCGACCTCGCCGAAGAACTGGTAGCCACCGGCGGGGGAGACGTTGGCGGTGGCCGGCGCCTTCACGAACACGCGGTCCGGGCCGAAGGTGCCGTCCAGCGCGTTCGCCGGGAAGGCACCCGCGTTGAGCGGACCCGAGACGAACTCCCAGAACGGCTCGAAGTCCGTGAAGGCGGCCTTCGACGGCTGGTAGTGCTGCGCCGAGGTGTGGTGCACATCGGCCGTCAGCCACACCGTGCCGGTGATCCGCCGGTGCTTGACGAACCGCAGCAGTTCGGCGATCTGCAGCTCACGCCCCAGGGGCTTGCCGGGGGCGCCCTGCGCGACGGCCTCGATGTTCGGACCGTCCGGGACGACCAGTCCGATCGGCATGTCGGAGGCGATCACCTTCCACACCGCCCGCGAGCGGGACAGCTCGCGCTTGAGCCACTCCAGCTGCTCCCGGCCGAGGATGCCCTGCGGGTCGGTGGTCTGGTCGTCGGGCGAGTTCGCGTTGCGGTAGGTGCGCATGTCCAGGACGAACACGTCCAGCAGCGGGCCGTGGTGCTGCACACGGTAGACCCGGCCGTCGGGACGGCGCAGCGTGGAGACCGGGAAGTACTCGGAGAAAGCCTGGCGGGCGCGGGCGGCGAGCACGTCGACACGCTTCTCGGTGTAGCGGGCGTCGGTCAGGATCTCGCCCGGGTACCAGTTGTTGACGACCTCGTGGTCGTCCCACTGGACGATGGACGGGACCCGGGCGTTGAAGGCGCGCAGGTTCTCGTCCAGCAGGTTGTAGCGGAAGTTGCCGCGGAACTCCGTGAGCGTCTCGGCGACCTTCGCCTTCTCCTCGGTCGTGACGTTGCGCCAGGTCCGGCCGTCGGGCAGGGCCACGGTCTCGGTGATCGGGCCGTCGGCGTAGATGTTGTCGCCACTGCAGAGGAAGAAGTCGGGGTCCAGGGCGGCCATCGCGTTGTAGATCGTGTAGCCGCCGAACTCCGGGTTGATGCCCCAACCCTGTCCGGCCAGGTCCCCGGACCAGACGAACCGCACGCCGTCGCGGCGCTTGGCGGAAGCCGTGCGGAACGTGCCGGTGACGGGCTCGCCGGTGCGGCGTGGGTCGTCCGGGTCGGCGAGCAGTACGCGGTAGTGGATCTGCTCGCCGGACGGCAGTCCGCGCAGCCGGGTCGTGCCGGTGAAGTCGGTGCCCGGACCGAGCAGCGGGCCCTGCCATCGGTGCGGGTTGCGGAACGATTCGGTCGCCGACGTCTCGACGATCATCCGGGCAGGCCGGTCGGAGCGCACCCACACCAGCCCGGAGTCGCGGGTCACGTCACCCGCCTGCACCCCCCACCCCGCGCTCGGGCGCCCGGAGCGCGCGAAGGCGGGCGCCGCGCCGAGAGCGGTGGGCAGGGACAGGGCCGCCGAGGCGGCGAGGGAGCCACGCAGGACGCTGCGGCGTGCGGGCAAGGGACGGTGCGACATGGATACGCCTCCGGGGACGGGATCCGGCCAAGTGTGCAGAGCCACACCTACGGGCACATCGCGGCGCACACACGAACCTCAAGTGAACAACCGACCGCAGGGTGGGGGAACGCGCGAACCGGTCGCCTCACCCGTTCGCGGCCAGCGCCATCAGGCGCACGCCCTCGGCGATCCTCGCGGGCGGCACTTGGGCGTAGCCCAGGACCAGCCGGACCTCCCCGGCCGCCTCGGGCCCGGCCCGACCGTGGGCGTAGGCCGAGAGCGGGCGCACCGCCACCCCCGCCTCCGCCGTGCGCGCGAGGAACCGCTCCTCGGGTCCGTACCGCCGAGGCAGAGTGGCGATCACGTGCAGGCCCGCGGCGATCCCGGACACCTCCGCTCCGGGGAAGCGGGCGTCCAGGGCCGCGACCAGCGCGTCACGCCGTTCGCGGTAGGCGCGCTGGCAGCGGCGCAGCTGACGGTCGTAGTCGCCGCGCTCCAGGAAGCGGGCGAACACGGCCTGGTCGAGGGCCGGGTGGCCGAGATCCATCGTGCGCTTGCGTTCGACGACCTCCTCCGTCCAGGACTCCGGCACCAGCAGCCAGCCCAGCCTGAGGCCCGGCGCGAGGGACTTGCTGACCGAGCCCGTGTAGGCCACGTGGTCCGGGTCCAGGCCCTGGAGCGCACCGACGGGGGCACGGTCGTAGCGGAAGTCGCCGTCGTAGTCGTCCTCCAGGACGATGCCGTCCACGGACCGCGCCCAGTCCAGCAGTTCGGTGCGCCGCCGGGCCGAACAGGCGATGCCGGTGGGGAACTGGTGGGCCGGGGTCGTCACCACGGCCCGTACGCCGGACGCCCGCAGCGGCTCCAGGGAGACACCCTCGCCGTCGAGCGGCAACGGCACGGCGAAGACCCCGGCCGAGGCGTACAGCGCGTCGTGCTGCGGACTGCCCGGGTCCTCCACACCGACGGCGCGCAGCCCGCGCGCGTGCAGCGCGAAACCGAGCAGGGCCGTCGCCTGGGCCACACCCGAGACGACCACGATCCGCTCGGGGTCCGCCACCACGCCCCGTCGTCTGGCGAGCAGTTCGGCCAGCGCGGTACGCAGCCTCGGCAGCCCGCGCGGATCGGGGTAGCCCAGCTCCCGGTGCGGCAGGTCCGCGAGCACGGCGCGCTGCGCGGCGGCCCACGCCGCGCGCGGGAACAGCGCGAGGTCCGGCGTCCCGGGCACGAAGTCCGCCACGGCACCCGGCGAGCGCGGAGCGAGATCGCGGGCCGCCGGCCGCCCGGCCCGTACGGCCGCGCCCACCCACGTTCCGGCGCCCCGGCCGCTGCGCAGGTATCCCTCGGCGGTCAGCTGCTCGTACGTCTCCGTGACCAGCCCGCGTGACACCCCCAGGTCCGCCGCGAGGTCCCGGCTCGACGGCAGCCGGGTGCCCGGTGCGAGGCGGCCCGAGCGGACCGCCTCGCGCAGTGCCGCCTGCAGGGAACGGCCACGCGTGCGGGCCGGCGCCGAAGCGGCGGGGAGCAGCAGCTCCCAGGCGGCGGACGGCGCATCTTCGCCGGAGTCGCTCCGCGTCGGCCTCATGAGGAGAGACCTTAGAGGCTTCGCCGCCCTCCGTGCGGGGTCAGCGGCTGCCGTCGAGCACCACCCGGGCCACCAGCGCGGGATCGTCGTTCATCGGGACGTGCCCGCAACCGGGCAGCCGCACCAGCCGGGCCCCGGGTATGACGCCCTTGGCGCGCACGCCCTGGCGGGGTATGAGCAGCCGGTCCCGGTTGCCCCACGCCACGGTGACCGGCGTCCCCACGATGTCGTCGGTGAACTGCACCGTCCGGCCGGAGCGCAGCGTCTCGGAGAATCCCTGGGCGCGGGCCAGGGCGAGCGTCTCGGCGACCACGGCCTCGGGTGAACGGCGGCCCGGGCGGGCGTAGATGGTGCTCGTCAGCAGGGTGCGGCCGAGGGCCGGGCGGGCCAGCCGCTCCACCAGCGGCGGCGGCATCCGCCGGGCGATCTGCCGCATGGCCGTCAGCACCGTGAAGGCGTAGCGGCGCTCGGCCTCGTTCCAGAACCCGGCGGGGGACAGGGCGGTGACGGAGCGGACGAGCTGTGCCCGGGCCAGGTCCAGCGCCAGCAGACCGCCCAGCGAGTTGCCCGCGACGTGCGGCCGGTCGATCTCCAGCGCCTCGAAGAGAGCCGTCAGGACCGTGCTCATCGTGGGCAGGTCGTGCGCCATGCCGTCCGGGAGCGCCGGAGAGGCACCGCAGCCCGGCAGGTCCACGGCGATCACGTCGCGTTCGGCCGCCAGCGCCGGGATCACCGGGTCCCACACCTGACGGTGGTGACCGATGCCGTGCAGCAGGAGCAGCGGTTCGCCGCTGCCCCGGCGCGTGTAGGCCAGGGTCACGCTCTGCTCGCCCTGCGCGGAGGCGACTTCGAAGGAGACGGTGGCGGACATGGGGTGCTCCTCGGCTGTACTCGCTGACGGACGCCGTAGACAGCTTGTCAGCAATTACTACCCGCGGGTAGCCCCCTGGGGAGGCGACCTTCGCCGCGCCGGCCCGTTCAACGCGACCGCCGCACCTCCAGGTTGAACGCGCCGTGCCCGAACTTCCTGAAGAGTCCGGCCCACAGGGGCAGCCACATCTCCACGGCGCGGGCCTCCCGGATGCCACCGAGGTCCAGCACCCGCTCCGCCGGCCAGCCGAACTCCCCGAGCAGCGCCGTGACCTGCTCCCTGGCATCCGGGTCGTCCCCGCAGACGAAGACGTTGTGCTCGCCGGGCACGCTGCCCGGATCGACCATCACCCTGCAGTTGACCGTGTTGAGCGATTTCACCACGCGCGCGTGCGGAAAGGCGCGCTGGATCTGCTCGCCCACGCTGTCCGACTCGACGGGGGACAGCCGCAGCTCGCCCTCCTCGAAAGCCAGCGGGTTGGACACGTCCACGACGACCTTGCCGTCGAGGTTCCGGGCGCCCGCCGCTTCCAGCGCGGCCAGGGCCACCCGCCCTCCGACCGCGTTGACCACGACCTCTCCGAACTCCGCCGCCTGTGCGAACGTCCCCGAGCCCGCCCGGGGACCCGCGGCGGCGGCCCACTGCACGGCGGCCGTGTTGTCCGCCGTGCGCGAGCCGAGCCGCACCTCGTGCCCCAGCTCCACCAGCCGACCGCCGAGCGTACGCCCGACCTGTCCCGTGCCCAGCACTCCGTACCGCATCGCCACCTCCGCAGCCCTGCCGCCGATCACCGGAGCCCTCTCGGCCATTCTGTCCGGGAAGGGGTGATTCCGCCTGGACAGGGCAGCAGCGGTGGGCTGGGATGAGCCCGTGACCACCGAGACCGCGACCGACGTCTTCGAAGCACACCGCCCCGTCCTGCTGGGCGTCGCCTACCGGATGCTGGGGCGCGTGGCCGACGCGGAGGACGTGGTCCAGGAGGCCTGGCTGCGCTGGTCCGGCAGCGACCGCGGCGACGTGCGCGAACCGCGCGGCTATCTCGTGCGGATCACGACCCGCCTCGCCATCGACCGGCTCCGCCGGATCAAGGCCCGCGGCGAGACGTACGTCGGCCCCTGGCTGCCCGAGCCGTACCTCACCGACTTCGGCGACACCGTGCCGGACACCGCCGAGCGTGCCGTGCTCGCCGACTCCGTCTCCCTCGCCGTGCTCGTCGTGCTGCAGTCGCTGTCACCGCTGGAGCGAGCCGTGTTCGTGCTGCGCGAGGCCTTCTGCTTCCCCTATGCCGACATCGCCACCATGCTCGACCGCGGCGAACCGGCGGTGCGCCGGATGGCCGGGCGTGCCCGCAAGCACGTCGAGGAGCGACGCCCGCGCTACGAGGTCGACCCCGCCGAGCGCCGTGACCTCACCGAGCGGTTCCTCGCCGCGGCGGCCGGCGGCGACCTGGAGGGCCTGATGGCGCTGCTCGCCCCGGAGGTCCGGCTCGTCGGCGACAGCGGCGGCAAGTCCCGTGCGCCGCTGCGGGTCCTGCACACCGCCGACAAGGTGGGCCGTTTCCTCGTCGGCGCCGCGCGGAAGCGCGCGCCCGGTCTGTCCGTGCGCTTCGTGGAGCTCAACGGCAACCCGGCCGCGCTGATCCTGTCCGGCGGCACGCCCGACTCCGTCTTCCAGATCGATGTCGCAGGCGGCCGCGTCCAGTCCGTCTACATCATCCGCAATCCCGACAAGTTGCGGTCCCTGGACGTCGGTTAGACGGGCCGCGGGACCGGCCCACGGCCCTTCATGAACGCCCCGTGAACGTTCCCGGCCATTGGTCTTGACCAAGAATCAGGGCCGCCCTATGGTCGCAGAGAAGTGCAACAACCTTTAATAAACAAGGCGCTGAAACGTTGCCGACCACGGCGAATGCGGAGGACAGGGTGGGGACCACGCAGCTGGAATCGGTGCAGGAACCGAAGTACTGGCACCTCAAGACCGTGCTCAGTGAGGCGCTCGACTCGGAGTTCTCGGTGGGGGAGATCCTGCCCAACGAGCGCGATCTCGCGGCCCGCTTCGGAGTCGCCCGCGCCACGCTCCGCCAGGCCCTGGAACAACTCGAACTCGAAGGCAGGCTGCAGCGGCGCCGCGGTGTCGGCACGACCGTCGCGCCGCCCCGCGAGGGCGTCTCCCTCGGTACCGGCCCGCACGCCTGGCCGGGCGGCCCCGAGGACGCCTGGCAGCCCGCCGACTGCACGGCGGCCGTGCCGCCGCCGGCTGTCGCCGACGCCCTGGAGACCGGCCGGGACGAGAGCGTGCACATCGTGCGGCGCTCCCGTGTCTCGCACGGCCGGCCGGTGGCCGCGGAGCTGCTGTACATCCCGCAGTCCTCGGTCCCCGAGCTCTCCGGCATCGACGCGCCGTCCGGAGCGGCACGCGCGCGTGCGGTGCTGCGGGAGTTGCAGCGGCTGGAGCTGGAGCGGCAGGAGAACGCGGTGGAACTCGGCTCCGCCGGGGCCGGCGAGGCGAAGGAGCTGGACCGGCTGCCGGGGGCGCCGGTCCTTGTCGTCACGACCCGTTTCATCGCCCTGGGGCGTACGGCTGCGCTGTCCGTGGCCACCTATCGTGCTGACACGTGCCGTCTCACCTTCGGTGATCCGGGGGGTGTGGAGATCCACGCGGGGCTTCAGAAGCAGGCGTCCTGAGCCTCCCGAAACGGGGGCGTGCGGTGCGTGAGGGGCTGCGGGTTCGTTGTGGCTCGTCGCGCCCACGCGGCGGAGCCGCATGTCGACAGGGTCCCGCGCCCCTGAAGGGCGTTGTCGCTCAGGGACGTTCCACGGCGAAGAGCTGCTCCTCCACGTGGTCCAATGCCAGGCGCAGGGCCCCCGTTGCCACGGCCGCGTCCCCCAGGCCCGAGAGGGTTACCTGCGGGGGCCGCAGGCAGTAGCGGGCGAGTTCCTCGCGCAGGGGGGTCAGGACGCCGTCCAGGCCCGCAGCCCAGCCGCCGATCACGACCAGCTCCGGGTCCAGGGCGAGGACGAGGGCCGCCACGTCGTGGACGAGGCGCTGGATGAAGCGGTCGACGGCGGCGCGGGCCCGCTGGTCGCCCTCGCGGGCCTGGGCGAACACCGCGGCGACCGCCTGCTCGTCGAGCGGGTGCAGTGGCTCGTCCGTGGTCGACAGGAGCGTCTCGGGCGTCACCCCGCGGCCCAGCAGGTGAAGCGCCCCGATCTCGCCGGCCGCCCCGCCGTAGCCGCGGTGCAGCCGCCCCCCGATCAGCGAACCGGCGCCCGGGCTGAGTCCCGCCAGCACGAAGACCACGTCGTCCGACTCGGTGGCCGCGCCCTTCCAGTGCTCGGCCACGGCAGCGGCGTTGGCGTCGTTCTCGACCAGGACCGGGCACGTGAACGACCGGCTCAGCCGCTCACCCAGCCGTAGCCCCGTCCACCCCGGCAGCGCCGTGCCCAGCCGCACCGTGCCGTCAGCCTCGACGATCCCGGGCGTCGCCACGCCCACGGCCCGCAGCGAGCCGCGGGCGACCCCGGCCCGTCGCAGCAGCTCGGCGACCGCCCCGCGCAGCCGCTCCAGCCGCTCGTCGGCCCCCGCCGTCTCGGGCACGTCCTTCGCCTGGGCGCCGATCACCCGGCCGTCCAGGCCGGACAGCAGCGCCGCCACCCGGTGCGCCCCGATCTCCAGCCCCATCAGATGCCCGGCCTCCGCCCGGAACCGGAACCGCCGCGCCGGACGCCCCTGCCGCCGGGCAGCCCCCTCCTCGGCCGCCTTCTCGACGACGAGCCCGGCCTCGATGAGTCCTTCGACGACACCCTCGACGGTCGGCCGGGACAGCCCCGTCACCCGGGTGATCTCGGTCAGCGTCGCGCAGTCCGTGGCACGCAGCGCGTGCAGCACCACAGCGGAGTTGATCCTTCGCAGCAGCGAGGGATCCCCGCCGGTCAGCCGCCCCACCGTCCGTCCTCCCAGGTCGTGCGCGTGTTGGCCGGATCGTACTTCGGTACGGCACACCCCGGCGAGGGGCGGGCCCCCGCCCCGCCCGCTGTCAGCCGGGCGCCACGAACCCCGACTCGTACGCCGCGATCACCGCCTGAGTGCGGTCCCGCGCCCCCAGCTTCGCCAACACCGAGCTGACGTGCGACTTCACGGTCTCGGTTCCCACGACCAGCCGGGCGGCGATCTCCGCGTTCGACAAACCTCGCGCCATGAGCCGCAGCACCTCGGCCTCCCGCTCGGTCAGCTGGGCCCGTTCCAGCACGGCCCGGGCCGCACGGTTCCCGCCTGTGTCGCCGTACTCGGCGGCGAGCTGCCGCACCGAGGCCGGGAACAGCAACGACTCGCCCTCGGCGATCAGCCGCACCGCGTGCACGATCTCGGCGGGCCGGGCCCGCTTGAGCAGGAACCCGTCGGCGCCCGCCCGCAGGGCCTCGTACACGTACTCGTCGTTCTCGAAGGTCGTCACCACGAGGATCCGGGGCGGGCCGTCGACCGTCCGCAGCAGTGCCCGGGTGGCCTCGATGCCGTCCAGCAGCGGCATCCGCACGTCCATGGCGACCACGTCCGGCCGCAGCCGCCGCACGAGCGGGATCACCGCCGCGCCGTCGGCGGCCTCCCCGACGACCTCGATGTCGGGCTGTGCCTCCAGGACGGCCCGCAGTCCCGCCCGCACGAGGGGTTCGTCGTCGACGAGGAGAACGGTGACCGGCATCCGGTCAGCCTAGATCAACTCAGGGGAAGCTCGACATGGACCTGCCAGTCGCCTTCGTCGGGCCCGGTCCGCGCGCGTCCGCCGAGCAGGGCCGCGCGCTCGCGGATACCGCGCAGGCCGCTGCCGCGTCCGGAACCGGTCGCCCCGGCCGGCAGGGGATTGCTTATCGCGAGGAGCACACTCGCGTCGGCCACCCGGACGCGGACGCGCACCGGGACCGCGCCCGCGTGCCGCAGCACATTGGTCAGCGACTCCTGGAGGATCCGGTAGCCCTCCCGGGACACCGGCCCGGGCACCGTCTCCACCGGGCCCGTCACCTCGGCGTCGACCTTCGCCCCGGAGGCGCGGGCCGACTCCAGCAGCCGGTCCGCATCCGCCAGGGTCGGCCTGCCGCTCACCGGCTTCCCCGATTCGCGCAGGACGCCGAGCACCCGCTCCAGATCCTCCAGGGCGGCCCGGCCGGTCTCCTCGATGGCGACCAGCGCCCGGTCGGTGAAGGCGGGGTCACCCGCCGCCCGGGCGGCCCCCGCCTGCACGACGGCGACCGTGAGCGCGTGCCCGATGGAGTCGTGCAACTCGCGGGCGATCCGCGTGCGTTCGAGGAGCTGGTCCGTACGCTCCTCCAGCGCGGCCAGCCGCTCGGAAGGGGACGGGACGAGCAGGCGCAGGGCGATGCGGGTGATGAGGTGCCCCGAACCGGCCACGACCGCCGCCGCAAGGAGCAGCGGAAGGGGCACGAGCAGGGCGTGCCACCAGTGCCGGCCCCCGACGGGCAGCCAGGCGCCGCCGGCGCGCCCGCCGCCCATGGCCGTCGACACCAGGTCCACCGTGAGGAAGAGGAGCTGGAAGGCGAGATGTGACGCCAGGGCGCCGAGGACCAGCCTCGTCAGGAGCCAGACCACCATCCGTCCACGGTCGCCCCACGTGGCCGAGGGGGTGACGACGATCTCCTCGCCCTCGTCCCCGTCCCGAGGGCCGGTCAGCAGCAGCCTGGCCTGGAACCCCTCCACGACCCGCATGGCCGGGACCAGGCCGGCGAGGCCGAGCAGCACGGTCGCCGTGCCCACGGTCCACCACGCCTCGTCGATGAACAGCCACAGGGACGGCCACACGATGGCCATGGAGAGATGAAGCCATCGCGTGTACGTCACCGCCCGGGTGAACGGGCGCAGCATGCGGACCAGGACCATCACGCCATCGTGCCAGCGGCGACCGCCGGCGGACCTCCCCCGCACGGGGGAGACGCTCTCCACCGCCGGGGGAGGCCTGGCACCCGGTGAAAGGCCAGGCTGCTGCCATGACCAGCATCGACGTCCAGTCCCTCACCAAGGAGTTCGGCACCAGGCGCGCCGTCGACGACCTCACGTTCCGCGTGCTGCCCGGCCGCGTCACCGGCTTCCTCGGCCCGAACGGCGCCGGGAAATCCACCACCCTGCGGCTGGTGCTCGGCCTCGACCGGCCGACCGCCGGTTCCGCCACGATCGGCGGCCGGCCCTACCCGGCGCTGCGCGAACCCCTGCGCCACGTGGGAGCCCTGCTCGACGCGCAGGCCGCGCACGGCTCGCGCACCGCCCGCGACCATCTCCGCGTCCTGGCGGCGAGCAACCGCATCCCGGACTCGCGGGTCGACGAGCTCCTGGAGGAGACGGGCCTGGCGTCGGTGGCCCGGCGCCGGGTACGGACGTACTCCCTGGGCATGCGCCAGCGGCTCGGCATCGCCGCCGCCCTGCTGGGCGACCCCCAGGTCGTCATGCTGGACGAGCCGTCCAACGGCCTCGACCCCGAAGGCATCGTGTGGATCCGGCGGTTGCTGCGCCGCCTCGCGGGAGAGGGCCGCACGGTCCTGGTCTCCAGTCACCTGATGAACGAGACCGCGTCCTTCGCCGACCACCTGGTCGTCCTCGGCCGGGGCCGGCTCCTCGCCGACACCCCGATGCGGGACTTCATCCACGCGCGCGTGCGGCCCCGCGTCCGTATCCGTACGACCGACCCCGGCGCCCTCACAGCGGCGCTCGCCCGGCACGGCCACGCCCCCGAGGAACACGCGGACGGACACTGGACCGTGCGCGACGCGCGCGTGGACGACATCGGCCGCATCACCTCGGCCTCGGGCGTGCCGGTCCTGGAACTGGCCGCCGAGGAGGGCACCTTGGAGCAGGCCTACTTCGACCTCACCGGGGCCGAGACCGAGTTCACCGCACAGCCCCAGGAGGCCTGACCATGGAATGCACACCCGTCCTGCGCTCCGAGTGGCTGAAGGTCCGCACGCTGCGCTCGCTCCCGGGGGCCCTGCTGGCCCTGCTCGTCGTGACCACGGCGTTCTCCGCGCTCGCCGGAGCCTCCGATGCCTCGGACCCGGGGTTCGATCCGCTGTTCACGGCCCTGTCCGGCGTCATACCGGGCCAGATCGCGGCCGTCGCCTTCGGGGCCGTGGCCGTGTCGTCGGAGTTCCACCAGGGCGCGCTGCGGCTCTCCTTGTCCGCGGTGCCGCAGCGCGGACGCTGGTTCGCGGCCAAGGCGGCCGTCATCGCCCTGCCGGCGCTCCTGGTGGGGCTGGTCACGGCCCTCGCCGCCCTCCTCGCGGGGCGGGCCGGGCTCGGCGCGGCGGCCGACGGGCTCAGCACCGGCGAGCAGGTGCGCGGGGTGGTGGGCTGTGGTGTCTACCTGATGCTGATGGCCTTGTTCGCCGCCGGGATCACCGCCCTGCTCCGCAGCGGCACGGCCACCCTTTCCCTGCTGATCCCGTTCATCCTCGTGGTGTCGTTCGTGATCGGCGACGCGACGGGCACCGTCGCCGACTTCCTGCCCGACAAGGCCGGGCAGTTGGTCCTGCGGGAGACGTACGACGGCACCCTCGGCCCCTGGTCGGGGCTCGCGGTGACAACGCTGTGGACGGCCGCGGCCCTGCTCGCGGGAGCCTGGAGCGTACGCCGCAGGGACGCCTGACGGCGGGCCGGATGATGCCCCGCCAAGTGTCAGTGGCGGCGGGTTTACTGGACCCATGAACATCGCACAGCACCTCGCCCTCATCGACGAGCTGTGCTACCGCCCCTTTCCGGCGGAGCACGGTCCGTCGGACGTCGGGGTCTCGGGGCCCGGTCACCACCTCGCGGTGTTAGAGGCCGGGACCGAGGGCGACCCCGGGGCCCGGGCGGTGACGGTCGACCAGTTCGAGAAGGACCGGGACGCCGTCTGTGAACTCCTGGCCTCCCGCTGGGGCGACACGGACCCCTACAACCTGCAGACCGTGCTGCTGCGCACCGAGCGGGAGGACATACCCGGGCCGTGGGCCGAGCTGAGCGCGCGGGCCGGCGTCGCCCACCTGTGGGAGGTGGAGGGCACGGGCCGCTGGGTCGCCGTGGCGGTCGCGGACCGGGACGCCTCGCGGGAGGTGCAGCTGCTGGCCCTGGTCACGGAGACGGACCCGCCGTAGCGGATCAGTCCCCGGCGGCCTCCCGCAGCCGCCCGAACTCCTCGGCCATCGTGTCGACCGTCCAGTGCGCGTTCAGCCCGCTCGGGTTGGGCAGCACCCACACGCGCGTGTCACCGATCGTCCGAGCCTGCGGCCCCACCCGCGCCGTGCGGTCGTCGAACGCGGCGCGGTACGCGGTCACGCCGACCACGGCCAGCCAGCGCGGCCGCAGCCGGGCCACCTTCGCCGCGAGCAGCCGCCCGCCCTCGCGGTACTCCTCGGCGCTCAGCTCGTCCGCACGGGCGGAGGCCCGCGCCACGACATTGGTGATGCCGAGCCCGTACGACAGCAACTCCTGCTGTTCGGACGGCTTCAGCAGCCTTGGTGTGAACCCGGACCGGTGGAGCACCGGCCAGAAGCGGTTGCCCGGCCGGGCGAAGTGATGGCCCGTCGCGGCCGTCATCAGACCGGGGTTGATACCGCAGAAGAGGACGCGCAGGCCCTCCGCGACCACGTCGGGCACGACGCGGTCGCGGGCGGCCTGAAGCTCCTCGGGCGTGAAACGCGCCATCGCGAGCGGCGCGTCAGAGGATCGCGCCGGGCGTGTAGCCCGCGGCCTCGGGGTGCTGCTTGACGATCTCCTCGACCCGGGCGACGACGGCGGTGACCTGATCGCCCGCGGCACCGGTGAAGGACAGCTTGTCGGCCATCAGCGCGTCCAGCTGGTCCCGGTCCAGCGGGATGCGCGCGTCGGCGGCCAGCTTGTCGAGCAGCTCGTTGCGCTCGGCACCCTGCTCGCGCATGGCGAGCGCGGAGGCGACGGCGTTCTCCTTGATCGCCTCGTGCGCGATCTCCCGGCCCACTCCCGCGCGCACGGCGCCCATGAGGACCTTGGTGGTGGCGAGGAACGGCAGGTAGCGGTCCAGCTCACGGGCGACGACCGCAGGGAACGCGCCGAACTCGTCGAGCACCGTCAGGAACGTCTCCAGCAGACCGTCCAGCGCGAAGAACGCGTCCGGCAGGGCGACCCGGCGCACCACGGAGCAGGACACGTCGCCCTCGTTCCACTGGTCGCCCGCCAGCTCGCCGGTCATCGAGGCGTAACCGCGCAGGATCACCATCAGGCCGTTGACACGCTCGCAGGAGCGGGTGTTCATCTTGTGCGGCATCGCCGAGGAGCCGACCTGGCCGGGCTTGAACCCCTCGGTGACCAGCTCGTGCCCGGCCATCAGCCGGATCGTCTTGGCCAGCGACGACGGGGCCGCCGCCAGCTGCACCAGCGCGGTGACGACCTCGTAGTCCAGCGAGCGCGGGTAGACCTGGCCGACCGAGGTGAAGGCCTGCGAGAAGCCAAGGTGCGCGGCGATCCGCTGCTCCAGGTCCGCGAGCTTCGCGGCGTCCCCGCCCAGCAGGTCCAGCATGTCCTGCGCGGTGCCGACCGGGCCCTTGATGCCGCGCAGCGGATAGCGGCCCAGCAGCTCCTCGACACGGGCGTGGGCGACGAGCAGCTCGTCGGTGGCGGTGGCGAAGCGCTTGCCGAGGGTGGTGGCCTGGGCGGCGACGTTGTGCGAGCGGCCGGCCATGACCAGCTCGCCGTACTCGCCGGCCAGCTTGCCGAGCCGGGCGAGGACGGCGACCGCGCGGTCGCGGACCAGCTCCAGCGAGAGGCGGATCTGCAGCTGCTCGACGTTCTCGGTGAGGTCGCGGGACGTCATGCCCTTGTGCACGTGCTCGTGCCCGGCGAGGTCGTTGAACTCCTCGATCCGCGCCTTCACGTCGTGCCGCGTGACCTTCTCACGCTCGGCGATGGAGGCCAGGTCGACGGTGTCGAGGACGCGCTCGTAGTCGGCGAGCGCCGCGTCCGGCACCTCGATGCCGAGGTCCTTCTGGGCCCGCAGCACGGCGAGCCAGAGCTGCCGCTCCAGCTTCACCTTCTGCTCGGGCGACCAGAGCGTGGCGAGCTCGGCGGAGGCGTAACGTCCGGCGAGGACGTTCGGGATGCGGGGCTTGGCGGGCGCAGAAGTCACGTGTACGGATTCTACTGGCGATTCCTGCAGGCCAGCGCCGCGGGTGTCTTTGTCGGAACCTACGAGAGCGTCCGGGCCGCGCCCACCTGCGGCTACGCCAAATCATCGTACGGCAGCAGCTCCGGCCGCTTCGGAGGCAGTCCGTCACCCGAGGAACGGCCCGTCAGGCGGCGGCCTATCCACGGGAGCAGGTGCTGCCGGGCGAACCTGGCGTCCGCCACGCGCCGCATGGCCCAGCCCGGCGGCAGCGTCGCCGGCATCGGCGTGTGCCACTCGGCGTCCTCGGGGGCGTGGCCCAGCGTCTGCCAGACCGCCTCGGCGACCCGGCGGTGGCCCTCGGACGTCAGGTGCAGCCGGTCCACGTCCCACATCCGCGGATCGCTCAGGGAGGGCGCGCCGTACAGGTCGACGACGAGTGCGCCGTGCCGGGCGGCCAGCTCGTCGACACAGGCGAACAGCTCCTCCATACGGGGCCGGAACCGCGCCTGGACCGGGCCCTGCCGCGCCGGGCTGCGCATGAGGACGAGCTGCCGGCACGCGGGGACCAGCTTCTCCACGGCCTCCTCCAGGAGTCCGCGGACGCGGCCCATGTCGCACTTGGGCCGCAGCGTGTCGTTGAGCCCGCCGACCAGGGTGATCACGTCGGCTCCCATGGCCGCCGCGACATCGACCTGCTCGTCGACGATCTGCTGGATCAGCTTGCCGCGCACCGCGAGGTTGGCGTACCGGAAGCCGGGGGTGCGGGCCGCCATCCGGGCGGCGAGAAGGTCGGCCCAACCGCGGTAGGTGCCGTCGGGCATCAGGTCCGACATGCCCTCGGTGAAGGAGTCGCCGAGGGCGACCAGGCTGCTGTGGGTGGGGTTCGTCTGCATGGCGACGGAAATGGTATCCCGTGCACATACCCAGCAGTCGGTCGGTCCCGCCGGGCCGGGTTCCGGACCCGCCGGCCGAAGGGCTCCCGCAGCCGGCCGGGCCCGCTTCCTCACGCCCGCTGACCGAACAGCTCCCGCAGAACGTCCTCCATGGTCACAAGACCGGCCAGCCGCCCGTCCGCCCCGAGGGCGGCCGCGAGGTGCGTACGGCTGCCCCGCATGGCCGTGAGGACGTCGTCCAGCGGCGTGTGCTCGCGCACGCGGGCGATGGGGCGCATGTCCCGCAGCCGGAACGGCACGTCACGTCCCATGGCGTCCAGAGCGTCCTTCACATGCAGGTAGCCGACGATCCGGCGTCCCTCGTCCACCACGGGGAAGCGCGAGAACCCGGACTCCGCCGACAGCCGCTCCAGCTCCTCCGGGGTGACCCCCACACTCGCGTACACCACGCGCTCCAGCGGCAGCACCACGTCCCGCACCGGACGGCGGCCCAGTTCCAGCGCGTCGCGCAGCCGCTCCTGGGCGCGGTCGTCGATCAGGCCGGCCTCGCTGGAGTCCTTCACGATCTGCGCTATCTCCGCGTCCGAGTAGGAGGCGGCGACCTCCTCCCGGGCCTCCACCCGCAGCAGCTTCAGCAGGGTGTTGGCGAACGCGTTCACCGTGAAGATCACCGGACGCAGGGCGCGGGACAGCGCCACCAGGGGCGGTCCGAGCGCCAGCGCGCTGCGCACCGGCTCGGCGAGCGCGATGTTCTTCGGCACCATCTCGCCGAGCAGCATGTGCAGATAGGTCGCCAGCGACAGCGCGATCACGAAGGACACCGCGTGCCCCGCGCCCTCGGGCACGCCCACCGCGTGGAAGACCGGCTCCAGCAGGTGCGCGATGGCGGGCTCGGCCACCACGCCCAGCACCAGCGTGCACAGCGTGATGCCGAGCTGGGCGGCGGCCATCAGCGCGGACACGTGCTCCAGGCCCCACAGCACACTTTTCGCGCGCCGGTCGCCCCGGTCGGCATAGGGCTCGATCTGGCTGCGGCGCACGGAGATCAACGCGAACTCGGCGCCGACGAAGAAGGCGTTGACGACGAGCGTCGCCAGTCCGATCAGCAGCTGGACGGCGGTCACAGCTCCACCCCCTTCTCGTCGGGCTTGGGGTCGTCGAGAGGGGCGCGCAGCCGCACGCGGGCCGCCCGGCGACCCGTGGCGTCCAGGACCTCCAGGTGCCAGCCGGCGACCTCGAGGGTGTCACCGGCGGCCGGTATCCGGCCGAGCACCGTCGCCACCAGCCCGGCGAGCGTCTCGTAGGGCCCCTCCGGCGGGCGCAGCCCGACCCGTTCCAGGTGGTCCACGCGTGCCGAGCCGTCGGCCGAGTACAGCGCGTGCCCGGACTCGTCGCTGCCGGCCGGCGCCAGGTCGGGCGTCTCGTGCGGATCGTGCTCGTCGCGCACCTCGCCGACGACCTCCTCGACGATGTCCTCCAGGGTGGCCACGCCCGCCGTGCCGCCGTACTCGTCGATCACGACGGCCATCGTGCGCTTGCCGGAGAGCCGGTCCAGGAGCCGGTCGACGGTGAGGGTCTCCGGGACCAGCAGGGGTTCGCGCATCAGCTCGGAGACGTAGATCCGGGTCCGGCGCTCGGCCGGCACCGCCAGCACGTCCTTGACGTGGGCCGTCCCGACGACCGAGTCGAGGGTCCCGCGGTAGACGGGGAAGCGGGACAGGCCGGTCGCCCGGGTCGCGTTCGCCACGTCCTCCAGGGTCGCCTGCACCTCCAGCGCGACGACCTGCACCCGGGGTGTCATCACGTTCTCCGCGGTCAGGTCGGCGAGGTTCAGCGTGCGCACGAACAGCTCGGCGGTGTCCGCCTCCAGGGCGCCCTCCTTGGCGGAATGCCGGGCGAGGGCGGCCAGCTCCTGCGGCCCGCGCGCCGAGGCGAGTTCCTCGGCGGGCTCCACGCCGATCCGCCGTACGACCCGGTTGGCCGTGTTGTTGAGGTGAGTGATGAACGGCCGGAACGCGGCACTGAACCAGCGCTGGGCGTTGCCCACGGTCTTGGCGACGGTCAGCGGCGAGGAGATCGCCCAGTTCTTGGGCACCAGCTCACCGACGACCATCAGGAACACCGTGGACAAGCCGGTGCCGATCACCAGCGCGATGCTGTGCGACGCCGAGCGTGAGACGCCGAGGTCCTCCAGCGGCCCGGCGATCAGGGCGGCGATCGACGGCTCGGCGAGCATGCCGACCACCAGATTCGTGACCGTGATGCCGAGCTGCGCCCCGGAAAGCTGGAACGTCAGGTTCCGTACGGCCTTCAGCGCACCCTGCGCGCCTCGCTCACCGCGCTCGGCGGCCTGCTCCAGCTCGGCGCGCTCGACCGTGGTGAGGGAGAACTCGGCCGCCACGAAGGCGCCGCAGGCCAGCGAGAGCGCGATCGCCGCCAGAAGGAGGAGCACTTCGGTCATCGGTTCACCCCCGTTCCATGGTTCTCCAGGACGGGGCGGAACGCGCGGTGCCGCGCGCGGGGAGGCTCGCCCATGGGCGGAGGCTCACAACCTTTCATGCAGGACCGAGTGGCCATTCAAGAGTAAAGGATGGGCAAAGTCCGCCTGTGGTCGCGATCACGGCCTCGCGGCCGCGACTACTCGGTGAGCGGCTTCACCCAGCGTCGCCACTGCTCCTCTGCCCCGTATCCGGCCGCTCCCCACGTCCGGTGCGCGATCTCGTTGCGCGTGAGCACCATCGCGTCCGCGCGGCGCCCGCCGAGCCGCACGAACCGTTCCTCCGCGGCGGCGAGCAGCGCGGTCGCGACGCCCCGGCGGCGGTGGTCCGGGTGGACGGCCAGCCGGTAGAGGTGGCAGCGCCAGCCGTCGAACCCGGCGATCACCGTGCCGGCCAGCTCGCCGCCCCGCTCGGCCAGGATCAGCGCCTCGGGGTCGCGCGCCACCAGCCGCTCCACCCCGCCGCGGTCGTCACTGATGCTGGTGCCTTCGGCGGCCACCTTCCAGAAGGCCAGCACATCGTCGAGGTCGTCGGGCGTCGCGGCCCGGATCTGTACATCGGTCATTCCAAGATCACATCACTCACGCCGGCCGGCGGCAGACGATTTCAGGATGCGGACGTCACTCGTGCGCGATGGCCGCCAGCACGTTCATGCGTGAGGCGCGCAACGCCGGCAGCAGCGCCGCCACGACCCCGACCACCGCCGATCCGGCCACCACCAGCACGATCGTGACCCACGGGATCGCCAGGACCGTCATGCCCTGCAGTGCCAGCACCTGATGCATGGACACACCCCAGACCAGTCCCAGCGCGAGCCCGAGGACCGCGCCGAACACCGCGATCACCACCGACTCCAGCCGGATCATCCGCCGCAGCTGACGCCGGGCCAGCCCGATCGCCCGCAGCAGCCCGATCTCCCGGGTGCGTTCGACGACCGACAGCGCGAGGGTGTTGACCACGCCCAGCACCGCGATGATGATCGCCAGTCCGAGCAGCGCGTACACGAGGTACAGCAGGACGGCGATCTGGTCATGGACCAGCTGCTTGTAGTCGGCCAGGTCCCGCACCTGCACCTGCGGGTACGGGGCCAGGGTCTTCTCCAGGTGCGCGCGCAGATCGTCGTCGCTCGTGCCGGCGGAGGCGTTGACGTACAGCGCGGAGTCCCGCCCGCCCGGCGCGTACCGCTCCAGGGTGCCCAGCCCGAAGAACAACCCGCCCTGAGTGCCGAACCCCTCGGCGGTGTCCTGGTCGGTGAGCGCGCCGACCGTCAGCCCGGCCGGGCGTCCGCCCGGGAACAGCACCGGAAGGACGCTGCCCACGCGGACGCCGTGGTCGCGTGCGAAGTCCCGGTCCATGGCCAGGTGCCCGCGCGCCAGCGCGGCCGCCGAGTCCCCTCGCGCGTAGGTGATGTTGGCGACCTCGTCCAGCCGCGGATCGTAGCCCGCCGCAGTCGTCTCCACGCGGTCGCCGTCCGGGAGGCGCACCGCGACCGGTGTGAACCTCCCGCGCACGACCAGGCCCACGCCGTCCGTGCGGCGCACCTTGTCGGTGACCTCCTGCGGGAAGGGCTGGAAGTTGGTGTTCTGCACGACGAAGTCGGCGCCCAGCGTCGTGTCGATCTGCCGGTCGAACGACGCGGTCATCGACTCGCTCGCCACCGACATCCCGCCGACCAGCGCGATTCCCACCATCAACGCCGCCGCGGTGGCTCCGGTGCGGCGCGGATTGCGCAGGGCGTTGCGCTGGCTCATCCGGCCGACCGGACCGAACAGGGCGGGGAAGGCCGCGCCCAGCACCCGGATGACGGGACGCACCAGCAAGGGCCCGGCGATCACCGTCGCGATCAGGGTGAGCACCACGCCGAGCCCGAGCAGGGACGCCGCCGACGACGTCTGCCGGGACACCGCGCAGCCCGCGAGGGCCGCCGCACCGGCCGCCCCGGCGACGGCGCCCGCCACCGCACGCACCCGCAGCGGCCGGCCCACCCCGGCCACCTCGGCGTCCGAGAGCGCGGCCATCGGCGAGACGCCCGCGGCCCGCCGGGCCGGGAGGTACGCGGCGACGAAGGTGACGCCGAGCCCGACCACGTACGCCGCCGCGGGCGTCGCCCAGCCGATCTGCATCTCGTCGGCGTCGATGTTCATGCCGAGCAGGCCCATCAGCCCGATGAGCCCGGCCGCCAGCCCGATGCCCGCGGCGAGCCCCAGCGTGGAGCCGACCAGCCCGAGCAGCAGGGCCTCGGTGAGCACCGAGGCGCGGACCTGGCGGCGGTCGGCGCCCAGCGCGCGCAGCAGGCCCAGCTCACGGGTGCGCTGGGCGATGAGCATCGAGAAGGTGTTGACGATCAGGAACACGCCGACGAGGACGGCGACCCCGGCGAAGCCGAGCATCACGTACTTGATGACGTCGAGGAACCCGCCCAGCTGCTCCACGTCCGACTCGGCCTGTTCGTCGGCCGTCCTGAAGTCGTAGGTGTGCGCGCCGAGCGCGCCGGCCACGCGCTGTTTCAGCCGGTCGTCGCCGACCCCCTGGGCCGCGTCGACCGAGATGCTCGTGGCCGTGCCCGTCCGGCCCAGCAGCTTCCTCTGGGCGGTGGGTGCGTCGAAATAGAGCAGTGCGGAGCCCGGGTTCGTGGTCGTGAAGCTGACGATGCCGACCACCCGGACGCGGAACGACCCGGGGGGTGCGACGACCGTGAGGGTGTCGCCGATGTGCACGTTCCTGCGGCCGGCGGTCTCGGAGTCGAGCAGCGCCTGCGCGGGTCCGCGCGGGGCATGGCCCGAGGTAAGTCGCACAGGGCTGCGCTCGTTGGGGTTCCAGGCGTAGCCGAGGGTCGGTGCCCCGGTGGTCGGGCCCACGGGTTCGTTGTCCTGGTCCACGACCGTGAGGCCGTTCACCTTCACATCGGCGCGGGCCGCCGCGACCCCGTCGACCTGCCGGACCCGTGCGGCGAGCGCGGCCGGCAGGGTGGCCGTCCGGCCCGACGGCAGTGCCTCGTCGAGGTCCTTCTTGGGGCTGACGGTGACATCGGCCGCGGTGGAGGCGAACAGCCGGTCGAACGTGCGGCTGACGGTGTCCGAGAAGATCAGGCTCCCCGTGACGAACGCGACGGACAGCAGGACGGCGAGCGCGGAGAGCAGCAGCCGCCCCTTGTGCGCCAGGAAGCTCCGCAGGGTCGCCCTGAGCACGGGCTCAGTTCTCCTCGGGTGACACCGGAGCGCCGGAGTCCTCGGAGCGGGTGCGGATCACGTCGAACCTCTTCATCCGCTCCAGGACCGCCTCCGCCGTAGGGCGCCGCATCTCGTCGACGATGCGGCCGTCCCCGAGGAAGAGCACCAGGTCCGAGTGGGCGGCGGCGCCCGGGTCGTGGGTCACCATGACGACCGTCTGTCCGAGCCGGTCCACCGCCTCGCGCAGGAAGCCGAGTACTTCCAGCCCGGCGCGCGAGTCGAGGTTGCCGGTCGGTTCGTCCGCGAAGATCAGCTCGGGTCGGGAGGCCAGCGCCCGGGCACAGGCCACGCGCTGCTGCTGCCCGCCGGAGAGCTGCGAGGGACGATGCCTCAGCCGGTCCCGCAGGCCCAGGGTGTCGATCACCTGGTCCAGCCACTTCCCGTCCGGTTTCCGGCCCGCGATGTCCATGGGCAGGGTGATGTTCTCCAGCGCGTTCAGGGTCGGGATGAGGTTGAACGACTGGAACATGAACCCGATCCGGTCCCGGCGCAGCCGCGTCAGCTCACGCTCCCTCAGCCCGGTGATCTCCGTGTCACCCAGCCACACCTGACCGGCCGAGACGGTGTCGAGCCCGGCCAGGCAGTGCATCAGCGTGGACTTCCCGGAACCCGACGGGCCCATCACCGCGGTGAACCGGCCCCGGACGACGTCCACGTCGACCGAGTCGAGCGCGCGCACGGCCGTCTCGCCCGCGCCGTACGCCTTGGTCAGACCGCGGGCGCGGGCCGCGATCCCGTCGGCCGGCGCGAGGCCGGGAGCGTGCTCCGCAGCGGGTGTGGACAAGGCCGCCTCCTCTGGATGGACGTCAGGGCCCCGACCCTGCCCGAGCGTAATGTGACTCGGCCCACACTCGGTATCCTCCGCGGGTCGGACACCGCCCTTGCCGGTGCTAGCACCTCGGCGCTAGCTTCGAGGTATGGCGAAGACCCAGCTGAATGTGCGCGTCGACGAGGGCACCGCCCGCGCGGCCCGTGAACGCGCCCTGGCCCGCGGGATGAGCGTCAACCGCTACATCGAGGAACTGGTCCGGCAGGACACCGGCGAGGTGGGCCACACCTTCGTGGAGGCCGCAGCGGACTTCATGAAGCAGTACGAGTCCGTCTTCGCCGAGGAGTTCGACGGGGGTGCCTCCGCTCGGGCGAAGCCGCGAGTGGGGGAGAGCCCCGAGAGCACACGCGAAGGTCGCCACTGAACCGTTGGACGACCTCGAGATCGACCTCGCCTGGCTCCTGATGCTCGCCGAGCAGAAGACCCCCGGGGACCCCCAGGTCACCGACTGGGGAGCCCTCGTCGCCGCCGTCGCCCGCCACCGGGCCGCCGTGTTCGACGTCCCCGTCTACGACGGCCCGCACGCCCGCGCCGCCGCCCTGCTGCAGCTCCTCATCCACGTCCCCGCGCTGGAACGCTCCAACGCCCTGTTCGCCTCGGCCGTCGCCTACGCGTACCTCGTCGCCAGCGGGGTCAAGGTCGTCACCTCGCCCGAGCAGGTCCGCGACCTCGCCCAGCTGGTCAAGCGCGGCGAGGCCTCCGTACGGGAGATCGAGCAGGAGCTGCGCCAGTGGAGCCTGTGATCAACCGCCGGCCGGCCGCCAGGCGGACCCGAGCACGCAGTACGAGGTAGGCAGCCGCGGCCCCTCCGCCGGCATCAGCACCTGCCGGTAGGGGCCGAGCTCGAACCCGGCGTCCCGCAGTGCCCGCACCGGCTCCCGCGACACGTGACAGCCCCCGCTCAGCACCGGCCACACCGTCCGGTCCAGCGCCTGCTGCGCGAAGCTCATCGCCCGGCCGCCGCCCCGGCCGTGCTCGAAGAACCGCACCTCGCCGCCCGGCCGCAGCACCCGCCGCAGCTCCCCGAGCGCCCGGGGCACGTCCCGCACACTGCACAGCACCAGCGACACCACGGCCGCGTCGAAACCCTCGCTCTTGACCGGCAGGGCCTCGGCCGCACCCGGCACCACGTCCACCGGCACCTCGGCCCGCAGCGCTGCCTCCACGGCCAGGCGCCGCAGCCGCCGCTCCGGTTCGATGGCGACGACCTCCGCGACGGTGCCCGGGTAGTGCGCGAAGTTCAGCCCGTTGCCCGCGCCGATCTCGATCACCCGCCCCGACAGCCCGTCGAGCAGTCTCCCGCGTATCGGACCCATGCCCATCCGGGTCTCGGCGGCCACGCTGATCCGGGCGTAGCAGCGGGCGAACAGCGGATGGTGCACGGCATCCCGTGGCACCTTGCGGGAGCGGAGCGGCATGGGTACCTCCCTGACGAGGCCGGCCTTGCGCCTTACCGTGAGTGTCCCCCGGACGAACACGGCGCATCCCTGCCGCCTGCCGCAGGAGTACGCGGCCCGCGCGGGCCGTGAGCAGGGCCCGCACGGGGCCGGTCCGCCCGCCAGGCCGTGTCCGTAAAGTCCCGCCTGCCCCACGACGCCTGGCACGCTCCCCCGAGCTTTTCGAGCAGGGGGTACCCCCACTCGCCGCACCGGACGAAGCCCCGAGTACATCCAGTACGAGGGACTCCGCCCGGCACGCCGAGAGCACGCTCCCCCAAGCTCTCGGCTCCGCTCGAGCAAAGGGCACCCCCATGACGCCGCGGGGCCCGCCCTCCGGGCGGACGACGGGACTTTGCGGACACGACCTAGGCGAGTTCCGCAGCCAGCAGCGCGGCCGTGCGGGCCACCAGCGGGTTGTCGCCCGGGGCGTCCTCCTCCGGCTGGGTGGTCAGCACCGACATCACGATCGGCGGGCCGTCCGGCGGCCAGGTGATGCCCACGTCGTTGTTGCCGCCGTACCGGCCGCCACCCGTCTTGTCGGCCAGCAGCCAGTCGGCGGGCAGGCCCTTGCGGAACCTCTCGAGGCTGGTGGTGTTGCGCAGCAGCCAGTCCGTGAGCCGGGCCCGGTCCCGGGGCTCCAGCACGTCGCCGAGCACCAGCCGGGCGTAGGTCAGGCCGATGGCGCGCGGGGAGGTCGTGTCGGTCACGCGCCACGGCTCCGCGGAGTTGAGCTCCGGCTCCCAGCGGTCCAGCCGGGTGACGCGGTCACCCACCGAGCGGGCGAAGCGGGTGATCGCGGTCGGTCCGCCCAGCTCCTTCAGCAGCAGGTTGCCCGCGGTGTTGTCGCTGAAGCGGATGGTGGCGTCGCACAGTTCGGCGACGGTCATGCCGGTCGCCACGTGCTTCTCGGTGACAGGTGAGTGTTGCGACGCCTCGACGTAGGCCCGGGTGTAGTGGATGCGCCGGGCCAGGAACTCCCCGTCGCGGTCGAGGTCGCGCAGCACGGCCGCGGCGGCGAGTGTCTTGAACACCGAGGCCATGGGGAAGCGCTCGTCGGCCCGGTAGGCCACCGTCCTTCCCGTGCGCATGTTGCGGGCGTACACGCCCAGCCGTGCGGTGTGCTCCTGCTCCAGTTCCCTCAGTCGCGCGGTGACACCGGCGGTGCCGGTCGACGCCTGGGCCGTGCCACCGCCCAGTGAGAGGGCGGCGGCCGTGCCGAGCGCGAGAGCCGTGCGGCGGGACGGGCGTAATCCGTTCGCGTGCAAGGTGGTCCCTTCGGAGGCGATCATGTACATGGTTCAACACGCGATCGCGTCCGCGCCGGTTCCACCGCCCTTTCCACCGGCTACTCAGAACGCCCCGGGCGCCTCCCGCACCCGGAACGCCTCCGCGTCCCATGAGCCGTCCAGACGCGGTGCCAGCCAGTGCGGCGCGGCCGCCCGGAAGGCGGTGGGGGAGAGGAGGCCCGACCCGGCCGGGACCGAGCCCAGCAGCGGGGCCGCGGCCACGTCCGGCAGGTCCGCCAGATTGCAGCGGGCGGCGAGATCCGGGGTCGCGGGCCAGCTCCCGATCACGATCCCGGCCAGGTCCAGCCCCCGGGAGCGCAGTTCACGCGCCGTCAGCTCCGTCGTGTTCAGCGTGCCGAGCCCGGCCGGCGCCACGACCAGCACCGGCGCCGACAGCAACCGCGCCGCGTCCGCCAGGGTCCCTCCGGCCGCGTCGAACCGGACGAGCAGTCCGCCCGCCCCTTCGACCAGCACCAGGTCGTGCTCGGTGGCCAGTTTGGCGGCGGCCTCGGCGACCTCGTGCGGATGGACCGGGGCCAGGCCCGCCCGGCGTGCCGCGGTGGCCGGGGCCAGCGGCTCGGGGTAGCGGGCGAGTTCGGCCGTCGTCACCGGGCCCGCCAGGCGCGCCACCTCGGCGGCGTCCCCGGGCTCGTCCGGCCGTACGCCCGTCTGCGCGGCCTTCAGCACGGCCACCGAACGGCCCGCCGCCAGTGCCGTCGCGGCGACGGCGGCGGTCACCACCGTCTTGCCGACCTCCGTGCCCGTGCCCGTGATCACCAGTACCGGCATGTCATCCCTCCCGCGCTGCCGCGCACACGGCGCGCGCGATCCGCGCCAGGTCCGCGTCGCCCGTCACGTACGGCGGCATGGTGTAGATCAGATCGCGGAACGGCCGCAGCCACACGCCTTCGCGCACGGCCGCCCGCGTCGCAGCCTGCATGTCCACGGCATGATCCAGCTGGACGACGCCGATGGCGCCGAGGACGCGCACGTCCTTCACCCCGGGCAGGTCGCAGGCGGCCGAGAGCCCGTCCCGCAGTCCCGTCTCGATCCGCTCGACCTCCCCGGGCCAGTCCTGGCCGAGCAGCAGCCCGATCGAGGCGCAGGCCACGGCGGCGGCCAGCGGGTTGCCCATGAAGGTGGGTCCGTGCGCGAGCACCGGCACCTCGCCCCGGGAGATGCCGTCGGCCACCCGCGCGGTGCACAGCGTCGCCGCCATGGTCAGGTAGCCGCCGGTCAGCGCCTTGCCCACGCACATCACGTCCGGCGTGACGGCCGCGTGCTCCGCCGCGAACATCGCACCCGTACGGCCGAACCCGGTCGCGATCTCGTCGAACACCAGCAGCACGTCGTGCGCGTCGCACGCCTCGCGCAGCACCCGCAGATACGCGGGGGAGTGGAAGCGCATCCCGCCCGCCCCCTGCACGACCGGCTCGACGATCACCGCCGCCAGTTCACCGGCGTGCCGCTCGATCAGCGACCGCAGGTGCTCGGCGTACGCCTCCTCGTACTCCGCCGGCGGCGGGTCGGCGAACACCTGGCGTTGCAGCACCCCGGTCCACAGGTCGTGCATCCCGCCCTCGGGATCGCACACCGACATCGGCTGCCAGGTGTCGCCGTGGTAGCCGCCGCGCCAGGTGAGCAGCCGCTGTTTGCCCGGGCGGCCCAGCGAACGCCAGTACTGCAGGCACATCTTGACCGCGACCTCGACCGACACCGACCCGGAGTCGGCCAGGAAGACATGCTCGAGGCCTTCGGGTGACATGTCGACAAGGAGCTTCGCCAGCCGCACGGCGGGCTCGTGGGTGAGCCCGCCGAACATCACGTGGCTCATCCGCCCGAGCTGCTCGCGGGCGGCCTCGTTGAGCACCGGGTGGTTGTAGCCGTGGATCGCCGACCACCAGGACGACATCCCGTCGACCAGTTCCCCTGAGCCGTCGGCCAGCCGCAGCCGCACCCCGCTCGCCGACTCCACGACGAGCGGTTCCTGCCGCCCGGGCATCGGGCCGTACGGATGCCACACGTGCCGACGGTCGAGCTCCAGCAGTTCGGAAACGGCCGGCTCAGGCATTGGGCGCGAGGTCCGTCCCGGCGCCCCGGCGGCGCACGGCGACCAGGTCGGTCCGCGGTTCGCCGCCCGTGGAGGAGCCGGCGACCTGCGGCTCCTCGCCGGGACCGCACGCCCCGCCGCCGGAACCGCACACCCCGCCCCCGTCGTGGCAGCCGCCGGCGGCCCGGTGCTCGGGCAGCGTCACCTGGTCGGTGCCCTCCACCTCGAACCCGGCGTCCGCGATCATCTCCAGGTCGGCCTTGCCCGCCTGGCCCTCACTGGTGAGGTAGTCACCGAGGAAGATCGAGTTGGCCAGGTGCAGGGCGAGCGGCTGCATCGTGCGCAGATGGACCTCGCGCCCGCCCGCGATCCGCACCTCGACGTCCGGGCAGACGAACCGCGTCATCGCCAGGATCCTCAGGCACCGCTGCGGCGTCAGGTTCCACTCCTTGCCGAGCGGGGTGCCCTCGAACGGGATCAGGAAATTGACCGGAACCGAGTCCGGGTCCAGCTCACGCAGCGAGAAGACCACGTCCACCAGGTCCTCGTCCGTCTCGCCCATTCCGGCGATCAGCCCCGAGCAGGCGGACAGACCGGCCGCGTGCGCCTTCTGCACGGTGTCGACGCGGTCCTCGTAGGTGTGCGTGGTGGTGATCTCCCCGTACGTCGCCTCGGACGTGTTGAGGTTGTGGTTGTAGGCGTCGGCGCCGGCCTCGCGCAGCCGCTCCGCCTGGCCGTCGGAGAGCAGTCCGAGGCAGGCGCACACCTCGACGCCCTCGTTGCCCTCCTTGATCGCCCTGATCGTCTCGGAGACCCGGTCCACGTCCCGGTCGGTCGGGCCGCGCCCGCTCGCCACCAGGCACACCCGCTTGGCCCCGCCGGCCACCCCGGCCGCCGCCGCGTCGGACGCCTGGTCGGGCTTCAGCCAGGTGTACTTCAGGATCCCGGCCGTCGAGCCGAGCCGCTGGGAGCAGTAGGAGCAGTCCTCGGGGCACAGGCCGGACTTGAGGTTGACGAGATAGTTCAGTTTCACCCGTCGCCCGAACCAGTGCCGGCGCACTTTCCCGGCTGCGGCCACCACATCGAGCAGGTCGTCGTCGGACGTCGCGAGGACGGCCAGTGCCTCGTCGCGGGTCGGCAGCTCGCGCCGAAGCCCCTTGTCCACCAGCGTGTTCAGCAGGTCCATGGGAGCCGATCCTGTCCTAAGGAAGCCCCTGGGGCAAAGGAGAGTTCGTACAACAGAGCCGCTTCGAGGTGTGGGTATTGCCACACAGTGACCTGCTGGTGATCCCGCTAGTGTCTGTGCACTGCCTACAAATTCCCCGGAGGACCACCCATGGCGTTCGGCTGGATCGACGAGCAGGCGGAGCTGCGTGCCCGCGCCGGACTCGTACGGACTCTGCGCCCCCGTCCGGCCGATTCGCCGCTCCTCGACCTGGCGAGCAACGACTACCTCGGTCTGGCCCGCCACCCCGAGGTCACCGAGGGCGCCGCCCGGGCCGCGCGCGACTGGGGCGGCGGCTCCACCGGCTCCCGGCTCGTCACCGGTACCACCGAACTGCACGCCGAACTCGAGCGGGAACTGGCCGATTTCTGCGGTTTCGAGGCGGCCCTCGTCTTCTCCTCCGGTTACGCCGCCAACCTCGCCGCGGTGACCGCGCTGGCCCCGCACGGCTCACTGATCGTCTCCGACGCGGGCAATCACGCCTCGCTCATCGACGGCTGCCGGCTGGCCCGCGGCACCACCCAGGTCGTGGCGCACGCCGAGCCGGACGCCGTGCGCAAGGCACTGGCGACCCACGAGGGCACGGCCGTCGCCGTGTCCGACACGGTCTTCTCGGTCGACGGCGACGCGGCGCCCCTGACCGCGCTCGCCGCGGCCTGCCGGGAGCACGGCGCAGGGCTGGTCGTGGACGACGCCCACGGACTGGGCGTTCTCGGTGACGGCGGCCGCGGCGCTCCGCACGCCGTGGGCCTGGCGGGCGCGGACGACGTCGTCGCGACGGTCACGCTGTCCAAGTCGCTCGGCAGCCAGGGCGGAGCCGTCCTCGGCCCGGCCCGGGTCGTCGACCACCTCGTCAACGCGGCCCGGACCTTCATCTTCGACACCGGACTCGCCCCCGCGGCGGCGGGGGCGGCCCTGGCGGCCCTGCGGCTGCTGCGCCGTGAGCCGCAGCGGGCGGCACGGGCCCGCGCGGTGGCGGGTGAACTGCACGCACGCCTGACCGCCGCGGGCCTGGAAGCGGTCCGTCCGGACGCCGCGGTGGTCTCGGTGCGGGCGGCCTCTCCCGAGGACGCCGTGCGCTGGGCGGCGCAATGCCGCGCGGCCGGCCTGGCCGTGGGGTGCTTCCGGCCCCCTTCCGTGCCGGACGGCATCTCACGGCTCAGGCTGACCGCACGCGCCGACCTGACCGGTCAGCAGATCGAACGCGCTGTACGGCTGATCGGCGAGACGCGGCCATGAGTCGGCGTGACACGGCCGTGCGTCGCACGATGACGGTCTGATCGAACGCGCCCGCAGACGCGCCTACATACGGTCCACACCGGCCGCGAAGGCCGCCCAGCTCCCCCTGGAGAAGAGCAGCGCGGGTCCGGCCGGATCCTTGGAGTCGCGCACGGCGAGCAGTCCGGCCCAGGGCGGGGCGTCCGGACACCCGGTCTCGACGCAGTTGTTCGCGCCGGTGCTGTAGCTGCTGCGCACCCACCGCACACCGTGCAGTTCGATGCTTGAGGGGACGTGACGAGGCAGTGCACGCATGGTGCCTCCTTACGCGCCGGCGGCTGTCCCGGCGATGAAATCCAACGAGTCCTCGGGCGAAAGGGCGTGGATCTGAAGGGCGTTGAAGGCCTCCGTGTAGGCCTGGAGGTCTTCTTTCCGTTCGAGGTAGAGGCTACTCGTCAAGTGGTCGAGAACAACCACATCCAGATCAGAAGTGCTCGAAAATGAGAAGATAACGAAAGGGCCGGTGACACCGATGTGCGCCCCGGCGGCGAACGGCAGCACCTGCAGGCGCACTTGGGGCAGCCGGGCCGCCTCGAGCAGCCGTTCCAGCTGCCGGGTCATGACCCCGGGCCCGCCCACCTCCCGCCGCAGCACCGCCTCGTCCAGGACCGCGCTCAGCTTCAGCGGGGGATCGGCGCGCAGCACGTCCTGACGGGCCAGCCGCACCTCGACCAGCGTGTCGAGCCGGTCCTCCGCCAGCCCCTCCACCGCGGCCCGCGTCACCGCACGCGCGTACTCGGGCGTCTGGAGCAGGCCCGGGACGACGGTGGTCTCCAGCGTGCGCATCGCGCCGGCCTGGGACTCCAGGCTGATGAAGTCCCGGTAGGTCGGCGGCAGTACCCCGCGGTAGGCGTGCCACCAGTGGTGCCGGCCGCCGCCGTCCTCGGCGCCCGCCAGCACCATGAGCAGTTCGCGCAGTTGGGAGTCGCTCACGTCGTAGGCGTCCAGAAGTAACCGCACATCGGCCGGTTTCACCCCGCTCGTGCCCGTCTCGATCCGGCTGACCTTGGACTGGTGCCAGCCCACCAGCCGGGCCGCCTCACCGCTCGTGAGCCCCGCCGAGGAGCGCAGCGCACGCAGTTCGGCGCCCAGTTTCCGGCGGCGCACCGCGGGACCGTGCTGCATGGGCTCCTCCTTACTCCTTCGGAGCCACCCAAATACGGTCTCGCGTCGCAGAGTTCACCGCTTTGAGCGACAGATATATGCATATCTTGGTGGATCGCCGACCTTCACGGGTGTTCTGGTGGCAGTCTGACGAGCAAGCACCAGTCCGGGACCGTACTCGAACCATCCGCTCCGTGTCGGGCCACGGTCCCGTGGGAAAGGGACGACGTCGCCATGGCAGACCATTTGGAAGCATCCGTCACTCTGCCGAGCGATCCCGCCTCGGTCTCCGCAGCGCGTGCCTACGTGGTGAGCACGCTGGCGGAGTGGGGCCTGCCGGCGGACACGGAGGCGTCCGACACCGTCCGGCTCATCATCTCGGAACTCGCCACCAATGCCGTCCAGCACACCTTCGGCCAGTCGCCCACCTTCACCGTGGACGTCGAACTGGACCGCGACGAACATCTGCGCATCGGTGTCACGGACAGCCACCCGCGCTTTCCCAGACGCCTGCCCGCAGCCGTCCAGCAGGACAACGGCCGCGGTCTGGTCATCATCCGCTGGCTGACCGCCGAGTGCGGCGGCAGGATGCGTATCCGCCCGACCCGCGAAGGCGGCAAGACCATCTCGATCGAGCTCCCGTGGGCCGTTCCGGTCCGGCCGGTCACGACGGCGGGCCAGCAGGAGCCGTAGCCGGTCACAACGGGACCTGTCCCACCCGGAAGACCCGAAGTACCCGAAGCACCTCCCATCGGGTGCCCCCTACGCACCCCGGCCCGCGCGACCCACATCCGGGCCACCCACGCCTCTCCGCAGCCCGCTCCGCGCCTTGCGACCCACCGGAGCCCGCGGCCCTCACCGGTGCCGAGCCGACGCCTCCTGGTGTGCTGCAGCCCCTCGAAGCCCTGACGGCTGCCCGACAGTGCGCCGCAGCGGTGCGGGGATCCTGGCCCCGGCCCCCTCCGGCTGCTCCGCGGTGGTCTTCTCGGCCCCGTCACGGTCCCCCCGCAGCCCCGCCCGTCGCACCAGCCGGGGGAGCACCCCCCACAGTCCGACGCAGACCAGGAAGGTCGCGGCGCCCGCGGCGATGCCACCGGTACGGCCGGTGGTCACGTCGACCACCAGCAGCACCGAACCGCTGAAGGCGAACACCAGCACGCTCAGACCGGTCGTGGCCAGGCGCGAGGAGACCTGCACTACGCGGGGCTTGGCGCCCTGCTGGAAGAGCGAGCGGTGCAGCGCGGCCGGCGCGGTGAAGAGCGCGGCGGCCAGGACCGCAAGCAGCAGCGTGATGACGTAGGTGACGCGCTGGACCGTGTCGAGGTCGCCGAAGCGCGAGGTGAAGGCCAGCGACAGCAGGAAGGCGAAGAGGATCTGCACACCCGTCTGGGTGACGCGGAGTTCCTGGAGCAGCTCGACGAAGTTGCGGTCGGCGCGTTGCAGCGGAGTCTCGTTGCGCGCGGTGCAGGGACGGTGCTCGGCCATGACGGGACGGGTATCCACTCGAGCCCGTGTCACGCTCCGGCGTGCGGCGGCGCGTCAGGGACGCCGCCGCACGCCGGGCGGATCACCTCACGCGCCCGTACCAGACGCTCTTGGTCCAGATCTTCTGCAGTCGCACCACGTCCCCGCTCTTCGGGGAGTGCCAGAGCTTGTTCTTACCCGCGTAGATACCGACGTGGTACACGTTGCTGCCCGAGTGGAAGAACACCAGGTCTCCCGCCTTGCGGTTCTTGGCGGAGATGTGGCGCGTCTTGTTGTACTGCTGGGCAGCCGTGCGGGGGAGCTTCTTGCCGGCCTTCTTGAACGAGTAGAGCGTGAGCCCCGAGCAGTCGAACCGGTGCGGCCCTATCGCCCCGTACTTGTAGGGGGAACCCTTCTTGGAGGCCGCGATCTGGAGTGCCTTGGTCGCCGGTGTGGCTGCCGCGGCCTCGGAGGCGAAGCCGGGGGCCACGATCGAGCCGCCCACCGCGGCGATGGTGAGCGCCGAGGCCGTACCGGCTCGGGCCATGAGCGACGGGACACGATTGAGCGCAGTCATGCGCAACCCTTCGTCAGCCGCCTGTGAAGGATGACCTGTCGGATTCGGGCTGACAAAGTTGCCCGGCCGCTGACGCGGCTTCACCCCAAGGGCTGCTCGTGTCCGGTCATGGCGTGACCGTCCCGGCGACCCGTCGTGCTTGGGTCCTCCACTCCTGCCGATCCACTCCTGTCGACCGGTCATCCGGGCGGCGGCAGGACTCGGCGTCCGCCCGGATCGCCCCGCCACAGCGGCGGGGGCTTGTCGTCAAACAGGGATCTTGGCGGATGCCTGTCCGGATTTCCCAACGGAACCGGGGATTTGTGTTGTTACTCACCACTCACCCGTTCGGGTGGACACGTGTGCGTTCGCGCCACCGTCCATGGGTTCGCGGACCGTCGGACCAGCGACGGAATGTCCCATTCCGCCCTCCGGCCACGCGCGTTGCGCAACCGGAAGGGCCCTGAAATCGGTCTCCCGCCTACTCCGAACAGCGGTACGTCTTTTGGTCCGTTTCAACTCAGCTCGAAACGCTCCGCCGTCGCGGCGGGCGTCCGGACCGACGGCTTCGCGTCAACTGACGGATTCCGGAGGCAGGGTGAGCCGGGCGGTGCGCCGCTCGCCGTCCAGCACCCGCAGGCGCCCGGGCCAGGGTGCCGGCGTGCAGATCCGTCTCGCCTCGTCGGTGCATCAAGGAACCTCGCCGCGGGCCAGGGCGGCTGCTCCCGTTCGCGACCCGTGTGCGGTGCGAGCATCTCCTCCATCCGACGCCGGATGCGGGTCAACTCATCCGCCTGGATGGCCAGAACGCTCGCCCGGCCCTGGACCGGCTCGGGCAGCGCCGGCTGATGGACCACCAGGCGGGCGCCGGGCAGCGCGCATCGCTTGCCGGGTGTGCCCGCCGCCAGCAGCACCGGGGCGGCGGCGCCGGCCTGGCCGAGGAGGATCGTCGCCACGTCGCAGGAGACGTACTGCATCGTGTCGTAGATCGCCGTCATCGCATGGAAGCCGCCGCAGGGGGAGTTGATGCAGAGCGAGATGTCGCGCTCCGGGGCCTGATGCTCCAAGTGCATGAACTGGGCCATCACGGCGTTCGCCGAGGTCGCGTCCACCGGTGCCCCCAGGAAGAGATCCGCTCCTCCAGGAGCTTCGCGGGCATCGCGCCGGAGCACCAGAGGGCCGGCCACCGGGGTTCTATGGGGACGGCGGGCCTGGCCCCCGTGGGGCGGATGCCTGAGTCCCCGGCGCAGGAGGGACGGATGTCTGAGTTCCCGGCGCAGTAGGGGCAGATGCCGGAACCTGAATCTTCGGCCGCGCACAGACGAAGACCGAGTCCCGGTCCCGCACAAACGGAAAACCGTGCGCCCCGTCCGCTACGACGGAGGCGCACGGTCCCCTCATGCATGTGCCGGTCAGGCGACGGCCGAGAGTTCCCGGCGGTCGGCTGCGGGGCCGGCGCCCGCCTTCCGGGCCCTGAGGGAGCCGCCGAGCAGCACGGCGCCCAGGCCCAGCACCGCCCACCAGGCCAGTGTCAGGCCGGGGCCGGTCGCCGCCGCGCCGTCGAAGTACGACACCGAGCGCAGCAGCGACGTGCCCGCGCCGGGCGGCAGCCACTGCCCGATCGCGCCGGCCGGCTCCGGCAGCATCTGCGGGGCCGAGGTGGCGCCGGAGAAGGGGTTGCCGATCAGCATCACCAGAGCGGCCCCGATGCCCGTGCCGGCGGGGCCGATCAGGGCGGCGAGTCCGGCGACGGCGCCGCCGACGGCCAGCGTGGACAGGGCGAGCACACCGGCTTCCGCCCACCAGGCTCCGCCGAGCGCCCCGAGCCAGCTGTGTGCGATCCCCGCCGCGACCACACCCACCAGGGCGGACGCGCCGAGCAGCGCGAGGACGGCCCGGCCACCGCGCAGCCCCAGCAGGGTGACCACCGCGCCCGCCGCGATGCCGGCCAGGGCGAGCGGCAGCACGGCGGCGTTCAGCACCACGCCGCGCGGATCGCCGGCCGGGGTGGGCACGACGTCGACCGTCCTGACCGGTGTGCCCTGGGCGGCGGCCTGCTGTGCCACGGCCTGCTGGAGGAACTGGGCGACGGCCGGCCCGGCCGCGGACGCGGTCAGCAGTTCAGGCCCCTGCGGTGTGACCACGACCGCGCCGTACACGCGCCGGTCCTCGATGGCGTCCCGGGCGGCGGCCTCGTCGGCGTAGCGGTGGACTTCGAAGGCGCCCTCGTGCCGCTCCAGCTGCCGCTCGGCCTGGGCCGCCGCGGCGGGCGGTCCTGCCACGCCCAGCGGCAGGTCGCGGGGCGCGATGCGGGAGGCCGGCCAGGCGAAGGCCCACAGGGCCAGCGCTGCCAGGACGGGGATGAGGACGACGACCGCGATCACGGGGCGGTTGCGGGAAGGCATGAGGCTCTCCTGGGGCGAGCGGAACCGGAACGAAAAAAGAAGGATCGTTCGTTTTTCCTTGCCTTCACCGTGCTCCGGTCGTGGCGTCTTGTCAAGAATGAATATTCGTTTTACTTTGGGGATCATGGCCCGCGTGTCCCAGCAACACCTCGACGCCCGCCGCCGCCAGATCCTCGACGGCGCCGCGCTCTGCTTCGCCCGCAACGGCTTCCACGCCACGTCCATGCAGGACGTGCTGAAGGAGGTCGACCTCTCGGCCGGTGCGGTCTACCGCTACTTCAGCGGCAAGGAGGAGCTGATCGGCGCCATCGTCGCCGAGGTGCTCGGCTCGGTCCGTGAAGCCTTCGAGGAGGCGGCGCGGCAGAGTCCGCCCCCGCCGCCCGACGAACTCGTCGCCTCCGTCCTCGGCAGCACGCTCGCCGCCCGTGAGTCCCTCGTCGTCGACGGCCGGCCCGCCTTCCCCCGGCTCGTCGTCCAGGTCTGGACGGAGACCCTGCGCAACGAGGAGCTGGCGCTGCTGCTGGAGGAGGGCTACGGCTCGGTCCGCGCGGCCTGGGGGAGGATCGTCGAGCGCTACCAGGAGGCCGGGATGATGCGGGCGGACGTGGAGCCCGACCATGTGGCCCGCACGATGATCGCCGCCGTGCTCGGGTTCATCACCCAGCAGTCCCTCTTCGGCCCGGCACCGGTCGAGGTCCTCCGAGACGGTCTGCGGGCGCTGACCGGCATGCGGGGCGGAGACACGCCGACCGGTTGATCACAGCTCGGTTAACGTGCCCGAAACGCGCTCCAACTAGCCTGCCGTCCCACGCCACCTGGCACTTTGCCCCGTGGCCGCGGCAACCGGGCCCCGCACCGCCCGGAGCGACGACTGTGAGGTGGGACGTGCAGCTGACCCCGCACGAGCAAGAACGACTGCTGATCCACGTGGCGGCGGACGTCGCCGAGAAGCGCCGGGCCCGCGGGCTGAAGCTCAACCACCCCGAGGCGGTCGCGCTCATCACCTCGCACATCCTCGAGGGTGCGCGGGACGGCCGGACCGTCGCGGACCTCATGTCCTCCGGGCGCAAAATCCTGACCAGGGACGACGTCATGGAGGGCATCCCGGAGATGATCCACGACGTCCAGGTCGAGGCCACTTTCCCGGACGGCACCAAGCTCGTCACCGTCCACGAGCCGATCGTCTGACCGGGAGGACGCCGTGATTCCCGGAGAGATCCTGTTCGCCGAGGACCCGATTGCCTACAACGAGGGGCGCGAGGTCACCCGGCTCACCGTCCTCAATGCCGCAGACCGGCCCGTGCAGGTCGGCTCCCACTACCACTTCGCCGAGGCCAATCCCGGTCTCGAGTTCGACCGGGCGGCCGCGCGCGGCAAGCGGTTGAACGTCGCCGCCGGCACGGCCGTGCGCTTCGAGCCCGGGATTCCCGTCGACGTCGAACTCGTTCCGCTGGCCGGGGCCCGTGTGGTGCCCGGTCTGCGCGGGGAGACCGGAGGTGCCCTCGATGCCTGAGATCTCGCGTGCCGCGTACGCCGACCTGTTCGGCCCCACCACCGGCGACCGGATCCGCCTCGCCGACACCGACCTGCTGGTAGAGATCGAGGAGGACCGTTCCGGCGGTCCCGGACTCGCCGGTGACGAGGCCGTGTTCGGCGGCGGCAAGGTCATCCGCGAGTCCATGGGCCAGGCGCGGGTCACTCGCGCGGAGGGCAGCCCGGACACGGTGATCACCGGTGCGGTGATCATCGACCACTGGGGGATCGTCAAGGCCGACGTCGGCATCCGCGACGGCCGGATCACCGGCATCGGCAAGGCCGGCAACCCCGACACCATGGACGGCGTCCACCCGGAGCTGGTGATCGGCCCGGAGACCGAGATCATCGCGGGCAACGGGCGGATCCTCACGGCCGGCGCGATCGACGCGCACGTCCACTTCATCTGCCCGCAGATCGCCGACGAGGCGCTCTCCTCGGGCATCACGACCCTCGTCGGCGGCGGCACCGGCCCGGCCGAGGGGTCCAAAGCCACCACCGTGACCCCCGGCCCCTGGCACCTCGCCCGGATGCTGGAGGCGATGGAGGCCTACCCGCTCAACATCGGCCTGCTCGGCAAGGGCAACACCGTCTCCCACGAGGCGATGCTGTCGCAGATCCGCGGCGGCGCGCTCGGCCTGAAGCTGCACGAGGACTGGGGCTCCACCCCGGCGGTCATCGACGCCTCACTGACCGTCGCCGAGCGGACGGGCATCCAGGTCGCCATCCACACCGACACGCTCAACGAGGCCGGTTTCGTGGGCGACACGCTGGCCGCGATCGCCGGACGGGGCATCCACGCCTACCACACCGAAGGCGCGGGCGGGGGGCACGCACCGGACATCATGACCGTGGTCTCCGAGTCGTACGTGCTGCCCAGCTCCACCAACCCGACCCGGCCGTTCACCGTCAACACCGCCGAGGAACACCTCGACATGCTGATGGTGTGCCACCACCTCAACCCCGCGGTGCCGGAGGACCTGGCCTTCGCCGAGTCCCGGATCCGGCCGTCCACGATCGGGGCGGAGGACGTGCTGCACGACCTGGGAGCGATCTCGATCATCTCCTCGGACTCCCAGGCCATGGGGCGCGTCGGCGAGGTCGTCATGCGGACCTGGCAGACCGCGCACGTGATGAAGCGGCGGCGGGGCGCGCTGCCCGGGGACGGACGGGCCGACAACCGTCGGGTCCGTCGCTATGTGGCCAAGTACACGATCAACCCCGCGCTCGCACAGGGCCTGGCCCGGGAGGTCGGGTCGGTGGAGAGCGGCAAGCTGGCCGACCTGGTGCTGTGGGAGCCGGCGTTCTTCGGCGTCAAGCCGCACCTCGTCATCAAGGGCGGGCAGATCGCGTACGCGCAGATGGGCGACGCGAACGCCTCGATCCCCACGCCGCAGCCGATCCTGCCGCGGCCGATGTACGGGGCGATCGGGCGGGCCCCTGCCTCCAACTCCCTCAACTTCGTCGCGCCCCTGGCCGTCGAGGCCGGACTGCCGGAGCGGCTGGGGCTCGGGAAGCGGTTCGCGGCGATCGAGTCGACGCGCGGGGTCACCAAGGCCGACATGCGCGAGAACGACGCGCGGCCCGAGGTACGGGTCGACCCCGACAGCTTCGCCGTGCACATCGACGGGGAACTCGTCGAGGCGGCGCCTGCTACCGAACTGCCCATGGGGCAGCGGTACTTCCTGTTCTGAGGGTGATCCGATGTCACGTACAGCGCTTCTCGTCCTGGCCGACGGACGGTTTCCCGCCGGGGGCCATGCGCATTCCGGTGGCGCCGAGGCGGCGGTCAAGGCCGGGCGGATCAGTGGTGCGGCGAGCCTGGGGGAGTTCTGCCGGGGGCGGTTGCACACGGCGGGGCTGACGGCGGCGGGCCTGTCGGCGGCCGCGGCGCTGGGGATCGACCCCGTCGCGCTGGACCGTGCCGCCGACGCGCGCACGCCGTCGCCCGCGCTGAGGACCGCCGCCCGGAAACTGGGCAGGCAGCTGCTGCGGGCCGCCCGGGCGACCTGGCCGTCCGCCGAACTGGACGGACTGGGGAGGGAGTTCCCCAAGGGGGCGCATCAGCCGGTGGTGCTCGGGCTGGCCGCCCGGGCCGCGGGGCTGGGTCCGGTGGACGCGGCGTACTGCGCGGCGTACGAGAGTGTGAGCGGGCCCGCCTCGGCGACGGTGCGGTTGCTCAGCCTGGACCCCTTCGACGCAACGGCGGTCCTGGCCCGGCTGGCGCCGGAGGTGGACCGCGTGGTGGACCGTGCGGTGGAGGCGGCGCGACGCGTGGTCGACGACGGGGTCGACGCACTGCCCGCGGCGTCGGCGCCGCTGCTGGAGATCGGCGCGGAGGCGCACGCGGCCTGGCCGGTGCGGCTGTTCGCGTCGTAGCCGCCTCCCGGACGCCCCGCAGACCAGCCCCTCAGGGGCGCGGGGAACTGCGCGATCAGCCCCCACTCACCCGCACCTCGCCATCATCGCCCGCCACCCCGGGCCCGCCTCACCAGGAGCCGCACATGCACCTCGATCACCACCACAACACCTCCACCGCCCTCAGCGCGGACGCCCACCGCCCCGACGGCACCCGCAGAGCGCTCCGCATCGGGCTCGGCGGCCCTGTGGGGTCCGGGAAGACCGCCACCGTCGCCGCGCTCTGCCGGGCGCTCAGGGAGGAGCTGTCGCTCGCCGTCGTCACCAACGACATCTACACGCGGGAGGACGCCGAGTTCCTGCTCCGCGAGGCCGTGCTGCCGCCCGAGCGGATCACGGCCGTGGAGACGGGCGCCTGTCCGCACACCGCGATCCGGGACGACATCTCCGCGAACCTGGAAGCGGTGGAGGACCTGGAGGACGCGGTCGGGGCACTCGATCTGGTGCTCGTGGAGTCCGGCGGGGACAACCTCACCGCGACCTTCTCCAAGGGGCTCGTCGACGCCCAGATCTTCGTGATCGACGTGGCCGGGGGCGACGACATCCCACGCAAGGGCGGCCCGGGCGTGACCACCGCCGACCTCCTCGTCGTCAACAAGACCGACCTCGCCCCCTACGTCGGCTCCGACCTCGCCCGGATGGCTGCCGACGCCAAGGCGCAACGCGCCGAACTTCCCGTGGTCTTCCAGTCGTTGCGCAGTGAGGCCGGGGTCGCGGACGTGGCCGCGTGGGTGCGCGCGCAGCTCGCCGCGTGGAGGGCGTGAGCGTGCGTGCCGGTGCCGGAGTGCGGTCCGTCGCGCGGATCGTCGCCCGGGACGACGGGCGCGGCGGGACCTCGCTGCCCGTGCTGGAGAGCGACGGGCCCCTGGCGCTGCGGCGCACCCGGGCCACCGGCGCCGGGGCGCGGGTCATGCTGGTCGGCGCGATGAGCGGGCCGCTCGGCGGTGACCACTTCACCGTTCAGGGCCGGGTGGAGGAGGGCGCGCGGCTGTCCGTCGGGTCGGCCGCCGCCACCATCGCCCTGCCCGGACAGGCCAAGGGCGAAGCCCGCTACGACGTCCGGCTCGCCGTCGCTGACCGCGCCGAACTGCACTGGCTTCCCGAGCAGTTGATCTCGGCCCGGAGCAGTGACCTCCATGTCACCACCCGCGTCGAACTCGCCGCGACGGCCCGGCTCGTGCTGCGCGAGGAACAGGTGCTCGGACGCGTCGGTGAGGAACCCGGGCGGCTCACGAGCCGTCTGACGGTGCGGGTCGCCGGCCATGCCGTGCTCGACCAGGAGCTGTCCTGCGGGCCCGGTGCACCGGGCGGCTGGGACGGGCCCGCCGTACTGGCTGGGCACCGTGCCGTTGGACAACTGGTCCTGGTGCGCCCGGAGTTCGCCGCCGAGCCGGTGACGGCCCGGGTGCTGGGGGAGGGGGCTTCGCTGGTGCCGCTCGCCGGGCCCGCCGCGCTGGTGACCGCGGTGGCGCCGGACGCGCTCCGGCTCAGGCGGCTGCTCGACGAGGCCCTCGCGTCGCTGGGGTAGACCTGGGCGTCCGCCCCAGGGCGACCGGCTCCCGCAGGCCGGGTGTCCGTAGATGAGCACACCCTCTCCGTTTATCGGATTGGCAACGAAGGGCGCGTGCCCCTGTTGTCAGGGACCCCACAACCGGGAGGATCGCCCGTACTGATCTCAACGAGGTACGGGGAGGTCCCCCTTGAGGGGTTCGAGACCGAAGAGGCGGGTGGCGGCGCTCGGTTCGGCCGGCGCGCTCGTCACGGCCACGCTGATAGCCGGCGCCGTGGCGGCGCCCACCGCGAACGCGAGCGCGGGCAGCCACGGCCAGGACCGGGAGGCCAAGGGCGCCGCGATCGCCGCCGCCCGGGCCGCGAAGGCCGGCATCGACTGGCAGGACTGCCCCGCCGACTGGAACCTGGCCAAGCCGATCCAGTGCGGGTACGTCACCGTGCCGCTCGACTACGCCAAGCCCCACGGCAAGCAGATCAAGCTCGCCGTCGACCGCATCGGAAACACCGGCACCAAGGCCGAGCGGCAGGGCGCGCTCATCTACAATCCCGGCGGGCCCGGCGGCTCGGGGCTGCGCTTCCCGACCCGGGTCACCAACAAGAACGCCGTCTGGGCCAACGTGGCCAAGGCCTACGACTTCGTGGGCTTCGACCCGCGCGGCGTCGGCAAGTCCGCGCCCATCTCCTGCGTCGACCCCCAGGAGTTCGTCAAGGCGCCCAAGGCCGACCCGGTGCCCGACTCCGAGGCCGACAAGCTCGCCCAGCGCAAGCTGGCCCGCGAGTACGCCGAGGGCTGCCAGGAGCGCAGCGGTGCGATGCTGCCGCACATGACCACGCCGAACACCGCGCGCGACCTCGACGTCATCCGCGCCGCCCTCGGCGAGAAGAAGCTCAACTTCCTCGGCGTCTCCTACGGCACCTACCTGGGCGCCGTCTACGGCACCCTCTTCCCGGGCCACGTGCGCCGCATGGTCGTCGACAGCGTGGTCAACCCCTCGCGGGACAAGATCTGGTACCAGGCCAACCTGGACCAGGACGTCGCGTTCGAGGGCCGCTGGAAGGACTGGCAGGACTGGGTCGCCGCGAACGACGCGACCTACCACCTGGGCACCACCCGCGCCGCCGTCCAGGCGAAGTGGCTGGAGCTGCGCGCCACCGCGAAGAAGAACCCCATCGGCGGGGTCGTCGGCCCGGCCGAGCTCATCTCCTTCTTCCAGAGCGCCCCGTACTACGACTCCGCCTGGGCGCCGACCGCCTCGGTCTTCAGCAAGTACGTCGCCGGTGACACCCAGGCGCTCGTCGACGCCGCCGCCCCGGACCTGTCCGACACGGTCGGCAACGCGTCATCGGAGAACGGCAACGCCGTCTACACCGCCGTGGAGTGCGCGGACGCCAAGTGGCCCACCAGCTGGCGCACCTGGGACCGCGACAACACGCGGCTGCACAAGGACCACCCGTTCATGACCTGGGCCAACGCCTGGATGAACCTGCCGTGCGCCACCTGGCCCGCCAAGCAGCAGACGCCGCTGAACGTCAAGACCGGCAAGGGTCTGCCCGGCGTGCTCATCGTCCAGTCCGAGCGCGACGCGGCAACCCCGTACGAGGGTGCCGTGGAGCTGCACAAGCGGTTCAAGGGCTCCCGTCTGATCACCGAGAAGGACGCGGGCTCGCACGGTGTCACCAGCCTGGTGAACCCCTGCATCAACCCCCGGGTGGACAGCTACCTGCTCACCGGCAAGCTGGACGGCGCCGACGTGACCTGCGCGCCGCACGCCACGCCGAAGCCGTAGCCGTCGTCCGACGGTGGTGAGGGGCGGCCGGGACACCGGCCGCCCCTTCCTCATGTCCGCCGGGCCGCGAACCAGGCGTCCTCCGCCGCGTAGTCGAAGAGGTCCGGGTAGGCGCGGGCGAGGGTGGGGAACGCCGCCTGCCAGTCCTGCTCGGACAGCCGGCGGGTGAGCCACTCGACCGTCTCGGGCAGGCTGTCCGGGTAGGCCAGGACCGGCCGGTAGCCCAGCTCCCGTTCCGCGGCGGACATGTCGCACAGCACGGGCAGCTCCGCCGACCAGGGCGTACGGCCCACGGACGTCTGCGCGGGCCCGTCCAGCAGGACGGTGTCCGTCTCCACCCCCATGACCGCGTCCACCGCGGCTCCGATCTCCGACACGGCCGGCGGCCGCGGATCGCAGGCGTTGAGCACCCGGGAGCCCGGCCGGGCCGCCGCGAGCCGGATCAGTTCGGCGATGTTGCGCGCCGCCGAGGTGTGGAAGACGCTCTCACCCCGGAAGGCGAGCACACGCCTGCGCCGGCCGTCGAGGTTCCGTTTGACGAAGTACAACTCGCGGGGGAGCGGGCTGTACGGTCCGTGGACCGCGCCCGGCCGCAGCACGGTCGTGGGCAACCGGTCGGCCGCCGCGAGGAGTTCACGCTCCAGGGCCACCTTGCGGGTGCTGTACGTGGTGCCCCCCGGCGGGACCGTGACCTGGTCCTCCGTGATCGGCACGGGGTACTGCGGGAGCCCGTCCGGCTCACCCATGGTGTCGAAGCCCCTGCCCTCGCCGTCCTCGTACACCGACACGGACGACACCACCACGGCCGAGCTGATCCGGTCGGCCAGGCCCGTGAGCTGCCGTGCGTGCCGGGCCCCGTAGGCGACCAGGTCGACCACCAGGTCGCAGCCGTCGCCGATCAGCGCGCCGAGCGCCGCGTCGTCCTCGCGGTCCAGGCGCGGCGTCCGCACCTCGACGGGCCAGTTCTCGTCCCGGAGGCCGCCGCGCGACGCGGCCGTCACCTCCCAGCCGTCCCGCGCCAGCACCCGCACCGCGGGCCTGCCGATCTGCCCGCCCGCCCCGATCACCACAGCACGTCTCATGCCGCGACCGTAGATCGCCGAACCTCGGCCGGGAACGGTCATCTGCCGACAGCAGAGCTCAACTGAGGGGCATGCGACGGAACTTCCGCTCCTTCGTGGCGGCTGCCTCCTCGGCCTTCACCACGGCCGCGTACCGGTCGACGTACTCCTGCTCGGACAGCGAGAGGATCGCGTACATGATCTCGTCGGTGATGGCGCGCAGCACGGCCTTCTCGTTCTCCATGCCTTCGTAGCGGGAGAAGTCGAGGGGCTCGCCGAAGCGGATCACCACGGGGTGGATGTTGGGGATGACCTTGCCGGGCGGCTGTGCCTCGAAGGTGCCGATCATCGCGCAGGGGATCACCGGGACGCCGGCCTTGAGGGCCATCACCGCCACCCCGACCTTGCCCTTGTAGAGCCGGCCGTCGTGCGAGCGGGTGCCCTCCGGGTAGATGCCGAGCAGCTCGTCCTTGCTCAGCACGCCGAGGCCCTCGCGGATGGCGGCCTGGCCCGCGTCCTTGCCGGAGCGGTCGACCGGGATCTGCCCCGCGCTGCGGAAGAAGAACGCCGTCAGCCTGCCCTTGACGCCCGGGCCCGTGAAGTACTCGGCCTTGGCGAGGAAGGTGATGCGCCGTTTGAGGATGGCGGGCATCAGGAAGTGGTCCGAGAACGACAGGTGGTTACCGGCGATGATCGCGGCGCCCTCAGCGGGAACGTGCTCCAGGCCCTCTATTCGAGGCCGGAAGACCAGTCGCAGCAGCGGGCCCAGCAGCACATATTTCAGCAGGTAGTAGAACAAAGCGGGCGCTCCTCGACTCTCGCGGCGGCCTCAACCGCCGCGTTCCAGCAGGTCAACCGGCATGTCGTGGGGTGCCAGTGTAGGTGCAGGCGCGGTCACCGGGCACCTCGTGCGGGCGGAGGACACAGATCCTTCGCCAATTGACTGATGGTCAGTCAGGCGGGGGAGTCCGGTGGTACTCCTGCGGCTGGGGAGGGTCGCGGGATCAGCGTGCTGCGCCACCCGGGTGACGGGCAAGCCGAACGGGCGGCCTGGCGTGATAGCGGGGGTGCCTGACCTGCGGGTGGCTCTTGCGGGCGCGACGGCCGCCGTGGGCCGGTGGACTCGGCGGCACCGGAGAGTAACCTGCCAGGCATGCGGATCGCTGTTTCCTCGGACATGGACGAACCCGTCGCCCGCTCCCTCGTGGCCGCCCTGCGCGAGCGAGGTCATGAGGTGCGCGCGCACGGCGCGCTGCGCCCGGGGGACGACCCGCAGTGGGCGGTGTGCTCCGAGGCGGCGGCCCGCGAGGTCGCCGGGGGAACGGCCGACCAGGCGGTGGTGTGCTGCTGGACCGGCACGGGCGCCTCCATCGCCGCGAACAAGGTGCCCGGCGTACGGGCGGCCCTGTGCACGGACGCCTACACGGCCGACGGGGCGCGCCGCTGGAACGACGCCAACGTGCTCGCGCTCAGCCTGCGGCTGACGTCCCAGCCGCTGCTGACGGAGATCCTGGACGCCTGGTTCGCCGGTGAGCCCAGTGCGGACGCCGAGGACCGGCAGAACGTCGACCGCGTCCGGCTGCTCGACCACGGCAGAACCCGGATGTAGCTCACAGGCGCACGATGATCAGCGCGGTGTCGTCGGTGGCACCGCCGGGCGGCAGCAACTCCAGCAGAACGGTGTCGGCCAGCGTCTCGGGGTCCTGGTCCCGGTGGCCGTGCAGGGCGTCGGCGAGCCGTTCCAGGCCCTTGTCGATGTCCTCGCGACGCCGTTCGATCAGGCCGTCGGTGTAGAGCACGAGCGTGGCGCCCGGCGTGAACGTGGTCTCCGCCTGGGGTCTCGGGATCGGGTCCGGGCGGGCGTCGAGCGGCGTGTCCGTGGCCTGGTCGAGAAACTCCGTGCGCCCGTCGGCGTGGACGAGCACGGGCGGCGGATGCCCGGCACTGCTGTACGTGATGATGTGCCGGTCGCAGTCGATGAACGTCGTGGCGGCGGTCGCCGACTCGGCTCCGTCGATGACGTGGGCGTAGCGCCCCAGTACGTCCAGGGCCTGGGCCGGCCCGTCGGCGACCCGGGAGGCCGCGGTGAGCGCACTGCGTAGCTGGCCCATCACTCCGGCCGCCTCCAGGCCGTGCCCGACCACATCGCCCACGGCCACACCGATCCGGTCACCACCCACCAGGTCGACCAGGTCGTACCAGTCGCCGCACACGTTGAGCGCGCCCACCGCGGGGCGGTACCGGACGGCGGCCGGATGATTGCGGATCTGCCGGGGTGCGGGAAGCATCGCCTCCTGCAGCGCCAGCGCCACCTCCCGCTCCCGGGAGTGCGCCTGCCGCAACCGCTCGTTGAGCTCCTGCAGTTCGCGGGCCCGGGTGTACAGCTCGGCCTCCAGAACCTGCGACCGGCTGCCCCGGTCCCCCGGAGAGCCGCCCCGGGCCCGGATCAGCTCCGTGACCTCCTCCACGCGGTGCAGGATCAGCACGACTTCGCCGTCCGCGCCGAGCAGCGGTGCGTTCACGGGGCTCCAGTAGCGCTTCGACCACTCGCCGGGCCGCTCCGGGTCCTCGACGTCGTAGCGCTGCAGGGCCATCGCGTCGCGCTCCCCGGTGGCGAGGACGCGGTACAGCGACGCCTCCAGATTGCGCATGCCCGTCGCGGCCGGGTCGTTCGGGTTGTCCGGGAAGACGTCGAACAGGTACTTGCCGATCAGCTGCTCGCGCGAGCGACCGGAGACGCGGACGAACTCGTCGTTGGCGTCCGCGTACACGAGTTCCGGTGTCAGGAGCGCCACCATGCCGGGCAGAGCCTTGAACACCGCGCCGTAGTCGATCGCCGTCTCCGCCATGGCCGCCGCCTCACCGCTGCCGGGGGTCACACCAGTTTCGCACGGTATGGGCGAACCTCAACCGTCCGCACCGGGGAGATCCGTCAAGGACTGCTCGGCCCAGATGATCTTCCCCTCGGGGACGAATCGCGTTCCCCACCGCTGGGTGAGCTGGGCGACCAGCAGGAGCCCGCGCCCGCCCTCGTCCGTCGTGCGGGGATGGCGCAGATGGGGCGCGGTGGCGCCGCCGTCGAGGACCTCGCAGACCAGGGCACGCTCCCGGATCAGCCGGAGCCGGATGGACCCGGTGGCGTACCGGATGGCGTTGGTGACGAGCTCGCTCACCACCAGCTCCGTCGTGAAAGCCAGCTCCTCCAGGCCCCAGTGCGCGAGCTGCCGAGTGGCCGTGCGGCGGGCGTCGGCGACCACGGCCGGGTCCGAGGGCAGGTCCCAGGCCGCGACCTGCCCGCTGCCGAGACGTTTCGTCCGGGCCATCAGCAGGGCCACGTCGTCGTACGGGCGGTCCGGGACCAGCGCGTCGACCACGGACCGGCAGTACGACTCGAGCGGGCCCTTCTGCTCCAGGGCCCGGCGCAGCCGCTCCCGGCCGGCGTCGACGGCCCAGGTCTCGCCCCGGGCCAGCAGTCCGTCGGTGTGCAGCGCCAGGGTGCTGCCCTCCGCCAGGGACAGCTCGGCCGCCTCGAAGGGCGGGCCGCCCACGCCGAGCGGCGGCCCCTGCGGCAGTTCCACGAACACGACCGAGCCGTCGGGCCGCACCACGGCAGGGGCGGGATGCCCCGCCGCGGCCAGCGCACACCCCCCGTCGACGGGGTCGTACACGACGTACAGGCAAGCGGAGCCCACGCCCTGCGTGCCCGCGGACCCCATCGTCCCGGGCTCGGCGCCCTCCTCCCGCGCCGAACGCGCCACCAGGTCGTCGAGGTGAGCCAGCACCTCGGCGGGCGGCAGGTCCAGAGCCGCCAGGGTCCGCACGGCGGTCCGCAACTGCCCCATGGCCGCGGCGGCGTCGATGCCGTGCCCCGGCACCTCGCCCACGACCAGGGCGACCCGCGCCCCGGACAGCGGGATGAGGTCGTACCAGTCGCCGCCGAGACCGGTCAGCTCGTCCGCCGGCCGGTAGCACGCGGCCACCTCGACGGCGTCCTGCTCGGGCAGCCGGTGGGGGAGCAGGCTGCGCTGGAGGACGAGCGCCGCGTCCCGCTCGCGCGTGTAGCGGCGGGCGTTGTCCACGCAGACGGCCGCGCGGGCGACGAGGTCCTCGGCCAGCCGCAGGTCCTCCTCGTCGAAGTGCTCCCGGTCGTCGCGCCGGTAGAAGGTCGTGATGCCCAGGGTGATGCCGCGCGAGCGTATCGGCACGGTCATCACGCTGTGCAGGCCCAGCTCCCGGAACGTGGCCCGGCGGCCGCTCGAGGTCCGCGTGGTCCAGTCCCGGGTCAGCGGATCGAGCCGCTCCGCGCGCCACGAACGTCCCGTGGCCAGACAGCGGAAGGGCGGCGTCCCGGCCCGGAAGGCCACCCCCTCGCCGATCTCGATGACCGCCTCCGCGAGATCGTCCTGCGCGGACCGGTAGCCCGCGCGGCGCAGCTCCACCGGTTCCTCCGACTCCGCGAGCGGCCCCGGCGCCGGCTCGCCGCCCCGCAGCACCGACTCCAGCAGGTCCACGGTGACGAAGTCGGCCAGCCCCGGCACGGCCACGTCCGCCAGTTCCTGCGCGGTGCGCGGGAGGTCGAGACTGCGGCCGATGCTCTCGCCCGCACGGTCGAGCAGCGCCAGCCGCTGCCGCGCACGGTGCCGCTCGGTCATGTCCACGACCGTGTAGTACACGCCGATCGGATGGCCCCGGTCGTCCTCGAGGCGGGTGAACGACAGCATGTGCGCCGTCTCCCGCAGCGGGGCCGAGCGCACGTGGCCCACGTGCTCGTAGCCGACCACCGGCTCGCCGGTCTCCAGCACGTGCCGCATCTGCGCCTCGACCGCCTGGGCGTCCATGCCCGGCTGCACGTCCGCGAAGCGCAGCCCCAGCCGGCGCGCCGCCGGACCGCCGCCGAACTGCTCCAGGGCGGCGTTCGACCACACGAAACGCAGGTCCGTGTCCACGATCGCGATCCCGACCGGGGCGCCGGCCGCCATCTGCTCCAGGACCGTGCGGCTCATGTCCCAGCCGGGGGCGCCGGACAGCTCCGACAGGAGCAGCAGCCACTGCGCGCCGCCCTGCGCCTCCTCGGCCGAGGTGATCCGGGCCGCGACCCTCACCGGCTGCCCGTCCCTGCGGCGGGCCGTCAGCAACCCCGTCCAGCAACCGTTCCTGCGGCACCGCTCGACCAGGTCCGGTACGCGCTGCGCGTCCTCGGCGACCAGCAGGTCGGCCAGCTTCCTGCCGACCGCCTCGCCGGCCGGGTACGCCAGCAGCCGCCGGGCATCGTCGGTCCAGCCCGTCACCACGCCCTGTGGATCGAGCAACAGGGGCGCCGCGTCGGCCACGTCGAACCTCTGCCGGGCAACACCGCCCACCTCGTCTGCGCCCACGGCCGACCTCTCTGTCGCTGAGAGTGGTCTACCACCTCTTGCCTCAATCTTCACCCTTCCGGCGACGCGGGGCGGCTTGTGCGGGGCCGGAAGGGCGCCCGGGGCCCGACGCGGTGAACAGCGTCCCGCGGCCGGATTGAAGACGGCGAGCGGGCTGGTGCCGCACACGCCGCCCGGTTCCGTCACGCGACGCGAGAGCAGCCGACGGGGCGGCCGGCCAGGGACCAGCACGCGGGCCCGGCTTCGTATGCGCGGCGAAGGGCTGGTCGGTGTGTGGCGGCCGGCCCGGGAAGGGCTGGCCGCACCGGCTCTGTCGGTGCGGCGAAGGGCCGGTCGGCGAGGGGCGGGCAGGCGACCGGTGTGCACGCCTGTGCGGCACCCGCCCGGTCGACACCGCGCCCGTCCCCACGCGCGCGCCGCCTCGCGCAGAGGGCCGGACGCATCCGTGCGCAGCCTCGCAGAGAGGAAGCGGTCTGTCCCAGCCGCCGCCCCACCCCGGCGAGAGCGGTCTGCCCGAGTCGCCACCCCCGCCCAGCGGGAGCGCTCTGCCTGACCCGGGGTGCCCCTGGCCCCGGGCGAGAGCGGTCTGCCCGGCGCGGGGTGCCGCCCTCCGGCGCCGGGCAGAGCGGTCGGCCCGAGTGGGCCCCCCGTCCCCGAGGGTGTTCGGTTCGGCGCGGGGTGCCGCCCTCGCCCAGCGGGAGCGCTTTGCCCGGCGCGGGGTGCCCCTGGCCCCGGGCGGGAGCGGTCTGCCCGGTGCGGGTGCCGTCCCCCGGCCCCGGCGAGAGCGGTCGGCCCGAGTCGCCCCTCGTCCCCGAGGGCGTTCGGTCCGGCGCGGGGTGCCGCCCCCGCCCAGCGGGAGCGCTTTGCCCGGCGCGGGATGCCCCTGGCCCCGGGTGGGAGCGGTCTGCCTGGCGCGGGGTGCCGCCCTCCGGCGCCGGGCAGAGCGGTCGGCCCGAGGCGTCACCCCGTCCCCGAGGGCGTCTGGTCCGGCGCGGGGTGCCGCCTCGCCCCCGTGACCCGAGCCCCTTACCCCAGCGCCTTCTCCAGCGCCCCGAGTGCCCCCGTCAGCTCCTCGTCCGTGATGGTGAGCGGTGGGGCCAGGCGGATGGTCGAGCCGTGGGTGTCCTTTGCAAGGACCCCCTGGCGCATCAGGCGTTCGCTGATCTCGCGGCCGGTGCCGAGCGCGGGGTCGATGTCGACGCCCGCCCACAGACCGCGCGAGCGGAAGCCGACGACGCCCCTGCCGACCAGGGCCGTCAGCCCGTCGCGCAGGATCACGCCCAGCTCCGCCGCACGGCGCTGGAACTCGCCCGTCTCCAGCAGCTCCACCACCGCCGTACCGACCGCGGCGGCCAGCGGGTTGCCGCCGAAGGTCGAGCCGTGCTCACCCGGGTGCAGCACCCCGAGCACCTCCCGGCGCCCGACCACCGCCGACACCGGCACGATGCCGCCGCCCAGCGCCTTGCCGAGCAGCAGCACGTCCGGCACCACCGGCTCGTGCTCGACCGCCAGCGTCCGGCCCGTACGCCCGAGTCCGGACTGGATCTCGTCCGCGATGAACAGACAGCCCTTGCGGCGGGTCAGCTCCCGCACGCCGGCCAGGTAGCCCTCGTCCGGGATGATCACCCCCGCCTCGCCCTGGATCGGCTCGATCAGCACCGCCGCCGTCGTCTCGTCGACCGCCGCCTCCATCGCGGCGAGGTCGTTGTACGGCACCACCCGGAACCCCGGGGTGAAGGGTCCGAAGCCCGCCCGGGCCGTCTCGTCCGTGGAGAAGCTGACGATCGTCGTCGTACGGCCGTGGAAGTTGTCCGCGGCGACCACGATCGTCGCCCGGTCGGCCGGCACGCCCTTGACGTCGTAGGCCCACTTGCGGGCCACCTTCACCCCGCTCTCGACCGCCTCCGCACCCGTGTTCATGGGCAGCACCATGTCCATGCCGGTCAGCGCCGCCAGCCGCTCCGCGAACCCGGCCAGCCGGTCGTTGTGGAAGGCACGCGAGGTGAGGGTCAGCCGGTCGAGCTGACGGTGGGCCGCCTCGATCAGCGCCGGGTGCCGGTGGCCGAAGTTCAGGGCCGAGTAGCCGGCCAGCATGTCGAGGTAGCGCCGTCCCTCCACGTCCTCCACCCAGGTGCCCTCGGCGCGGGCGACGACCACCGGCAGCGGGTGGTAGTTGTGCGCGAGGACCGGCTCCTCGGCGCTGATCAGCTCCTGCGAGCCACGCGTCTCCTGCGCGTCAGGGGCCTCCCGCGAGCCACGGGCTCCCTGCGGGTCCTCGGTGCGGACGGGTGCGGTCATGAGCGGATCTCCCGGATCTCCTGGGTGCAGCACTTGATGCCGCCACCGGCCTTGTGGAACTCGGACAGGTCGACGGGGACGGGGACGTAACCGCGGTCGGCCAGTCGCCCGGCCAGACCCGTCGCCCCCGGTGAGATGAACACGTGGCGGCCGTCGGAGACGGAGTTGAGCCCGAACGCCATCGCGTCCTCGCGGGTGGCGAGCACCGCGTCCGGGTACAGCCGGGCCAGCACCTCACGGCTGCCCGGCGAGAACGCCTCGGGGTAGTAGGCGATGTTCCCGTCGTGCTCCTCGTCGAGGACGAACAGCGCCGTGTCCAGGTGGTAGAAGTACGGATCCACCAGCGTCAGGCTGATCACCGGCGTCCCGAAGAACTCCTGCACCTCGCTGTGGGCCTCCCGGGTCGTCCGGAAGCCCGTCCCGGCCAGGATCCAGCGTCCGGCCGGCACCAGGTCGCCCTCGCCCTCGCACACCGACTCGGGGTGGTAGACGTCGTAGCCCTCCGTCTTGAACCACGCCTCGTACGGCACGGACTCGGGACGGCGCTCGGGCGCGTGGAAGAGCGAGCCGAAGACGCGGCCGTCGACGACGACCGCCGCGTTCGCCGCGAACACCATGTCGGGCAGGCCCGGAACGGGTTTCACACTGTCCACGGTATGGCCGTGGACACGGTAGGTGTCGACCAGCGCCTGCCACTGGTCCAGGGCGCGGATGACGTCGACGGGTTCGTCGGGATGCATCCACGGGTTGATCGCGTACTGCACGGCGAAGTGTCTGGGTTCGCAGACGAGGTAGCGCCGCCGGCGCGGCACACGGGAGTCGGGCACAGAGGGGTCCCTCCGCTTCCTCACGGTGTGTGACTGATGGTTGACACAACGGTAGGAACCGGGAGAGGTGCGCGACAAGAAACAAAGATTGCGCGTCCGCGCAGGAACGCTGCGTCTTACCGACGCTCAGCGCACGTCTGCTGCGCCGCCGGAAACCCCCTCCGGGGCCGGATGGCTCGCCCCCGCCTCCGGGCTCTCCGGCAGCAGATGCGACAGCACCATCACGCTGATCGTCTTGCGGATGAACGGCTCCTGCCGGATCCGTTCCAGCACCTCCTCGAAGTGCTCCACGTCCCGCGCCCGCACGTGCAACAGCGCGTCCGCGCCGCCCGTCACGGTCATCGCCGCGGCGATCTCCGGATAGTCGCGCACCACCTCGGCCAGCCGCCGCGGCGGGGCGGCGCCCTCGCAGTACACCTCGACGTAGGCCTCCGTGCGCCAGCCCAGCGCCGACGGCTTCACCGTCGCCGAGAACCCGGTGATCACGCCCGTCTCGCGCAGCCGGTCGACCCGCCGCTTGACCGCCGTGGCCGACAGCCCGATCGCCGTGCCGATCTCGGCGAACGACGTCCTCGCGTTCGCCATCAACGCGGTGATGATCTTCCGGTCGAGTTCGTCGAACGGCGTGGACCTGCTGTTCATGGCCGCACTGTATCCACCGGCGCCCCGGCTCGCGCCCCGCCGGGCGCGGGCATCGCGTCCGGCACGAACGTCCACCCCCGGCGCATGTCCAGATGTTCGGATCACCCCTACACTCCGGGTTCATGCTGCGCGCCCTGGCTGTCGACGACGAACGCCCCTCTCTGGAGGAACTGCTCTACCTCCTGCACGCCGACCCCCGCATCGGCAGCGCCGAGGGCGCCGGCGACGCGACCGAGGCGCTGCGCCGCATGAACCGCGCCCTGGAGTCCGGCCCGGGCGGGCCCGAGGCCATCGACGTCGTCTTCCTCGACATCCAGATGCCCGGCCTCGACGGTCTCGACCTCGCCCGTCTGCTCACCGGCTTCGCCCGGCCGCCGCTCGTCGTGTTCGTCACCGCCCACGAGGACTTCGCCGTGCAGGCCTTCGACCTCAAGGCCGTCGACTACGTCCTCAAACCGGTCCGCAAGGAACGCCTCGCCGAGGCCGTCCGCCGCGCCGCCGAACTGCGCGGCGCAGCCCCGCGCATCCCCGTGCACGAACCGGACCCGGACCACATACCCGTCGAACTCGGCGGCGTGACCCGCTTCGTCGCCGTCGACGACATCACCCACGTCGAGGCCCAGGGCGACTACGCCCGCCTGCACACCGACAAGGGCAGCCACCTGGTGCGCATCCCGCTGTCCACCCTGGAGGAGCGCTGGCGCACCCGCGGCTTCGTCCGCATCCACCGCCGCCACCTCGTCGCCCTGCGACACATCGGCGAACTCCGCCTCGACGCAGGCACCGTCAGCGTCCTCGTCGGCTCCGAGGAACTCCAGGTCAGCCGGCGCCACACGCGCGAACTGCGCGACCTCCTCATGCGGAGGCCGTGACAGTGCCCCAGGACCACACCGAACGCCGCGTCGTCGTCACCGGTCCGCCCCGGCAGGCCCGAAGGACCACCTCCGGCTACTACCGCCCGCGCACCGAGATCGACGAGCAGACCACCCTCGGCCACACCTACGTCCGCTCCCTGATGCGCACCCAACTGCGCGCCGCACTCACCGTGTTCGCGGTCCTCGGCCTGCTCGTCGGCCCGCTCCCGCTGCTCTTCGCGGCGATGCCCGGCACCCGTCGCCTCGAATGGGCCGTCCTCGGCTTCGGCCTCTACGTCCCTCTCGTCCTGCTCGCCCGCTGGTACGTCCGCCGTGCCGAGCGCAACGAACGCGACTTCGTACGCCTCGTCGAGGACCGCTGAAGCCGCACCGATGAACCCCGAAGCCCCACTGATGAACCCCGGCCACCCATGAACTCCAGCTACGCCGTCCCCGCCGTCGCCCTCGTCGTCGTCGCGACCGTCCTCGTCGGTGCCTTCGGCCTGCGCATCTCCCGCACCACCTCCGACTTCTACGTCGCCTCCCGCACCGTCGGCCCCCGCCTCAACGCCGCCGCCATCAGCGGCGAATACCTCTCCGCCGCCTCTTTCCTCGGCATCGCGGGCCTCGTCCTCGTGCAAGGTCCCGACATGCTCTGGTACCCGGTCGGCTACACCGCCGGCTACCTGGTCCTGCTGCTCTTCGTCGCCGCCCCGCTACGCCGCTCCGGCGCCTACACCCTCCCCGACTTCGCCGAGGCCCGCCTCGCCTCGCCGGCCGTGCGGCGCCTCGCCGGTGCCTTCGTCGTCGGCGTCGGCTGGCTGTACCTGCTGCCCCAGCTCCAAGGCGCCGGACTGACCCTCACCGTGCTGACCGGGGCTCCCGACTGGCTCGGCGGAGTGATCGTCGCCGTGGTCGTGACCGCCACCGTCGCCGCAGGCGGCATGCGCAGCATCACCTTCGTCCAGGCCTTCCAGTACTGGCTGAAGCTCACCGCCCTGCTCGTCCCCGCCCTGTTCCTCGTCCTCACCTGGCAGAGCGACGGAGCACCCCGGCACGCCTTCGACGAACCGGCCAGCTTCCGCGAGCAGCGCGTCGTGCGCGTCGACGACTCGATCGACCTGAGGCTGGACCGGCCCCTGAGCGTCACGGTGACCGGCACCGTCGACGGCCGTACGCACACCGGCACACGTCTGGAACTCACCGCCGGAAGCCACCGCGTCGAGCGCGGCACCCGGCTCACCTTCGCCCGGGGCGCGCCCGTCCCCGAGGCCGAGCGCGGCGGCGGCGACCTGTCCCCTTCGCAGGCCGAGAGCCGAGAGGAACGCCCGCTGTACGCCACGTACGGACTGATCCTCGCCACGTTCCTCGGCACCATGGGCCTGCCGCACGTCGTGGTCCGCTTCTACACCAGCCCGCACGGCGTCGCCGCCCGCCGCACCACCGTCGCGGTCCTCGGCCTGGTCGGCGCCTTCTACCTGCTGCCCCCGGTCTACGGCGCCCTGGGCCGCCTCTACGCCCCCGAACTCACCCTCACCGGCGACCCGGACGCCGCCGTCCTCCTGCTGCCCGACCGGATGATCGGGGGAGTGGGCGGCGACCTGCTGGGCGCGCTGGTCGCGGGCGGTGCCTTCGCCGCGTTCCTCTCCACCGCCTCGGGCCTGACCATGGCGGTCGCCGGCGTCCTCACACAGGACGTCCTGCCGTCCCGGGGCGTACGGCACTTCCGCCTCGGGACGGTCCTCGCGATGGTCGTGCCCCTCGCGGCGAGCGTCCTGGTCGGCGGGCTCCCGGTCGCCGACGCGGTGGGGCTCGCCTTCGCCGTCTCGGCGTCCTCGTTCTGCCCGCTGCTCGTCCTCGGCATCTGGTGGCGACGGCTGACCCCGCCCGGCGCGGCCGCCGGGATGCTGGTCGGCGGCGGTTCCGCCCTGCTCGCCGTCGCCGCGACCATGGCGGGCTACCCGGGCGAGGGAGCCGCCCTGCACGCCCTGCTCGCCTGGCCCGCGCTGTGGTCCGTGCCGCTGGGCTTCCTCACCATGATCCTGGTGTCCCTGGCCACCCCCGGCCGGGTCCCGCCCGGCACGGCGGCGGTCCTGGCCCGGTTCCACCTGCCCGAGGAACTGCGCACCGAGGTGACGGCATGAGCGGATTCCTGGCGGGACTGTGCGTCGCCGTGCTCCCGGTGCTGGCCCTCGGGGTCTGGCTCGGACGGCGCACCGCACGGGCCAAGAGCCTCGCAGGCCTCGGCACCCCCGTCGAGCACGCCACCTTCGAGACCCTGCACACGGCGTCCCTCGCCGCGCCCCCGCTGCGGGCCGGCCTGACGGAGGAGACCGCCCGCAAGTCCGCCCGCAAACTCCGCCTGCTGCTCGGCACGGACGCCCTGTGTCTCACCGACCGGCGGCAGGTACTGGTCTGGGACGGTGACGGCTCCCACCACCGCACCGAGATCATGGAACGCCTCGCGGGCGCCCTGGAGACCGGTCGCGGCGAGGCCTTCCGGCTCACCTGCGACCGGCTCGACTGCTCGGTGCGCTGGGCGGTCGTCGCGCCCCTCACCGTCGACGACCGGGTGCACGGCGCCCTGGTCGCCTGCGCTCCCCGCGAGTCGGCCGTGCTCGTGCGGGCCGCCGGCGAAGTCGCCCGCTGGGTCTCCGTCCAGCTGGAACTGGCCGATCTCGACCGGTCCCGCACCCGCCTCATCGAGGCTGAGATCAAGGCGCTGCGGGCACAGATCTCGCCGCACTTCATCTTCAACTCACTCGCGGTGATCGCCTCGTTCGTCCGCACCGACCCCGAGCGCGCCCGCGAGCTGCTCCTCGAATTCGCCGACTTCACCCGCTACTCGTTCCGCCGGCACGGCGACTTCACCACCCTCGCCGAGGAGCTCCACGCCATCGACCACTACCTGGCCCTGGTGCGGGCACGCTTCGGCGACCGCCTCTCCGTCACCCTCCAGATAGCGCCGGAGGTGCTGCCGGTGACCCTGCCGTTCCTCTGCCTGCAGCCGCTCGTCGAGAACGCCGTCAAGCACGGCCTGGAGGGCAAGGCCCCGTCCTCGGGCAAGTGCCACATCCAGATCACCGCGCAGGACTCGGGCGCCGAGGCCTCCGTCGTCATCGAGGACGACGGCGCCGGCATGGACCCCGGCCTGCTCCGCCGCATCCTCGCCCGTGAGGCCAGCCCCTCGGGCGGCATCGGCCTCTCCAACGTCGACGACCGCCTCCGCCAGGTCTACGGCGACGACCACGGGCTCGTCATCGAGACCGCCGTGGGAGCCGGCATGAAGATCACCGTCCGGCTCCCGAAGTACCAGCCCGGCGTGCACTCGGCGGGGCGGCTGCCCCGGGAGTGAGCCGTCACGTGCTGCGCGTCGTGACCACCAGTCCCAGCGTGATCAGGCCCAGGACGACCCAGCCGAACCACAGCCAGCCGTTGCTCCCGAGCGCCACCGTGTAGGCCGTCACCACGACCAGCCCGCCCAGCGTGAGCGCTCCCATGGTCTTGGTCGAGTTGGAACCGTTCGTGGAACCGGGCATCGCGACACCCTCCTCATGGTTCGGTCCCTCCATGGTGCCCGGCGGACGCCCGGCGCGCACGGCCCGTACCGAAGAGGACTTCAGCGCCCCGGCGTGTTCAGCGAGGCCAGATAGGCGTTGTACGCCTCCAGCTCCTTGTCCCCGTCGCGGTCGGCGGCCCGGTCCGTGCGCCTGGCCTGCCGCTGGTCCGAGGCGTACCACTGGAACAACAGGGCCACCAGCACCAGCACGGAGGGGATCTCGCTGAACGCCCAGGCGATGCCGCCGGCCGCGTTCTGGTCGGACAGCGCCTCGATGCCGAGCGAGGCGGGCGGGTTCTTGAACGTTCCGACCATCGGCTCGGACGCCATCATCAGCGCGATCCCGAAGAACGCGTGGAACGGCATGCCCGCGAACAGCTCCAGCATCCGCATCAGGTAGCCCGGGCGGTGCGGGCCCGGGTCCACGCCCATGATCGGCCAGAAGAACACCAGGCCGACGGCGAGGAAGTGCACCATCATCGCGATGTGCCCCGGCTTGGAGCCCATCAGGGTGTCGAAGATCGGGGTGAAGTACAGCCCGTACAGGCTCGCGATGAATAGCGGGATCGTGAACGCCGGGTGCGTGACGATCCGCATGTACCGGCTGTGCAGGAACATCAGCAGCAGCTCACGCGGGCCCTTGCGGCCCCGCCCCGCGGTGGGCAGGGCCCGCAACGCCAGCGTGATCGGCGCCCCGAGCAGGATGAGGATGGGCGACACCATGCTGATGACCATGTGCTGCACCATGTGCACGCTGAACATGACCATGCCGTAGTCGTTCAGCCCGGTGCACATCATGAGCATGATGCTGAGCACGCCCAGGACGTAGGCGACCGTGCGCCCCACCGGCCACTTGTCCCCGCGCCGGACGAGCCGTACGACGCCCCACCCGTAGAGGGCGAGCCCGGCCAGGCACGCGACGAGGAAGAACGGGTCAGCCGACCACTCCAGCCCTCGTCCCAGCGTGAACGGCGGCAGATCCATGGTCATGCCGTGCCCGCTGTGATCCATTCCGCCGGCTCCTGTTTCGTGGGGGTGTGCAGCAATCTGTCCGGCCCCAAGAGTAGAACCGCCCCCGGTCACGGTCACGACCGGGGGCGGTGGACACCCTCAGGGGCGCGGGGAACTGCGCGAGCAACCACCCACGACCGGTACTCGGCAGATCAGCTCAGCTCAGAGAACGGTCTCCGCCTCGGCGTACCGCTCATCCGGCACGGTCTTCAGCGTCTCCACGGCCTCGGCCAGCGGCACCATCACGATGTCGGTCCCCCGCAGCGCGGTCATGTGCCCGAACTCACCCCGGTGCACCGCCTCCACCGCGTGCCACCCGAACCGCGTCGCCAGCACCCGGTCGTACGCGGTCGGCGTACCACCCCGCTGCACGTGCCCCAGAATCACCGGGCGGGCTTCCTTCCCGAGGCGACCCTCCAGCTCCACGGACAGCTGCCGGGCGATCCCGGCGAACCGCTCGTGGCCGTAGATGTCCTTGCCGCCCTCGTCGAACTCCATGGTCCCGGCCCGGGGCTTCGCCCCCTCCGCGGCCACGACGATCGCGAAGCGCTTGCCCGCCTCGAACCGCTCGCCGACGCGCCGGGTCAGTTCCTCTATGTCGAACGGCCGCTCGGGCACGACGATGGCGTGCGCACCGGCCGCCATGCCGGAGTGCAGCGCGATCCAGCCGGTGTGCCGGCCCATGACCTCGACCACCAGAACCCGCTGGTGCGATTCGGCGGTGGTCTTCAGCCGGTCCAGGGCCTCGGTCGCCACGCCCACGGCCGTGTCGAAGCCGAAGGTGACGTCCGTGACCGCGATGTCGTTGTCGATGGTCTTCGGCACACCCACGACGGGCAGACCGCTGTCCGACATCAGCCGCGCGGCCTTGAGGGTGCCCTCGCCGCCGATGGGGATGATCGCGTCGAGGCCGAGCTCCGCGACGTGGCCCCTGGCCCGCTCCACACCGTCCCGCAGATGGGAGGGCTGGACCCGGGAGGACCCGAGGATCGTGCCGCCGCGGGCGAGGATGCCGCCCACCGCGTCGAGGTCGAGCTTGAGGTAGTCGCACTCCAGGAGACCCTTCCAGCCGTCCCGGAAGCCGATGACCTCGTCGCCGTGGTCGACGACGGCGCGGTGCACGACGGACCGGATGACGGCGTTCAGGCCGGGGCAGTCGCCGCCGGACGTGAGGACACCAATGCGCATAGCCCGAAATACCTTCTCAACGTGGGCCGGGGACCGGACCACGTTGTCCGGCTGGAATCCCCGCCACCCTAGCGGCATCGAGGGGCCGGACCGAAGCACGCGTCCGCCTGCTGGACGACCCCGCTCACCTGTGCGGATGGGTCGTCATACGGGCTGTTGACCAGCAGGTTGACGCGTGCTTCGGGCACGCTGCGGTGCCCTGTCTAGGCGGGCTGCTGAGCAGCGGCGATGCGCTCGTTGCGCAGGGCCTCGTACCAGCGGTCGTCCGTCGGCGGCAGCGCGTTGACGTCGAGGGCCAGCTTCAGCAGCAGGTCCGCGATCAGCGGGTTGCGCGCGAGCACCGGCCCGTGCATGTACGTGCCGAAGACGGTGTCGTTGTACGCGCCCTCCGTGCCGTCGCCCGTGCCGTTGCCGTTGCCGAACCGCACCTGGGCGAGCGGGCGGGCGGTGGGGCCGAGGTGGGTGACGCCCTGGTGGTTCTCGAAGCCCGTCAGCGGGGGCAGGCCGAGGCGCTGGTCGATGTCGCCCAGCACGTCGCCGACGCACCGCGCGCCCTCGCCGCGCACCGACACCACGTCCAGCAGCCCGAGACCGGGCTCGCGCTGGCCGAGGTCGTTGATGAACTCGTGGCCGAGGATCTGGTAGCCGGCGCACACCGAGAACACGATGGCGCCGTTCTCCACGGCCCGGGTCAGCCCGCCGTCCCGGCGCAGCCGCTCGGCGGCGAGCCGCTGCGGCCGGTCCTCGCCGCCGCCGATCAGGTAGATGTCACCGGAGGTGGGGATCGGCTGGTCGCTGCGGACGTCCAGCCGGGCCACGTCCAGGCCGCGCTGCTGCGCCCGGCGCTCGACGACGAGGACGTTGCCCTGGTCGCCGTAGGTGCTGAGCAGGTCGGGATAGATCCAGACGATGCGCAGTTGGTTGTCGCTCACAAAAGTCCCCTGACGTCTCGTGCTCAGTTGCCGACGCGGCGGCGCAGGTCCTGGAACGCCGTGTAGTTGGCGATGACCTCGATCCGGCCCGGCGGGCACGCCGCCACGGCCTGGTCGAGGTTCTCGTAGACCTGGAAGTGCTGGTCGGCGACCTCCAGACGCACCGCCAGGTCCAGTCGCCGGTCGCCGACGACGCAGATCGGGTGACCGGTCAGGCGCGAGTAGTCGACGTCCCACAGCCAGGAGGTGTCGGTGCCGTCGGCGGAGCGTGCGTTCACCGACAGGATGACCGGGGTGGGGGGCGGGTCGATCAGGGAGAACGTCTCCAGCCAGCCGGCCGGGTTCTTCGCCAGCAGCAACCGCAGGTCGCGGCCCTGGAACTGGACGACGTCGTACCGCCCGGCGACCGCCTGCACCTGGTACATGCGCTCGAGAGCGACCTGCGGCGGCACGCCGAACACGGCGGCGACGGCGGCCGAGGAGGCGGCGTTGGCCTTGTTGGCCCGGCCCGGCAGCTGGAGGTGGATCGGCCAGGCCGAACCGTGCGGGTCGAGCACGTGGTCACCGGAGAGTGCCCAGCTCGGGGTGGGACGGCGGAAGCCGCACTCGCCGCAGAACCAGTCGTCGCCGGGACGCTGCATCACGCCACCGCACGACGGGCAGGACCAGGCGTCGTCCTTCCACATCTGCCCCGCGGCGACCCAGATCACATTGGGGGAGGACGAGGCCGCCCACACCACCAGCGGGTCGTCGCAGTTGGCCACGACCACCGACTTGGAGCCCGCGAGGCCCTCCCGCCAGTTCTCGGCGAGCATGCGGGTCTCGGCGGCACGGTCGAGCTGGTCGCGCGAGAGGTTGAGCAGCGCGATGCACTTCGGGGCGGTGTCCCGGGCGACGCCCGCGAGGTACTTCTCGTCGACCTCGATGACGCCGTAGCGGGCGTCGGAGCTGCCGGCGAGGGCCGAGGTGATGCCGGCCGGCATGTTGGCGCCGAGCGCGTTGGAGACGACGGGTCCCGCCGCGCGCAGGGCCTCGGCGATGAGCCGGGTGGTGGTGGTCTTGCCGTTCGTCGCGGAGACCAGGATCACGTCCAGGTTCTGGGCGAGCCGGGCGAGGAGGTCGGGGTCGAGTTTCAGCGCGACCCGGCCGCCGATCACCGAACCGCTGCCGCGCCCTGCGGCGCGTGACGCCGCCGCGACCGCCTTGCCCGCGGTCACGGCCAGCTTGGCCCGCGGCGAGAGCGGGTCCGAGTTGCCTGCCATCAGTTCTCGATCCTCCTTGCGTACGCGCCGCGCCTTGAAGCCTGACGGCCACGTGGTGTGGACCTCAGCCTATCGAGATCCATTCGCACTCCCGAACCGTGGCTCTGTGGCGAACTCGTGTGGGAGACGCGGACCGACAGGACCTTACTCTTGCCGCCATGCGACACAGCTCCATCCCCGGCGCCCACGGCCGCGTGAGACCCCTCACCCTGCACGGCGATCCGCTGCTGCACACCCCCTGCGCGGAGGTCACCGACTTCGGTCCCGAACTGGCCCGTCTCGTCGAGGACTTGTTCGCGACGATGTACGCCGCACAAGGCGTCGGCCTCGCCGCCAACCAGGTCGGCGAGCCGCTGCGGGTCTTCGTCTACGACTGCCCGGACGACGAGGACGTCCGCCATGTGGGCCATGTCGTCAATCCGCGTCTGACCGAGAAGGACGGCGTGGTGATCAGGGGGCCGGAGGGCTGCCTGTCCCTCCCGGGCCTGGAAGCGGGCACGGAACGCCACGACCACGCGGTCGTCGAGGGCTTCACGGTGACGGGAGAACCCGTCACCGTCCACGGCACGGGCTTCTTCGCCCGCTGCCTGCAGCACGAGTGCGACCACTTGGAGGGCCGCGTCTACGCAGACCACCTGAGCGGCTGGCGCCACCGCAGACTGATGCGCCAGGTGGCCCGGGCCTCCTGGCGCTCGTGAGCGTGAGTTGCCTTCTTGCAGGGGCGCGGGGAACTGCGCCAACGACCCCCACGGGCGGTCAGCCGAAACTCGACGCTCAGAACCCCGGACCCCCCACCCGATCCCCGGCCGCCGCAAGCCGCCCCCACAGCAGATCAGCCAGACTCCGCACCAACTCCGCACGGGAGCAGGGCCGTTCCCCGAGCCACCAATCCCCGGCCGCATGCATCATGCCGACGATCCCGTGTCCCCAAACGCGAGCGAGCTGCTGCCCGCCCGGCCCGAGATCCAGCCGCTCCTCGATGACCTGCGCCAGCTCCTCGCCCATCCGCCGCAGCAACGGCGCGCTGTGCTTGCCGACATCGAACCCCGCGTCCCCCGGCTGGCCCCCCTCCGCGGGGTGCATCAGGAACCGGTACACCTGAGGCCGCAACTCGATCGCCGTGAGGTAGGTGTCCAGCGTCGCCTCGACCCGCTCCCGCCGGTCCGCCGGCGCGTCCAGCGCCGCCCGCAGCGAGTCCAGCAGGGCGTCCGTGTGCCGCATGGCAAGGGCCGCGTAAAGTCCGCCCTTGTCGCCGAAGTGGCGGTAGAGAATCGGCTTGGTGATGCCGGCCTCCGCCGCGATCGCGTTCATCGATGCCTGCGGCCCGTCGCGCAGCACCACCCGGTCGGCGGCCTCCAGCAGCTCACGCCGACGGCGGTCGGCGGACCGTTGCTGATCGGTCCGCTGCGTGGTGTCCATGGTCTCTCCCCACCCGTGCTGTTTCCATGACGCCTGCGAAAACTAACACTGAAGCGTGCCCCCGACACCGAACGGGTGCCGACCGGTCGGTAGGAGTTGACTTCGACTACCCGCCGGTAACAGACTGGTGTTACCGCAAGTAACATGCATGTGTGCCGCTGGAGGGGACGACATGGCCGAGTTCACCATGGAGCTCAACGACGAACAGAAGGAGGTCCGGGACTGGCTGCACGGCTTCGCGGCCGATGTGATCCGCCCCGCGGCCGCCGAATGGGACGAGCGTGAGGAGACTCCCTGGCCGGTCATCCAGGAGGCCGCCAAGGTCGGCATCTACTCCCTGGACTTCTACGCCCAGCAGTACTTCGACTCGACCGGTCTCGGCATCCCCATGGCGATGGAGGAGCTGTTCTGGGGCGACGCCGGCATCGCCCTGTCCATCGTCGGCACCGGCCTCGCCGCCGTCGGCGTCCTCGCCAACGGCACCGAGGAGCAGATCGGCACCTGGATCCCGCAGATGTACGGCGACGCCAATGACGTCAAGGTCGCCGCCTTCTGCTCCTCCGAGCCCGACGCCGGCTCCGACGTGGCCTCCATGCGCACCCGGGCCGTGTACGACGAGGCCAAGGACGAGTGGGTGCTCAACGGCACCAAGACCTGGGCGACCAACGGCGGCATATCCAACGTCCACGTCGTCGTCGCGGTCGTCGACGCCGAGCTCGGCTCCAAGGGGCACGCCTCCTTCATCGTCCCGCCGGGGACGCCGGGTCTCGCCCAGGGCCAGAAGTTCAAGAAGCACGGCATCCGCGCCTCGCACACCGCCGAGGTCATCCTCGACAACGTGCGCGTTCCCGGCTCCTGCCTGCTCGGCGGCAAGGACAAGCTGGACGAGCGGCTGGCCCGGGCCCGGGAGCGGGCCAAGGCGGGCGGCGAGCGCGTGAAGAACGCGGCCATGGCCACGTTCGAGGCCTCGCGTCCCGCGGTCGGCGCCATGGCGGTCGGCACGGCCCGCGCCGCCTACGAGGTCGCCCTCGACTACGCGAAGACGCGTGAGCAGTTCGGACGGCCGATCATCGACAACCAGGGCGTCGCCTTCCAGCTCGCCGACATGCGGACCTCCATCGACGCGGCCCGGCTGCTGGTGTGGCGCGCGTCCTGGATGGCGATCAACGGCAAGCCGTTCACGGCGGCCGAGGGGTCGATGTCCAAGCTCTTCGCGAGCGAGACGGCCAAGAAGGTCACGGCCCAGGCGATCCAGATCCTCGGCGGCAACGGCTACACCCGGGAGTACCCCGTGGAGCGGATGCACCGGGACGCCGCCATCTACACCATCTTCGAGGGCACGAGCGAGATCCAGCGGCTGGTCATCGCCCGGACCCTCGCCGGGGCGCCCATCCGCTAGCGGTGCCGGAGCGGCGTCAGCTGCTCGATGTCGTAGCGCGCCCGCAGCTCCGCGATCGCCGCCTGGTCCGGCGGGCCCCCGCCGCCGAGGATCTCCAGCAGTTCCTCGAAGTACCGTTCGTGATCGGGTGGCGGGCTCGCCTGGAAGAACACCTTCGTCGGTGTGTCGGTCGGGTTGGCGAACGCGTGCGGGCATCCCGGGGGCACGGCGATCACCGTTCCCGGTGTCGCCCGCACCACCCGGTTGCCCGAAGCGGACTCCCACGTCCGCCAGTTGTCGGGCGTGCGGATCCGTGGCTCGAAGGCGAGGACGTCCAGCTCGCCCTCGAGCACGTAGAACAACTCCTCGCTGCGGCTGTGCACATGGGCGCCGACATCGAAGCCCGGGGGGACGACCACCTCGAAGGTGGAGGCCGTGCGGGAGTGCGTGCCGGTCACCTTGAAGGTGACGCGCTGGGCGGGGGTCTCCATGATCCGGCCCTGTCCGGGTGGGACGAGCAGTCCTTCCGTCGCCGTCATCGCCGTCACCAGGTCACGGTCAGGGCCCCGGGCCCGTGGAGCCGTGTGTCCGTCCTGAAGGACAGCTCGTCGGCGGGCACGGAGAGCCGAAGGCCCGGCACCCCGTCGAGGAGCGCGTCGAGCAGCAGCTCCGACACCATCCGGGCCGGCAGGCCGCCGGGCCAGTCGTGCGGGCCGCAACCGAAGGAGACGTGCGGCCTCGGGCTGCTTGCCGGGCCGGTCGTCTCCGGCTCGGTGAAGACGTGTTCGTCGAGGGCCCGGGGGCGGGTCTCCGGTTCCGCGCGCAGCCGCTCGGCGAGGTCGGGCCGGGTCAGCAGAATGCGGAACAACAGGACACATCGGCCGGTGACCGTCTCGCCCCCGATCTGGAGGAGGACCGCGAGAGACGCCGCCTCGTCCAGGGACACCTCCCGCCGGGCCACGGCTGCCCCGAGCAGGGAGGTCACGTCCTCACCGGAGCTGCCCTCGCGCAGGCCGATGAGATCGGAGAAGTAGGCGCCCATCTCCCTCCTGGCCCTCTCGCCGGTCCCGGCGGCGTGCGCGGAGGACAGGGTCAGCCGGGTCCAGGCGTGCATGCCCTGCCGGTCGGCGGGCGGGACGCCCATCAGTTCGCACATCACAGCGCCGGCGAACGGGCTGAGCACGGCCTCGGTCAGATCGGCGGGCGGGCCGTCCTGCAGCAGCTCGTCGACCAGTTCCGCCAGCATGCGCCGGCACCGCTCACGCAGCCGCTCCAGCCTCCGCGCCGTGAACGCGTCGGCGACGGCACGGCGCGACCGGTCGCGAGCCGCCGGGTCCAGGAGGCGGACGGCGTCGCCGCCCGGGTCGTCGAAGCCGGCACCGGCCGGGCCGGGCGCGGGCAGGTCCCGAACCGGGGGCAGATAAGCGGTGATCGTCTCTTCGCTCATGTCACCTCGTCCCGTCCGCGCTGTGCCAGCGGCCCAGGGCCATCTCGGCCGTGATGCCCGGCCCGAACCCGGCGAGCAACCCGCGCGCCCGGTGCTCGGCGCCGCCCTCGTCGAACAGCCTGCGCAGTGCGTCCAGGACGACGGCGCTGGCGATGTTGCCGTACTCGGTGAGCGTGGCCCGGCTGAACCGGAAGGCGTGCGGGTCGACGTGCAGGAAGGTGCTGAGGTCGTCGAGGATGCGCGGGCCGCCCGCGTGGACGATGTAGAAGTCCAGCTCGGAGGCGTCCCAGCCGTGATCACCGGCCAGGTCCTGCAGCACCGGCGCGAGCGGTTCCATCGTCGCCGGTACCCGCCTGTCCAGCAGGAAGTGGAAGCCGGTCGCCTTCACGTCGTAGGTGATCCAGTCCTCGGTCTTGGGGATCAGGAACGAGCCGTTGCGCTCCAGCCGGACGCCCTCACCGCCCCGGCCGCGGACCGCGGCGGCGGCGATGCCGTCGCCGAACAACCCGTTCGACAGCAGCGACCCGACCCCGATGTCGGTGGGCTGGTAGCACAGCGAGCAGAACTCGCACGCCACGATCAGCGCGTTGGCCTCCGGGTAGGCCGTGCAGAAGTCGTGGGCCCGGTTCACGGCCGCGCCGCCGCCCGCACAGCCGAGCTGGGCTATGGGCAGCTGCCGGGTCGTCGGCTCGAAGCCCATCTCGTTGATCAGCCAGGCCGTGAGCGAGGGCATCATGAAGCCCGTGCACGACACGTAGACGATCAGGTCCACTTCGGAGGCGAGCAGCTCGGCGTCGTCGAGCGCCCGCTGGACGACCGCGGGCACCCGGGCCTTCGCCTCGGCCTCGTAGAGCTTGTTGCGGTCCTCGAACCCGGGGTGCTTCAGCGTCTCCTCGACAGGCTGCACGATGTGCCGGGTGCGCACCCCGGTGTTCTCTATCAGCCTCAGGGCCAGCGGCAGTTGGGGGTGCCCGGCGTGGCGCTCACGCGCCAGCTCCAGGGTCTCCTCCATCGTGATCACGTGCTCTGGAACGGACACCGAGGGTCTGCACAAAGTCGCCATGAGCCGCGCCTGCTTTCGCCTCCCGGAAGGCCCTGAGCCCCCCGGTCAGAAGTGGGTCACCTCAAGGGGTGGTCCACTCACGATCACCCGCCGGTACGCCGACTTCGCGCGGAGCTACTCCGTACCGGGGACGCCGTGTTCCGCACCCGGGCGCGTCAGGTGCCTCGAAGGCGCGGGGAACCGCAACAGCACCCCCACGCACCCCTCAGGTCGCGGTGCCGCTGCTGTGCGCGATACAGGCCACATCGATCCGGTCGGCCAGCTTCGCCAGCTCGATGGCCAACTCGGCGACCGTGTCCTCGTCCAGACCCGACTCCCCGCCCTCCACGAGCCGCACCCAACGCCCTCCCACCGTCCGCAAGAGCTTGCTGACATCCGCCGCAGCCACCTGCAGGGTCCCGCGGTCGTCGACGATCAGAGGCAGAGTCACTTCGCGGTTCACAGACGGGATCGTAGCCCCGCAACACTCACGCACCATGCCAAACAGTGGTGATGTTGCAGAACTCGCGGATTCCGTGCCCGGACAGCTCACGCCCGTAGCCGGACCGCTTCACGCCGCCGAACGGGAACGCCGGATGGGACGCGGTCATGCCGTTGAAGAACACCCCGCCGGCCTCCAGGTCGCGTACGAACCGGTCCACCTCGCCCTCGTCCCGCGTCCACACGTTCGAACTCAGCCCGAACGGCGAGTCGTTCGCGATCAGCACGGCCTCGTCCAGGTCGGCCGCCCGGTACAGCGTCGCCACGGGGCCGAACGCCTCCTCCCGGTGGATCCGCATCTCGCGGGTGATACCGGCGAGGATCGTCGGCGTGTAGTACCAGCCCGGTCCGTCCGGCCGTTCGCCACCGCACAGCACCTGGGCCCCGCTGCGCACCGCGTCGTCGACCAGCTCTTCCAGATCGCGCAGCCCCTGTTCGCTGGAGAGGGGCCCGACCTGGGTGTCGTCGGCCATCGGGTCGCCGACCTTCAGCGCCTTCATGCCCTCGGCGAACCGCTCGGCGAAGGCGTCATAGACGTCCGTGTGCACGATGAACCGCTTCGCGGCGATGCAGGACTGCCCGGTGTTCTGCACCCGCGCGGTCACCGCCACCTCGGCGGCCCGGTCGATGTCGGCGGAGGGCATGACGACGAAAGGATCGCTGCCGCCCAGCTCCAGCACCGTCTTCTTGATCATCTCGCCGGCGGTGGAGGCCACCGCGCGGCCCGCGGGCTCGCTGCCGGTGAGGGTGGCGGCCTTGACCCGTTCGTCGCGCAGGATGTCGTCGACCGCGGCGGAGCCGATCAGCAGGGTCTGGAAGGTGCCCTCCGTGAAGCCCGCACGGTGGAAGAGGTCTTCCAGGTAGAGGGCGGTCTGCGGGACGTTCGAGGCGTGCTTGAGCAGGCCCACGTTGCCCGCCATCAGCGCGGGCGCGGCGAACCGGACCACCTGCCACAGCGGGAAGTTCCACGGCATCACCGCGAGCACCGGCCCGAGCGGGCGGTAGCGCACCCGTACGCGTGAGGCGCCGGAGTCCTTCACGTCGGAGTCGGCGGGTTCCTCGTCGGCGAGCAGTTCCCCGGCGTGGTCGGCGTACCAGCGCATGGCCTTGGCGCACTTCGCCGCCTCGGCGCGGGCCTGCTGGATCGGCTTGCCCATCTCGGTGGTCATCACGCGGGCGATGTCCTGCTGGTCCTCTTCGAGGAGGTCGGCGGCCCGGTGCAGCAGCCGGGCGCGCTCGTCGAAGGTCGTCGTCCGGTACGTGCGGAACGTGGCCTCCGCGAGCTGGAGCCGGCGCTCGATCTCCTGCTCGTCCATGGCCTCGTACGTCTTGAGCGTCTCGCCGTTCGCCGGGTTCACCGTTGCGATGGGCATGACCGACCTCCCTCGGAGCGGGCTGTGTCTCGACCTTCCCGCGCGGCGGAGGGGACCGCAACGCGGGAGTGTCTCCTCAGGGCGAGTGCTCCGCCAGCCGGTCGAGAAACGCCGCCTGCGCCTTGACGATCACGCTGCGGGCCCGGTCGAGGCCGAACCAGGCCACCCGGTCCAGTTCGGGAAACTCCTGGAGCCGTCCGGACCTCGGCGGCCACTCCATCCGGAAGGTGCCGGGTGTGATCGTCGCCGGGTCGAGGTCCGCCCGCACCGCCCAGGCCGTGACGATCTTGCCGCCTGTCTGCCGTACCTCGCCGAGGTCGATGGGCTCGCCGTCGGGCGGGGGCAGCCCCAGTTCCTCCCGGAACTCGCGGCGGGCGGCCTCCCAGGCGGGCTCGTCCGGCTCGTACTCGCCTTTGATCACGGTCCACGCCCCGGCGTCGCGCCGGGCGAAGAAGGGGCCGCCCATGTGGCCGAGCAGCACCTCGATGCCACCGTCGGCGGGGTGGAAGAGCAGCAGACCGGCGCTGCGCTTCACGGCTTCATGCCGGGGTGCGCGGCCAGCAGCGCCTCGACCGTGTCCGCGTCCTCGGGACGCTTGTCCTCCCGGTAGCGGATCACGCGGGCGAAGCGGAGGGTGACACCCGCCGGGTAGCGGGTGGAGCGCTGCAGTCCGTCGTAGGCGATCTCGACGACGAGTTCCGGGCGGACTCTCACGACGTGTTCGCCGGTCTCGACGGCGAGCTGCTGGAGGCGCTCGGTCTGCCAGGTGAGCATGGCGTCGGTCATGCCCTTGAAGGTCTTGCCGAGCATGGCGAGGCCGCCGTCGGCGGTGCGGGCGCCCAGATGGAGGTTGGAGAGCTTGCCCATGCGGCGGCCGTGGCCCCACTCGGCGGCCAGGACGACCAGGTCGAGGGTGTGGACGGGCTTGACCTTGAGCCAGGACGCGCCGCGCCGCCCCGCGCTGTAGGAGGCGTCGAGGGCCTTGGCGACGACGCCCTCGTGGCCGCGCTGCAGCGTCTCGGCGAGGAACTCCTCCGCCGCGGGCGTGTCGCCGTGCCCGGACACCAGGGTGCGCCGCACCCGCATCGGCTCCGGCACCAGCCGGGCCAGCTCGGCGTGCCGCTCGGCGAAGGGCAAATCCAGCAGGTCATGGCCGTCGACGGACAGCGCGTCGAAGAAGACGGGGGAGACCGGCACGGCGCGGGCGGCCGTCGCCACGTCCGTGCGGGAGCCGACGCGGCCGGCGGTCTCCTGGAAGGAGCGGGGGCGTCCGTCCGTGTCGAAGGAGATCACCTCTCCGTCCAGGATGAACCGCTCGCCCCGCAACTGAAGCGCGGCGGCCGTCACTTCGGGCAAGCGGTCGGTGATGTCGTCCAGGGTGCGGGTGTAGAGCCGCACGGTGTCGCCGTCCCGGTGCACCTGCACGCGGATGCCGTCCAGCTTCTCCTCCACCGCGCAGGCGCCCAGCTTGTCCACCGCCTCGGCCACCGAGGAGGCACTGTGCGCCAGCATGGGCAGCACCGGGCGGCCGACGGTGAGGCGGAAGCGGTCCAGGGAGGCGGGCCCGTCCGCGAGCAGCGCCTCGGCCACCGCCTGGAGGGAACCGGCGAGCATCACGGCCCGGCGCACGTCCGCCGACGGCGCCCCGGTCGCCTGGGCCAGCCCCTCCACCGCCACCGCGTCCAGGGCGCCCTGGCGGACCTCTCCGGTGAGCAGCCCGAGCAGGAACCGTTGCTCGTCCTCGGTGGCGGCGCCCATCAACTCCCCGACCAGCCGGGCCCGTTCCGCCTGGGAGCCCGGGCCGGACACCTTGGCGAGTTCCGCCAGCCGGGCATCGACCTCCCGCACGGTCAGGCCCGGCTCGGCGGCGGGGGCGACCGGGCGGCCCAGCACCTTCCAGCCGACGCCGATCCGGCCCTGCGGCAACCGTCCCGCCAGGTACGGGATGACGATCGGCACATCCTCCGCCTCGGCCTCCCGGAAGAGCTCCGCGAGCAGAGCCGTCTTGCGGGACCGCGCCGAGGTGGCGGCGACCTCCTGGGACACTCGGGCCAGCCGGTGCAGCAGCATGCAGTCATGGTGCACCTGAGGCGGTGCCTCTACACCTGGGCGAGTCCGTCGGGCCGGCCATCGGCAGGTCCGCGGCGATCGGGCGCAGCCACCCCGGGGGTCCGTGCCGGGGCCGGTGCGCGGGGCGGGCCCCGGTGGCGATCCGGGCCCTCTACACCTGGGCGACCGCGTCCAGGTCGGTCATCAGCAGGTCCCCGACGATCGCCGAGGCCGCCCGGTATCCGCCGCTCGCCGCGTGCACGACCTGCTCGGCGAACCCGATCGCGTTGCCCGCGGCCCACACGCCCGGCACGGTCGTCAGCCCGGTCGGGTCGACCACCGGGTACGCGCCGAACGGCGTCTCGTGCAGCTCGGCACCCAGCCGCTCCAGCAGGCCGGTCCGCGGAACGGCCCGCGGGGCGAGGAACAGCACCGAGCGCGGATGCGTCGTGCCGTCCGCGAGCCGGACGCCGGTGAGCCGGTCGTCCTCGACCACCAGCTCCGCCACCTCCCCGGGCACCACCTCCACCCCGGCCGCGGCGAGCCGGCGCAGATCGTCGTCGGACAGGTCCTCCTCGGCGACCGTGTGCAGGAAGAACCGCACGTCCTTCGACCACTGGGACACGATCAGGGCCTGGTGCACACTCGCCGGAGTGGTGGCCAGCACCCCGAACGGCTGGTCGCGCACCTCCCAGCCGTGGCAGAAGGGGCAGTGCAGCACGTCCCGGCCGAACCGCCCGGCCACCCCGGCCACCGCGGGCAGCTCGTCCTTCAGGCCGGTCGCCACGACCAGCCGCCGCGCCCGCACGGTCCGGCCGCCGGCCAGCACCACGGTGAAGTCCGTGTCCTTCCCGACCTCCACCACCCGGTCCCGCACCAGCTCCACTCCGTAGCGCGCGATCTCCTCGCGGCCGCTCGCCAGGAACTCGGCGGGCGGCATGCCGTCCCGTGTCAGGTAGCCCTGCATGTGCGCGGCGGGCGCGTTGCGCGGCTCGCCCGCGTCGACCACCAGCGTGCGGTGCCGGGCCCGTCCCAGCACCAGAGCGGCGGACAGACCCGCCGCGCCCCCGCCGATGACCACCACTGCGTACTTCTCGGTCATGTGACCACCTCCGCTGCCGAGCGTCGCCCCGGACCCGCAGGATTGACAAACCTCTTTGCCGAACCTGCAATACGACCATGACGACGGACGAGGTACTGGCGGGCGTGGGCCCCCGGCTGCGGCAGATGCGCAAGGACCGGGAGGTGACCCTGGCGGCGCTCTCCGAGACCACCGGCATCTCCGTCAGCACCCTCTCGCGGCTGGAGTCCGGCCTGCGTAAACCCAGTCTGGAGCTGCTGCTGCCCATCGCGCGCGCCCACCGGGTGGCGCTGGACGAGCTGGTCGGTGCCCCGCCGACCGGGGATCCGCGGGTGCGGTCCAAGCCGATCGTCATGGGCGGCCGCACCCTCTGGCCGCTCACCCGCCAGCCCGGCGGCCTGCAGGCCTACAAGGTCCTCGAGCCGAAGCGCACACAGGAGCCGGATCCCCGGACGCACGAGGGCTACGAGTGGCTGTACGTGCTGTCCGGGAGACTGCGCCTGGTGCTGGGCGAGCACGACGTGGTGCTCACGGCGGGGGAGGCCGCCGAGTTCGACACCCGGGTGCCGCACTGGTTCGGGTCGACGGGGGAGGGGCCCGTGGAGTTCCTCAGCCTGTTCGGGCCGCAGGGTGAGCGGATGCATGTGCGGGCCCGGCCCAAGGGCGCGTGACGCACCACTCAAGGCTGTGCGTGGGACTTTGCCCGGAGACTGTTCCCTGATGGGCAAGCGACCGCTTAGTATGCGAACCGACCCCGGTCAGACACAGCAGTCCCCCGTGGAGGCCCCGCATGCAGGCATGGCAAGTGCACGAGAACGGCGAGCCGGGCGAGGTGATGCGGCTCCAGGAGGTGGAACCGCCCACCCCCGGTGACGGCCAGGTCCTGCTGAAGGTGCGTGCGGCCAACATCAACTTCCCGGACGCCCTGCTCTGCCGCGGTCAGTACCAGGTCAGGCCGCCGCTGCCGTTCACCCCGGGGGTGGAGATCTGCGGCGAGACCGAGGACGGCCGACGCGTGATCGCCAACCCGGCGCTGCCCCACGGCGGCTTCGCCGAGTACGCCGTCGCGGACGCCGCCGCCCTGCTGCCCGCGCCCGACGCCCTCGACGACGCCGAGTCCGCGGCCCTGCACATCGGCTACCAGACCGGCTGGTTCGGTCTGCACCGCCGGGCCCGCCTGGAGGCCGGCGAGACCCTGCTCGTCCACGCTGCCGCTGGAGGGGTCGGCAGCGCGGCCGTGCAGCTCGGGAAGGCCGCCGGCGCCACCGTCATCGGTGTCGTCGGCGGCTCCGGGAAGGCGGCCGTCGCCCGCGAGCTGGGCTGCGACGTCGTGATCGACCGGCGCTCCGAGGACGTCGTCGCCGCCGTCAAGGAGGCCACCGGCGGCCGGGGCGCCGACGTCATTTACGACCCGGTCGGCGGCGAGGCCTACGCCCAGTCCGCCAAGGTCGTCGCCTTCGAGGGGCGGATCGTCGTCGTCGGCTTCGCCGGCGGCACGATCCCCACCCCCGGCCTGAACCACGCCCTGGTGAAGAACTACTCGATCCTCGGCCTGCACTGGGGCCTGTACAACACCAAGAACCCCAAGCTGGTCCAGCACTGCCACGAACAGCTCACCGAGCTGGCCGCCCGCGGCGCGATCAAGCCGCTGGTGAGCGAACGCGTTCCGCTCGGCGGGGCGGCGGAGGCCGTGCAGAAGGTGGCGGACGGGGTGACCACCGGCCGGATCGCGGTCGTCATGGAGGAGGCAGCATGACCGGCACCGAAGAACTGCTCAGCCGCACCCGGGAGTTGCTGGCCGCCCACCCGCCCGCCACCACCGACCGACTGGACTTCCTGCGGGCCCGGTTCGACGCCGGACTCGCCTGGGTGCACTACCCCGAGGGTCTCGGCGGGCTCGGCGCGCCCCGTTCCCTGCAGGCCGTCGTGGACGCCGAGCTGGAGGCCGGAGGGGCGCCCGGCAACGACCCGCGGCGCATCGGCATCGGCCTCGGCATGGCCGCGCCGACGATCCTCCAGTACGGCACCGAGGAACAGAAGCGGCGCTACCTCCGGCCGCTGTGGACGGGCGAGGAGGTCTGGTGCCAGCTGTTCAGCGAGCCGGGCGCCGGGTCCGACCTCGCAGCGCTGGGCACCCGCGCCGTCCGTGAGGGCGACGACTGGGTCGTCAACGGACAGAAGGTCTGGACGTCCAGTGCCCACGTGGCCCGCTGGGCGATCCTCATCGCCCGCACCGACCCGGAGGTCCCCAAGCACCGGGGCATCACGTACTTCGTGTGCGACATGACCGACCCGGGCGTCGAGGTGCGGCCACTGCGGCAGATCACCGGCGAGGCCGAGTTCAACGAGGTGTTCCTCACCGACGTCCGCATCCCCGACTCACGACGCCTCGGCGCGGTCGGCGAGGGCTGGAAGGTCGCGCAGACCACCCTGAACAACGAGCGCGTGGCCATCGGCGGGATGCGGCTGCCCCGCGAGGGCGGCATGATCGGCCCGATCTCGAAGACCTGGCGTGAGCGCCCCGAGCTGCGCACCCACGACCTGCACCAGCGGCTGCTGAAGCTGTGGGTGGAGTCCGAGGTCTCCCGCCTCACCGCGGAGCGGCTGCGCCAGCAACTCGTCGCGGGCCAGCCCGGCCCCGAGGGCGCCGGCATGAAACTGGCCTTCGCCCGCCTCAACCAGGAGATCAGCGGCCTGGAGGTGGAACTCCTCGGCGAGGAGGGCCTGCTCTACGACGACTGGACCATGCGGCGCCCCGAGCTGGTCGACTTCACCGGCCGCGACGCCGGCTACCGCTACCTGCGCTCCAAGGGCAACAGCATCGAGGGCGGGACCAGCGAGGTCCTGCTGAACATCGTCGCCGAGCGCGTCCTCGGCCTGCCCGCCGAACCGCGCACCGACAAGGACGTCGCATGGAAGGACCTGGCCCGGTGAAGAACGAGCGCGACCTGTTGTACTCGGAAGAGGAAGAGGCGCTGCGCGCCGCGGTCCGCGACCTGCTCACCGACCACTGCGACGCCCCCGGCGTCATCGCCCGCACCGAGTCCGACACGCCACATCACCTGGCCCTGTGGAAGGCCCTCACCGACGGCATGGGCCTGGCCGGCCTGCTGGTGCCCGAGGAACTCGACGGCCAGGGCGCCACCCACCGCGAAGCCGCCGTGGTGCTGGAGGAACTCGGACGCGCGGTCGCGCCCGTGCCGTATCTGACGAGCGCGGTCGTCGCCACCGAGGCCCTGCTGGCCTGCGGCACCGACGACCTCCTGCGCGACCTCGCGACCGGGACGACGATCGGCGTTCTCGCGGTCTCCCTCAGCGTCGCGCCGGGCGCCGCCTACAAGGTCGTCCGGCACGAGGACGGCCTGCTGCGCGGCGAACTCACCGGCATCGCGGACGCGGCCGTGGCGAACGTGCTGCTCGTGCCCGCCGACGACGGCGGTCTGTACGCGGTCGATGCCTCCGCCGCGACCATCACGCCCCGGACCTCCCTGGACCTGACCCGGCCGCTCGCGACCGTCACCCTCGACGGGGCGCCGGGCCGGTTGCTGGGCGACGCCGAGCCCGCCGTACGCCGCGCCCTGCGCGCCGGCGCCGGACTGCTGGCCTCCGAGCAGTTCGGCCTCGCCGACTGGACGCTCACGGAGACCGTCCGCTACCTGAAGGAACGCAAGCAGTTCAACCGGCCCGTCGGCGGCTTCCAGGCGATCAAGCACCGGCTGTCCCAGTTGTGGCTGGAGGTCGTCAACGCCCGCGCCGCCGCCCGCAACGCCGCCGACGCCCTGGCCACCGGCGAGGACGTCGACGTGGCCGTCACCGTCGCCCAGGCGTACGCGGCACCCGTGGCCGTGCACGCCGCCGAGGAGGCGGTGCAACTGCACGCCGGCATCGGCATGACATGGGAGCACCCCGCCCACCTCTACCTCAAACGCGCCAAGGCCGACTCGATCGCCTACGGCACGCCGGGCGCTCACCGGGAGGCCCTGGCCGCACTGGTCGGCCTCCAGGCTCCCTGACGTCCGTCTCGTCGACTGCGGGCCACGGCCCGCAGAACCCGCACAGGCCCGTCCCGGCAGGGGCGGGCCTTCGCGCGCCCTCCGGCCCTGAAGTGAACGCGGGGCGGCAGTCCGGCCAACTCCGCACGCACGCCTGCCCCTTGAGCCCGTCCGGACCCATACTCACAAGGTTCCGTACGGCATCTCCAGGGAGGCAGAGCATGGCCCTCACCACTCGTCGCACGGCCCTCACCACCCTCGGCGCGGCCCTCGCGGGCTCGATCGCCCTCCCCGCCGGCCCGGCAGCGGCCGGAGAACGCGCGTGCCGGCCCCGCCCGTTGTGGCGCGCCCACGCCCACAACGACTACGAGCACCCCCGCCCGCTGCTCGACGCCCTCGACCACCGCTTCGGCAGCGTCGAGGCCGACATCCACCTCGTGGGCGACCAACTCCTCGTCGCCCACGACCCGGAGGACCTCGACCCGTCCCGCACGCTCCCCTCCCTCTACCTCGACCCGCTCGCCGCCCGCGTCCGGGCCCACCACGGCTCGGTGTACCGGGGAGACCGCGGGTCGCTGCAGCTGCTCATCGACATCAAGACCGAGGGCGCCTCGACGTACCGCGCACTCGACCGCCTCCTCCGGGACTACCGGCACCTGTTCACCACGTACGCCCACGGCCGTGTCCACCGCGGCCCGGTCACCGCCGTGGTCTCCGGCGACCGCGCGGCCCGCGCACCCATGGAGGCCCAGACCGTCCGGCGCGCCTTCTACGACGGCCGCCTCTCCGACCTCGGCGGCCCGGCCCCCGCCTCCTTCATCCCGCTGATCAGCGACAACTGGACGCTCAACTTCACCTGGCAGGGCACGGGTCCCTTCCCCGAGGCCGAGCGCCGCAAGCTGCGCGGCATCACCCACGCCGCCCACGAGCGCGGGCAGCGGGTGCGGTTCTGGGCCACCCCGGACCTGGCCGGACCCGCCCGCGACGCGGTGTGGGCCGAACTGCTCGCCGCCGGCGTCGACCACCTCAACACCGACGACCTCGCGGGCCTGGAGGCGTTCCTCGAGCCCGGCGGGCTGCTTAGGGCGACAGCAGGACACCACACGTTCGGCGGACAGGTCAGCCGCCCGGACGAACCCTCCGCTACGCCACACTTGCGGCCGAACGCCGTGAACCGGACGTGGCGGCGTGGCGGAGGAGTTGACGATGGCCATTTCCATCTCTGTGGTGCTGCTGCTCGCGATCCTTGCGGTGATCTTCCTCCGCAACGGCGGGCTGAAGGTCTCCCACGCGCTGGTCTGCCTGCTGCTCGGCTTCTATCTCGCCAGCACGAGCCTTGCCCCCACCATCCACAGCGGCCTCACGGCCACCGCGGAGATCGTCAGCGGTCTGCGGCCCTGAACTCACCCCGAGAACACGCCGATGCCGTTCGGGACGAGGCGTTCGGCACCGCCGCTGGGGTGGTTGCGCACGGTCACCGTACTCGCGCCCGGCTTCCGCGCGACCAGCGTCGACGATCCGCCGCCGTCCAGGCTGAAGGCGTCCTGTGCGCCGAGGCCGCGCATCGTGGTGGCCACCTCGGCGATGGTCAGGCCGCTGCGGTAGGCGGCGGCGCCGTCCAGCGCGAGGAGCACGACACGGCGCCCGTTGTCGGCGATCCCCACGGCCGTACGGACGGCCGAGGTCGTGTCGTCGAGTCCCGGCAGCGGCTGCCCGCCCGAGAGCACCGGGTAGCCGCCCAGGGCGAGCCGGTACGCGACGCCGTCCGCCGCCGCCACGAGGCTGTGCTCGACCTCGACCGGTTCACCGGTGGAAAACTTGCGCAGCTGCTGGGCGCCCGCCTCCCGTCCGACCAGCACGGTGGTTCCCGCGGCGATCGGGCCACCGCCCGGAGTGCCGGTGGCCGAGACGACCGTGCCGTCGCGGACCGTCACCTCGTAGGTGTCCTCGCTGCACGGCGCGGCGCGGTCCGTGTCCGTGCCGCAGGTGGCCCGAACCCGCGACGCGCTGCCCCACTCGGAGGTGAAGGCACCGACCGATCCCACCGGCAGCGCGTACTGGTTGAGCCCGCCGAGCGGCAACCGCGCCTCGGCCGTACGGACCGAACCGGCCAGCGCCAGCCGGTCCAGTCGCGCCCGCCCGTCGGTGCCGACGCCGAAGACCTCCTCGGTGGTCGTGCCGGGCGGCAGCTCCGGCCCGAAACGCTGCCCCGTCGGCACGGCCGCCTTGAGTGTCCGCCCGGCCGCGATCGCCGGACCCACACTCGCGCCGGTCGCCTCCACGCCCGGATGCTGTGTCTCGGTGATGTTGAAGAAGTCGCCGTTGACGCCGGCGACCGCACCCTGGGTGTCCGCCATCGCCGAGACCCGCGCGCGTGCGGCCACGGCCCCCGGGTACAGCAGGTCGACCCGAACCCGCGGGTTGCCCAGGTCGGCCCTCAGCACATGTGCGTGCGTCACTCCCTTCGCCGCCTCGATGTCGAACTCCTCGTACGTCACACCCGGCGCGACCCGGCCGCCCTTCTGCACGGCGCCGGCCGGAGCCGCCCCCGCCAGTCCCGCACCGGCCAGTGCGGCGAACGCCGTGAGAAACGCCAGGACCGATCTGCCTGCTCCCCGCCGTCTGCGACGACCTGCCACCGTGCCCCCTGATGCCTCGTCAACTGTCGGGATCCTCAGAGGCAGTGGACCAGACGGCGCGGCCCGGCAGGGTGGCTGAGCGCGCACTACGCGGGAACGGCTGAAAAAACGCACCCCTCTGGGTGCCTCAGCCGTCCCCCGTTCCGGTGTCGAACGGCGTGACATGCGCCGGCGTGTGGTCGATCGGCAGCCCGGGCCGCCACAGGGTGAGGGCCTGCGCGCTGCACACGAACAGCTGCTCCGGCAGCCGGTCCGGTGCGAACCACCGCCAGCGGCCCACGCTCTCCCCGGGCTGGTCCGACGGCTCGCCCCGCCAGGCGGTGACCCGGGCGGCCACGGTCATACGGACGACACCTCCCGCGTCGTCCAGCAGCGTCCCGAGCAACCGGACGTCCTCGGGCCGCGCCGCGAGCCCCGTCTCCTCGCCGAGCTCGCGCACGACCGTCTCCTGCAACGACTCCCCGGGCTCCACCGTCCCGCCGGGCAGCTCCCACGTCCCGCGCCGGTGCCGGCCCAGCAGCAGCCCCCGTGGCCCGTACACGATGGCTCCCACGCCGATCGCGGCGTGCGCGGGCGGTGGTCTGTCGACGCGCGGCCGGGATGAGACCCGGACGGGCCGGGTCACCCGGAAGAGCCGGTAGGAGGCACTGTTGCCGTCCTCCGGGGCGTCGAGGACGTCGATCCCCTCCACGCGCAGCCCGTACTCGGTCAGCAGCGCCGTCCAGAGTTCCGGGGCGAGCACCCACATGTGGACGGTGACCTCGCCGCCACCCGCGAGCCGCAGCGTCTCCGGCCGGGCGGCGACCCGGTCCGACGGCCCGTCACCCCGGCTGTTGGTGTGCAGCACCGTGAAGCAGAACGTGCCACCCGGCTTGAGCGCTCCGGCGAGGGCGGGCAGCAGCCGGTGCGGATCGATGTACGGGACGGCGTTGACCGAGTAGACGACGTCGTACGGCTCGGCCGTGAGCAGATGCTCCACCGCGTCGGCGAGAACCAGCCGCAGCCCGGGCAGTGAGCCGTAGCGGGCACGGGCCCGCTCGTACTGCCCCGCCGAGGCGTCGACCGCGTCCACCAGCGCCCCGTGGGTCCTTGCCAGATGGGCGGCGTGCCGGGCCGGACCGCAGCCGAGATCCAGCACCCGCCGGCCCGGCAGCTCCCCGAGAACCTCGCTCCCCGGGCCGCCGCCCTCGAACCCCCAGTCGATCCGGGCCGCCTCGGGCAGCGCCGTGCCCCGTCGCAGATGGTGTGCTCCGTACGCGTCCCACGCCTCGGCGTTGACTGCCTCCGCCTCCGGTTCACCCCCCAAGGCTCAGCCGCCCGCCACGGCGTCACGCGGCAGCACCGTGACCCGGTGGAAGTTGCACCCGGCGAGGCGCGGTCCCTCGTCATCGGCCGGCGGGGTCTGGTGAGCCTTCAGGGCGATACTCATCAGACTCAGCAGCAGATCGACGTCGGCCTCGCAGTCGAGGTGGACCGTCACCCAGCACGATCCGGGCAGCAGGTGGATCGCGCTCGAACCGGCGAGGTCGTAGTGGAAGCGCTGTATGGCCCGGCGGGTGAGGTGGAGATCCACGTCCCGCGCGGAGTGGAAGTGGACGATCTCGTCACGGGCGGAACGAAGCGCCCTTCCGGTACCGCAACTCGCCGGGCCCGCCTTGAGGTCGGGCCAGGCCTGCAGGCGCTCCATGGCGCGCTGGGCCAGAGTCATGGCCCCATCGTCGCCTGCTCATCGCTCCGCAACCAGGGGTTGAGCGATTTGTAACCGGGACGTGAGGCGGGCGGCCGGGGGAACGTCCGGCATTTCGGGCGGACTTGACGAGCCGGGCTCTCAGGCCGCCTTGACGAGCCCGAGGTAGCGCTTCCAGTCCCAGTGCCGGCCCGGGTCGGTGTGGTCGCTGCCCGGGACCTCGTGATGGCCGATGATGTGCGCGCGGTTCCTCGGGATGCCGTACCGCCGGCAGATCGCCGCGGTCAGCCGGGCCGACCGCTCGTACATGACGTCGGTGAAGTATCCGGGCCGGTCCACCCAGCCTTCGTGCTCGATGCCGATGCTGCGGGTGTTGTAGTCCCAGTTGCCCGCGTGCCAGGCGATGTCGGACTCGCGCACGCACTGCGCGACCCGCCCGTCGGAGGAACGCACCACGTAGTGCGCGGACACCTTGTTCCCGGGGTGGCGGAAGACGGACAGGGTGCCGGAGTAGGACGTCTGCGCCACGTGGATGATCACGTAGCGCAACGGATGGGCCCGTGGCCGGTTGGACGGCGTGTAGTTGCTGCGGCTCGCCGGTTGCCACGCCGCTCCGGGGTGATCGACGACCCGGGGCCGGGCGTCGGCCCGGGAGCCGCACAGCAGGGCGGAGGGGAGGGCGGTGAGGGCGGCGCCCGCGAGGATGCCTCGCCTGCTGGGGAGAAGGGTGGTCTGTGGCATGGGTGGGTTCCTTCCGGGCTCGACGGAGGGTGTCTCTTGCTCGACTGCGGGGAACCGCGGCCCTGGTGGGCGCGGCCCGCGTCATCAAGTTACGGCGCCCGGCGGCCGGCCTGGAGAGAGCGGCAGGATTCGGTGGACGGGCCCCCGGTTGTGGACAACTCCCTCACCCGGCCGGGTGGCCGGTGCAGGCGGAGCTCTGCCTGCGAGCGGCGCCGGCGCGCCGTTTCAGGCCTGTCCCGCGAACGCCGCCGGGTCGTCCAGCACTGCCCGGATCACCGAATGGGCGGCCCCCAGCAGCGGCCCCCGAGGACCCAGCCGCGACACGGACACGGGGCAGGCGGGACCTGCCGTCCGGCGCGCGAGTTCGTCCTGGAGCGAAGGCAGCAGCCAGGGCGCGAGCCCGGACAGTTCCCCGCCCAGGACCACGCTCTGCGGATCGAGCAGGTTGACCGCCCCGGTCAGGGCCACGCCCAGCGCCGTCCCCGCGTCGTGCAGGGCACGGCGTACGTCCTCGTCTCCCTGGCCTGCGCGTCCGGCGAGCAGCCCGACCCGGTCCTCGCCGGGTTCCAGACCGGCCGCACGCAGCACGGCCTCCTCACCGGCGTACTGCTCCAGGCAGCCCCGCCCGCCGCAGGCGCACTCCGGCCCGTCCGGCCGGACCGGTACGTGTCCCAGCTCGCCCGCGAAACCACGCGTTCCGCGCAGCAGTACGCCGTCCACCACGACCGCCGCGCCGATACCGATCTCCGCCGAGACGTGCAGGAAGTCCCGAGGAGTGCCCTCCTGCAGCCAGAGTTCGGCGAGGGCACCGAAGTTGGCCTCGTTGTCCACGGTGAGCGGGATGTCCGCGGGCAGCAGCGGGCCGAGGTCGATGCCCTGCCAGCCGAGGTTCGGGGCGCGCACGACCGTCCGCGCGTCGCGCCCCACCAGTCCCGGCACGGCCACGGCGAGTCCGGCCGGATACAGGCCCTCGCCCTCCGCCTCGACGACGACCTGCCGGATCAGTTCGCTGAGCTCAGCGAGCACGGGCTGAGCGGAGCGGCCGCGGTTCGCTCCCTGCCGCATCACCCGCGACCGGGTCGTGCCACGCAGGTCGACGGCACAGACCGCGAGGTGGTCGACGCCCACCTCCGCGCCGATGCCGGCCGGACCGCGTCCACTGACGGCGAGCGCGGAACCGGGCCGTCCCACCCGGCCGGGCCGCTCAGGGCCCAGCTCTTCGAGGAGTCCCGAGCGGATGAGCTCGTCGACGAGCGTCGAGACCGCTGCCCGGGTCAGGCCGATTCGCGAGGCGACGGCGGCCCGGGACAGCGGCCCCTCGGCGCTGACGGTGTGCAGGACACGGGCGAGGTTGCGGCGGCGCATGCCCTGCTGGGTGTCGGGCAGTGCGCGGCCCGGTCCGGCGGGCCGGGCCTCGTGCAGCGGTGCGGTCATGCCTGACGCCAGTCCTCAGTGGGTGTCCGTGGGCCGCTCCAGCAGCGGAGCCGCGTCGGAGAGTACCCCGGCGATCCTGGCCAGCGTCTCCTCGTCCCGCTCGACGGCGTCGAATACCGGCCCGGCCGCAGTGTCCCAGCGGCGCGCGACCGCCGCCGGGTCTTCCCCGGTCAGCAGCCCCGCCGCCTGCGCGGCGGCACCGAGCGCGACCAGTTCCCTGGCCTCGGGCACCTGCACGGGACGTCCCGACAGCCGCCGCACGGTCTGCTGCCAGGCGGTGCCCCGGGCGCCGCCACCGATCAGCAGTAGCGGTTCCGAGGAGTCCGCGTCCCCGTCGAGGACCAGGTCGAGAGCCCCGAGCAGGGAGTGCACGGCACCGTCGTAGGCGGCCTGGAGCAACTGGCCCGCGGTCGTGTCGTGGCGCAGGCCGTGCAGCAGGCCGGAGGCGTTCGGCAGGTTCGGGGTGCGCTCACCGTCCAGGTAGGGCAGGAGCGTCACGGCCGTGCCGGGTTCGACGGCCTCGCGGTCCAGGCCCAGCAGCGTCGCGACGCGGTCCACGGCGAGCGTGCAGTTCAGGGTGCAGGCCAGGGGCAGCCAGTCGCCGCGGGCGTCGGCGAAACCCGCGACCGTGCCGCTGGGGTCGGCAGGCCGCTGCCGGGACACCGCGTACACCGTGCCCGAGGTGCCGAGGCTCATCACGGCCACGCCCGGCCGCACCCCGAGGCCGAGCGCGGCGGCGGCGTTGTCACCCGTGCCGGGTGCGACCAGGGTGCCCCGGGAGAACGGCAGGTCATGGCCGTCGCGCACCGTACCCGCCACTTCACCGGGCCGGGCCACCCGCGGCAGCAGGGCCGGGTCGAGACCCACGTGCTCCAGGATCTCCTCGTCGTACGCCTCCGTCGCGGAGGCCCACCAGCCCGTCCCGGAGACGTCGCCGCGGTCGGTCGTCCCCTGCCCGGTGAGCCGCTCGGTGAGGTAGTCGTGGGGGAGGCGCACGGCCTTCGTGGCACGTACCGCCTCCGGCTCGTGCTCGGCCAGCCAGGCCCACTTCGTGACCGTGAACGACGCCGCGGGCACGCTTCCGGTGCGCTCGGCCCAGAACTTCGCTCCGCCCAGCTCCTCCGTCAGCCGGCGGGCCTGCGGCGCCGAACGCACGTCGTTCCACAGGAGGGCGGGCCGCACCGGCTCGCCCCGGCCGTCCAGCGTGACGAGTCCGTGCTGCTGCCCGCCCACCGACACCGCGGCGGCCTCGTGCGCCGCCTCCCCGCACTGGCGCAGGGCCTCGCCCAGCGCGTCCCACCACTGGCGCGGATCGGTCTCGCGCCCGGCTCCGGAGGAGACCGTGTGCGGTGCCTGGCCGCTCGCAACCACCCGGCCGGTGGATGCGTCGACGACCAGCGCCTTGGTGGACTGGGTGGACGAGTCCACACCGACGACGAGCGGACCCTCGGCTGCTGACATCGGGCTTCTCCCTACTGCGCGCGGCACATGACTCCGTTCGGAGGCACCTTGTCTCTTCCCAGAGAGGTGCCCGCATACTAATTTGTAAATCGGCATGACGAAATAGCCCAGCGAGCAAGGAGCCGCGGCATGAGCTTCCAGCCCACCCCCGAGGACAGGTTCACCTTCGGCCTGTGGACCGTCGGCTGGCAGGGACGGGATCCCTTCGGCGACGCCACGAGGCGGGCCCTCGACCCGGTCGAGACGGTGCAGCGCCTGGCCGAGCTGGGCGCGCACGGCGTCACCTTCCACGACGACGACCTGATCCCGTTCGGCTCGAGCGACACCGAGCGCGAGAACCACGTCAAGCGCTTCCGGCAGGCGCTGGACGCCACGGGCATGAAGGTCCCGATGGCCACCACCAACCTCTTCACGCACCCCGTCTTCAAGGACGGCGCGTTCACCGCCAACGACCGCGACGTGCGCCGCTACGCCCTGCGCAAGACCATCCGCAACATCGACCTCGCCGTCGAGCTCGGCGCCCAGGTGTACGTGGCCTGGGGCGGCCGAGAGGGTGCCGAGTCCGGTGCCGCCAAGGACGTCCGCGCGGCCCTGGACCGGATGAAGGAGGCCTTCGACCTGCTCGGCGAGTACGTCACCTCCCAGGGGTACGACCTGCGTTTCGCCATCGAGCCCAAGCCGAACGAGCCGCGCGGCGACATCCTGCTGCCGACCGTCGGCCATGCCCTGGCGTTCATCGAGCGCCTGGAGCGTCCGGAGCTCTACGGCGTGAACCCGGAGGTCGGGCACGAGCAGATGGCCGGGCTGAACTTCCCGCACGGCATCGCCCAGGCCCTGTGGGCGGGCAAGCTGTTCCACATCGACCTCAACGGCCAGTCCGGCATCAAGTACGACCAGGACCTGCGCTTCGGCGCCGGCGACCTGCGCGCCGCGTTCTGGCTGGTCGACCTGCTGGAGTCGGCCGGCTACTCAGGACCGCGCCACTTCGACTTCAAGCCACCGCGGACCGAGGACCTCGACGGCGTCTGGGCTTCGGCGGCCGGCTGCATGCGCAACTACCTCATCCTCAAGGAGCGCGCCGCCGCCTTCCGCGCCGATCCGCAGGTGCAGGAGGCGCTGCGCGCGGCCCGTCTGGACGAGCTGGCCCAGCCCACCGCCGCGGACGGCCTTCAGGCGCTGCTCGCGGATCGCTCGGCGTTCGAGGCGTTCGACGTGGAGGCGGCCGCCGCGCGCGGCATGGCCTTCGAGCAGCTGGACCAGCTGGCGATGGACCATCTGCTGGGGGCACGCGGCTGAACCACGCGCGCGAGGGCCCGTCGTCCGGTCACACCGGCCGGCCGACGGGCCCTGTCGTGCCGCGGAATCATGCGATCCACGCCATGAGTCCGTATCAGCTTCCGTGCGCCCCTCCCGGTGTGAGGGGTGCGCGGTGACTCTGTCCGTATGGCCCTGCCGCCCGTACCGCCGCATCCGCCCCGGCCTGCCCGGCGCCGGAATCCGCTGCTGATCCTGCTCGCCGTGCTCGCGGCCGTCGCAGCCGTGTCCCTCGTGGTGCTGATGGCCTCGGGAAGGGACGACCCGCCGGACGAGAAGCCGTCCGGCGGGAGCACGAGCCGCACTCCCGCGCCGTCCTTCGGCATCCCGACCAAGCTGCCCAGCGAGCTGCCCAGCGAGCTGCCGAGCGGGTTGCCGAGCGGGTTGCCCAGCGGGTTGCCCAGCGGGTTGCCGAGCGGGTTGCCCACCCGGCTGCCCTCGGGCTTCCCCACCCGGTTCCCGAGCGATCTGCCGAGTGGCATCGCATCGCTCCTGCCGTCCTTGGACGCCGGTGCGTCGGTGTCGTGAGGCCTGACCGCCGGTGAGTCGGTGACGTGAGGCTCCGGCACCGGGCTAGTGCACGGCCGCCTGCGTGCCGGAGCCGGAGGCATCCTCGTCAGCCGGGCCCGGGGCGACGAACACCACCATGTCCGTCTCGTCACCCGGCAGGGGGTCGGGCTCCCGCCACCCTGCCCGGCGGTAGAAGGCCAGGGCTTGAGGGGCGCCGCTCCAGGTCATCAGCCAGGCCCGGCCGCCTGGTGCGGCGGAGCTGAGAGCGGACAGCAACCGCCGCCCCAGGCCCGTACCGCGAGCCCGGGAGCGCACACCCAGTTCGTCGATCTCGAAGCGGCCGACGAGAAGCCCGCTCACCCGCTCGGCACCGAGCCGCCGGGTGACCTTTCCGTAGGCGCGGTCGGCACGGAAGGGCGCCTGGGTGGTCCAGCCGGTGGCGAACCCGTCCAGCCCGCCGTCCTCCGACCGGGCCAGCACCGCCCGGAAGCCCGGACGGCGCACGTCCGTCTCCAGCCGCTCACGGAACTCCGCCCGCGTCTCCTCCACGTCACGGGGTTCCCAGGGCGGTGCCGTGAAGACCTCGGCGTACGCCTCGGTGAGTTCGTCCGCGACGGTGAGGACGTCCGGGCCGTACCACGTGAGTGTCACAGGGAGTTCCCTTCCGAGGGGGCGAGTTCTGCCGATGCCGGGGCGGTCGCGGAGGCCAGGGCCGTCGCCGGGTCCTGGGCGGCGCCTCCCGCGGGCTGCCAGCGGCCGCTCTCCTTGCGGTAGGGCCACCAGCGGCCGTCCCGGCCCAGCCGCAGCTGCACCGGCGCCCCGGCGACCGTCCACCGGTTGCCCTGTGACCGGAGCTCCGGCCGTTCGGCGGTGTCCCAGGCCGAGTCCAGGGCGGCACGCGCGCGTGCGAGCGCTTCGCCCTCCACGCGCCACTCCTCGTCGAGGACGCGGAGTGCGGCGGTCCCGCCGTGACGCCAGGCGCGCACGGCCGTCGCCAGCCCCTCCCGCCCGCGTCCCGACCCTTCGGCGAGCCGGTCGTGCGTCTCCCGGCAGGGGGAACCCGCGGCAAGCCGCACCGCGTCCTGCGCCGCCGTCAGCTGTTCGTGGGAGGTGCCCCGGAGCGCCTCCGCGAGCAGACGGTGGGCCTGCACGGCGGTCCGCGCGGCCAGGAACGCCAGCGCGGCCGGGTCGATGCCGGGGGCGGGAGGTGTCTCGGTGTCCAGGGCCGGCGGAAGCCCGGGTTCACCGGGGAGGCCGGGCAACCCGGGGAGCGGCGGCAGGATGTCACCGGCGGCGTACGCCTCGGCAGCGTCCACGCCCTCCGGCTCGGAGGAGTCCGCCGGGCAGGCCCCGCTACGGCCCTGCAGGTCCTCCAGCAGGGCGGCTTCGGAGCGCCCGCGCATCAGCAGCAGCACGAACGGGTCCTGATCCAGCAAGCGCGCCACCTGGTAGCACAGCGCCGTCGTGTGCCCGCAGTGGTCCCAGGCACCGCAATCACATCGCGGTTCCAGATCGCCCAGGCCGGGGAGCAGGTCGACGCCCGCGTCCCCGGCGTCCTCGACCAGGTGCGGCGGCATCTCGCGGTCCAGCAATGCCGCCACGTGACCGGCCCGCTCCGCCGCCATGTCCAGGAAGCGGTCCCACTGTCCTTGCGAAAGCTCCTCCAGCAGGACGTCGGCCCGGTGCGCCGTGCGGTCGCGGTCATGGACGACGGCCGTGAGTCGCCCGGGACGAACCGACACCGCGCCCACCGCACCCGCGCGGGCGAGCCGGCGTCCCGTCTTCAGCTGCGCCGAGTCCAGTGCCGTGCCTTCGAGTGCCCGCAGCCAGGCCTGGCCCCACCAGGTCTGCGCGAAGCCGCGTCCGTGCGCGGGCGGCAGCGCTGCGAAGGTGCGTTCCGTGTCGTCCTCGTGCCGTGTCATCGCAGGCCTCCTCGCAGTTCGACCAGATCCGCCAGTTCCGCGTCCGTCAGTTCCGTGAGCGCCGCCTCGCCGGCCCCGAGGACCGCGTCCGCCAGTTCCCGCTTGCGCAGCAGCAGGTCGGCGATGCGGTCCTCGATCGTCCCCTCCGCGATGATCCGGTGCACCTGCACGGGCCGGGTCTGGCCGATGCGGTACGCGCGGTCGGTGGCCTGCGCCTCGACGGCCGGATTCCACCAGCGGTCGTAGTGCACGACGTGCTCGGCCCGGGTGAGGTTCAGCCCGGTGCCCGCCGCCTTCAACGACAGCAGGAACACCGGTGTCCCGCCCTCCTGGAAGCGCCGCACCATGGCCTCGCGCTCGGCGACGGGTGTCCCTCCGTGCAGGAACAGCGAGGGTGTACCGCGGGCGGCGAGATGCCGTTCCAGCAGACGGGCCATCTGCACGTACTGGGTGAAGACCAGAACGCCCGCCTCCTCGGCGAGGATCGTGTCGAGCAGCTCGTCGAGCAGCTCCAGCTTTCCCGAGCGCCCGGCGATCACAGGGCGCTCCTCCTTGAGGTACTGCGCCGGATGGTTGCAGATCTGCTTGAGCCCGGTCAGCAGCTTCACGATCAGCCCCCGCCTGGCCATACTGCCGGCGCCGGAGATCTCCGCGAGCGCCTCGCGCACCACGGCTTCGTACAGGGCCACCTGCTCCTGGGTGAGCGACACGGCGCGATCCGTCTCGGTCTTCGGCGGCAGTTCGGGCGCGATGCCCGGGTCCGACTTGCGGCGACGCAGCAGGAACGGCCGTACGAGCCGGGCCAGCCGGTCGGCTGCTGCCGGGTCCTGGCCGCCCTCCACAGCCTCCGCGTACCGTCGGCGGAAGGCGCCGAGCCGGCCCAGCAGCCCAGGAGTCGTCCAGTCGAGGATCGCCCACAGCTCCGACAGGTTGTTCTCCACCGGGGTGCCGGTGAGCGCCACGCGCGCGCGTGCGCCGATGGAACGCAGTGCGCGCGCGGTCGAGGAGTACGGGTTCTTCACGTGCTGGGCCTCGTCCGCCACGAGCAGGCCCCACGGCACCCCGGCGAGCCGGGACGCGTCCAGGCGCATCGTGCCGTACGTGGTGAGCACGAACTCCCCGTCGGACAGGTCGTCCAGGTCGCGCCGCGCCCCGTGGAAGCGCCGCACCGGTGTGCCGGGGGCGAACCGCTCGATCTCCCGCTGCCAGTTGCCCATCAGGGAGGTCGGACAGACCACCAGGGTGGGCCCGGCGGACCGGGCGTCGGACTGGCGGTGCAGGTGGAGGGCGATCAGCATGATCGTCTTTCCGAGTCCCATGTCGTCGGCGAGACAGCATCCCAGGCCGAGCGACGTCATACTCGCGAGCCAGTTCAGACCCCGCCGCTGGTAGTCCCGCAGGGTGGCGGCGAGGGCGGCGGGCTGCTCCACGGGCTGCTGCCCTTCGGGGCTCGCCAGCCGTTCCCGCAGATCCGCCAGCCATCCCCTGGGCCGCACCTCGACCCTGCGGCCCTCCACTTCGGTCCAGCCCGTCAGGGCCGCACCCAGAGCGTCGACCGGCGTCACCCCGCGGTCCTGCCGGGAGCCGGCGAGCCGCGCCTCCTGAGGGTCGATCAGGACCCACTGGTCGCGCAGCCGCACCACCGGTCGCTTCGCCTCGGCCAGACGGTGCAGTTCCTCCCGGTCCAGACGCCTGTCGCCGAGGGCGAAGGACCAGGTGAAGGCGAGCAGTGCGTCGGCCGACAGGAACGACGGCATGGCCGAGAGGGACGCGCCGGACTCCCGGTCGCCGTCGTTCTCGCCGTCGTAGGGGCCCACCTCCGCGTGCGTGCTGAGCTCACGGGACAGTCCCTTGGGCCAGTGCACATCGACTCCGGCCGCCCTCAGCGCCCGGGCGCCCGCCCCGAGAAGCTCGATGACCTCCTCGTCGGCGAGTTCGGCCGCGTCCGGCACGGCCGCCGACAGCAGGGGCGTGAGCGGGGCCCAGGCCCGGGCCGCACGGCGCAGGGCGAGCAGCGCGTCCATCCGGGCGCGCGGGCCGAAGGCCTCGCCCAGGGCCCCGGCCCAGACGTCCGCGGCGTCCGCGACCAGCGCCGGATCACTGACGCTGTGCACCTGCAGCACGGCCCGGAAGGTCACCCCCGCGCCGTCGTCCGAATCGGCGAGCCCGGCCGCCTCGATCCGCAGCGACAACCGGACGCCCGCGTCGTGGCCCGCGGCGATGCCGGCGGCCCAGGCGCGCTGCTCGGGCAACCGCACCGGTTCCGGCGAGGCATAGGCAGGGCCGCCCGTCACCAGCGGTGCGGCGGGGGAGCGGGGCAGGGTGTCGGCGACCGCGTCGAGGAAGGCGCGCACGAGCTGCTCCGGGTCGGGCAGCCGCGGCGGCCGGGTGCCTTCGACGGGCACGGCGTGCGCCTCGGGGGGCATCGCGGCGGCGAGGCGGAGCACGGCCTCGATGTCCTCGGCGCGCAGGGGACCCGTGCGCCAGGCGTCGTGGTCGCCCGCGGACAGCCCCGGCAGCAGCAGTCCGCGGGCGACGAGGTGCAGGGCGTGCAGGGCCGCCGCGCCCCAGAAGACGGTGGACCGGTGCCCTCGCCCGTCGGCCCGCGCGCGCGTGAGAACCGGCAGGGCCGTGCGGAGCGGCACCAGGACGGCGGGCAGGCTCGTTTCCCCGACCCCACCCTCGTGCGGCACGACGACCCGCAGGTCCGTGACGGACGCGGACGTCATCACGGGAAGGGGAGCGCCGTCGGGCCGCCAGAAGGCGACGCTGCCGGTGCGTGCGGGATCGCCGGGCAGGAAAACGGAGTGGCACAAGGGCAGTTCGGAGGTATCGGACGAGGGTGCCGGGTGGTTCCGATGCTCGGCTATGACGTAGTCCTCAAATTTGACTAGTGGGCGCGGAGTCGCCGAGAGTACAGCACTTTCGGCGCACACGGGTACGGGTGTGCTGTGAGCTGGGTCACTATGAGGGGCATAGGGGTGCGTCCGCATCGCACCTCAGGGATTTCTCAGGGTCGCGGTCCGGAACCGCCGTGAGGGCGGGTCCGTTTTCGAGACAGAGAGCGGCAGCGGCCGCGAAGGAGGCGACAGTCATGTCGAAGAACGCCAAGATCGCCGCGGGCGGTGTGGCGGTCGGGCTCATCCTGCTGATCTGGCTGCCCTGGTGGGCATCGCTCCTGATCATCCTGGGCGTCCCGGCCGTCGCGTACCTCGCGCTCGACCCGTCGCAGCGGCGCAGGCTGCGCCGCGCCACCCGCAAGGAACTCGGCCGCTGAGGCCCGGCTCCCCCGGCCCGGCCGGGCACCCCAAGGAGCCCGGCCGTGTCTACTCGGTCCGGATGCACCGGCTGAGTCCGGCTGCACCGACCCGGTTCGGCTGCACCGACCCAGTTCGGCCGTACCGGCTCAGTTCGGCCGTACGGCCATCTTGTCCAGGGCCTCCAGGAGACTCGGCAGTTCCGGCCCCCTGCCCACCGGCAGAACCTCACCGGGCTCCTCGTCGAGCAGGACGAACGCGATGTCGTCGGTCCGTGCGACGAGCGACCAGCCCGGGCCGTCGGCGCGCAGGGTCCGGGCGTCGCCCGGCGCGAAGGACGACCGGACCCGGCCCAGCGGCGGCGGCGAGTCGATGTAGGTGCGGGCCTCCGCGAGAACGCGCCGGATGCCGCTGTGGCCACCCACGTGCGTGTTCGCCCCGCGATCCTCCTGACCGTCGGTCGCGCTGCCCCCGCTCCCCGAGACCTCAGAGGTCTCGGACGAATCCGGCGCCGGGAACTCCGCGTCGTCGACCTGCTCCCGCCATGTGGCCCACTGCAGCGCGATCTCGTCCGCCCCCAGACGCCGCTGGGCGGGGCCCCAGACGCCGGTGTCCGGTGGGGCCAGCGGGGGCCGGTCGTCGGCCTCCGGACCCGGATCGTGCGGCGCGGGCACCCCGGGGGCCGCGACGGCGACCGCGAGGGGCCACCCGGGCAGGGCCGCGACGACCGTGCGCTCGTCGGGCGACAGCTCGTACTCCATGCCGCAGTCCCACGAGGCGATCGCGACGGCCACCAGCGAGACGTCGTCGATGGCCACCGTCCACCGGGCGCCCTCGCCGTCCTGGCCGAGCACCAGCCCGTACCCGTCGGCGAGCGGCGCGAGGCCGAGCGCCGCGCATGCCTCGGGGTAGTCGTCGCCCAGCACGCTCGGGAACTTCGCAGGCGTCAGCAGCACCGCCGTGAGCACATAGAGCGCATCGTCCGCGGCGGCGACGGCTTCCTCGTCCGTCCCGGCCATCCCAGCCTCCCCATCGGTTCGTCCACCGGCGCGCACCCTAATGCGCCCGCAAGGCCCTTGTCACGGTCCCGCAGGCGCACCCGGAGCTGCAGTTTTCCGGCGGACGGGGCGAATCGGCCGTCCGGGACATGCGCGTCATGCCCCCGGAAGCCCCAGCAGCTCGCGGGCCACGGCCTCCGGCGACCGGCCGCGCTCACGGGCCAGCGCGACCACGGCCCTGCAGGCCAGCTCGTTCACACCGAACGACAGCGCCTCGGGCGACACCCAGCCGGCCGCTTCGTCGGCCCGCTCCGGGTCGTTCTCCGCGGAGGCCGTGACATAGGTCGCCGCCGCCTCGAAGAGATTGTGGGGACGGTTCTCCCCATCGGCTCTCGGCTCCGTGCGCAAGGCATCGGCGACTCTTCCCCCGGCTCTGCGGAACCTGCCCCACATGCTGACCACCTTTCCCCTGCCTCTGCCGTGCCCGGTCGTTCATCTCCCGGTGACCAACGTAAAGTTGCAGAACCTGTGGCAGAAGGGGGACGGCACGGTGAGGCGTTTCTCACGGCTCGAACAGATCCGGCGGATGGACCCGTACGAGGAGGCCACGGAGATCTACCGGCTCAGCGTGGCGTACGAGTTCCCCTGGGACTTCACACGCGCCTTGGAGCTGGCCCTGTACCGTACGTACGCCGTCCCCGCCATCGGCAGGCTGCTCGCGCGTACGGCGGAGCTCACGGACCGGGCGCAGAAGCGCTACGACGACACCTCGCTGCTGCTGGACGCCATCGTCGAGCACGGTTTCGGCAGTGAGCGGGGCAGGACCGCGATCCGCCGCATCAACCAGATGCACCGCAGCTACGACATCAGTGACGACGACATGCGCTACGTGCTCTGCACCTTCGTCGTGATGCCCAAGCGGTGGATCGACGCCTACGGCTGGCGCAGGATGTCACGCCACGAGATCGTCGCCAGTGCGGTCCACCACCGCACGCTGGGCCGGCACATGGGCATCAAGAACATTCCCGAGACGTACGAGGAGTTCGAGAGCCGTCTGGACTCCTACGAGGCCGCCCACTTCGCCTGGGACGAGGACGCCCGGCGCGTCTCGGACGCCACACTCGACCTGATGGCCTCCTGGTACCCCGCCCCCCTCGCGCCCCTGCTGCGCACCACGACCCTCGCGCTGCTCGACGACTCGCTGCTGGACGCTTTCCGCTACAGCCCGCCGAGTGCCGCCACGCGCGCGTGGGTGCGGCGCGCCGTCCGGCTCCGGGGCCGTGCCGTCCGGCTGCTGCCACCCCGGCGCACCCCGCACTTCGCCCGCCAGAACCGGGAGATCAAGGGCTACCCGTACGGCTACCGGGTCGCCGACCTGGGCACCCGCCCCGTCCCGGGCGTCGGGGGCTGCCCCGTGCGGCACACTGCGCCGGATGCCCGGGCAGGGTGACGCGGTGGGGGCGCCCGGGCGGGGTGAGGGCGCCGGATGGCCGGGCGGGGCGTCCCGACGCCCGGGCACGGCGACGCGGTGGCTCAGTCCTCGCGGACGGCGAGCGCCAGGAAACGGGAGTCCTCGTCGACGTACGACGTCAGGCGCCATCCGGAACCGGCCAGGAGCGGGCGGAGATTGGGTTCGGCACGCAGATCGTCCGGGGTGAGCGGGCGGCCGTGGCGTGCCGCGAGAGCCGCCCTGCCGATCGGGTGGAACAGCGCCAGCACCCCACCGGGGCGCACCACGCGTGCCAGCTCCCGCAGGTCCTCGGCCGGGCTCCCGAGGTGCGAGATGAGGCCCGCCCCGAACACGGCGTCCAGTGACCGCGAGCGCAGGGGCAGCGCCGCGACGTCCGCGAGCAGCAACTGCCCGTCACGGTCCCGACCGGCCCGTACGGCCTCCCGCAGCATGGCCGGCGTCAGATCGGCCCCCAGGACCATTCCCGCGGCACCCACGGCGGCCCGGAGCGGCGGCAGGGCGCGGCCGGTGCCGCACCCCGCGTCCAGCACCCGGTCGCCCGCCCGCAGTCCGAGTTCGTCGACGGCGGCCGCGTAGGCCGGACCGTCGTCGGGGAAACGGCTGTCCCAGTCGGCGGCGCGGGCGGTGAAGAACTCCTGGACACGCGTCTGCTCGTCGCTCATGTACCGCATGATGGCTCACCGGCACGGAGGACGCCTCAGTGCACACGTTCGAGCGTGATCCGGTCGTTCCGGTGCAGCGTCGGGTCATATTCCAACACCTTTCGAAATGCGCCGCCTTCGTGCGCCCATCCGGGGTCTAGCGTCCCGGGGCCATGGGACACCTGGACCACGCAGCCCTGGGGTGGCTGACCCCCGCACTGTCGTACGTGATGGCCTGCATAGGCGCCGCGCTCGGTCTGCGCTGCACCGTCCGCGCGCTCGCCACCACCGGGCGTTCGCGCCGCAACTGGCTCGTCACCGCCGCCTCGGCGATCGGCACCGGCATCTGGACCATGCACTTCGTGGCCATGCTCGGTTTCGGCGTCACGGGCACGGACATCCGCTACGACGTGCCGCTCACGCTGCTGAGCCTGCTCGTCGCCATGGTCGTCGTCTGCGCAGGCGTCTTCGCCGTCGGGTACAGCAAGGACCGTGGCCGCGCCCTGCTCGTCGGCGGGCTCACCACCGGCCTCGGCGTCGCGAGCATGCACTACCTGGGCATGGCGGCCGTCCGGCTGCACGGCGACGTGAGCTATGACCCGCTGCTCGTCGCGCTCTCCGTGCTGATCGCCGTCGTCGCCGCCACGGCGGCCCTGTGGGCGGCCCTGAACATCAAGTCGCCCGTAGCGGTCACCATCGCCTCCCTGATCATGGGCGCCGCCGTCAGCAGCATGCACTACACCGGAATGTTCGCGGTGGGCGTGCGCGTCACGCCCTCCGGTGAGGCGCTGCCCGGGGCCTCGGCGATGCAGTTCATCTTTCCCCTCGCCGTCGGCCTCGGCTCCTACCTCTTCCTGACGTCGGCCTTCGTCGCGCTGTCGCCGACGGCGGGAGAGCGTGCCGCGTCCGCCTCGGCTCAGCGCCCGGTTCGGAGCACCGTGCCCTAGCCACGAGGTGGCCCGGGACCGCGGACCGTTGCCGGGGCCCGGCGCGGGAGACACCTTTCCGCGGACCCGCCCGGCGGACGAGGAGGGGCTGTCCCAACGGTCCGGGTGGCGGTGGTGCACACACCCCCCACGGCCAGCCCTCTCCCCACCGGCCATGCGCTCCGAGCTTCGTCGCTGCGCCTGCCAGGGCGCCGGCCTTCAGCCTCCGACCCACTCCCGAGCGAGGAGTCCATGCGCACATCCCGTAGGACCCCCACAGCCGGCGCCGAGGCGCCGCCCCCTCCCGCGCGCGGACGCCGTGCGCACGCCGGGCCACCGGCGGACGAGGGTCCCGACACGCCGTCGGACGCCGCCCCGGACGAGGTGCCCGCGAACGGGGAGGGCTGGCACATACGGCCCCGTACCGTACGCGCCAAGATCGTCTGCCTGCTGATGGTGCCGGTCGTCTCCCTCCTGGCCCTGTGGGGATACGCCACCGTCACCACCGCCCAGGACGTCTCCCGGCTCCGGCAGGTCCAGCGCGTGGACGCCACGGTCCGCGCGCCCGTCTCCGCCGCCGTCACGGCTCTCCAGGCCGAACGCGCCGCCGCAGTACGTCACGCCACCGACCCGTCCGCCGTCCGGGCCGACGAACTGGACGAGCTCGCCAGGCGCACCGACCGGGCCGTCGCGAAACTGCGCCTGGGACAAGGCACCACCGTCGCCGACAGCGGGGAACTGCCCGCCGGAGTCGCCCAGCGGCTGCGGACGTTCGTCTCCGGTGCCGAGCAACTGCGGCCGCTGCGCACCGCGGTACGGGACCGGCGCGCCGACTGGGCGGAGACGTACGACCGCTACACCCGGACCATCTCGGCCGCCTTCGGCGTCGAAGGCGCCCTGACCGGCATCGGGGACGCCGACCTCGGATCCGACGCGCGCGTACTGCTCGAACTGGCCCGTGCGGGCGAGGCGTTGGCCCAGGAGGACGCGCTGCTGGCGAGCTCCCGCCTGGAGGGCACCCTGACGGGGGAGCGGCTGAGGCTCTTCACCGGCGCCGTCGACCTGCGCCGCACGCTCACCGAGTCGGCCGTCGCGGACCTGAGCGGTCTCGAACGCTCCGCGTGGGAGGCCCTCGCCGACAGCAGCGCCTACGCCGGTCTGGGCGACACCGAGGACGCCGTCCTCACCCGCGGGCCGGGCGCGAAGGCCATCGAAGCGGCACCCGAGAACACCTGGAACACGGCACACGCGCGCGTGCAGAACGGCATGCACACCATCGAGGACGACGCGGCACGCGGGGTCGCCGAGCGGGCCGACCCGTTCACCCGGGGACTGCTCACCCCGGCCGGCGCCGCCGTCCTGCTCGGCCTCGCCGCCGTCGCGGCCTCGCTCGTCATCTCCGTGCGCATCGGCCGCGGCCTCGTGGTGGAACTGGAAGGCCTGCGCAACAGCGCCCTGGAGATCGCCCGGCGCAAACTGCCCGACGCCATGCGCAGGCTCCGCGCCGGCGAAGAGATCGACATCCGCGCCGAGGCACCGCAGGAAGCGCCCGCGGAGGACGAGACGGCGCAGGTGGCGGAGGCCCTCACCACTGTGCACCGCGCGGCGCTGCGGGCCGCCGTGGAACGCGCCGAACTCGCCAGCGGGATCTCCGGCGTCTTCGTCAACCTCGCCCGCCGCAGCCAGATCCTCGTCCACCGGCAGCTTGCCCTCCTGGACAGCATGGAACGCCGCTCGGACGATCCGAACGAGCTGAGCGACCTCTTCCGCCTCGACCACCTCACCACCCGCATGAGGCGCCACGCGGAGAGCCTGATCATCCTCTCCGGGGCCGCCCCGGGCCGGGCCTGGCGCATGCCGGTCTCCCTGACGAACGTGGTCCGCGCCGCGGTCTCCGAAGTGGAGGACTACGCGCGCGTGGAGGTACGGCCACTTCCCGAGGCGGCCGTGGTGGGCGCGGCCGTCGCCGACCTCACTCATCTGCTGGCCGAGCTCATCGAGAACGCCGCCCAGTTCTCCCCGCCCCACACGCGGGTGCGCGTCACCGGCGAACCCGTCGGCAACGGCTACGCCGTCGAGGTCGAGGACCGCGGCCTCGGCATGGGCAAGGAGACCCTCACCGAGGCCAACCGCCGCGTCGCCCAGTCCGAGGCGCTCGATCTGTTCGACAGCGACCGGCTTGGCCTGTTCGTGGTCAGCCGACTCGCCGCGCGGCACGAAGTCAAGGTTCACCTGAGGACCTCCCCGTACGGCGGCACCACTGCGGTCGTCCTGCTGCCCACCGCACTCCTCCACACGGGCGGGGCACCAGGCTCCCCCGAAGCGGTGGACCCTGCGCGGCAGCCCGAGGAACGCGCCTACGCGCGCGTGCCCGACGACGCCCCGCTCCAGGACGCCGTCCCCGCCCAGAGCGACCGGCGCGCCCTCGTGGCCCCCGTGCCGTCCGCCGCGGCGCCCGAGACCACGCCTCACGCGGCTCCCTCACATCGCGCGGGGACCGCGGGACACGTGGACCCCGCAGGTCACGAGGACGGCCCGCGTCACCTCGAGACCCCGAGCCGGACCCCACCCCCAGGAGTCGCCACCTTGCGACTGCACCGCCCACCGCAGCAGCCCGAAGACTCCGACGACCTCCCGCGCCGCGTACGTCAGGCCAGCCTCGCTCCCCAACTGCGCGACAAGCGCCCCGAAGAGCCGCCCGTGCCCGCTCCGCCGGACGACGAGCGGACGCCGGAACTCGTACGCGACCGCATGGCCGCCTACCGCGACGGCTGGACGCGCGGCGGCGGCAGGCAATCCGGCCGCGGCTCCACCCCCGGCCCCGCGACGGGCAGCGACAGCAGCGAAGGAGACCCCGCATGATCCAGGACCCGAGCACACAGTCCGCCCGGCGATCCGGCGAACTCGACTGGCTGCTGGACGATCTGGTGCTCCGCGTGAGCGACATCCGGCACGCCGTGGTGCTGTCCAACGACGGCCTCGCCGTGGGTGCCTCCTCCGGCCTGCGCCGCGAGGACGCCGAGCACCTGGCCGCGGTCGCCTCGGGCTTCCACAGCCTCGCCAAGGGCGCGGGACGGCACTTCGGCGCCGGCGGAGTCCGCCAGACCATGGTGGAGATGGACGAGGGCTTCCTGTTCGTGGCCGCCGCGGGCGACGGCTCCTGCCTCGCCCTCCTCACCGCCGTCACCGCCGACATCGGCCTTGTGGCCTACGAGATGGCCCGCCTGGTCAAACGCGTCGGCGAGCACCTCGGCACGGCGCCCCGCACGGCCGCGCGGCCACCCGCCGCCGGATGAACCGGGAGAACGGTCCGCGCAGATGACCGAGGACATGACGGGCACCCCGCGCGAGCAGGGCAGCCACTGGTACGACAGCGAGGCCGGTCCGCTCGTCCGCCCCTACGCCATGACGGGTGGGCGTACCCGGCCCGGCCCCACCGGCGTACGGTTCGACCTGATCGCCCTGGTCACGCTGGACCCGGGGGCCCCCGGACTGCAAGACGCCCCGCTCGGCCCGGAACACCGCAACCTCATCGACCTGTGCCGCCCGGAGACCCAGTCGGTCGCCGAACTCGCCGCAGGTGCGGATCTGCCCGTCGGCGTGGTCAGGGTCCTCCTCGGCGACCTCCTCGAACTCGGCTGCGTCACCGTCAGCCGTCCCGTTCCACCGGCGCAGCTGCCCGACGAACGCATCCTGCGCGAGGTGATCGAGGGGCTGAGAGCGCTGTAGCCCCGGCACACCGACGGAAAACCGCACGACCCAGGCACTCCCGACACCCGCGCACTTCCGACACACTCCCGCGCACTCACGACACCCGGCACTCCTGAGAGAAGTGATCAATGGTCTCCGAGCACTCCGACGCCCCGGACGGCGAGACCGCCGCGCTGGCGCTCAAGATTCTGGTCGCCGGCGGTTTCGGCGTGGGCAAGACCACCCTGGTGGGCGCCGTCAGCGAGATCCGGCCGCTGCGCACGGAGGAACTCCTCAGCGAAGCCGGGCAGTCGGTGGACGACACGGACGGCGTGGACCACAAGACCACCACCACCGTCGCCATGGATTTCGGACGCATCACCATCCGGTCCGGCCTCTCCCTGTACCTGTTCGGCACGCCGGGCCAGGACCGCTTCTGGTTCCTGTGGGACGAGTTGTCGCAGGGGGCGCTCGGTGCGGTGGTCCTCGCGGACACCCGCCGTCTGGAGGACTGCTTCCCAGCGGTCGACTACTTCGAGCACCGGCGCATCCCGTTCGTCGTGGCCGTCAACTGCTTCGCGGGCGCCCGGCGGCACGGCGCCCCGGACGTCTCGCGTGCCCTCGACCTCGACAGGGGCACGCCCGTGGTGCTGTGCGACGCCCGTGACCGCGACTCGGGAAAGGAGGTGCTGATCCGGCTCGTCGAGTACGCCGGGCGGGTGCACACCGCCCGGCTGCTCGACTCGGTCGGCTGAGCAAGCCGCGCGTCCGGAGCGTCAGTTCGCGACGTCCCGCTCGGCCAGCACCCTGTCGACGGTGACACGGACGAGGAGTTCGCCGGGGACGCCGTTGCGCGCACCGAACTCCTCGGCGCGCTCCTCACCCATGTACCGGGCGCCGATCCGGGTCGCCCAGTGCCGTATCTCGTCGAGGTCCTCCGATACGCGGGCCCGGCCTCGCAGCACCACGAAGGAGTACGGCGGCCGGTCGTCGTCCACGCACAGGGCGATCCGGCCGTCCCGGACGATGTTGCGCCCCTTCACGCTGTCCTTGCCGGTGTTGAACACCACCTCGTCGCCGTCCAGAAGGAACCAGATCGGAACCACGTGCGGGCTGCCGTCGGCCCGGACCGTGGAGAGCTTTGCGGTGCGGGTTCCGTGGGAAACGAACTCCCGCCACTGCGCGTCGGTCATCTTCTCTGCCATGGCTCCCATCCTCCTTGCCCCGACCGCGGTCGTGGGGAAGGCTGACAAGGAAATCCTCCGGCCAGGAGGGAATTCGCACGGGGAGAAAACGGGGAGACCGGAAGATGACGCAGAACCAGGGACTCGACTGGCTGCTGGACGACTTGACCGAGCGCGTCCACGAGGTGCGGCACGCACTCGTCCTGTCCAACGACGGCCTGGTGACCGGAGCGAGCACCGGACTGCGCCGCGAGGACGCCGAGCACCTCGCGGCCGTGTCGTCCGGGCTGCACAGCCTGGCCAAGGGCTCCGGACGGCACTTCGGCGCGGGCAGCGTGCGCCAGACGATGATCGAGTTCGACGACGCGGTGCTGTTCGTCACCGCGGCCGGCACGGGCAGCTGTCTCTGTGTCCTCAGCGGCGCGGAGGCCGACATCGGCCAGATCGCCTACGAGATGACACTGCTGGTCAACCGGGTCGGCGAGCGTCTCGACGTCGATGCGCGCCAGCCCGAACCGAAACCGATCACAGACCTCTGACCTGCACGTTCGCCATCCCCGTGGAGTTATCCACAGGCTCGCCACGAGATTCGCCGAAGCGGCTACGGTTTTTTCACGGCCAGCGCGTACGGCCAGCGCATTCGGCCGCCGCACACGGCCATCGCACACGGCGTGAGCCGCTGACTCCACGGGGGAGACCGACCATGGCACGCATCAGCACGACATCCGACCGCACCACCTGCGCCCCGAGCCGGGCCGCCCGTGAACTGGAGCTCAAACGACGGGAGTTCGACCTCGCGGTGAACCTGGGACTCATCCGGACCGTTCTCGGCGAAGGAGGCGGAGGCAGGCAGGTGGCCCGGGCCGAGATCGACCGGTTGCGCTCCGCGGACGGTTTCCCGGGCACCCTGCGCGAACGCGTCGCGACCGTCGGAACCACGCAGGGCGCCGAGCTCATGGGGGTGGCGCCCACCCGGTTCACGAGCCTCGCGCGCTATGGCCTGCTGGTTCCGGTGACGTTCTGCCTGAACCGCTACCGGACCGTCGTCTGGCTGTATCTGGCCGAAGAACTGAGGCAGTTCGCCGCCGAGAGGAGTAACGCCCGGTTGCTGGCCGCCCGCCGCACACCCACGGAGATCCGGGAAGGGCTGAAGGCCGGAATGGACCGGCGGCCCCGCAACTGGCGGGGGCGTCACGTCGGGTTCCTGACGCGGCAGGCCGGCGACGACCCGTGGGCGCACGCGGCGGCGGTCGCCTCCCTCCTCGATCCGGCCGACGTGGCGGACATCGTCCGGGCTCCCGACGAGCGAGCCCGCCTGGCCCGCTGCCGTCCCCGGCTCCCGGTGCACGGCACGCCCGGTTCACCCACCGCCGAGCTGGCCGAGACGCTGATGACGGCGAGCGAGCCGGACGAGGTGGCCTGGTTCCGCGCTGACCTGGCCCACACGATGGAGACGGCCCGCCGGCGCGACCCCGAAACCGAGGCACCCGCCCCGATGCCGTCAGCAGCCGCAGAGCCCCCCGCGTCGGCCCCGGCACCGCGACCACGGTCGAGGCCGCTCGTCCCACCCCGGATCCGGCCCCCGGGGTCAGAATCGCCCGCCTCACCTCCCGCCCTGCCGTCCAAGCGGCCCACGCCCTCGGCCCCCGTTCCTGCCCACGGTGTGCTGGGCTGGTTCCGCCGCAGAGGCCGGCGGCCGGCCGAGTGACCCGGCGGCAACGGCCCACCGCCTGGCCCGTCGACCGATGACTTTCCGGATGCGCCGGGGTCAGCCCCTCAGGAGACTGTGTCCGGGAGGCGACCATGTTCGGTACGACGAAAGCGTTCAGCGGGTTCTCGGTGGACGACATCGACGCGGCCAAGGCGTTCTACGCCGACACGCTCGGGCTCCGGGTGTCGGAACAGAACGGGCTGCTGATCCTGCACATCGCGGGTGACCGGGACACCCTGGTCTACCCCAAGCCGGACCACACGCCGGCGACGTTCACCATCCTCAACTTCCCGGTCGAGGACATCGAGGCCGCGGTCGACGAGCTGGGCAGGAAAGGCGTGCGTTTCGAGCGCTACGACCATCTCGAGACGGACGACAAGGGCATCTTCCGCGGCGGCGGTCCGCTGATCGCCTGGTTCACCGACCCGGCGGGGAACGTGCTCTCCGTCCTGCAGGAAACCTGACGCGCCGGCCGTGCCCGAGCTTCCCGACGTCGAAGGCTTCCGGCAGGTGCTCGAGTCCTGCGCGAAGGGACGCGTCATCCGCCGGGTCGACGTGCGAGACCCGGGTGTCCTGCACGGCGTGGGCCCAAGGCGGCTGCGGGACGCGCTCGAGGGGCGGCGGTTCGGTACGCCGGAGCGGCACGGCAAGTGGCTGCTCGCCCGTACCGGCGGCCCCACCCTCGTCCTGCACTTCGGCATGACCGGGCGGCTGGTCTGCGGGCACGCCGATGATCCCGTCGAAACGCATGACCGCGTCCTGTTCACCCTGGGCGGCGGCCGTCAGCTGCGCTTCCGTGACCAGCGCAAACTGCAGGGGCTGTGGCTGGCCCACGACGAGTCCGACGTCGACCGGCTGCTGCGGAGGCAGGGGCCCGACGCGCTGGAGGTGGGCCGTCCGGAATTCGAGGAGGTGCTCACGTCGCGGCGGGGGCAGCTCAAGACGGCCCTCACCGACCAGTCCGTGCTAGCCGGGCTCGGCAACCTGCTCGCCGACGAGATCCTGTGGCGGGCCCGGCTGCGCCCTGACCAGGGGGCGCGTGATCTCACCCCTGAGGACCGCCACAGGCTGTACAGCGAGATGCGCCGCACCCTGCGCTCATCGGTCACCGCCGGCTGCGTACCGCCGCGTGACTCCTGGCTCACCGGGCACCGGGACGACCGTGACCCGAGGTGCCCGCGGTGCGGCGCCGGGCTGCGCCGGACCCGTATGGCGGGCCGGGGCACGGTGTGGTGCCCGCGGTGCCAGCCGGACCGGTGACCCGGTCCGAGCCCGTGCCGGCGCGCACGGGGCGGGTACCCGGCGTGCCGCGGAGACGGGCACCAGGCGCCCGGCCCGCGCACGCAGACATGAGGAGGTACGGGATGCGACTGAAGGATCACGTGGTGGTGGTGACCGGGGCGTCCAGCGGGATCGGGCGGGCCACGGCGGAGGCGTTCGCCCGCAAGGGCTGTGCCGTGGTACTGGCGGCGCGTCGTGAGGAAGCGCTGCGGGCGGCCGCCGAGGAGTGTGCGAGGCACCGGGGGGCGCGGACACTGGTCGTGCCGACCGACGTGAGCGACGTCGGGGCGGTCGAGGACCTGGCGCGGCGAGCGGTGCAGGAGTTCGGCCGGATCGACGTGTGGGTCAACAACGCCGCGGTCAACGCCTTCGGCCGTTTCGAGGACGTGCCGATGGAGGACTTCCGCAAGGTCCTGGACGTCAACGTCATGGGATGCGTGTACGGCGCCCGGGCGGCGCTTCCGGTGATGCGGGAACAAGGCTCGGGCACCCTGATCAACGTCTCGTCCATCGTGGGGGCCGTCGCCCAGCCCTACAGTCACCCGTACGGTATGTCCAAGCATGCCGTACGGGCGCTCGGCTCCGGTCTGCGGCAGCAGTTGCGCGTGGAAGGCGTGAAAGGCATCGACGTGTGCACGGTGCTGCCCGCGACCATCGACACGCCGCACTTCCAGCAGGCGGCCAACTACACCGGGCACAAGGTCGTGGCCATGCCGCCCGTCTACACACCTGAGCGCGTCGCCGACGCGGTCGTGGCGCTCGTCCGCCGCCCGCGCCGGGAGGTCGTGGTCGGCCCGGCGGGCCGCGCGCTGGTCCGCCAGGCCCGGATGGCGCCCGCGCTCGCGGAGCGGGCCATGGCCCGGCAGACGGACAGGACTCATCTGGACCACGACGAGGACGCTCCCGCCACGCACGGTGCGCTGCACGTTCCGGCACCCGGCGAGGGCGCGGTCCACGGCGGCTGGGGCGGGCGACGGCGCACCGCGCTGCGCAAGGCCGCCCTGGCGACCGTGCTGGCGGGCGCGGCCGTGACCGCGGGGCGGCGGATCAAAGTGACGGGCTGACTCAGGCACTCGGGGACGAGGCCGACCAGTGCCTGCCCGGCCGGTGGAGGTGTCCGTGCGAGTCGCCGGCCGGCCGAGGCCTCACGTGGTGGACCGTCTCCGCTCGGGGTCAGGGCGCCGCGGCGGTCTCGCGCTCGTCGTCGGGGGCCACCAGTGACTGTGTGAACGGGATGCGCGCCAGTGCGAACACCCCCGCGGCGATCAGCGCGACGCCGGCCAGCTGGGGCAGCAGCCACCACCCGGAGCGGATGGTCTCCTCGTACAGGGTGATGCCGAGGGCGAGGCTCACCAGAGCGTCGCCCAGGGTGAGCGCGGGCTGCGAGGCGACCAGCGGCCCGGCCTGCATGGCGTTCTCCAGCAGGAACAGCGCGCACACGCCGGTGGCGGCGAAGGCGTACGTCTGCCATGCGGTGAGGAAGCCTGCGAGGCCCTGATCGTCGAGGATGTGGGTGGCGGCTTTCATCAGTGCCGCGGTCGCCGCGTAGCTGATCGCGGTCGCGGCACCCAGACAGGCCGCCCGGGCCCGGCCCGCGGGCCGCCGGAGGGCCGCGACGGCGAGGACGACCACCGCCCCCGCGCCCACGGCGAGCGCGGGAATCCAGCGGTCCAGCGCCACATGGGTGCGGTTGCCGGCGGGTGCGGCGGCGGCCAGCGCGACCGCCAGACCGGCCACCACCACAGCGACGGCCAGCCATCCCTTGCCCGGCAGGTGCCGGTGCATGAGCACAGAGGCGACGACGAGGGTGAGCGGCAGTTCCAGCACGAAGAGCGGCTGCACGATGGTCAGCGGCCCGGTGGCCAGCGCCAGCGCCTGGCAGACTGCGGCGCCGATCACCGCGAGGATGCCGGCCAGCCACACCGGCCGGTGCAGCAGATCGACGATCAGCCCGGCCCGCAACCCCTGGGAGGCGGGCACGGTGAGCGCCGCCTTGCGTTGGAGTACGGTCGCGACCGCGTTGCTGAAGGCCGCGCAGATCGCGAACACGACGGGGAGCACGGTGTGCAGCGTGGCCACCTCCCGGAGCGGCGGGCGTGTGACGCCGACGGTGCCTGCTCCTGCCATGGTCGCCGCATCCGGTCGGGGACGCGATCGCAGCCAGGCGGGCCGGCTCTCCCCTTCGCGCAGGTCAGCCCAGCTTCCGGAAGAGTCCCTCCTGCACCACGGACACGACGAGACGGCCCTCGCGGTCGTAGATCCGGCCCCTGGCGAGGCCACGGCCGCCGACCGCGATCGGCGACTCCTGGTCGTAGAGGAGCCAGTCGTCCGCGCGGAACGGGCGGTGGAACCACATGGCGTGGTCCAGCGACGCCATGTCGAAGCCGCGCGGTCCCCACAGCGGCTCGACCGGAATGCGCACGGCGTCCAGGAGGGTCATGTCGCTGGCGTAGGTGAGGGCGCAGGTGTGCACGAGCGGATCGTCGCCCAGCGGCCCGACCGCGCGCATCCACACGGCGCTGCGCGGCTCGGCGTCCCGCGCCTCCTCGGCGGTCCAGCGCAGGCGGTCGACGTAACGGATGTCGAAAGGCTGGCGGCGGGCCATCCGCTCCAGTTGCTCGGGCAGTGCGCCCAGGTGCTCGCGGATCTCGTCCGTGACGGTGGGCAGGGACTCCGGGTCCGGGACCTTGCGGGCGGGCGGCAACTGGTGCTCGAAGCTGCCCTCCTCCGGCTTGTGGAAGGAGGCGGTGAGATTGAAGATCGTGCGGCCCTGCTGCACGGCCGTGACCCGGCGGGTGGTGAACGACCGCCCGTCGCGCACATGCTCGACCTGGTACACGATCGGCACGCCCGGCCGGCCGGGGCGCAGGAAGTACGCGTGCAGCGAGTGCACCGGACGGTCACCCTCGGTGGTGCGGCCGGCGGCGACCAGGGCCTGCCCGGCCACCTGACCGCCGAAGACCCGCTGCAGGGACTCCTGCGGGCTGCGGCCGCGGAAGATGTTGACCTCGATCTGCTCCAGGTCGAGCAGGTCGACGAGCCTCTCGGCCGGGTTCGTCGTCATGGGTGGGATTCTCCTGTGCTCGCTGCTGCCCGGCCCGTCACAGCTGGCCGACGTCGGTGACGCGGACGATCGCGCGGCCCTCCGCGTCCGAGGCCGTGAGGTCGACCTCCGCGCTGATGCCCCAGTCGTGGTCGCCGTTCGGGTCGTGGAAGATCTGCCGGACCCGCCACAGGGCGTTCTCCGGCTCCTCCTCGATGATCAGCAGCTTGGGGCCGCGGGCGTCGGGGCCGGTGCCGAGATCCTCGTACTCGTCCCAGTACTTGTCCATCGCCTCGCCCCACGCGTCGGCGTCCCAGCCGGACTCCGCGTCCATCTCGCCCAGTTCGCCGACCTGGTCGAGGGCGGCCAGCTCCACGCGGCGGAACATGGCGTTGCGGACCAGGACGCGGAAGGCGCGCGCGTTGGCGGTGACCGGCTTGACCTCGTCTGCCTTCTCCTGGGCCTCCTCGGCCGTCATCTCCGCCGGGTTCGCGAGCTGCTCCCACTCGTCCAGCAGACTGGAGTCGACCTGGCGCACCATCTCGCCCAGCCAGGCGATCAGGTCCTGGAGGTCCTCGGACTTGAGGTCGTCCGGGACGGTGTGGTCGAGGGCCTTGAAGGCGCTGGCGAGATAGCGCAGCACGATGCCCTCGGTGCGGGCCAGCTCGTAGTGGGACACCAACTCGGTGAAGGACAGCGCCCGTTCGTACATGTCACGGATCACGGACTTCGGCGACAGCGGATGGTCGCCGACCCAGGGGTGGCTCTTGCGGTACGTGTCGTAGGCGTGGAAGAGCAGCTCCTCCAGGGGCTTGGGGTACGTGATGTCCTGGAGACGCTCCATGCGCTCCTCGTACTCGACGCCATCGGCCTTCATCGCGGCGACGGCCTCGCCGCGCGCCTTGTTCTGCTGGGCGGCGAGGATCTGCCGCGGGTCGTCGAGCGTGGACTCCACGACGGACACCATGTCGAGGGCGTACGACGGCGACTCCGGGTCGAGCAGCTCGAACGCGGCGAGCGCGAAGGTGGACAGGGGCTGGTTGAGGGCGAAGTCCTGCTGGAGGTCGACCGTGAGGCGGACGATGCGGCCCTCGGCGTCCGGCTGGTCGAGCTTCTCGACGATGCCGCCGTCCAGCAGTGAGCGGTAGATCGCGATGGCCCGGCGAATGTGCCGCAACTGCTGCTTGCGCGGCTCGTGGTTGTCCTCCAGCAGCCGGCGCATCGCCTCGAAGGCGTTGCCGGGGCGGGCGATCACCGAGAGCAGCATCGTGTGCGTCACGCGGAAACGGGAGGTCAGCGGCTCCGGCTCGGAGCCGATGAGCTTCTCGAAGGTCTGCTCCGACCAGGCCACGAAACCCTCGGGGGCCTTCTTGCGGACGACCTTGCGGCGCTTCTTGGGGTCGTCGCCCGCCTTGGCGAGGGCCTTCTCGTTCTCGACGACGTGCTCGGGAGCCTGCGCGACGACGAAGCCCTCCGTGTCGTACCCGGCCCGCCCGGCGCGGCCCGCGATCTGGTGGAACTCCCGGGCGCGCAGGGTGCGTACGCGGGTGCCGTCGTACTTGGTGAGGGCCGTGAACAGCACGGTGCGGATCGGGACGTTGACGCCGACGCCGAGGGTGTCGGTGCCGCAGATGACCTTCAGCAGACCGGCCTGGGCGAGCTTCTCCACCAGGCGCCGGTACTTGGGCAGCATGCCGGCGTGGTGCACGCCGATGCCGTGCCGGACGTAACGGGAGAGGTTGCGGCCGAACTTCGTGGTGAAGCGGAAGTTGCCGATCAGCTCGGCGATCTGCTCCTTCTCCTCCTTCGAGCACATGTTGATGCTCATCAGCGCCTGCGCCCGCTCCACGGCCTGCGCCTGCGTGAAGTGCACGATGTAGACGGGCGCCTGCCGGGCGGACAGCAGATCGGTGAGGGTCTCGGTGAGCGGCGTGTAGCGGTACTCGTACGACAGCGGTACGGGGCGGGTCGCCGAGCGGACCACCGCCGTGGGGCGACCGGTGCGGCGAGTGAGGTCCTTCTCGAAGAAGGAGACGTCGCCCAGCGTCGCCGACATCAGCACGAACTGCGCCTGCGGCAGCTCCAGGATCGGGATCTGCCAGGCCCAGCCGCGGTCGCCCTCGGCGTAGAAGTGGAACTCGTCCATCACGACCTGGCCGACATCGGCGTCCTTGCCGTCGCGCAACGCGATCGACGCGAGCACCTCGGCGGTGCAGCAGATGACGGGGGCGTCGGCGTTGACCGACGCGTCGCCGGTCAGCATGCCGACGTTCTCGGTGCCGAAGATCTTGCACAGCTCGAAGAACTTCTCCGACACCAGCGCCTTGATCGGCGCGGTGTAGAAGGTGACCTCGTCACGGGCGAGGGCCGCGAAGTGCGCGCCCGCCGCGATCATGCTCTTGCCGGACCCCGTGGGCGTCGACACGATCACGTTCGCACCGGAGACCACCTCGATCAGCGCCTCCTCCTGGTGCGGGTAGAGCGTGAGACCCCGCTCGCCGGCCCACGACTCGAAGGCTTCGTACAGGGCGTCGGGGTCGGGGGTCCGCGGCAGCTGATCGATGAGGGTCACGCCCCCATCTTGCCTGGCCCGGTGCCCGATGCGGGAATCGGCTGCGGGGCCGAAGATCACGAACGCTACGCTGGGGCGCCGACGGGACGTCAGCGCGCCCGGTCAACTGGACAGCGGCACAGGACGAATGGGGCGGGCAGCGGCCATGATGGGACCAGCACACTCACTGTCGGGAGCCGCCGCCTGGCTCGGCGTCGGTGCGGCCGCCGCCGCGGCCGGGCACCCGATGCCCTGGCCGGTCCTCCTCGTCGGCGCCCTGATCTGCGCCGGAGCCGCCCTCGCCCCCGATCTCGACCACAAGGCGGCCACCATCTCCCGGTCCTTCGGACCGCTGTCGCGCTGGCTGTGCGAGATCGTCGACAAGCTGTCGTACGCCGTCTACAAGGCCACCAAGAAGCAGGGCGACCCGCGCCGCTCCGGCGGGCACCGCACGCTGACGCACACCTGGCTGTGGGCGGTCCTGATCGGTGCGGGCACCTCGGTGGTGGCGATCACCAGCGACCGCTGGGGCGTGCTCGCGGTCCTGTTCGTGCACATGGTCCTGGCCATCGAGGGCCTGCTGTGGCGGGCGACGCGCGGCTCCAGCAGCGAGGTCCTGGTGTGGCTGCTGGCCGCGACCACCGCGTGGATCCTCGCGGGCATACTGGACCAGCCGGGCAACGGCGCGGATTGGCTGTTCACGGCGCCGGGCCAGGAGTACCTGTGGCTGGGACTGCCGGTGGTGCTGGGCGCGATCGTGCACGACATCGGGGACGCGCTCACCGTGTCCGGCTGCCCGATCCTGTGGCCCATCCCGGTCGGGCGCAAGCGCTGGTACCCGATCGGGCCCCCGAAGGCCATGCGGTTCCGGGCCGGCAGCTGGGTCGAGCTCAAGGTGCTGATGCCGGTGTTCATGCTCCTCGGCGGAGTGGGCTGCGCCGCGGCGCTCAACTTCATCTGAGCGCGGCCCGCGCAACGCGCCTCAGCCGCCGCCGTAGCGCCGCTCGAACGCGGCGACCCTGCCCTCCGAGTCCACCGTGCGGGCCTTGCCCGTGTAGAAGGGGTGGCTCTCCGAGGAGATCTCCACGTCCACGACGGGGTAGGTCTCGCCGTCGTCCCATTCGATGGTCCGATCGCTGGTCGCGGTGGACCGGGTGAGGAAGGCGTACCCGGCGGCGCGGTCGCGGAAGACGACGGGGTGGTAGTCGGGGTGCTTGTCCTGCTGCATGGATGCTCCTCGAGCGGCTCGGGCCGGTCCTGCGGTCAGCCGGACAGGGTGTCCTCGTCGACGATGTGCACGGCGGCCTCCTCGGCCGACGCGGCGGCGCCGTCGATGCCCACGTCCATGGCGACCAGGGCTTCCTCCTCGTCCTCGTGGGCGCCTTCGTCGGGTGCCACGAGCCGGCCGGAACGTGCGGCGCCCACCTCGTTGTCCAGGAGTTCCCCGTCGGTGCCCGCACAGTCCCCCAGGCCGTCACCGTCCGGGGCGGCGGCGTCCGGCAGTTCCTCGGAGAGCCGCTGGTCCAGCGTCTCGCCCCGCTGCCGCTCGGCCGCCGTCACCCCGAGGTGCTCGACGGCCCAGGGCCGCTCGGGAGGGGACCAGCCCCGGTCCAGGGGATCCTCGACGCCGTCGTTCTCCAGGGTGTCCTCGGCGTCGAGCAGCCCCGTGTCCTCCCTCTGCTCATCCTGGTCCGGCTGGTAGACGTCGTCTCCCCAGCCGTCGGAGCTGTTCACGGGTACCTCCAGGGGGTGGACGGGCCCGTTCTCACAGGACCCGTGCCGGGCGGCCGCCACGGAGCACTGACGCCGCCCGGACCACTGCTTCCCGGGCGTCCCCGAGCCGGTGCCTGATTCCAGCCTTCCACCCCGGTTCGCTCCCGCGCAACGCCAAGGACGTGGCCGCCCCCGAGGAGGCGCACGCCGCCCGGCGCGACGAGGTGCTCACCCGTGCCAGGACCTCCACAGCGCCGCGTACGCCCCGTCCGCCGCCACCAGTTCCTCGTGGCTGCCCAGCTCGCTGATCCGGCCGTTCTCGACGACGGCGATGACGTCCGCGTCGTGGGCCGTGTGCAGCCGGTGGGCGATGGCGACGACGGTGCGGCCGTCGAGGACCCGGGCCAGCGAGCGTTCCAGGTTGCGGGCGGCGCGCGGGTCGAGCAGGGAGGTCGCCTCGTCCAGGACCAGCGTGTGCGGGTCGGCCAGCACCAGGCGGGCCAGCGCGATCTGCTGGGCCTGGGCCGGGGTGAGCGCGAGCCCGCCCGAGCCGACCTCGGTGTCCAGACCGTCCTCCAGAGCCCGGGCCCAGCCGTCGGCGTCGACCGCCCCCAGCGCCGCCCACAGCTCGGCGTCGACCGCACCGGTCCGCGCGAGCCGCAGGTTGTCGCGCAGGGAGCCCACGAAGACATGGTGTTCCTGGTTGACCAGGGCCACGTGGGAGCGGACGTGCTCGGCGGGCATCCGGGACAGCTCGGTGCCGCCCAGAGTGATCCGGCCGTCCCGGGGCGCGTAGATCCCTGCGAGCAACCGGCCCAAGGTGGACTTCCCCGCACCCGAGGGGCCGACCAGGGCCAGCCGGGTGCCGGGGGCGACCTCCAGGGACACCTTGCGCAGGACGTCCACGCCCTCCAGGTAGCCGAAGTGCACCCGGTCGGCGTGCACATGCCGCCCGTCGGGGGCCACGTTCGGATCCCCGGCGTCCGGCTCGATGTCCCGGACTCCGACGAGCCGCGCCAGCGACACCTGGGCCACCTGCAACTCGTCGTACCAGCGCAGGATCATGCCCACCGGGTCGACCAGCATCTGCGCGATGAGCGCGCCGGTCGTCAGCTGGCCCACGTCGATCCACCCGTGCAGGGCGAACACACCGCCGACCATCAGAACCGACGCGAGCACGGTCACGTGGGTGGTGTTGATGACCGGGAAGAGCACCGACCGCAGCCAGAGCGTGTACCGCTCCCACGCCGTCCACTCCCGGATCCGGCGCTCCGACAGCTCGACCCGGCGCTCGCCGAGCCGGTGGGCCTCGACGGTGCGCCCCGCGTCCACGGTCTCGGCGAGCGCGGCGGCCACGGCGGCGTACCCGGCGGCCTCGGAACGGTAGGCCGCGGGAGCCCGCCGGAAGTACCAGCGGCAGCCGGCGATCAGCAGCGGCAGGGCCAGCAGCACCGCCAGCGCCAGCGGCGGCGCCGTGATCACCAGGCCGCCCATCAGAAGGACCACCCACACCACGCCGATCGACAGCTGCGGTACGGCCTCGCGCATGGCGTTGCCCAAGCGGTCGATGTCCGTCGTGATGCGCGACAGCAGGTCGCCGGTCCCCGCCCGCTCCAGCACCCCGGGCGGCAGTCCGACGGACCGGACGAGGAAGTCCTCGCGCAGGTCGGCCAGCATCCGCTCACCCAGCATCGCGCCGCGCAGCCGCACCTGCCGGACGAACACGGCCTGGACGGCCAGCGCGGCCACGAAGAGGCCGGCCGTCAGCTCCAGCCGCAGGTTCCCGGCTCCGTCGGACACCCGCTCCACCAGCCCGCCCAGCAACCAGGGACCGGCCATCGAGGCGATCACGGCGGCCGTGTTGACGGCGACCAGCAACAGGAACGCCCGCCGGTGCCGGCGCAACAGTTCGGCCACGTAGCCGCGGACGGTCTCGGGCGCGCCGACCGGCAGGGTGTTCGCCGTCGTCGGGGCCGCCGGGTCGTACGCCGGTGGCGCGACGCCGATCATGCCTTCTCCTCGATCTCTTCCAGTTCCTGCAGTACGTCCTCGAGGGCGACGGAGCCGTTCAGCGCGGCCTCGTCCTCCGTCTCGCGGGTGACCACCGCCCGGTAGCGCGGCTCGGTGTTCACCAGTTCACGGTGGACGCCGACCGCCACGGCCTCCCCGTCGTGCAGGAACACCACCCGGTCGGCGCGGTCCAGCAGCAGCGGGGAGGAGGTGAACACCACGGTCGTGCGCCCCTCCCGCAACTCCCGCACGCCCTGGGCGATCCGCGCCTCGGTGTGCGAGTCGACGGCCGAGGTCGGCTCGTCCAGGACGAGCGCTTCCGGGTCCGTGACCAGCGACCGGGCGAGCGCTAGCCGCTGGCGCTGGCCGCCGGACAGGGACCGGCCGCGTTCGGTGATCCGGGCGTCCATCGGGTCGGCCGCGTCCAGGGAGCCCTGCACCAGCGCCGCCAGCACGTCGTCGCACTGCGCGGCGGCCAGCGCCTCCCGCGGGGCCACCGCACCCGACGCGGGTACGTCGAGCAGCTCGCGCAGCGTGCCGGACAGCAGCACCGGGTCCTTGTCCTGGACCAGGACGGCCGTACGGGCGCTGTCCAGCGGGAGTTCGTCGAGCGGCACGCCGCCCAGCAGCACCGAGGTGCCCTCGTTCGACGGGTGTCCGCCCAGCCGTTCCGCCAGCAGGCCCGCCGCGTCCGGGTCGCCGCACACCACGGCCGTGAGCCGGCCGGCGGGCGCGAGCAGCCCGGTCTGCGGGTCGTACAGGTCGCCCGAGGGGACCTCGGCCGCGCGTGACCCGGCGGTGTCCGTGGGCCGCTGCAGCGACAGCACTCCCGCGGCCCGCTGGGCGGACGGCCGGGAGAAGGAGTACGCCATGGCGATCTCCTCGAAGTGCCTCAGCGGGTAGGTCAGGACCATGACCGAGCTGTAGACGGTGACCAGTTCGCCGACGGTGATCCGGCCCTCGCGCGCCAGCCCCACGCCGTACCAGACGACGGCGATGAGCAGCAGCCCGGGCAGCAGGACCTGGATCGCGGAGATCAGGGACCACATCCGGGCGCTGCGCACGGCGGCGTGACGGACCTCCTGGGAGGCGCTGCGGTAGCGGTCGAGGAACAGTTCCTCCCCGCCGATGCCCCGCAGCACCCGCAGACCGGCGACGGTGTCGGAGGCCAGTTCGGTGGCGCGTCCGGCCTTCTCGCGCTGGGTGTCGGCACGCCGTGTGGCGCGGGGCAGCAGCGGCAGCACGGCGAGCGCCAGCGCGGGCAGCCCCACGGCGACGACCACGCCGAGCGCCGGCTGGTAGACGAGCAGGCCGGTGCAGACCAGGAAGACGGTGACCACGGCCGCGGTGAAGCGGGACAGGGCCTCGACGAACCAGCCGATCTTCTCGACGTCGCCCGTCGACACCGCCACCACCTCACCGGCCGCGACCCGCCGGGTCAGCGCCGAGCCCAGATGGGCGGCCTTGCGGGCGAGGAGTTGCTGGACGCGCGCGGCCGCGGTGATCCAGTTGGTGATCGCGGTGCGGTGCAGGTAGGTGTCACCGACCGCGTTGCCGACGCAGGCCAGGGCCAGCAGGCCGCCCGCCAGGGCGAGCCGGGTGCCGGAGCGGTCGACGACGGCCTGCACGGCGACCCCGACACAGAACGGCAGGGCGGCGACGGAGGAGAAGTGCAGCAGCCCCCAGCTGAGCGATTTGAGCTGACCGCCCAACTGGTTCCGGAAGAGCCACCACAGGAATCGGGGGCCCGAACGCGTGTCCGGCACGCCCGGGTCGGGGTACGGAAGGTCTTGAATCTGCATGACGTCCCAGTGGCTCGTGTCAGGGGGCGAACGGGTGGGGAGGCGGGTCGGCGGGGGAGTGGGGGCGGCCGCCGACGGAGGCAGCAAACCGTGACAGGTTCGCGTTGCGGCGCGGCCGGAGGCAAACGGTTTTCCGTCCGCCGCACGGAACCGGCCGTCCTGCGTGCAGGGCTACCGGCAGCCGTGCAGGACTGGCCGCCGGCCGTGCGGAACTGGCCGTCCTGCGTGCGGGACCGGCTGGCGGCCGGGCAGAAGCGGCCGCCAGCCGTGCGAAATTGGCCGTCCTGCGTGCGGGACCCTCCGGCAGCCAGGCGCATGCGGGTTTGACCCCCCGTCCGGGCAACGGCCTGGCACACGTCGCGAATCCACGGTCCGGGGCTGCGCCGACCGCCCGGGCCCCGGTGCGACCATGGAGCGATGCACACTGGCGGCGTACGACGATCGGTGGCCGCGACGGCGGTCCTCGCCTCTTTCCTGACGGCTCTGGCCGCCTGCGGCCCGGAGGGCACCGGGGGTACGGATGCCGCGGGCCGGGCGACCCGCGCCCCCGCGGCCACGGCCGCCCCGACGCGCATCCCCGGCGTCGGCGAGCGGCTCCAACGGCGGATCCCGCCCGCCGCACGTCAGGTGGTCGCGGTCTACGGCGACGGGAAGGACTCCGCCGACTCCACGGTCGTGCTCTACACGAAACACGGCTCGACTTGGCAGCGGGAGCGCGGCTGGGCCGGGCACAACGGCAAGAAGGGCTGGACCACGGACCACCACGAGGACGACGACCGCAGCCCCGTGGGGGTGTTCACCCTCAGCGACGCAGGCGGCGTGCTGCCGGACCCGGGCTCCGGGCTCCCGTACACCCGCTCCGCGGCCTTCGCCGCGCCGCGCTGGTGGCCGAAGTCGTACTGGCACGACTTCGACTACGTCATCGCCATCGACTACAACCGCGTGAAGGGCACCCCGCCGAACGACCAGACCCGCCCCGAGGGCGAGAAGAAGGGCGGCGGGATCTGGCTGCACATGGACCACGGCAGCGGCACGTCGGCATGCGTCAGCGTGCCGAAGCCGGCGATGAGATACCTGCTGCGCACGCTCGACCCGCGGCAGCGTCCCGTGGTGGTGATGGGGGACCGGTCGGACCTGGCGGCCTAGGCCTCATTGCGCGGGTGGCCGACTCCCCGTAGAACACCGCCCATGAAGAGACGGATCGTCATGTCCATGCTCGCGGGGGCGACCCTTCTGGCGGGCACCTTCCTCGGCACCGTTCCCGCCGGGGCGGCGGACCTCCCGGCCCGGCCGGCCGGTGTCCCCGCCGAGTTCGGCACCGACTGGCACGACCCGGTCACGGCCGCGCCGCCCGTCGCGAGGCCCGCCGGCAAGTCCTGCGAAGTCACCCTCGCGCAGGCGCAGTTCCGGGACTTCACCCCGTACCGCGGCACCTACACCCCGCCCGGCGGCTGCGGCGACCGCTGGGGCAAGGTGGTGCTGCGGCTCGACGGCAAGGTCAAGGGGCGTCAGTACGACCGGCTCGGCTATCTCCACGTCGGCGGCGTCGAGATCTTCCGGACGTCGACGCCGCAGCCCTCACCCGACGGCATCGAGTGGTCCGTGGAGAAGGACGTCACGCGCTACGCCGACACCTTCCGCAGGAGCCGGGACGTCGAGATGCTCATCGGGAACGTCGTCGACGACACCTACACCGGCGTCCTCGACGTCAAGGTCACCCTGACGTTCTACCCGGGGCGACCCGATCCGAAGGGCCCCGACCGGGTCCTCACCCTCGACGGCGGATCGGCCCTCACCACCCCGCGCAACAGTGAGCGCATCCTCGCCGAGGTGTACGCGACCGGCTCCGGCGGCGGCTGCGAGGAGTACTGGTACCTGACGGTGCCCGATCCGGCGCCCTATTCCTGCAAGGCCGGTCAAGGCCCCTACCGGGAGGTGCAGATCAGCGTCGACGGCCGGCTCGCCGGCATCGCGGCCCCCTTCCCGACGGTGTGGACCGGGGGCTGGTCCAACCCCTTCCTCTGGTACGTGATCCCGGGCCCGCGGGCCTTCGACATCAAGCCGATCACCTACGACCTCACCCCCTTCGCCGGGATCCTCAACGACGGCCGCCCGCACCGCGTCGAGGTCTCGGTCGTGGGCGTGCCCGAGGGGCAGAGCGGCTGGAGCACGCCCGTGAACGTCCTCGTCTGGCAGGACGAGCGGCGCGAGCGGGTCACCGGGAGGCTCACCGTACACAAGGCGGAAGACCTCTCCAACTCCTCCGAATACACGCCGGGTTCGGAGCATCGGGTGGAAACGGAGGGCGCCCACCGGCTGATGGTCGGCGGTTACGTCGACACGTCGCACGGCCGCGTCAGAACCACCGTCAGCCGCGCGCTGACCGGTACCTCCACGCACCGCTGGACCGACGGCGAGACGCGTGACGCTCTCGAAGCCACCTGGACCGACGACGAGTCGGTGACCGTCGGCGCACGCACCACGCGCACTCACCGCACGTACACGATGGACGGCACGACCACCCTCGGCGCGGGTGACCGCCTGCGCACGGTCCTGACGCTCGTCGACCGCGCCACGGTCGTCGGGACGAACGGCGGGCGGCGTACCGGGTGGTCACGGCTCGACGACTCGTACACGGGCGACGCGACCTATACGGCGAACGTGCCGCGCGACCAGCGCCACGCGGTCGGCACCACGAGCGAGCGCTACCGGCTGTACGGCTCGCGCGGCTGCTACGACCGCACCCTGACCACCGTGCAGGGAGTGCTCACGGAGGACCGGAGCCGTTGCTGAGGTGACCTCCCGGGGGTGTGTGACGGGTGTCAGGCGCGACGTTTTACTTGGCTGAAACGTCGCGGTCTTGTGCGCGATCAAGACAGCCTTCAGGGTGTCGGAAGTGGAATCCCCGTTCCGCATCACAGAAGTCCCCTCCGGCTTCTCTGTGTCCCGTCCCCCTAGGAGGCTTCGTGCCGCCGTCCGTACCGTCCCTCCCGCGACGCGTCGCACGCACCCTGCGCACCTCGCTTTTCGCGCAGGTCTGCTGCGCGCTCGTCCTCGGAATCGTCGTCGGAAAGCTGTGGCCGGACACGGCCACGGCTCTCCAGCCGCTCGGCGACGGTTTCACGCGGCTCATCAAGACGGTGATCTCGCCGCTGGTGTTCTGCGTGGTCGTCGTCGGCATCGCCAAGGCCGGTGACCTGAAGGCCTTCGGCCGGATCGGGGTGAAGGCCCTCATCTGGTTCGAGATCGCCTCCACCGCCGCCTTGGTCATCGGTCTCGTCGCCGCCAACGTCGTCGGCCCGGGCAAGGGCATGAACGTCGACCCGTCCTCGCTGGACACCGCGGCGGTGAACGAGACGACGGGCGGTGGCCATCTGCCCACGACGACCGAGTTCGTGCTGAACGCGCTTCCGCAGAGTTTCCTGGGCGCCTTCGCCGAGAACGAACTGCTCCAAGTCCTCATCCTGGCCTGCCTGGTGGGCGCCGCGCTGTTGCACCTCGGGCACACCAAGGTGCCGAAGATCCTGCCGGCGATCGAGCAGGCACAGGAGATCATCTTCGCGATCGTCGGCTTCATCATGCGGCTGGCCCCGCTCGCGGTGTTCGGTGCGATGGCCCACCTGGTCGGCAACTACGGCCTGGGCGTGATGAGGACGTACGCCAAGCTCATCGTGCTCTGCTACGTGGCCGCGGCGCTGTTCGTCGCGCTGCTCGCCATCGCCCTGAAGGCCGTCACCGGGCTCAGCCTGTGGAAGTTCCTGCGCTACATCCGCGAGGAGATGCTGCTGGCGCTCGGCACCGCGTCCACCGAGTCGGTGATGCCCCGCGTCATGCAGAAGCTGCGCCGGGCGGGCGCCCGCGACGACGCCGTGGGGCTGGTGCTCCCCACCGGCTACTCCTTCAACCTCGACGGCGCCTCGCTGTACCTGTCCATCGGCACGCTGTTCATCGCCCAGGCGGTGGGTGTGGATCTCAGCCTCGGCCAGCAGATCACCGTGGTCCTGGTGCTGATGCTGACCAGCAAGGGCATGGCGGGTATTCCGGGTTCGGCGTTCCTGGCCCTCTCGGCGACCGCGTCATCCCTCGGGGCGATCCCGGCCGGGGCCGTCGCGCTGCTGCTCGGAGTGGACCGCATCATGGACTCGATGCGCGTCGTCACGAACCTGCTCGGCAACTGCGTCGCCGTCTTCGCGGTGTCCCGCTGGGAGGGGGCCCTGGACATCGATCAGGCGAAGAGGACGCTGGACGGGGAGGGTGCTCAGGCGCCGGACGACGCCGGGAAGGGCGCCGGTGACACGGAGGACGCCCTCGTGCCGGCCGGCATCCAGAAGGGTGCCGCCGCCGGGGCCGGCATCGCGGCTCCGGTGCCGGACATCCCGGCCCAGAAGACCGAGGACCTCAAGGAGCCCGCCCCCGAGGCCGGTTGACCGAAACGGCGACGGACCGCGCCCACCGCACCGGCAGGACGAGCGGCGGCCGCGGCCCGCTGCCGTGCTCCCACCGGTCGGCTGGGGCGTGTCGGCTGTCGGCTGTGGTGCTCCCGCCGGTCGGCTGGGCCGTGCTGGTGTCCCCTGTGTTCCCGTCGGTCGGCTGGGGCGTGCTGGTGTCCCCTGTGGTGTTCCCGTCGGTCGGCTGGGGCGTGCTGGTGTCCCCTGTGGTGTTCCCGTCGGTCGGCTGGGCCGTGCTGCTGTCGGCTGCGGTGTTCCCGTCGGTCGGCTGGGGCGTGCCGTCCGCTGTTCTGCTCCCGCCGGTCGGCTGGGCGGCGTCGGTGGCCGCTGGCGTGGCTGGCGCCGTCAGCAGGACTGCACCGGCGTCCCGTCGATCAGCGTGTCCAGCAACCCTCCGAGCGCTTCGCGCTGATCCTCCGTCAGCGGGGCGAGGATTTCCTCCGCGGCCGACCTGCGTGCCGCCCGCAGCTCGCGCAGCGCGCCCCGGCCGTCGTCCGTCAGCTCGATGCGGATCACCCGCCGGTTCGCCGGGTCGGGAACCCGCCGTACCTTGCCGCTCGCCTCCAGACCGTCGACCAGTGTCGTGACGGCCCGCGGCACCACCTCCAGGCGCTCGGCCAGATCGGCCATGCGCGGCGGCGAGCCCCAGTGCGCGAGCGTGCGCAGCAGCCGGGACTGGGCCGGGGTGATACCGAGCTCGCGGTGCTCCATATGGCGCTTCTGGATGCGGTGCACCCGACGGGTGAGCCGCAGCAGCTGCTCGGCGAGCAGACCGTCGGAATCGGGCATGGTCATGCGGGAACAATATCAGGATGCCGTTCATTGTGAGTATAGGTAACAATGAGCTGTGATCCGATCCTCCGCATCCCTCGTAGGAGCCCATGCATCCCGACCGTGAAGCCTCCTGGACCCCGCCGGCCGACTCCAAGGAGCAGCCCCGGCAGGTCCGCCGCATCCTCGGCCTCTTCCGCCCCTACCGGGGCCGTCTCGCGATCGTCGGCCTGCTGGTCGGCGCCGCGTCCCTGGTCTCGGTCGCCACGCCTTTCTTGCTGAAGGAGATCCTGGACGTCGCGATCCCCGAGGGGCGCACGGGTCTGCTCAGCCTGCTCGCCCTCGGCATGATCCTCAGCGCCGTCCTCACCAGCGTCTTCGGGGTCCTGCAGACGCTGATCTCCACGACGGTCGGCCAGCGCGTCATGCACGACCTGCGCACCGCCGTCTACGGCCGGCTCCAGCGCATGTCCCTGGCCTTCTTCACTCGCACCCGCACGGGTGAGGTGCAGTCCCGCATCGCCAACGACATCGGCGGCATGCAGGCCACCGTCACCTCCACCGCGACCTCCCTGGTCTCCAACGTCACCAGCGTGGTCGCCACGATCGTCGCGATGATCGCCCTCGACTGGCGCCTGACGGTCGTCTCGTTGCTGCTGCTGCCGGTGTTCGTGTGGATCAGCCGCCGTGTCGGCGACGAACGCCGGAAGATCACCACCCAGCGTCAGAAGCAGATGGCCGCCATGGCCGCCACGGTCACCGAGTCGCTCTCCGTCAGCGGCATCCTGCTCGGCCGCACGATGGGCCGCTCCGACTCGTTGACCAAGTCCTTCGCCGACGAGTCGGAGAAACTCGTCGACCTGGAAGTGCGGTCGAACATGGCCGGCCGGTGGCGCATGGCCGTCATCACGATCGTCATGGCAGCCCTGCCCGCCGTCATCTACTGGACCGCCGGCATGGCCCTCCAGCTGGGCGGCCCGGAGGTTTCCATCGGCACCATCGTCGCCTTCGTCTCGCTCCAGCAGGGCCTGTTCCGCCCGGCCGTGAGCCTGCTGTCGACCGGGGTGCAGATCCAGACGTCGCTCGCGCTCTTCCAGCGCATCTTCGAGTACCTCGACCTGCCGATCGACATCACCGAACGCCCCGACCCGGTGCGCCTCGACCGGATCAAGGGCGAGGTCCGCTTCGAGAACGTCTCCTTCGGCTACGACGGCAAGGGCGGCCCGGTCCTCGACGCGATCGACCTCACCGTCCCGGCCGGCGGCAGCCTCGCGATCGTCGGCCCGACCGGGGCCGGCAAGTCCACCCTCGGCTACCTCGTGCCCCGGCTCTACGACGTCACCGGCGGCCGCGTCACCCTCGACGGGACCGACGTCCGCGACCTCGACTTCGACACCCTGGCGCGCGCGGTCGGCGTCGTCTCGCAGGAGACGTACCTTTTCCATGCCTCGGTCGCCGAGAACCTGCGCTTCGCCAAGCCCGACGCCACCGACGAGGAACTCCACCAGGCGGCGAAGGCGGCGCAGATCCACGACCACATCGCAGCCCTGCCCGACGGCTACGACACCGTCGTCGGCGAGCGCGGCCACCGCTTCTCCGGCGGTGAGAAGCAGCGGCTGGCCATTGCCCGCACCATCCTGCGCGACCCGCCGGTCCTCATCCTCGACGAGGCCACCAGCGCGCTGGACACCCGGACCGAGGCGGCCGTCCAGGACGCCATCGACGCCCTGTCGGCCGACCGCACCACCCTCACCATCGCCCACCGGCTGTCCACCGTGCGGGGGGCCGACCAGATCGTGGTCCTCGACGCCGGGCGCGCGGTCGAACGCGGTACGCACGAGGACCTCCTGGAGGAGGGCGGCCGGTATGCGGCACTCGTACGCCGGGATGCCCAACTGGAACCGACAAGATGAAAATATGCCGGGTTTCTGGCGATATGCCAGTTACCGTGCCCGCATGGAGAAGAACACTCCGCCACGGAGCACGATTCGACTGACGCGCCGGGGCCGCATCGCCCTCGTCGCGACCGGAGCCGTCGTGGTCGGTACCGCCGTGGCGGTGCCGTTGCTGACCCTGCGGCCCGGGACCGAGGAGAAGAGGAGCCGGCCCGCGACCCTGACCGTCCCGGAGGGCCGTCGCGCGAGCCAGGTCTACGCGGCCGTCGACAAGGCCCTCGCCCTGCCTGCCGGCAGTACGCGGAAGTCCCTGGACAAGGCCGCGCTGAAACTGCCCAACGAAGCCGAGGGCAATCCGGAGGGCTACCTCTTCCCGGCCACGTATCCGCTCCAGGCGAAGACCACTCCGGACAAGCTCCTCGCGCTGATGGTCGACACCGCGAACGCGAAGTTCAACGGTGCGCCCATCGCGGCCGGGGCGCAGCGCAACGCCATGAACGTGTATCAGGCCGTCACCATCGCGAGCATCGTCCAGGCCGAGGCCGTCACCGGGGCCGACATGGGCAAGGTGGCCCGGGTCGTCTTCAACCGCCTCGAACGCGGGATGCCCCTGCAGATGGACTCCACCATCAACTACGCCCTCAACCGCTCGGCCCTCCGTACGTCCGAGAGCGACACCCGGATCGAGAGCCCCTACAACTCCTACCAGCGCATGGGCCTGCCGCCCACGCCGATCGGCAGCCCGGGCGAGGAGGCGATGCGCGCGGCCGTCAACCCGACCGCGGGCGACTGGCTGTACTTCGTCACCGTCCGCCCGGGCGACACCCGGTTCACGGCGGACTACCGGCAACACCAGCGCAACGTCGCGGAGTTCAACGCGCAGAGCAAGAAGAGCGGGACCCGGGCGGCCGGGTGACAGCCCTGTGGCGCCGCCCGCTCATGCCGCGGCCGGCTCGCGCTCGAGCAGTCGCCTGATGTCCCGTACGGCCGCGCGACCGGCCCGGTTGGCTCCGATGGTGCTGGCCGAAGGCCCGTAGCCGACGAGGTGGATGCGGGGGTCGGCGGCCGCGTGCGTGCCTTCCATGCGGATGCCGCCGCCGGGGGCGCGCAGCCGTAGCGGAGCGAGGTGGTCGATCGCGGGGCGGAAGCCGGTGGCCCAGAGGATGACGTCGGCGTCGAGGCGCCGCCCGTCCGCCCATTCCACACCGGTGGGAGTGATCCGGTCGAACATCGGCTGCCGGTCCAGCACTCCGTCCTCGATGCCCTGCCGGATCGCGTCGTTGAGCGGCAGCCCGGTGACCGAGACGACACTGCGGGGCGGCAGTCCCCGTCGTACCCGCTCCTCGACGAGCGCCACCGCCGCGCGGCCCGCGTCCTCGTCGAAAGGCCCCTCCCGGAAGACGGGCGGGCGCCGCGTGACCCAGGTGGTGGCCGACGCGTGCGAGGCGATCTCCAGCAGGTGCTGGGTGCCCGAGGCGCCGCCGCCCACCACCACGACCCGCTGCCCGGCGAACTCCTCGGGCCCGGGGTACTGCGCGGTGTGCAACTGCCGCCCCCGAAAGGTCTCCTGGCCCGGATAGCGCGGCCAGAACGGCCGGTCCCAGGTGCCGGTCGCGTTGATCAGCGCCCGTGCCGACCACACGCCGTCCGAGGTCTCCACGATCAGCCGTCCGTCCGGCCCTTCGCGCACGGCCCGTACGTCCACCGGGCGCCTGACCCGCAGGTCGAAGGTCCGCTCGTAGCGGTCGAAGTAGGCGCTGATCACCTCGGCCGACGGCCGGGACGCGTCCGCGTCCGTGAGCTCCATGCCCGGCAGCGCGTGCATGCCGTGCACCTTGCCGTACGTCAGTGACGGCCAGCGGAACTGCCAGGCGCCGCCGGGGCCGGGGGAGTGGTCCAGCACGACGAAGTCGCGGTCCGGCTCGAAACCGGAACGCCGCAGGTGATAGGCACCGGCGAGACCGGCCTGACCCGCGCCTATGACGACTACCTCGACCTCGCGTGTGTTGTTCACATTTCTACTAACCGTGGCGGGGTGGTGGATCTTCCCGTCGCGGATCTTGAGGCCGCCGCGGATCTTGAGGTCGAGGCCGTTCGGTTCCCCGGCGGCCCGCAGGATGGCCTCCGGATCACCGCCGGCCCCGGGGCTGCCCACCGGAAGTCTGCGCGTGCGTCACGATGGGGGCATGTCAGATGTCTTCACCACCCGCGTCCTGAACGTCAGCACCGGTGCCGCCGAGAGGGTCCTCGACATCACCGGCGACTGCGAGTCCTTCCTGCGTGAGGCGGCGGCCGGCCGAGACGGCCTGCTCAACGTCTTCGTGCCGCACGCGACGGCCGGCATCGCCGTCCTGGAGACCGGTGCCGGCAGCGACGACGATCTCCTGGCCGCGCTGCACAGCCTGCTGCCCGCCGACGACCGCTGGCAGCACCGGCACGGCAGCCCCGGCCACGGCCGCGACCACGTCCTGCCCGCCCTCGTGCCGCCCCACGCGACCCTTCCCGTGCTGGGAGGGCGGCTGGAGCTCGGCACCTGGCAGTCGGTGTGCCTGGTGGACACCAACAAGGACAACCCGGAACGTAAGGTGCGCCTGAGTTTCCTGGGGTGAGCACGGTCCCGCCGCCCCGGCGCCCGGCGGTGGGACCGGCGTGACCCGGGCGCGCCGTGACGCCCGCCCGTAATGCCCGTATCCTCATCAATGCCAGATTCTCTTCCGAGCAGCGGATTATCGCGGGCGCAAGTGAGGCGAAGCGTGGTTCGGTCCGGCGAGGAACCCAGGCCGGCGGGGCGTGCGACGAACGGCACGGGGCCCGCCAGTCTGCGTGAGCTCTTTCTGCAGGGTGAGCCCGTCGAGGCGGGCGTGCGGACGTCCATCCTGAACTCCTGGCAGCGCTGCCGGTCCCTGGGGCTGTCGCCGGACACCCTCGACCTGCCCTACCGGGAGGACTTCGACGCGAGCGGCCGGATCGTCCGGGCGGCCGTGCCGGTCCTCGACCGGCTGCAGTCCACCTTCGCCGGCAGCCAGGTCAACATCTCGGTCGCCGACGTGAACGGGACGGTCCTGCTGCGCCGCTTCGGGGACCCGTCGATGGCCCGGAGCCTCCCCGCCATCCAGGTCGTCCCGGGCTTCGTGTTCGCCGAGCAGGTCGCCGGCACCAACGGCATCGGACTGGCCCTGGCGGAGCGGCAGCTCATCCGCGTCTACGGCGCCGAGCACTTCGCGCAGCGCTCCCAGCAGAACGCCTGTGTGGCGATGCCCGTCCGGGACCCGCTCAGCGGGCGCATCGAGGGCGTCCTGTGCCTCGGCTATCCGCGTACCTTCGAGCGGCCCGCGCTGGGTGTCGCCATCCGCCGGGCCGCCGAGGGCATCGAGCGGCGGCTGCTGGGGCAGAGCTCCGCGCGCGAGCAGGCCCTGCTGCGGAGGTACCTGGCCACCGGGGCCGGGACGGCCGGTCCGCGCCGTGGCATGGCGCTGGATGCGCTGGCGAACCAGTTCCACCCCCGTGACCAGGAGATCCTCCGCGCGACGGCCGCCGAGCTGATCTCCGGTGCGCAGCGCGGCGCCGTCGAGGTGACCCTGCCCGACGGCCGGCGGGTGACGCTGGTGAGCCGTCCGGTGACGAGCGGCTCCGGGGTGCGGGGGTTCGCCATCGAGGCCCTGCTGCCGGACTTCCCGGTGGGGGAGCCGCTCGTCATACCCCACCAGACGGACGAGCTGTCCGGACCCGGCGCCTTTGCCGCCGCCCTCTCCGCCAAGCGCCCGGCGCTCACCCTTCCGGCCGGGCATCTCACCGCATCCTCCCGTCCCGTCGTGCCGCCCGACGGAGACGGTGCAACGGCGGGCCCGGGCGGCACCGACGGGCTCCGCGCGGCCACGGGTGCCGAGAGCGCCGTCCCTCTCCGCGCGGCCACGGGTGCCGAGAGCGCCGTCCCTACGGACGGCGATCCGCCCCCCGCCGTGCGTGGCGCGGCGGACCACCCGCCGAGCGTCGCCGCGGGCGGAGGGTCCGAGGACGCCTTCCCCGCCCGGGGCCTGGTGATGCTGGGGGAGCCGCAGGTAGGGGCCTATGCCCTTGCGGCGCGCCGGCGTCTGGAGTTGCTGTCCGAGGCCAGCACCCGCATCGGTACCACCCTGGACGTGCGTCGCACCGCCGAGGAACTGGCCGAGACAGCGGTCCCCGGACTGGCCGACTTCGTCACCATCGACCTGCCCGACGCGGTGCTGCGCGGCGAGGAGTCCGCCGACCCGCTCGCCGACCTGCGCCGCACCGTCGTCCACGGCATCCGTGAAGGCCTGCCCTTCACACCGGCCGGCAAGCGCATCGACTTCGGCCCGGCCACACCTCAGCTGCGCTGCCTCAGCAGCGGTGAGGCCGTGCTGGAACCGGACCTGAAGGCCGCCGAGGGCTGGCTCTCCCAGGACCCCGAGCCCACCGCACGGCTGCTGGCCCACGTGCACTCGCTCATCGCCGTGCCCCTGCTCGCCCGCGGTGTCGTCCTGGGCGTCGCCTGCTTCTACCGCGCGGAGGGCTCGTTCGGCGACGACGACCGCTCCCTCGCCCAGGAACTGGCCTCCCGCGCCGCCCTGTCCGTCGACAACGCCCGGCGCTACACCCATGAACGCACCATGGTCCTGGCCCTCCAGCGCCGTCTCCTCCCGCACGGCCTGCCCGACCAGGACGCCGTCGAGGTCGCCCACCGCTACCTGCCCGCCGAGTCGGACGTGGGCGGTGACTGGTACGACGTCATCCCCCTGCCCGGCGCCCGGGTCGGTCTCCTCGTCGGTGACGTCGTCGGCCACGGCATGCTCTCCGCGGCCACCATGGGCCGGCTGCGCACGGCCGCCCGCAGCTTCGCCGAGCTCGACTTCCCGCCGGACGAGGTCCTCACCCACCTGGACAACCTCGTGGGCCGCCTCGACCGGGAGGACCCCGACGGCAAGGGCGCCGGCGTCATCGGTGCGACCTGCCTCTACGCGGTCTACGACGCGGCGGCCCAGACGTGCCTGATGGCCCGCGCCGGCCACCCGCCCCCCGCACTCGTCCGCCCCGACGGCACCGTGACGTACCCCGACCTGCCGGCCGGCCCTCCACTCGGTCTCGGGGGCCTGCCCTTCGACGCCGTCGAGGTCGGTCTTCCCGAGGGCAGTCAGCTCGTGCTGTACACCGACGGGCTCATCGAGGACCGGCACCGCGACGTCGACGTGGTCCTGGAGCAGTTGCGCGAGGCCCTGGCCCACCCCGGGCGCGCCCCCGAGGAGACCTGTCAGGCGGTCCTTGACACCGTGGCGCCCGCACACCCGCACGACGACATCGCCCTGCTCGTCGCCCGCGTGCACGCGCTGGACCCCGACCGGATCGCCACCTGGGAGCTGCCCGCCGACCCGGCCCTCGTCGGCGAGATACGGACATCCGCCGTACGGTGGCTGTCCGGCCGGGGGCTCGAGGAGACCGGGTTCGCCGCGGAGCTGATCCTCAGCGAGCTGATCACCAACGCCGTCCGGCACGGCGCCGAGCCCATCCGGGTGCGGCTGCTCCACGACCGGAGCCTGATCTGCGAGGTCTCCGACGCCAGCAACACCGCACCGCACCTGCGCCGGGCGGCCAGTACGGACGAGGGCGGCCGCGGTCTGTTCCTCGTCGCGCAGCTGTCGCAGAGCTGGGGCACGCGCTACCTGCCCGAGGGCAAGGTCATCTGGGCCGAGTGCGGGCTCGACGCTGTGTGAGGCGACCATCGGCGGGGCGCCGGGGAGGCCACTCCCGGTCGGAGCCGCAGCAGGCTGGAAAATGCCCGGAATGCTGTAATTTGATCGAGTGCGCGACGTTCCTGACACGCCCCCGGAGACGGCTTCGCCCTTCGGGCCGGAACCCCTGGTCCGGATCCGCGGACTCAGCAAGCGGTTCGGCGGCACCGTCGCGCTGGCCGGGGCCGACCTCGACGTCCACCCCGGCAGCGTCCTGGCCCTCCTCGGGCCCAACGGCGCCGGGAAGTCCACCCTCATCAAGATCCTCGCCGGGGTCCACGACCCCGACGCGGGGCAGGTCACCGTCGCCGGGGAACCCCTCGGCAGCCCCACCGCCACCGGGGCCATGTCCTTCATCCACCAGGACCTCGGCCTCGTGGAGTGGATGACGGTGGCCGAGAACATCGCCCTGACCACCGGATACGGGCGGCACCGGTCCGGGCTGATCTCCTGGCGGCGCACCCGCGCACGCTGTGTCGAGGCCCTGCGGATCGTCGCCGCACACCTCGATCCGGACACGCCGGTCTTCGATCTCGCGCCGGCCGACCGCTCGCTGGTGGCGATCGCCCGGGCCCTGGCCGCACGCGCCCGGCTCATCGTCCTCGACGAGCCGACCGCCCGCCTGCCCGCCGCGGACTGCGACCGGCTCTTCCGCGTCCTGCACGACCTGCGCGACCGAGGGCACGCGGTCCTCTACGTCAGCCACCGCCTGGACGAGGTCTACCGGGTCGCCGACGCCTTCGCCGTCCTGCGCGACGGCCGGCTCGTCAGCCACGGCCGGCTCGCCGACCGCAGCCCCGCACATCTGGTTCACGACATCGTCGGTGAAGCGGAGGAATCGGCCGCCCACCGCCCTGCCGGACCGGCAGCCGGTGCACCGCCCGTCCTGACCCTCGACGGCGTGCGTACCGCCCGGGCGGGGCCCGTGACCTTCGGCCTCGCCGCCGGCGAGGTCCTCGGTCTGGTCGGTCTCTCCGACGCCGGGCACATGGACCTGGGCCGCGCTCTCGCCGGTGCACGCCCCCTCCTCGACGGGCGGGCCGTGCTGTGCGGACGGCCGTACCACCCCCGCACGGTCGCGGAGGCCGTCGCCCTCGGGGTCGGCCTGGTGCCAGGCGACCGGCTGCGGGAGGGCTGCCTCGCCGAGCTGACCGTGAGGGAGAACCTCCTGGCCAACCCCCGCGTGGGAGGCCCGCCCGCACCGCGCTGGATCGGCCCCCGCGGCGAACGCGCCCGGGCCGCCGCCCTCATGGACCGCTTCTCGGTGCGCCCCCGCGACAGCGAGACGCCCATCGCCACGCTGTCCGGCGGCAACCAGCAGAAGGTCATGCTCGGCCGCTGGCTGCGGACGGATCTGCGGCTGCTGATCCTGGAGGAGCCGACCGCGAGCGTCGACGTCGGCGCCAAGGCCGCGATCCACCGCCTGCTCCACGAGGCGCTGGAGTCGGGCCTCGCGGTGCTGCTGCTGTCGACCGACTCCGAGGAGGTGGCGGCCGTGTGCCGGCGCACGCTGGTCTTCGTGCGCGGAACCGTGACGGCCGAGCTGAGCGGCCCCGCCCTCACCGTCGCCGGACTGACCCGGGCGGCCTCGGCCATGCCCCCCTACCCGGCCGGGCACCCGTGACGCCCCCGCCCCGGCGCCGGCCCGGCGGCCACCACATCGGCGCCTACGGCCTGCTCGCCCTCACCGCCCTGCTCTACCTGGCTTTCTCCCTCGCCCTGCCGGACACCTTCCCCACGCTGGACACCGTCGACTCGATCCTGTCCACCCAGTCGATCCCGGCCGTCCTGGCGCTCGCCGCCATGGTGCCCATCGTCACGGGCGCGTTCGACCTCTCCATCGGCTACGGCCTCGGCCTGGCCCATGTGATGGTGCTCCAGCTCGTCGTCCACGCGGGCTGGCCCTGGCCGCTCGCCTGCCTCACCGTGCTCGCCGGAGGGCTGGTCGTGGGCGTCCTCAACGGCGTCATCGTCGAGTTCGGCCGCATCGACTCCTTCATCGCCACCCTCGGCACCGGCAGCATGATGTACGCCGTGACCGGCTGGATCACCGACGGCGGCCGGATCGTCCCCGGCCCGCAGGGCCTGCCGCCCGCGTTCACCGACCTCTACGACTCCTCGTTCCTCGGTCTGCCGGTCCCCGCCTTCTACGTGCTCGCCCTCGCGGCCGTCCTCTGGCTGGTGCTGGAGCGGCTCCCGCTCGGCCGGTACCTGTACGTCGTCGGGTCGAACCCGCGCGCAGCCGACCTCGTGGGAATCCCCACCCGCAGGTACACCGTCCACGCGTTCGCCGCCTCGGGCCTGATCGTCGGCTTCGCCGGGGTGCTGCTCGCCGCCCAGCAGCAGATCGGCAACCCGAGCGTCGGCCTGGACTACCTGCTGCCCGCCTTCGTCGGCGCCCTCCTCGGCTCCACGGCGATCAAACCCGGCCGGCCCAACGCCCTCGGCACCGTCGTCGCCGTCGCCGTCCTCGCCGTCGGCCTCACCGGCATCGCGCAGCTGGGCGCCGAATTCTGGACCGTGCCGCTGTTCAACGGCGGCACCCTGCTCATCGCCGTGGGCCTGGCCGGATACGCCGCCCGCCGCCGGCTGCGCGGCGGCGCGGCCCGCGACACGCCCGCCGCGCCGCCCCCGTCCCCTCCCGAACGGGAGGGCGGCACGGCCCCGCCCTGACCCTACGGCTCGCCCCGCCGCGTCGATCCCCTCACTGGAGCTCCCGTGCACCACATCCGCAAGGCCGCCCCCGCAGTCCGCGCCGTGCGGCTCGCCTCCTGCGCCCTGCTGGCCACGGCCGCCGTGCTCACCGGCTGCGAACGCGGTTCCTCCGACGGCGCCGACGAGAGCACGACGGGCCCGAGCGGCTGCCCCGCCGTCCTCACCCGGGCCCGGGAAACCGTGGCCCGGGCGGAGCGGACCGACATCCCCTGGGGCGGACCCACCAGCGGCCCCCGCGCGGTGTCCGGAAAGACCCTCGTCTACGTCGCCCAGACCATGACCAACCCCGGTGTGGCGGGCGCGGCGAACGGAGTGCGCGCCGCCGCCCGGGCCATCGGCTGGAACGTCCGGGTGATCGACGGCGGCGGCACCCCGGCCGGTATCCAGGCGGCCATGAGCGAAGCCGTCGCCCTGCGGCCCTCGGGCATCGTCATCGGCGGTTTCGATCCCGACTCGACGGCCCAGCAGACCGCCCGGGCCAACGCCCAGCGCATCCCGCTGATCGGCTGGCACGCGGTCCCCGACCCCGGCCCCAGCAGCCGGCCCGACCTGTTCACCAACGTCACCACCCGCGTCGAGGACGTGGCCCGCATCAGCGCGCAGTGGATCATCTCCGACTCCAACGGCCGCGCCGGGGTCGTGCTCATCACCGACGCGTCGATCCCCTTCGCCCGGAACAAGTCCGACCTGATCCGCGAGGAACTGGCCGACTGCCAGGGCGTGAAGCTGCTCTCGGTGGAGAACATCCCGATCCCCGACGCGAGCAGCCGTACCCCCCGGGAGATCTCCTCCCTGCTCTCCCGCTTCAAGGACCGCTGGACCCACTCCGTGGCCATCAACGACCTGTACTTCGCCGACGCGGCCCCCGCGTTCCGCGCGGCCGGCGAGAAGGGCTCCGGTCCGCCCTTCAACATCGGGGCCGGGGACGGTGACCCGTCCGCCTTCCAGCGCGTCAACAGCGAGCAGTACCAGGCCGCCACCGTGCCCGAACCGCTGTCCCTCCAGGGCTGGCAGATCGTCGACGAGTTCAACCGTGCCTTCTCCGGCCGTCCCGACAGCGGGTACGTCGCCCCCGTGCACATCGCGACGGCCGACAACAGCGAAGGGGCCACGGCCTGGGACCCCTCGGGCTACCGGGAGGCCTACCGCGAGATCTGGGGGAAGTGACGGGCGTTCAGGTGCCGATCCCTTCACGGAACATGCACGGAACCCCGGGATTCCTTTAAGTCTCAAGCGCTACTGTCGCGTCAGTCGAGTGGCCGCCGGGGGTCGATCCGAGCGGGGCCCGTCCGCGGCGGCCCTCGCTTCCCCCGACCCGGCACAGGAGACTCGGTGTGTTCGACGGCGACGTAGTGGTGATCGGCGGTGGCTATGCCGGTGTCCGGCTGGCCAGGCGGCTCGACGGCACGGCCCGGGTCACGCTGGTGGACCGCAAGGAGGTCTTCTTCCACCGCGTCGCCTCCCTGCGCGCCGGGGTGCACCCCGCATGGACGCACACGCCCTTCATCCCCTACGACCGGCTGCTGCGGCACGGCCGCCTGGTCACCGGCAAGGCCCTCCGCATCGACACCGCCGAGCGGCAGGTCGTCCTCGCCACCGGCGAGCGGCTGCGGTACGACGTGGTCGTGATCGCCACCGGCGCCGACTACCCCGAGCCGGCCCGTTTCACCGGCACCACCGCAGAGGAGGCGGCCACGTCGTTCGCCGAGCACCAGCGCGACGTGGCCACGGCCGAGCACGTCCTGGTCGTCGGCGGCGGCCCGGGCGGCGTCGAACTCAGCGCCGAGATCCGCCTCGCCCGCCCGGACGCCCGGGTCACCCTCGCCCACTCCGGGTCCGAGCTGCTCGGCTCGGCGGGCCACGCCCGCCCGGGGCGCAAGGCCCGGGCCTGGCTGGAGTCCCACGACGTCGAAGTGCTGCTCGGCTCTTTCATGTCGCCCGGCACCGACTTCGGCACCTACCGCGACGCCCGCGGCACGATCGTCGAGGCCGACCTGTCCTTCTGGGCGACCGGCACCACCCCCAACACGCTCTGGCTGCGCCTGGCCGGACACGGCGCCTGGCTCAACGCGGCCGGCCGTGTGAAGGTCGACCGGACGCTCCGGGTGGCGGGCCGGCTGGACGTGTTCGCCGTCGGCGACGTGAACGACGTCAGCGAACTCAAGGTCACCCCCGCCGCCCTCGCCCAGGCCGACACAGCCGCCCACAACATCCGCACGTACCTGCAGAGTCCGGGCAGGCACCGCAGGGAACCGCGCCTCTACCGCCCGACCCGGCGCACCCCGCTCATCGTGCCCTTCGGGTCGGCCGACGGACTGACCGTGCTGCCCGTGCCGGGCGGCGAATCCGCCATCCTCGGCAGCCGTACCACCACCCTGGCCAAGGCGAAGAGCCTCATGACGCCCTACATGCGCCGCCAACTCGGGTACACGGCCGCCTGACCCGGACCGGCCCGTCCCCGCCACCCACCCCGGTCGTTACCCGCGAGTTCGGCCTGGGGTAGGGTCCCCACCGTTTCGGTTACCGGCTGATGGTGTGCCGGTACAGGGCGTGTCGGAGGGTGGCAAGAGGATGGAATCCCAGCGGGATGACGGCGGATCCGTGGACCTGCACGACGCAGGGCTGGAGACGCTCGCTCCCGAACCGCTGCTGACCAGGGACTACGAGACGCGTCCCGCGCTCGTGTACGAACGGCTGCGGCAGCAGCACGGCCCCGTCGCGCCGGTCGATCTGCTGGGAGTGCCGGCCTGGCTGGTCCTCGGCTACCGCGAATCGCTCCAGGTGCTCCAGGACGACGACGGCTGGCCCAAGGGCCTGGAGAACTGGCGGGCCCGCACCGAGGGCAGGGTGCCGGCCGACTGGCCGCTCGGACCCTCCCTGGAGGTCAACCACATCCTGATCCAGGGCGGCCCCGGTTACCGGCCGCTGCGCACCGCGTGGGACGTCGCCCTCAAGCCCTTCCAGGACCCCCGCCACCCCCAGGCCAAGCGCCTGAAGGCCGCCGTCACCGCCTACGCCGACGAACTGATCACCCTCGTCGGACAGGGCGGCAGGACGGGGGTGGCGGACCTGTCCGCGCAGTTCTCCCGGCCGCTGCCCCTGATGGTGGCCAGCCATCTGCTGGGCTTCCCCGGCTCGCAGGGCGACGACGCGCTGATGGACATGTGGCGGGTGCTCGACGCGGGCCAGGACGCCGAGGCCGCGCTGGAGCGCCTGCTGGCGACACTGGCCGAACTGGCCGAACTGAAGCTGCAGAAGCCGGGCGATGACTTCCCCTCGTACCTGCTGGCCGCCCACCCGGACCTCTCACTCGACCAGCTCGCCCGCGAGCTGTTCATGCTGCTCGGCATGACGTCCGACCACGTCGGCATCCTCATCTCCAACACCGTCGTGGAGGTCATCTCCGGCGAGGGCAGCGTGCGCGCGAGCCTCTCCGCAGGGATGGTCAGGGAGAGCATGAACCGGGTCGTCATGCGCAAGCCGCCGCTGGTCAACTTCGTCCCGCGCTTCGCGGCCCGCGACACTCCCCTCGGCAACTACACGATCCGGGCCGGTGACCCCGTGTGGGTCTCCCCGGGCGCCGCCCACGCCGACCCGCTCTTCGCCGACCACGTCGCCCCGGGCACCACCATCAGCACCCGGGCCCACCTGTCCTGGGGAGCCGGACCACGACAGTGCCCGGCACGGGAGCTCGCCTCGGCGGTCGCGGCGGCCGGGGTGGGGCGCCTGTTCGAGCGGTTCGACCACCTCGACCTCGCCCTGCCCGCCGACCAACTGCCGTGGCGATCCTCGCCGTTCATGCGCGGTCTGCGGTCCCTGCCCGTGCACTACGAACTCGCCTCCGCGCCGCCCCCGCGGCCCTGGGCGGACGACCCCGCACCCGGGGTGGCCGAAGAGGTCCTGCCGGACCCGTCCGCCCGGCAGCGCTCCTCGCTGTGGCGGTATCTGACGGGCCTGATCCGCGGCGGCCGCTGAGCCGCGGGACCGAGCCGAACGCCCGGGCCGCATCGGCGTTCCCCCACGGGCCCGGGACAGGGCGCGATCGCCGCGCGGCTGTGCCCGCCCTGCGGCGACGGTCCGCACTCACCTGACGGCGATCACCCCCCACACCGGCCGCTGCCCGGGGGGACGGAGATCGATTGGTGGGGTGCGGAGGCCGGGCGTACGGTCGAACGGTGGACACCGCAGGCAGCAGCCCGCAGCCGGCTTCACCACAGGCGACCACCACCAGGGAATCCGGTGGTGGCGGCAACACGATGGCACTTCTCGTCATCGCCTCGTGCCAGTTGATGGTGGTCCTCGACATCACCATCGTGAACATCGCGCTGCCGCACATCCAGAGTGCGCTGGATTTCTCCACCACCAGCCTGTCCTGGGTGGTCAACGCCTACACCCTCACCTTCGGCGGTCTGCTGCTGCTCGGCGGCCGGGCCGGCGACATCCTCGGCCGGCGGCGCGTCTTCATCTTCGGCGTGCTGCTCTTCGCGCTCGCCTCCCTGCTCGGCGGATTCGCCCAGAACTCCGGCCAACTCCTCGGCGCACGCGCCCTGCAGGGCGTGGGCGGCGCCATCGCCTCCCCGACCTCCCTCGCCCTGATCAGCACCACCTTCCGCGAGGGACCGGAACGCAACCGCGCCTTCGGGGTGTTCGCCGCGGTCTCGGCCGGCGGCGGCGCGATCGGCCTGCTCGCCGGCGGCATGCTGGTGGAGTGGCTGGACTGGCGGTGGGTGCTGTTCGTCAACGTGCCCATCGGCCTGCTCATCGTGCTCGCCACCCCGCGCTTCATCAGGGAATCCGAACGCCACCCCGGACGCTTCGACATCGCCGGCGCGCTCACCTCCACCGCGGGCATGGTGCTGCTCGTCTACGGCTTCATCAGAGCGGCACAGGAAGGCTGGCGGGACGCCCTGACCCTCGCCTCGTTCGCCGGGGCGGTCGTTGTCCTGGCGGTCTTCATCATGATCGAGCGGCGTTCGAAACAACCCATCACGCCGCTGCACATGTTCGCCGACCGCAACCGTGCGGGCACCTACGGCATCATGCTGTGCCTGGCCGCCGCCATCTTCGGCATGTTCTTCTTCCTCACGCTCTTCGTGCAGGACGTGCTCGGGTTCAGCCCGCTCGCGGCCGGACTGGCCTTCCTGCCGGTCAGTGCGGTCATCGCCGTCGGAGCCGGACTGGCCTCGCGGTTCCTGCCCGTCTACGGGCCCAAGCCGTTCATGGTGGTGGGCGCGATCCTGGCGGCGGCGGGCCTGGCCTGGCTGACCCTGACCGACGTTCACTCCACCTACGCGGGCAGCGTCCTCGGCCCGATGCTCGTCTTCAGCCTGGGCATGGGCATGGAGTTCGTGTCGCTGACCCTCATGGCGCTGTCCAACGTGGCCACGCCGGAGACCGGTGCGGCCTCCGGACTCCTCAACGCCACCCAGCAGGTCGGCGGCTCCCTCGGTCTGTCCATCCTCGTCACGATGTTCGGCACCGCCAGCACCAACGAAGCGAAGCAGCAGGTCCCGGATTTCCTCCAGCAGGCGACCCCGGCCGAGCGCATCCGCTTCCAACGCACCGGCGAACTGCCCAAACCCTGGTCCGACGAGATCCTCACCGCCGGTGTCTCGGCCGCCTTCATCATGGCGGCGATCTTCACCGCCGTGGCCGCGCTGATCGCCCTGCTCGTCATCCAGGTCCGCCCCTCCGACCTGGAACGCCTCAAGGGGGGAGCGGGCCCCGGCCCGATGTGAGGTCCGCCCCCGCCGCCCGGAGCCCCCGCTACGAACCGATCCGCGCCGCGATGACCGGCGCCAGCCGGTCGGCGATGACCCGGTGTCCCCGGTCGTTGGGGTGCACCGCGTCCGTCAGGTCACCCGACGCCAGCCAGCCGGTCGTGTCGACGAAGGAGACCCGGGCGTCTCCACCCGCGACGGCGGCCTTCACCGCGGCCTCGGTCTGCGGGACGAACCGCCCGCGGAAGGTCTCCAGAGCGAAGATCCACGCCTGCGGATACGCGGCCCGCACCTTGCGCAGCAGGCTGCTGTACCCCGACTGGAACTGCGCGGCGCTCACCCCGTGCCCGACATCGTTGGTGCCGAGGTTGATGACGACCGCGTCGGCCCGGTAGCGGGAGAAGTCCCAGTCGGGCGTCGCCACGTTCGGGTTGAGCTTGGTGAACTGCCGCTCCAGCCCGACGCATCCGTCTGCCGCGGCGACCAGACACGCCCCGCCCTGCGCGATCTGCGTGTGCTCAGCGCCCAGCCGCTCCCCGATCAGCCAGCCGTACGCGGTACGGGCGTTCTGCGAGCTCGTCGTGCCCACAGTGATCGAGTCGCCGACGAACTCGATCGTCCTGGACGGGGCCGGCGGTGCGAACGTCGTCGCGGAGCCGTCCAGGACCAGGCCCTGGAAGACGGCGTCGCCCTTGTACGACCCCGCCACCACCTGGTAGTTGACCTGGAGGGTGTGGTTGCCGGGGGACAGGGCCGTGGGGGTCAGGTTCACCGTCCCCTTGACGTCGTCGTAGAACCGTACGGGACCGTTGTCGATCCGCGCCCACAGGTCGATCGTGTTCCGCTGCTTCAGCTTGACCGTGCGGCCGGTGAAGCCGACCCGGTAGTAGGCGCCCGCCCAGTAGGGGGTGTAGGCGGTGGCCGAGCTGGTGGTGTCCCAGCGGCCGACGAACTTGATGTTCGGGTCGCCCGGCTGCCCGGGGGCGGCGGCGTTCACCGTGGTGCCGGTGGAGCCGGTCCGCACAGCGGCGGCCCGCGCGGGCGAACCGTCGGCCCAGGAGAGCAGGCACGCCATGAGCGCGGCCGCGAGGAGGGCCGGCAGGGCGCGTCTCGGGACGGTGTGGGGGGAGGTCTGCACGGGGTTTCCCTTCACGTGGGGGTGGTAGGGGAGCGCTCCCATAGGCAGCCGTTCGAGGGAAGCAGTGAAACGGTTCAGCGTCAAGGGCGCGGCGCTGAGGCAAGCCGAGGGGCGCGGCACCGCCGCCATACGCCCGGGTGGCGGGTGCCCATGGCGCTTCCGTCGGGTGAATCTGAGGTCGCCGGTGCCCGGATCACCGCTCGCGGCGGAACCCTCACAGGGTGAGCGAAGGAGGAGTACCGCCCCGGCGGCTCGGACGAGCGCTGCTCGACGGGCTCGGTGTCCGCGGCGCCCTGCACCGGCGCCGGCTGATGCGGCAGGGTTACGACCGGACCAGGACCTGGCGGGTCCGCAAGAACGGCACGTACGTGGCACTGCTGGTGCTGACGTTCACCGGGGCGCTGGTTCTGCTGTTCCTGGTCGTCACGGCGCTGATCAGCCTGCCGCAGGAGAAGAGCTTCGACTCGCCCGTCCGGTGGATCAGCAGGCAGTGCAGCGGTGACGACAGTTTCAGCTGCGCTGTCCTGCAGTCGCTGTTCATGCCGTTCCTCACCCTCGCCCTGGCCACCGTCACCTATCTGTTCTTCCGCTTCAGCCACGTGCGCCGGGCGTACGTGCGCAAGGCCCTGGAGGACCCCCACGAACTCGTGGAGACCGCGGGCGGCATCTTCGGCCGGGTCGTCGGTCGCGACCAGCTCTGCTCCGTCCTCATGGAGGACCTGCGCGACCGCCGCTTCCGCCGTACACACGTCGTCGTCGGCGGCATCGGCACCGGCAAGACGGCGCTGGTGGTGCTGCTCACCCAGCGGCTCGCCGAACGCGGGGCCGTGCCGGTACCGCTGCGGCTGCGCGCCGCCGACCAGGATCTGGACTTCCGCGAGCTGGCCTTCGAGCGCTTCTGCCGGGAGGTGCAGGGCCACATCCGGTCCGCCGCGGAAGCGGAGAAGGTGTGGCGGCGGCTCAGCCAGCAGGGGCGGATCGTGGTGCTCGCTGACGGCCTGGACGAGGCGCTCACCGCCGCTGACCTGACGGAGGAGCGCGACACCATCATCCGGCTGGCCATCCGCCGGGCCAACGAGGAGGGGCTGCCGCTCATCATCACCTCCCGGCCGCACGACTCACTGCGCGGCATGGAGGCCTCCCTCACCGAGCTGGAGCCGCTGAGCGAGGAGGCCGCCCTCACCTACATCTCCTCCGGGGGCGCCGGAGAGGACCGCCAGCGGCTGGACTGGATCGTCGAGCGGGCCGGCATCGCGGAGGCCCCGACCTATCTGGAGATCGCGGCCGAACTGCACGAGCAGGGCCTGCTGGAGCGGGCCCTCAGCGTCCCCACGGAGGAAGAGGCCGTGGAGACCCGGGGCGGCGACCGGGCGTCCTTGCGGTTCCATCTGTTCGAGACCTGGCTCAGCGCCCTCATCAGCGGCCGCTTCCGGCCGCACCTGCCGCTCTCCCCGGAGGAGCGCCGCTCGACCGTCCACTACCTGTCCGCGCTCGCCTGCGTGGGTCTCGCCCTCGACACTTCAGAGGTGCGGTTCGCCGACGTCGTCGACGAGCAGGACCCCGCCAACTCCCGCTTCCCCGAGATCGTCCGCGAACTGGCCCGCAGGGTCGGCGACAGCGGCATCGACCTCAGGCTCGCCGCCCACTGGGGCGCCCGGATGGAGCTGGTCGAGCTCGGCGGGGACCGCGTCCGCTTCCAGCACAGCGTCATCCAGGCCCAGCTGGGGGCCCGTTTCCTGAACGCGGTGATCCACCCCGACGTCCCGGACGAACCGCGCGAGGGGTCGTTCTTCCCGGCGGCCCTGCGGAGTCCGGGCCGGGAGCTGCTGATCGCCATGGTGCTGCACTCCCGGCTGCCCGACGGCGCGTGCGTCCACGACGAGCCGGGCGCGGTGGGCCCGGACGGGACCTGCTGGTGCCCGGTGAGCGCGGCCCGCGACCTCCTGATGGAAGCCGCCTGCCAGGCGCAGTCGGTCCGCGCCTGCGGACAGGGCGACGACGACAAGCAAGAGGCGCGCCCGCTCTTCGGCCGCACCCTGCACAGCAAGGCCCTGGAGCTCTACGCGGCGGCCCTCGAGATCGACAGCGTCGACGCCGAGCCGGAGCAGCACCTGATCGCCATGCGGCTGTGCACCTCCTGGCCCGAGCTGCGGGCCCGCGACCCGCACACCCTGCGAACCGCCAAGGCCCTGCTCGTGACCCGGTTCGGCGAGGCCATGCGCGGTGTCGCCCAGCGCCAGACCCTCCGGCCCGCCTACCTGGAACTGTTCGAGATCGCGCGCCTGGAGCCCTCGTACGCCGTCCGTCTGGCCATCGCGCAGGAGATCGGCGCCGGCGGCGACCTCGCCTTCGGGGCGCTCCAGCCCAGGCTGCGCGGACCGCAGGTGGTCGAGAGCGGGCGGGTGGAGCGGGAGTCCGACTGGGCGGAGGAGATGTGGGGCGGTCAGCAGCCCGAGGTCGTCGGCGAGCGCGAGAGCCGTCGCCGCAGGCAGGGCGAGGGGCAGGTCGCCCGTATGAAGAGGGAACTGAAGGAGCGTGAGCAGCAGCGGCGTCAGGAACGCCGGCGGGAGCGCGAGGACCGCGAGGCCGAGGAACGGCAGTGGCGGGACAACACCCTGTGCGCCTGGCTGGTTCCGCTGCTCGTCGGCTCGGTCACCACCCACCGGCACCAGGACACGCCGTACGCCTTCCTGGAGAGCTGGGTGCGCCGCGTCGGCATTCCCGAGGACAGCCCGGACGCGCGCGCCCGACTCGACCTCAACGTGGAAGTGGCGCTCGCCCAGGGCTTCAAGTACGCGGCGAACCGGCGGCACCGGCATCCGCACGCACGGTCCGAAGCCCGCGAGTACCTCAGCGAGCAGGCCTGGGACATGCTCAAACGCACCCGGTTCTGGTTCACCCGTCTGACACTGCTGCACGCGCTGACCCTTTGGGACCTGCCCGACGGTGCCACGGCCTCCCGCCCCTCGAACGGCCACGGTTCCGACCCCGCCCAGCAGGTCCGTCAATGGCTGGCCCGGCCGGACGGCGAACCGGAGCATCCCTTCGTGACGGCGGCGGGGAATCTGTGCGTGTGGGCGCTCGAGACCCGGCAGCCCGAACGGTTCCTGTGGATCGACGAGTCGGGCGTCGCCGCACACGTCGGCTCCCAGACGTCCCGGGGCGAGGCGCGCAAGCACAACCTCTGGATCCCGCCCTCCACCGGCTGGAGCGCCCTCCACCCGAGTGCCCAGCAGCTCCTCGCCGACGTGCTGCTGCTGCTCAATCTGGCCGAACGCGGCGACTGGCCCACCGACCGCATCCGCCGACTGCAGCACACCGCCCGCCCCGACCTGCCGCCCTGCCTCACCCTCGACCGCAGTCCGCTCGACCCCGGCCGTACCACCGTCCGCACGGCCTCCTCCCAGGCGGGCTCCAACTGCCGCGACGACTGCGCCTTCGAACTGTGCCCGTACCCGCCCAAGGGTCTCGACGGCCAGCGCGTCGAACTCGGCGAGGCCTTCTGCCGCGCCCAGGCCACGCTCCTGTCCCACTCCCGCTCCGGCCTGCACCCCAAGGCTTCCTGGCAGCGCCGGACGAGCATCGCGGAGCTGCGGGCGTTCTGGGAGTCGATGGGGCATCGGGCGCAGCACAACTCCCGGCCGCGGTGAGCGGGCGACCCACCGACGCGCGGACCCGGCCGGGACACCCGGCGGCCCGCCCGTGGCGGGCATCTGTCACGGCCGCGGCCGGGGGAACGTCTCCAGCGCCGCGGCCAGGCCCGCCGCGTCCGTGCCGATCTTGCGGTAGACGGACGAGAGCAGCTGCCGCACGCCCTCCTCGGTGAGGTGCAGCTGCTCGGCCACGACCGCCGAGCCCTGACCCCTCACCGTCATCTCGGCGGCCCTGCGCTCCTGCGCGGTGAGTGTGTCCGTCTGCGGGTAGCGCAGGGGCAGCGGTCGCAGTCCGGCTGCGGACAGTTCCTTCCTGGCCCGGGCGGCGAGGCCCTCGGCGCCGCAGTGCACCGCGCCCTCCAGACCTTGGTAGAGCCGGTCGGCGGCCTGGTGCAGACGGCCGTCGCGGGCCAGCGCTGCACCGTGGCCGACCAGGGCACGGGCCAGTTCGTACGCCGCGGGCGACTGTTGCAGATGGTCGACGGCCTGCGCGTGCAGATCGAGCCCCGCCTCACCGCCCGTCACCTCCGCCTGCGTGTGGAGCGCCTGGCCGATCGCGGATGCCGCACCGAAGTCCCGGGCCCGCTTCACCGCGTCCCGGGCGTGGCGCACCGCCCGGTCGGGGGCGCTGCGCGACAGGGCCGAGGCCAGCCCCAGCTGCCAGCAGCACCACGCGGGGTTGCGCCATTCCCTGCCCTCCAGCCACTCCCCGACGTCGGTCAGCAGGGCGGCCGCCTCCTCGGTCCGGCCCTCCGCCAGGAGCAGCTCGGCGTAGACGGTGCGCGGGTCGGGGTAGATGACGGCGTTGGGGATGACGTCGCCGTAGCGGTACGAGTCGGCGAGCCGGCGTGCCGCCACGACGCGGCCGCGGGCCAGGAGCGTCTGGATGAGGATGCCGACGGCGAACCACTGGGCGGGCACCGCGCCTTCCACCCGGTCGGCGATGCGCAGACCCTCCCGCACGAGGTTCTCGGCCTCGGCCAGACAGCCGCGGCGGTAGCGGATGTATCCGGAGAGCGTCTGCCCCAGTGCCAGGTGGGAACCGCGCCACCCCTTCGACTCGCACTCGGCCATGCCCTTCGCGAACAGTTCCTCGGCACGTCGCGGCTGGTCGCAGTACATGAACACCAGCGCGACCGAGACGGGCACCTCGAAGCCGTGGTTCTCATGGGTCCAGCTCAGCCCGCCGTGCAGGGCCTTCTCGGCGTACGCGAGGGCCTTCTGACGGGGCTCGCCGCACATCATCGCGTCCCAGGCGCGCGACCCGAGGATGTAACGCTCCTCCAGACCACGCCCGGGCAGGCGGTCGGCGAGCCGGGCCAGCTTCCGCGAACGGCCCGACGAGTCCGGCTCGTCCGTACGGAAGGCGCTCCACACGAAGTGGTCGGCCTGCATCCGCAGCCGGATCCGGGGATGCGCGGCAGCCCGGCGCGCCTCGTCCGCGGCCACCGTCGCGGCCTCCGCCATCCGGTCGGTGTGGGCCAGCGCCTGGGTCAGCCGGTACACCATCGAAGCACGCAGCTCGGGGTCGATGCCCGGCTCCGCGAGCGCCTGACGCAGATGCGTCACGGTCGCCGTCGGCTCGATGAGGAAGGTGGCGCAGGCGAGTTCGTGCAGCAGCGCGGCGCGCTCCTCCGGCATCGGTGGCTCCTGCAGGGCCCGGTCCAGCAGCCGCCGGGCCGCCTCCGGGGCGCCGGAGTGCAGCGCCTCCCGGGCGGCCTCCCGCAGACAGGCCACGGCCTCGGCGCTGCCTTCGCAGGGGACTTCCAGCAGATGGCGGGCCGCGGCGGCGGGGCCGAGCCCGGCCGCCCGGATGGCCTCCGCGGCCGAGTTGTGCAGTCCCTCCCGCAGGCTCGGCCCGATGGACCGGTAGATCGTGGTGGCGATCAGCGGGTGGAGGAACTCCAGATTCCCTCCGGGCACGTCGCCGTCGGCCAGCACACGGGCGCCGCGCAGCTTCTCCGTGGCCTCGGCCGCCGCGGTGCTGCCGATCGCGGCGATACGGGCGGCCAGTTCCGGTGCGATGGCCTGCCCGAGGACGGCCGCGGCGTAGGCGAAGCGGACGGTGCTGGGGCCGAGCCCCTGGAGCCGCTCGATCAGTCCCGGCCCCTTCACCGCGGCGGCCAGGTCGCGCATGGCGGGCAGGTCCTCGCCGGTGCCCCTCAGATTGCGTTCGCCGAGCCTGATGGAGAGTTCCACCGCCTCGAACGGGCTTCCCCCGGTGACCTCCCAGCATTCCTCGCAGAACGCGTCCTCCGCCTCTTCGCCGACCTCGTCTCGGACGATCCGGGCCACAGCTGTGGCACTGAGCGGCGCCAGGGTGAAGGGACGACTCCCCAGGTCGCCGGACGGGGAGCCGAAGGCCGCTGCCTCGAGCGGCAGTTCGTCGGGCCGGAAGGCGACCACGATCAGCATCGACAGGTCCAGCGCCCGTGGCGCGAACGAGGCCAGCCAGGTCAGCGACTCGACGTCGGCCCAGTGCAGATCGTCCAGCAGCAGCACCACCGGCGCCTTCGTCACCGCCAGGCGCGTCATCACCCAGTCGAGACCGTCCCGGACCCCGGTCGGGTCCGGGGCATGGCCGTTCGGCGCGGCGACCAAACCGAGAGCGGCGGCGACGATGTCGTACCAGCCGCCCAGGAAGGTACGGAGCTCTTCTGCGTCCATCGACGCCAGCGCGGGCTGGACGACCTGTCGCACCAGGTGGAACGCCAGCTCCTGCTCCTTCTCACCGCCTTGGCCCGACAGTACGGTGAACCCCAGGTCCCGGGCCCGGGCGCGGGCCTCGGTCAACAGGGCGGTCTTGCCCATCCCGGCCGGACCGGTGAACGCGAGGAGTCCACCGCGCGGTGCCTGGGGCACGCCGTCCACGGTGTCCCGCAGGCCCCGCAACCCCGAGTCCAGTGCGCGGAGCTCCTTGCGGCGCTCGAGCAACGGCCGGGTCTCGGGCGTGGGTTGCCGCAGCTCGTTCGCCATGTGCCGTACCGCTTCCTGTCGTCGGTCATCGGGAGGCAGCGCGAGCGTACGCCTCCCGATGGACACCGTTCCGGAATCCGGAACGAGCACGACGAAGAAGGGTGAATGACCTGCTACAGCCGCGTGAAGTGCGGGCCGGGCGGGTACCGTGGCCCGAATGGGCACCCGCCCCGCCCCCTGACGACGTTCCTCCTCAGGTCCTTCTCACCGCAGGCCCAAAGCCGCCGCGTCCGCGTACCGCGGCACGGTGCGGGACCAGTAGTAGCAGCCACGGATCCAGCCGGCCATGCCGTCCACGTAACCGACGCCCGAAGGGCTCAACTCGGGTTCGATCTCGGCGTAGAGGCCCTCGAACTCGCGGATCGTGCGGTTGATCTGCTGGATGGCCAGGGTGACGGCCACGGGCAGGGGGCACCGGTGGGCCCGCTGGTAGGCGAGCGCCAGGTTGATCATTTCGCCGGACCGCTGCTCCTTGACCGCGGAGAAGAGGTCGGGGATCCACACCGCGGCGTCGGCCGACAGCCGGCTCAGCTGCCGCATGACCGGGTGGTGGAGTTCCGCGGAGGTCAGCTCGCACGGCTGGGCGGCCTCGCACAGCGGGTGGAAGGGCTCGACGCCCGCGGTGAGGGACCGTATCGACGTGCACAGCCCGGAGCGCGGGGGTGAGGGGTGGGGCTGGGCCACCGACTCGTACAGCAGCCCGTGCACGTACTCGCGGCTCTTCCAAGCCCAGCGGGCGGCCTGGGCGGGGGTGCACCGTGCGCGGACCTGCCGGTAGAGGTCGGACAGGGCCGCGCCCAGCGGAGTGCTGGGCGGTGCGCCGTCCCGCAGGATCGCGATGCTCTCGCCCAGCATGGGGAGCAATCGGCCGGGCCGGTGCCGGCCGACCTCCTCGGCCCGGTCGTCGAAGACGAACTGGTAAGCGATCTGGTGAGCGACGAGCTGCAGGAGGCCGGGATCCGCGTCCGGGCTGTTGTAGGAGGCGAGTTCGGCCGGGCGCGTGTGGGAGATCATGGTCTGGACGCCCGGTTCGTCGCTCAGCCCCGTCGCGCGCAGCCACTCGTCGACTCCCGCCCTGGCGGCCGCTTCGTGCGGACTGCGCCGGAACGGGAAGGGCATGTAGAGGTGAGCGTCGATCAGCTCCACCAAGGTGGACGCGGGAAGCATGTCCTGCGCAACGGCCGCCCTTTCCTCATGCGTGGTGGACACCGTTGTCACCGTCCCTCCGGGTCTTCTCCGTCCCGTACGCCGCTCGCACGGCGCCGGGGGTGAGGGCGAGGCCGTGCGGCGCGGTGCCGCCCGGTGCGTCCGCCCGTGCTGTGCAGATCATCGTCAGGGACCTCGGTCCCAGCGTCGCCCCGGGGCGCGGTGACGGGACACGCCCGGCCGGATGCCGTAGCCGCCAGCGGCCGGCCACGGTCGCCAGCGCCACCGTCATCTCGGCCATGGAGAACAGGTCGCCGATGCACTTGCGGTTGCCGGCCGCGAACGGGATCAGCGCCCCCTGCGGGCGGGCGGCGGCCGCGCCCTCCAGCCAGCGCTCGGGCCGGAACGCCTCGGGGTCGGGGAACGAGGCGGGGTCGTGGTGCAGGAGGTAGGGGCTGTACAGGACCGTGGTCCCCCGCGGCAGCCGGCGTCCGGCAAGCTCCGTCTCCCGGGTGGTGACCCGCGTGAAGAGCCAGCCGGGCGGGGAGTGGCGCAGCGTCTCGGTGAGGACGGCCCGGGTGTAGACCAGACGCGGCAGATCGTCGGCGTCCGGTGACCGGCCGGCGAGGACGGTGTCGACCTCGGCGTGCAGCCGCCGCTCCGCCTCCGGGTGCCGGGCCAGGAGACTGAAGGTGGAGGCCAGACACATCGAAGGGCTCTCGGAACCGGTGAGCAGGAGGGACACCAACTGGTCGTGGACCTCCCGTTCGGTGACCGAGGGCCCGCCGTCCGCGTCCGCCGCGGCGTTCAGCAGGAGCCCCAGCAGGTCGTCGCGGGGAGTGCCCCGGCGGCGCTCGTCGATGGCCGTGCCGATGAGCTCGCGCACCCGCTCCACGGCCCGCCGGTAACGGCGGTTGGCGGGTGTGGGGAGACGGAAGAGGGCGTCGACCGGTATCACCGTGCGCACGAACAGGCCCCGGACGATGACGGCGAGGCAGTGCCGCACCTCGTCGGTCGCGGCGGGACCCAGCGAGTCGGACAGCAGCAGCCTGCTGATCAGCCGGGTCGTCAGACCCAGGGTGGCGGCACTGACATCGACCCGTTGCCCGCTGCGCCAGTCCCGGCACAGCGACGCGGCCTCCTCGGCCATGACGCCGATCTGCGCGGCGACGCCGACGGGGCGGAAGGCGGGCTGCAGCAACCGGCGCTGGCGCCGGTGCTCGGCATGCGGGCAGGTGACGACGCCCTCACCCATCAGTGCCCGAAGCCTGTCGTACTGTGGTCCGCCCTTGTCGAACGTGCGGGTGTCCCGGAGCATCCGGTGGACCAGTTCGGGGTGACACACCATCCACGCCCGCCGGGGGCCGAGACGTATCTCGACGAGATCGCCGTGCGAGGGAAGAGAATTCAGAAAATCCAGCGGCCGGCGGAACAAGGCGATACCGTGGCCGAGGGATGGGAATATGCCTGGAGCAGTACCAACCGTCCATGCCTGCTCCGATTCAGGAACGCAGCCGTTCATGGAATTCCACCTGCTTCAGTCGACCTGGAAAACGGTGACGTTTCACCGATGCGGCGCTTGCCCCATGTCCTGCCCAGTTCGATGGGCGGCCGACTTGGTGAACCCTTTCTCCAGGGGGGCGCACGGGTGCACGGGGCAGGCGCTGGGTGCATCACTTCTGCAGCACGCCATGCCCCGGTCCGTCTTCTTCCGCAGCTGAGGCCTCTATGCGAGCCCTCGCATCTTTTCCGTGTACATGCATCCGGAGAAGAATGCCGTTTCAGGCGGATCCTTGACCTTCCACGAGCCGGCCCAGATTCGCCAGCGCCGTGCGCGTGCCCGTCTCGTTGTCGGCGGCCGACACGGCGTCGGGGATGCCCTCGTGCACCATCAGCACGTCGGTGCCGCCGCCGTCCGCGTCGGTGAGCGTGGTCGTCAGCGTCATGACGCCGCCCAGCGCCGGGTCGACGGTCTCGAACTCCAGCACCTCCACCACCCGCTCGTCCGGCACCAGCCGCGCGAAGTGCCCGTGGTAGGTGTCGGTGTGCGCGGCCGACTTCCCGGAGGCGTCCGGTGCTTCATAGGTGAGCGAGACACGGAACCTGCCGCCCTCGCGCCCGTCGAACTCGTGCACCTCGCCGCTCATGCCGGCCGGCACCCGCCAGCGTGCGATCGCCTCCGCGCTCACCAGCGCCCGGTAGACGGCGGCACGAGGAGCGTCGACGTGACCGGAGACCCGGGATGTGTACATGGGGCCACCTTAGGCGCCGCCCCCGGGGGGACAGGGCCGCGGACGCGGGCGGGCGGTCCGCGATCCGGAGCGGCTTAGACGTGGTCCGCCCCGGTGGGCAAGGGCGGTTCCGATGCGAGGCGGCGCAGTTCCTCGTCGGTGAGGAGGCGGGAGCGCAGGAGGAAGCGGACGCCCTCCGGGGCCTCCAGAGAGAAGCCGCTGCCACGGCCGGGGACCACGTCCACGGTGAGATGGGTGTGCGACCAGTACGTGAACTGGTCCGCGCTCATCCAGAACGGCGTATCCCCGGCCACCCGCCCGAGCAGGACGTCCGACGCGCCCACCCGGAACTCGCCCCGCGGGTAGCACATCGGGGCGCTGCCGTCGCAGCAGCCGCCGGACTGGTGGAACATCACCGGTCCGTGCGTTCCCGTCAGCCGCCGCAGCAGTTCCTCGGCGGCGGGGGTGAGTTCGACACGTCCTGTACGCACGGCCATGAGCCCTCCTTGCGGCGACGGTGGGTCGGGGACCGGTCCGTATCGCGAGTCCTCCAGTATCCCCCCGCAGCAGCGGCGAGGGCCATGAGGCGGGAGCGGCCACGGCCCGCCGAATCGGCGTGGCAACCCGACCGGTGGCACTGGTTGAATGCCGGGCGTGACCGACACCGACACGCACCGGTCCGACCGCTGGGCCGGGTACTTCGCCCGACGTGGGTATCCCCATGTCCGGCGGCTCGCCGCCGGAATGGAGGGGACCGTCTACCGGCTCCGTGACGGGACCGTGGCCAAGGTCTGGGACCGGCGCCCTCCGGAGGACTTCGGCCTCACCCGACGGCTCTACGCCGATGTCGCCGCGCACGCCCTGCCCTTCGGCACTCCGGAGATCCTCGACGTCGAGGAGCACGACGGAGTGCTCGTCAGCTACGAACGCGAGCTCGCAGGGCGCCCGTTGCGCTCGGACCAGGACGGCGGCGAGCCGCCCGCCCGTGACCTGCCCCGCAGCGAGACCGACGCCCTGCTCACCGTCCTGCGCGCCCTGGCCTCCGTCCCGGGCAGCGAGGCCATGCGGCGCCTGGTGATCCAGGGGGACGACCGGCCGCTGTGGCAGAACCACTCCCGCTTCCCCGACGCGCTCGCGGCCCTCGTGGAACGGGCCGTCGGCCGGAACGGGGACGCCCTCGCCGCGCGGGTGCCCGGACTCGCGGACGCCGTGTCCCGCACGGCCGCCGCGCTGCGGGCGATGCCCGACCGGGCCGACAGCCTCGTCCACGGCGACCTGGTGCCGTCCAACATCCACATGGACGAGGACGGGCGCCCGGTCGCCGTACTCGACTTCGGGTTCTGCACCACCGCCGGCGACCCCGCCTTCGAGGCCGCCGTCACGGCCGCCGTCTGGGACATGTACGGACCCCACGCGGCGCACCACACCGCCGAGCTGACCCGTCTCTTCGCCCGGGAACTGGGCCATGCCGAAGAGGACCTCGTCCTCTACCGGAAGGCGTACGCCCTCATCACCTACGACCTCTTCGGCACGGGCCCGCACGACGGGCACTTCCGCTGGTGCGCCGCCCTGCTGCGGTGAGGCGGACTACAGCAGGTCGCGGGGGACCTTCTCGTTCCAGGTGCGGGAGAACACCCGTCGGTCGGACTCGTAGGCGTCGAGGGCCGCGTCGACGAAGAAGTCCGTCTCGTCGCATGTGAGCCGGGTGTGGGTGACCACCTTCACGTCCCAGTCGTCCCGCGTGAACCTCATGGTCCACGTGGTCTCGCCGCCGACCGAGGTGAAGTCGTCGGCGACCGCCGTGTAGCGCTCGTGGGCGCGGCGGCCGGCATCCAGACCGATGTCCTCGAAGCGGACCGTGCCCTGGTCCTTCACGATGTCCAGCTCGGAGCGGTAGTCGACCAGGTCCCGCTTGACCTCCCAGCGCTGCTCCCGCGGCGTCACCTGAGTCGTGGCCAGAGGGACGGTGCCCTCGGGTTCGCCGAAGGGTGACGAGGGCACCTCGTCGGGCTCCTCCACCGGCCGCACGGGCAGGGTGAGCGTGCTGGAGTGCTCGTGGACGCTCAGCAGGGCCGGCTTCGGTGCAGGCCAGGCCAGCGGCCAGTAGGACGTCGACAGGGACAGCCGGATGCGGTGGCCGGGCGGGAACGCCTGCGCCACACCGTTCAGCGGGATGGTGGCCCGGTAGCGCCGCCCCGGCTCCAACGGTTCCGGAGCCTCCGTGCTGTCACGGCGGGTCAGGTTCAGGATGCCGTAGGAGACGCGCGTCGCGGCGCCGTCCGGGCTCACGTCGGACAGCCGCGCGGCCACCATGGCGACCGGCTCGCTGACCGACAGGTCGAGCTCCACGCTCGGCGAGCCGAGGATCTCCAGCGGCTCGGTCAGCGGCTCGCTGTCGAAGACGAGGGAACCGCCGTCCTCCTCCCGCTGGTCGTAGGGCAGGTCCGGGGGCGCGTTGTAGGAGGCCCACTTGCCCGCGAACTGGCCCACGGACAGAGGCGAGCGCACGGTCATCGCCGCCCCGCCCTCGGACGTCTGCGCGGCCGCGTCCCGCGCGGGCCCGATCGTGTGCCGGGTGAGCGGGTGCGTGACGGGCCGGATGTGCGGGGACGGCCAGTCCGGCTCGCCCACCCAGCGGCCCGGCCGCTCCTCGTAGGAGGTGGAGGGCGGCACGCTGTCCTGCATCCACGCCTGGAGCATCGGCCCGCCCATGACGCCGTTGTCGACGCCCTTGAGCCAGTGGTCCCACCACCGCACGAGCTCCTGGAGGTAGCCGATCGCCGGGCCGGGCTCCCCGAGGTGGGGGAACTTGTGCGACCAGGGGCCGATCAGCCCCTTGCGGGGCACGTCCAGGTTCCCGAGCAAGCGGGTCACGGCATTGGAGTAGCCGTCCGCCCAGCCGCTGGAGGCCAGGACCGGACACTGCACGCTCGTGTAGTCCTCGCACACCGAGGCGTGCCGCCAGTAGTCGTCGCGGCGCTGGTGCCGCAGCCACTCCAGCACCCACGGCTCGGTGTTCTCCAGCCGCTCGTGCCACATCTCGCGCCAGCGCTCGCCCACCACGGCCGGGTCGGGCGGGCAGGTGCCGTAGGCGAACATGGTGCCCGCCTCGGCCAGGTTGTCCGACAGCAGCGCGCCGCCCATGTAGTGCATGTCGTCGGAGTGCCGGTCGTCCGTGAAGGACGCGATGGCGATGGCCTTCAGGCTCGCCGGCCGGCGGGCCGCCACCTGCAGCGCCGCGAACGCGCCCCAGGAGATGCCCATCATGCCCGTACTGCCGTCGCACCAGGGCTGCTCCGCCAGCCAGGCCAGGACCTCCTCGGCGTCCGCCTGCTCCCGTTCCAGGTACTCGTCGCGCAGCACACCCTCGGAGTCACCGGTGCCGCGCAGGTCGACGCGGACACAGGCGTAACCGTGACCGGCGAGGTAGGGGTGGTGGATGGAGTCCCGTACGGCCGTCAGATCGCGCTTGCGGTAGGGGATGTACTCCAGCACCGCCGGCACCGGCTCCTGGTCCGAGGAGGTGGGGCGCCAGATGTGCGCGGAGAGCCGGACCCCGTCCGACATCGGGATCGTGACGTGCTCTTCTTCCTTCGTCTCGTACGGCAGGTTGGTCACGTAACGCATGGAACTGACGTGCTCCTCACTTGCGCGCGGCGTCGTTCTCGGCCGGGGCGTCCTCGAAGGCCAGGCCCAGGGCGGCCACGCAGTGGTCGAACTTCTCCCGCAGCTCGGCCTCGTCGGCCCCGCCGGTGTAGATGTGCGCCAGCTCGTAGCTGTAGCTGTCCTGCCCGGGCAGCTCCGAGAGCCTGTCGCCCTGTTCCGGGATCACCTCGATGCGCACGCCGGGGGTCTCCCGCTCGATGCGGGCGATCTCCTCGGGGCCCGGCACCCGGCGCACGACGCCGTCGGTGAACCAGCGGTGGTACCACTTCGCGGCCATCGCGTACTCGCCCTCGCGGTGCGGCATGTGCGGGTCCTCGCCGAGGGCGAGACGGACCATGGCGTGGTGGTTGGGTACGCCGTCGACGTACCGGAACAGCTCCGCGTGCGACTGGGAGTGCCGGGGGTTGATCTCCAGCAAACTGATCTGCCGGGTCCGCGGGTCGTAGAAGTACTCGATGCTGAAGGTGGCCGAGTCCATCCCGATCCGCCGCATCACCCGCTCGCTGACCTCGTGCAGTTGCGCGATGGCCGGGGGCGGCAGCATCGAGGGGTACTGGTGGCGCAGGAAGCAGGAGGAGTCCGGGTACTGGATGGAGTCCAGGACGCCGTAGACCGTCACCTCGCCCTGGTGTACGTAGCCCTCGACGGCGACCTGGACGCCTGACATCGCCTCTTCCGCCAGACAGACGCGGCCGCCCACGCCGTTCATCTCGGGTGGCAGGTCGATGCGTTCGAGGATGTGCTCGAAGGGCCGGCCGATGCGGGAGATGCCGTCGCGGATCTCGGCGACGGCCTTGCCGAACTCCTCCTCGTCGTCCACTCCGAAGGCGAGTTCGGAGGAGTACGAGAGGGCGGGCTTGACCCACATCGGGAAGGTCAGCCCGTCCGGCGGGCGTGGCGGTTCGGCCGACAGGTCGACCTGTCCGAACCGCGGGTGCCGGTCGGTGGCCTTCTGCTGCTCCAGCCGGCTCCAGTACTTGTGCTCGCACTTGACCACGGACTCCAGGCTGGTGCTGCGCGTGCCGTAGCGTTCGCTCAGCATCGGGACGAGCGTGCTGACCGGGAAGTCCCAGTAGCCGACGATCGCGTCGATGCTGCCGTCGAACGCGTCGAGCACGCCCTGGGCCTTGTCGAGCAGTGCCGGCAGGTCCACCTCACCGACCTGGAGCTCCTCGATCGTCAGCAGCTGGTGAAAACGCAGCTGGTCGGCTCCCGGGACCTGTTGGAGCGTGGGCAGGTTGGCCTCGTCGAGCCCGATCACGAAGACGTTCTTCACCGTCTCGTCAGACACGGCTCTCCTTCCGACGACGAACGGCCCGAAGGCCGGCTTGCAAGATCGTCGGAGTACCCCTCGTGCCCTCCGGCATTCCGCTCCGGGCACCGGGCCCCGCTCGGACACGAGGGGACATGCCTGCCGCCGTGGTGGGAACGCGGGGCGGGCAAGGACGGCGTGGCCGGCGAGCCGAGCCACGCCGTGGACGACACCGGCAAAGGGGAAGATGTGCAGCCCGAGCAGGAAAAGTCCGCACCCCAGGTCGTGTCCGAGCCGGACCCGCCCTACGACTCCGACAAGCAGCCGAGGCCCGGCATCGAGGCCGATATGCGCACCGAGCCGCGCTACCGGGCGAGCCGTTACCGGGCCAGCGGGAAGCTGGAGGGGAAGACCGCGCTGATCACCGGCGGCGACTCCGGCATCGGCAGGGCCGTGGCGCTGCTGTACGCGCGTGAGGGGGCCGACGTCGCCGTCGTCCACCTGCCGGAGGAGCAGGTGGACGCCGAGCGTGTGCGCGGCGAGGTGGAGGAGCAGGGCAGGCGCTGTCTGCTGCTGCCCGGCGACCTCACCGACCCGGAGTTCTGCCGAGCGGCCGTCGAACGGACGGTGGGGGAACTCGGAGGCCTGAACATCCTGGTGAGCAACGCGGCCTACCTCAACAGCAAACTGGAACTGGAGCAGTTGACCGCGGAGGACTTCGACCTGACGTTCAAGACGAACGTCTACGCGTACTTCCACCTGCTCATGGCAGCCCTGCCCCATCTCGGGCCCGGCGACGCGGTCATCGCCACCGCGACCGAGGAGGCCCTCAAGGGCAGCACCACGATGATCGACTACGCCGCGTCCAAGGCGGCGCTGATCACGCTGACCAAGTCCGTCGCGACGCATCTGGCCAAGCGGGGGGTGCGGGCCAACGTGGTCGCGCCGGGGCCGACCTGGACGCCCCTCAACGAGGCGGATCCGCACATGCCGCCGGACGGGCTCGCCCACATCGGCAGCGAGGCCCCGCTGGAGCGCGCCGCCCAGCCCGAGGAGATCGCGCCGACGTACGTCTACCTCGCCTCCGACGCCGACTCCAGCTACACCGTCGGCGAGGTCATCGCGGTGACCGGCGGCATCGTCGACACGCGGTAGCCCGGCTCACACCCCGGCGGGCAGGGGCTGTTCCGCCCAGATGGTCTTGCCCGTGGCCGTCTGGCGGCTGCCCCACCGCTCGGCGAGCTGGGCGACGAGCAGCAGCCCCCGCCCACCCTCGTCGAAGACCCGGGCCCGGCGCAGATGCGGCGCGGTGCTGCTGCCGTCGGACACCTCGCAGATGAGGGTCGCGTCGCGGATCAGTCGCAGCTCGATGGGTGCGCCGCCGTACCGCAACGCGTTGGTGACCAGCTCACTGACGATCAGTTCGGTGGCGAACTCCGCCTCCGTCAGGCCCCATTCGGCCAGCTGCTCGCCCGCCATCTTGCGCGCCCGGGCCACGGCCGCGGGGTCCGGTGGCAGCTGCCAGGTGCGGACCTTCCCGGCGTCGAGCGCGGTCGTCCGCGCCAGCATCAGCACGACGTCGTCGGCGGGCCGGCCGGTCAGCAGCGTGCGCAGCACCCGCTCGCAGGTCTCGTCCAACGCCTCGGCGGGGCTGCTCAGCGCCTGGCGCAGCAGGGCAGTGCCGGCCTCGATGTCGTACCCGGGCGCCTCGAGCAGGCCGTCGGTGTAGAGGGCGAGCAGGCTGTTCTCCTCCAGCTGGATCTCGGAGGCCTCGAACGGCAGGCCGCCCACGCCCAGCGGCGGCCCGGCCGGCAGGTCCAGGAACCGTACGCCGCCGTCGGGCGTGACCAGCGCGGGCGGCGGATGCCCGGCGCGGGCCATGGTGCAGCGGCGGGACACCGGGTCGTACACGGCGTACAGGCAGGTGGCGCCGACCTGCCCCGGCGTCTCCTCCGCCCCGCGCACCTGCGGGCCCTCCTCCCGGTCGAGCCGGATGACGAGGTCGTCCAGCTGGGTGAGCAGCTCGTCCGGAGCGAGATCGACATCGGCGAGCGTGCGTACCGCGGTCCGCAGGCGGCCCATCGTGGCCGACGCGTGGATGCCGTGGCCGACCACGTCGCCCACCACCAGGGCCACGCGGGTACCGGACAGCGGGATCACGTCGAACCAGTCGCCCCCGATGTCCGCACCGGCCCCGGTCGGCAGATAGCGGTAGGCGATGTCCATCGCCGCCAGGTCCGGGAGCCGCTCGGGCAGCAGGCTGCGCTGGAGTGCCAGTGCCATGCGGCGCTCACGCGTGAAGCGGCGGGCGTTGTCCACGCTCACCGCGGCCCGGGCGACGATGTCCTCCGCGAGCAGCAGGTCGTCCTCGCTGAACGCGTCGGGGTTGCGGTGGCGCAGGAAGTGCACCATGCCCAGGGTCACGCCCCGGGCGCGCAGCGGCACCATCATCACCGAGTGGATCAGATACCTGGACACGGTCGCGGCCCGGGCGGGGGAGGACTCGAGCCACTCCAGGAGATCCGGATCCCCCGGCCGGTGCCGTGAGCCCCGCTCGGCGGCCAGGGTCCGCAACGGCAGCGTCCCCACCGGGTAGCGGATCGCGCCGCCCGGCGCCACCACCGACTCCGGGCAGCCTTCCAGTACCGACCGCTGCGCGCTGCGCCGCAGCACGACCGGGGTGTCCGGCGGCAGCGGTCCCGGCTCGTCACCCCTGGCCACGGATTCCAGCAGATCCACGGTGACGAAGTCCGCGAATCCCGCGGTGACGGCCACCTCCGCCATCTCCTCGGCCGTCCGGGTCACGTCCAGGGTGCTCCCGATCCGCAGACTCGCCTCGTTGATCACCGCCAGCCGCCGCCGCGCCCAGGACTGCTCCGTCGTGTCGAACACGGTGGCCGACATGCCCTGGACCGTGCCGGTCTCGTCCTTCAGCGGTGAGAGGAACATGGACCAGGCGTGCGGCCGGATCTCGCCCGGGGCCTTGCCGTGCTCCTCGTGGAAGATCATCTCGCCGGTGCGCAGGACCTCCCGCTGGAGGCGGTCATAGGTGTCGAAGGGCGGGTTCGGCTCGATCTCCCACAGGGTCAGGCCCCTCATCTCCTCCTCCGGCCTGCCCATCACCTCCGTCATGAGGTCGTTGGCGCCGACCAGCCGGGCATCCCGGTCGTAGACCGCCACCGGCACGGGGAGCTGGGCCAGAGTGAGGTCCCACAGCGGCGGGGGCCGGTGCGCGGCCCGCGGGTACGCCGGCACGGTGCCGGTCACGAGCCAGAGCCGCCGGCCCTCCGCGTCCCGCAGCGGTGTCCCCCGCAGCCGGACCACGACCCGGTCGCCGTCCCGGTGCAGCAGCGCCACCTCGCCGGACCACGGCCGGCCCTCGGCCACGTGCCGCCGCGTCGATTCGGGGAGATCGGTGGTGAGCAGATCGGTGACGGGCCGGCCCACGAGGTCGGCGGGTTCGTGTCCGAGCAGGCGGCGGGCACCGTCGCTCCACACCATGATCACCCCGCCGGCGTCGACGACGACCGCCAGGTCCTCCGGTACGCGTCCCTGCACGGTGCCTCCGGGTGTACCGCACCTGCCTACTCGGTCCCTGCACCCGATTGTCCCGCTACCGGCTCGCTGTGGCTCGTCTGCGCGGAGGCGCCACTGTGACCAGCGCGTACGGCCGGACCGGCCGCTCGAACCCCTCGACGCGGCTCCGAGCCAGGCGCACCGCCCGCTCCGGCTCACCCGCGACGATCGTCTTGATCCGCGGCCCGGGCTCCTCGACGTGACCCGCCATGTCCGGCAGGCGGTCGAGGAACAGGCACCGGATGCGGGTGGCGAGGCGTCGCGGTGGACGAGGGTGTCCTTCGGGCAGGGACGGTGAGCGACGGCGCGGACCGCGCGGCGGACCCGGAATCCCAGGTGACCAGGCCGGTGGCGGCTGCCCGGCGGGGGCCGCGCTGCCGCGGCGCCGTCGGAGCCTTCCGGTCCGCCGCCGTGGCGCGGCGCGCGGCCTGGACGGCACCCGGGCGCTCCCGCTCTGCAGGCAAGGGACCGGGCCACCACGGCCGGCGGGCAGTGGCGGGCCCCTCAGCCTGCCAGGCGTTCCACCAGCAGGAGCCCGCCGATGGCGATCATCATCGCCCCGGACGCCCGGGTCACCGCCCGGGCCGCGGAGGGCCTGGTCCTCAGAACCGTGCGGGCCAGGACACCGACGGTGAGGTAGACGACGGCGCAGGCGGTCATGTGCAGTGAGCCGAGCAGGCCGGTCTGGCCCGCGACCGGCCAGGCGCCCGCGGGGTCGATGAACTGCGGGAACAGGGAGAAGTAGAGAAGCAGCGCCTTGGGGTTGAGGCCGCTGATCCCGATCCCTCGGAGCAGGACCCGGGCACGGGAGGTGCCCTCGGCGTCCACTGCCGCCGCGGGGGCTGTCAGGGCCGCGGGCTGCCGCAGCACCCCCCAGCCGAGCCACACCAGATAGCAGGCGCCGGCCACGGTCAGCCCGGTGAGCAGCGTCGCCGAGCTCGCCACGATCACCACCAGTCCCGCCACGGCGAGCAACGTGTAGCCCGCGTACCCGGCGACCAGCCCGGCCACGGCCGGCACGACCGACCGGTCCCGCAGACCGGCGGTGATCGCGTAGGCCCAGTCCGCGCCGGGGGTGAATACCAGCAGAAGATCCACCGCCAGGAAGGCCGCCAGCGTGGTCGTGTCCATCGATCGTTCCCTCTCACGCCTCTGTGTGAGAGGAAGGCTAGGTCGGATCTGCCCGAAAGTGTTCCCTTCTTTTCTCCTTGATCGCGGAATCCGGGGCAGAATCTTCCCCATGGATGCCATGGACCGGAAAATTCTTACCGAGCTGCAGCTGGACGGCCGTCTCACGGTCACCGAGCTGGCGGCGCGCGTGCGACTGAGCGTCTCGCCCTGCCACCGCAGGCTGCGCGACCTCGAACGCGACGGTGCGATCCGCGGCTACCGCGCGGTGGTGGATCCGGCGGCCGTGGGCCTGAACTTCGAAGCCCTCGTCTTCGTCACCATGCGCCTGGAGGACGCCGACACGGTCTCCGCGTTCGAAGAGGCGGTGGCCGCCGTCCCGCACGTGCTCCAGGCCCAGCGCCTGTTCGGCGACCCCGACTACCTCCTGCGCGTCACCGCCACCGACCTGACCGCCTTCCAGCAGCTCTACGACCAGCAGCTCGCCCGGCTCCCGGGCGTCCAGCGCCTCAACTCCACCCTCGTCATGAAGCACGTCGTCGACGACCGCCCGCTGCCCGGGTGAGGAAAACCCCGCGCGCCGCCGAACTCAGCCGCCCAGCCCTCCGGCGAACGGCATGGACCTCCACTGCTCCACGGCCGGCCGGAGCGCGTCGACCAGCAGGGGCAATTGCGGCGCGAGGGCGAGACAGGCCACCGCGCGGGACATGCCCACCGCGTTGACGACCCGCAGGACCTCCCGGTCCAGCCGCCGCAGACCGAGGCGCCCGGCGGCGGCGTCGTACGCGGCCTCGCACTCGGGGCCGAAGGCCGACAGGTCCCACTCGACCGGCCCGAGGGTGGTCAGTTCGAAGTCGGAGTACAGCGCGCCGCCCGGGCCGGAGACGATGTTGGCGGCCGGGGCGTCCCCGTGGATCGGCTGGAACTCGATCCCGGGGAACACCGCCTCGAAACCCGCACGTGAGGCGACCACCGGCTCCAGCACCTCCCACTCGCGCCGGGCCCGGTCGAGGTCGGACGGTTCCAGGAGATCGGGGCGCCCTTCCAGCACGGCGAGCCCCTCGGTGACGAACCGCGGTTCGGCCGCCGTCAGGAACGGCAGTTCGCCGGGGAAGGCACGCAGCGCGGCGTGCAGGTCGGCGACCAGCCCGGCGTGGTGCACGTAGTCGGGCTCATCGCCCTGGTCCAGCTCGACGAACTGCCAGAACGTCATCGAGAAACCGTCGCGCCGCACGGGCTCCCTCGGCACGAGCGGACTCGGCGGAATCACCGGGTGCCCCTGATCCGCGAGCCAGCCCACCACGTCCAGCTCCCGGCGCTGCCGCGCGGCCTGGGAGTCGGCGTCGGCGTACGACGGCAGCACGGTCGGCACCCTGACCACCACCGGTGACGGAGCCAGGTGCACCACGACGGAGAACACGTCGTAGATCACCCTCGCGTCGGCGACGTCGAGCCCCAGATCACGCCCCGTGGCCACCGCGGCGGCGAGGGCACGGGACGTACGGACGGACATCTGATCAGGCGTCATCAACCCTTCCATGGCGGCGATGGTGTCACGCGGGGCGCAGCAGGGCACCCGGTTATGGCGCACGGCCCGCGTGTGCGCCCCAGGTCAAACGTCCGTGCGCCGTCAGGCAATCGGCGGGCCCGTGCCGGTCCTAGCGTGGCCGTGTCCCTTGCACCAGACGCTCGGAAACGAGGAAGCAGCACATGCCGTACATCACCGTGGGCCAGGAGAACTCCACCGCCATCGACCTGTACTACGAGGACCACGGCTCCGGTCAGCCGGTCGTCCTCATCCACGGTTTCCCGCTCGACGGGCACTCCTGGGAACGGCAGAGCGCCGTCCTGCTCGACGCCGGCTACCGCGTGATCACCTACGACCGGCGCGGTTTCGGGCAGTCCTCCCAGCCGACGACCGGCTACGACTACGACACCTTCGCGGCCGACCTGAACACCGTGATGGAGACCCTCGACGTGCGGGACGCCGTCCTCGTGGGCTTCTCGATGGGTACCGGCGAGGTCGCCCGGTACGTGTCCCGGCACGGCACGGACCGGGTCGCCAAGGTCGCCTTCCTCGCCTCCCTGGAGCCCTGCCTGCTCAAGTCCGACGACAACCCCGACGGCGTCGCTCCGAAGGAGTTCTTCGACGGGGTCGTCGCCGCGGTGAAGGCCGACCGGTACGCCTACTACACGGACTTCTACAAGGACTTCTACAACCTCGACGAGAACCTCGGCACGCGGATCAGCGAGGAGGCCGTCCGGCACAGCTGGGACGTCGCCGCGGGCGGCGGCTTCTTCGCCGCGGCCGCCGCGCCCGCGACCTGGTACACCGACTTCCGCGCCGACATCCCGGCGATCGACGTGCCGGCCCTGATCCTGCACGGCACGGGCGACCGCATCCTGCCCGTCGAGGGGACCGCCCGCCCGTTCCACAAGGCGCTTCCGGCCGCGGACTACGTGGAGATCGAGGGCGCACCGCACGGACTGCTCTGGACCCACGCCGAGGAGGTCAACTCGGCGCTGCTCGCCTTCCTGGCCAAGTGATCGGATTCTTCCTCCGATTCTTCCTGGACCCCGCCGGGACGGCGTGGTGACATCGGCAAGGCCGGCAGCGGATCCCCTGCCGGCCTTGCCGATGTCCAGGGGGGAATGCAGTGTCCGTCGTCCTGTCCACCGCGTCGCTGCCGGCGGCCGACCGGGGGGAGCGCTGGCACCACGCGGTGTCCCGGACCTTCATCCCGCTCGATGTGCGACTCCTCGAGGACGATCCGTCGCCCGGCAGCATCGTCAGCCACCGGCTGGGTTCCTTAGGGGTCTCGCAGGTGCAGGCGGGCCCGCAGGTCGTGACCCGCAGCAGGCGGCTGATCGCCCAGGACGGCAAGGAGTTCCTCATCCTCACCCTGCAGCGGCGGGGCAGCGCGCTCAAGGAGCAGGACGGGCGGGAGGCCCGGATCGGGCCGGGCGACTTCTCCCTCTCCGACTCCTCCCGGTTGTTCCGGAAGAAGGTGCAGAACGCGTTCTGCTTCACCTCCTTCCACTTCCCCCGTGAGGATCTCCGGGTACGTGACGAGGACCTGCGGGCGATGACCGCCACGGCGTTCTCCGCCCGGGAAGGCAGCGCCGCCCTGGTGGGGACCTACTTCGCCCGGCTGGCACGCGAAGCGGAGCATCTCGACGCCTTCGCCGGGCGCCAGTTCGCCGCCACGGCGCTCGATCTGCTGGCGCTGCTGATCGACGAGCTGAGTGGCCGCTTCGTCGCCCAGGCCCCGGAGACCGCCGCCGCCACCCTCGTGCGCGTCAAGGACCACATCGCCCGCCACCTCGCCGATCCCGGCCTGGCACCGCCCGCGATCGCCGCGGCGCACTTCATGTCGGTCCGCTACCTGCACAAGCTGTTCGAGTCGGAGGGCGTGACGGTGGGGGAGTGGATCCGGACGCAGCGGCTGGAGCGGTGCCGCCGCGATCTCCTGCGCACACCGGCCCGGGGGCAGGGGATCGCGGCCGTCGCCAGACGCTGGGGCTTCACGAGCCCCAGCCACTTCAGCCGTGCCTTCCGCGCGGCCTACGGGACGACGCCCCGCGAGTGGCAGCTCCACGGGCTGTCCGGCAAGGGGGCGGGAGGCGACGGGCCGCCGCAGCTGCGGGGCGGGAACGTCCCGGGAGGCCTGCTCGTTGCCCATGAGTCCGCCGGGGCCGGGGTTCGCCCGGACCCGAGTCCACCTGCGTCCTAGTGCGCTGACGTCCGAGTTCACCCACGTTCTGGTTCGCTCACGCCCGAGTTCACCCATGTTCTGGTTCGCGCCACTTCGCCGCCCCAGGGAGCATCGTGCCTGACACCACGCCCGACCCGTCCACCGTCCTGCCCGCACTCCCGGCCCTGAGCGCGCAGGCCGAGAGGCTGATCGCGCTGGGGGTGCACGAGACCGGCGGGCTGTCCGCGGACGAGGTCCGCGCGTTCGCCGCGCGGGCCGGGACCGATGGCGACGGCGCCCTGCTTGCCGTACATCCCGACCGGGTCCCCGCCTCGGCTCTCGCGCCGCTGCTCCGCCGCGACGGCAAGCCCGGCTTCGTCGTCGTCGACATGCCCGACGTCGACGAGTTCGCGCCCAGCGGCCTCGACCTGCCCGACGCCCCGCTCTACCTGGTCACCGGCATCGACCGCGGCGACCACCTGGCCAACTGGTCCCCGGACGAGGCGCTGCCCGCCCTGACCAAGGAGGACCGCACCCCTCTGGTGCTCACGGAGGGCCTTCACTGGGTGCTCCAGCAGCCCGAGGCCCTGGAGCGCAACCTCTGCTTCATGACCATCGGCTCCCGGCTGCGCAAGCCCAACGGCACGCCGGACGCCCGCACCCCGGCCCTCTGGATCAGCAACGGCACCGGCAGGGACGGCCGCGAGCGCCGCAACGCCCCCAAGGTCGGCTGGTGCTGGTGGAACAACCGGCACACCTGGCTCGGCTTCGCCTCCACCACGGGCCGCAGAGGCTGAGGCCCGTCACTGCGTGAACCGGGTGAGCGGCGCAGGCCGGCCCGCGGCCAGTGCGGCGAGCCCCGCGAACGCCTCCTCCCGCACGTCCGCGGGAGCGTGGCCCTCCATCGCGAGCACGGCACGGTACTCGGCGGCGGCCTCGGCCCGCTCGCCGAGACGGGCCAGCGCATGAGCCAGATGCAGATGGACCTTGCCCGCCTGCTTGTGCCACCCGCGGGCGTCGAACTGCCCGCGGACGGACCGGAGCACTTCGACGGCCTCCTCCCACCGCTCCTCGTCGAGATGGACGAAGGACACCGCGTAGAGGGCCGTCAGGGCGGTGAACTCCCGTACGTTGGGCGGAATCCGGTCCCTGTGGCGGGGGTCCGCGAGCGCGTCCATGACGTCCCCGCAGGTTTCCACGGCCGCCTGCGCGCGTCCCGCCCCGCGCAGCACCCGGATCATCCCGCAGGAGACCTGGAGGTACCCGTTGACGTCGTCCGCCGCCGTGAACAGTTCCGCGGCGCGCAGATAGTGGTCGGCGGCGAGCGACAGGTCGTCGTCGGCGTCCCGCAGCCAGCCGAGATACGCGTGGGCCCATGCGTGCTGGAGGACGTCCCCGGCCGTCCGGGCGAGACGCAGCGCGCTCGTGGCCGCCTCCACCGCCTCCTCGTGCCGGCGTGCGCAGGCCCAGTACGCCCAGGCCAGGTAGTTGCGGTGGGTCGCCTCCAGCGCGGCGTCCCCGAGGGAAGCCCCGGCAGCGGCGGCCCTCTCGTAGATCTCGACCCAGTGACCCCAGGACACCCAGTGGTCGGAGAACCAGTGCATGGCCTCCGCGACCTCGACCACCCGCCTGTGCTCGCCGTGCGCAGCGGCCTCACGGTACGCGGCGAGCCAGGTGTCGCCCTCGGCCCTGATCCAGCGCGCCGCCTGTTCGCGGTCCTCCAGGGCGACCAGCCGGGCGGGGTCCGCGGGCGGCATCCCGTAGTCCGGCTCGTACCAGCGGCCGGCGAGGACGGCCGTGTCCAGCAGCCAGTGGCGCAGCCGGGACCGCGCGGCGAGCGACCCGGCCTCCCCGTCCGCCGGCCCGTCCTCCGAACGGCGACGCGCAGCCGCGTACAGGCGCAGCAGGTCGTGCAGGCGATAGCGGCCTTGACGGGACGTCATGAGCAGTCCGGCTTCGAGCAGTTCCTCCAGAAGGTCGTCGGCCTCCGGCAGGGGGACGTCCGCGAGCACGGCGGCGGAAGCGGCGCTGAAGTCCCCGCCCGGCAGCAGCGACAGCAGCCGGAACATCCGGGCGGCCCCGGGGGCGAGTCGGGAGCAGGACAACGCGAAGGCGGAGTTGACCTTCAGGTCGCCCGCGCTGAGCGCGTCGAGCCGGCGGTCCTCGTCCGCGAGCCGGCCGGCGAGCCGCTCCAGGCTCCAGTTGGTGCGGGTGGCGGCCCAGTTCGCGGCCACCCGCAGCGCCAGCGGCAGATGGCCGCACAGCTCGTTCACGACGTCCGCGGCCCCCGGCTCGGCGTCCACCCGTCCGGCACCCACGACGGCACGCAGCAGGGCGGCGGACTCCCGCGGGCTCAGCACCCCGAGCGCGACGCGTCGTACGCCCTCCAGGCCGGTGAGGGTGCGTCGGCTCGTCACCACCACGAACAGCCGCCCCGCTCGCGGCAGCAGTGGCCTGACCTGCCCCTCGCTGCCCGCGTTGTCCAGCACCAGGATGGCGCGCAGCCCCGCGGCGATGTCGTGGTAGCGGGCCAGCCGTTCTTCGGCGGTCAGCCGGGCCAGCTCGGCGTCCCCGACACCCCACGAGCCCAGCAACCCGGAGACGGCCTGTTCCGCGGACAGCGGCCGCTCGTCCAGACCCCGCATGTCCACCAGGAACGTCCCGTCGGGGCAGGGCGAGGCGGGCTCCTCGGCCAGCCGAACCGCCAGCGAGGTCTTGCCACTTCCGGGCGGGCCGGACACCACGGCCACCGGGGGCGCGATCACGGTGCCCTCGGCGGCCTCCCGTGCGAGCGCGCGCAGCTCGGTGAGCTCCGCCTGCCGGCCGACGAAGTCCCGCACGCCTCTCGGCAGTGTGTGGGGCGAAGCCCGGACCGGCTCGGCGGGCCGCGCCCCGGACCGGGCCGCGCGGGCGGCGGCGAGGAGGTCGGCGTGCGCCGCCTCGTCCAGGTCCAGGCCCTGGGCGAGCGCGGTGACGGTGCCCCGGTGCGGACGCCGGCTCCGGCCCCGCTCCATGTCGCCGATGGCCCGCCCCGAGACACCCGACGCCTCGGCCAGTTCCTCGATCGTCAGCCGGCGACTCTGCCGCAACGCGCGCAGCAGCCGGCCGAACGGCGCCGTGATCCCCACCCCAGTGCCCACCGCGCGATGATACGGCCAGTGGAGGAGGGAGCGACGTGACGGAGGGATCGAAGTCATGGACGTGGCAGTCGCCGCCGGGGATCTCCTGGCGTCTCTGGCCGTGCGCGGCGACGCGGATGTCGCGGCAAGGACGCAGCGCTACTTCCCTCAGGAGATCCGCGCCCTGGGCGTGAGCAACGCCTCCGTCGCGGAGCTCGCCTACGACTACCTCCGTGAGCGGCCCGACATCTCCCCGGCGACCCTCCTGGCCCTGACGGAAGAGGTGCTGTCACGCGCAGCGCACCACGAGGAGGTCCTGCTGGGGTTCGCGCTGCTGCACAAGGTCGCGAGGACCGGGCTGGGCGACGAACTCCTCGACCGCTGTGCGTACTGGCTCGAAACGTATGTCTCCAACTGGGCGCAGTGCGACGACCTGTGTCTGAAGCTGCTGTACCCGTTCTTCCGCGGGCACCTCGACCGGATCCCGCGGACGCGGCGCTGGGTCGCGTCCCGGTCTCCCTGGGCGAGACGCGCCGCGAACGTGGCCGTCGTGAAGTTCGTCCGGAGAGCCGTGGGGCGGACGGTGTTCGAACTGCCCCTGTCGCACGTCTTCGACAACTGCGTCCGGCTCATGAACGACGAGGACGTGTACGTGCGGAAGGGTTGCGGATGGCTGCTCAAGGTCACCGCCGAGGTCCATCGGGACGAAGTGGCCGCGTTCTTGCGCACCTGGCACACCCGAATGGCCCGCGATACCTTCCGCTACGCGGTCGAGAAAATGGATCCGGAAACGCGGGCTTCCCTGATGGCGCTGGGCAAGAAGACCCACAGGTGAGATCGGCGAACCGGTCGGTGGCAACCGTCCAGCGAGAAAGAAGTGCGTCGTGTTACTCCTCGAAGCGCAGCCCTACGTCGGTCATCACTGCGAATCGACATCCCTGGTCAACCTGCTCCGGCACTACGGGATCGACGTGTCGGAGTCGCTCGTCTTCGGCCTCGGCAGAGGTCTGTCCTTCACCTACTGGCGCACCAAGCAGATGCCGGCGCCGTTCCTCGGCGGCCGGATCAAGCCGGATCGACTGACCGCCCACCTCACCGAGGCGCTCGGCCTTCGACTGACCGTCAGGGAGACCTCCTCGCAGAGGCGGGCCCGCGAACAACTGCTCCGGGACCTCGACGCGGGGACCGTGGTCGGTCTGAAGCTCGACCGCTTCGACCTCGACTACTCCACGGACGACTACCGGTTCGCGGCCCACTATGTCGCCTGCGTCGGCTATGACGACGACCGGTTCGCCCTCGTCGAGACCAGGCCGCTGGGACTGAAGTGGGCCTCCGGCGCGTCCCTGGCGCGTGCGCGCAGCGCCCGGGGCCCGATGAGCTCCCGCAACCTCTCGTTCACCATCGCCCCCCCGAAGGGCCCGCTGCCCGATCTCGGAGAGGCCGCCCGCCGGTCCGTCAGGGCGGCGGCGGAGAGCTTCCTGAACCCGCCGATCTCCAATCTGGGATTCAAGGGAATGCACAAAGCGGCCGACCTCATGCCCGGCTGGATCGACGGCCTCGAATCCCCGGAAGAGGCGCTCGCCGAGATCTCCACGATCATGGAGGAGGGAGGAACCGGCGGCGGTTTCTTCCGCACTCTGTGGGCGGACTTCCTGGCCGAGACCGCAGAGCTCACCGGTGCGGGGGAGTACGGCGACCTTTCGGAGGCATACCGCGTGGTGTCGAGGAAATGGACCCGTGTGGCGGCACTCCTCAACGAGGCGGGAACCACCCGGGGCCGGGCCCCCCTCGAACGCGCGTCGACGCTGGTGCATGAACTCGCCGAGGAGGAGCACCGCCTGATGCGGCGGCTCTCGGATCCACCCTGAGCCCTGGCGGCTCTCTTCGGGTCTCGGGGAAGTGGTGGAAGAACGCGGGAGAGGCACGCGCTGGGCGCCCGCGAGGCGCTCAGACGGCGTCGCCCGTACGGTCACGCAGTGCCTGGTACACGGACCACACCACGGCCACCAGCGGTACGGCCACCACCGCGCCGATCACCCCCGCGGCGACGGCCCCGCCGACCACCGCCAGGGCGACCACCACCGGATGCAGTCGCACGGCCCAGCTCATCACGACGGGGTGCAGCACGTGGCCCTCGATCTGGCCGATGATCACGACCAGCGCCACGACGACCAAGGCGATGAGCGGCCCCTTCGACGCCAGCGCGACGACCGCCGCGACCGCCAGGGCGATGGGCGAACCGATCAGCGGGATGAACGCCGCCAGGAACTCCAGCAGGGCCAACGGTGAAGGTCCGCCAGGCGGCGTCGGCTCCGACCGCGAACCGGTGCCGGGCCCGGTCGGGGAGCTGGTCGCACAGCCACTGCCACTGCCTGTCGCCGGAGTGTGTGAAGAAGACCGCGCAGAACAGGGCCAGCGCGAGCACGGTCAGCACCTCGACCAGCCGGCTCGCGCCGCTGAGCGCCGTACTGATGAGGGCGGAACGGTGCTCCGACAGGAGTGTGCCGATGCGGGACTGGAGATCGTCGAACGCGTCCGCGGGAAGCCGGAAGGGTGGCTCCTCCAGCCGCCGTTCGATCCGGTCGATCCCCGCCACGAACTCCTTCTCCAGCCCGGTCCGCTGGTCCGCGACGGTCTCACCCACCAGGGCCAGCGTCCCGAGGACGAGGGCGATGCCGCCGATGAGGGCGGCGGCCACGGCGAGCGGCCGGGGCATGAAGCGGGCCAGCAGACCCGCCACGGGACGGAGCACCGCCGTGATGACGAGACCGAGGAAGACGGCGACGGCGACCCGGTGGAACTGCCCGAGTACGGAGAAGGCGAACCGGACGACGATGCCGACCGCGATGAGCCGCCACGCGTACGCGGCCGCGGTCCGCAGCACGCCCGGCACGCGCGCCTCGGCGTCGTCCGGGCGCGGCAGCGCCGAGTCGGGCGGATCGGAGGGCGTCGGCATCTCATGCCCGTACCACCCACCGGACGCGGAACCGCGGAGCAGACCCGGAATTCCCCCGAAGGCCGGTAGGGGGCCTGAGGAGAGGGCCTTTCCGATCAGTCCATCTGGTCGCTGCCGCGTTCGAGGACGCGGCGGGCCGCCTCGGCCTCTGCCGCCGCGGGCGACAGTTCGTCGAGGGTGTCGAGCTCGTCGTCCGCTTCCAGTTCCCGTTCCCAGGCCGCCGCGAGGCGTTCCTGCTCCTGGCGTGGCCTCGCGCCGATCGTTTCGCGGTGGTCCGGGTCCAGAGCTGCCAGGAAACGTCCGAGCGGGTCCGTGGGCATACGGGGCTCCTTGTCGTGGAGAGGGGGCGCGATCTGCCCAGCATGGCCGAACCGCTGCGACTCGGCGCCTCGACACAGCCGGGGAACACCGCGTTGGCCCCCTGCCTGCCGGTGCCGGGTCCGTCGCCGCTCCGGGCACGTCGGAGGGCGAACCCGTGCGGCGACCCTTCCGGTGGAGCAGTTCCTCTCCTGCGCGATCGCCGGCATGAGGGTGGACCGTGCCCGTCGACGCCCGGCCTTCCCGAAGCCCGTCCTGACCAGCACGTTCCGGCCTGACTTCGGGTTCAGCGTCTCCTCAGCCCACCCGGATCACCGTGTAGGTCTCACCGTCCCGGGGCGGGCGCTTCCATGAACGGGTGACGAACGTGTGCAGCCGTCCGTTCACCAGGGCATGGCGCGGCAGACGGGCGCCGAACTCCCCGGCCACCGCCGCCAGCAGCGACCGCTCCACTCCGGCCCCGTCCTCCTGGGCACCGAAGAACCGGTTCGGGTCCAGCGCCGCCGGTATCTCCCCGCTCGAACGGATCTCTCCGTCCGCGTACGTGAAGGAGTACTGCTCGGCGCCGTCCCGCGCCACCGAAAGGTGGAAGAACGGCTCCCTGTGTCTTTTCCTCAGGCCGCTCCACACCACCACGGCGCGGGTTCCCGCTGCGGCGGACGCGGCCGGGGAGACCAGCCGCCGGATGTCGAACGGGGCCGGATCGCCGTCGAAGGCGAAGCTCCAGCCGGGGCCGGCGCGGCCGACCGCCATGAGAGCCCTGTCGTCGTAGGAGGAGAACTCCCTGCGGCCGCGCACCCATGCCGTGCGTGCCTCCCACCAGGTCATGGGTGCGCTCAGCGCGCTGCCGCCCCCGTCACCGGCCCTGTCGGCGAGACGCCCGGCCAACTCCTCCGGCTCCACCCCCTCCACCAGCACGAACCGGTAGGACGTGCGGTTGTTGCCGGGGTCGGGTTCTGCGAGCCACGCCAGGCCGCCCGGGTCGAGCCCGGCCGACGGACTCGGCGTGTCCCCCGACTGCCCGCCCCTCGGCGTGGACAGCAGCTCCCGGCCCCGCTCCGGGGTGAGCAGCGGCCCCAGCAGGGGGTCGGCGAGCCAGCCCAGGGGCGCCAGGTGATCCGGCCCCAGCGGCTCCCACCAGGACACCGCGTCGATCAGTGTCCGCCACGCCCCGTCGGTGTCGCCCCAGCGCGCCGACTCCCGGGCCCGCTCGACCGCCTCCCCGAACGGTCCGGCCGCCGTGTACCGGTACGTGCCGTCGCGCATCCGGTCCAGCGTCGCGTGGGCCAGTGACACCACGTCCTCATCGGCGCCCCGCAGGTGGAACAGTGAGCCGGAGTCGTCGCGGTACGAGTGCGCCGCGTGCTCGGCGACCAGTGGCGGCAACAGCTCGGTCGCATAGCGCCGATCCTTCACCAGGTCGTCGAAGGAGACCATGGAGGTCTGCCCGAGCAGGCGGCGGATCTGGTCACCCAGCCCGGCGGCCCGCGGTCTGCCGTACCCCTTGGCCTCGTCCAGCATCTGCAGAGCCCGCTCCCAGCCGCCGCGCAGCGCCTCGGTCCGGGCCTCCTCCACGTGCGCGTCCAGCGTGCGTGTCGTGTCGTTCACGAACTCCGGGGCCTGCGCGCCCCCGTGCGACCGCAGGTTGTGGAACTCCCGGTACGCGTCGAGCATGAAGGCGGCGAAGCTCGCGTGCCGCTCGGGCGCCTCGGCACGCCAGCTCGCCCACGTGTACACGGCCCACTCGCCGTCCTCGTCCACGTCGTCGGGGTCCATGAGGACGTAGGTGGCGTCGGACTCGACGTCGAGCTGCAGCCCGCGCCGCCAGATGTCGGCCTCCCGCCGCTCCTCGGGCCCGGCGTCCTCGTCCGGATACTCCTCGAACGTGTACGCGAGTCCGGACGCGTTGTCGTGCCAGCGTGCGGACTCGGTCCCCGCCAGCAGCCACACGAACCCGCCGGCGTGCCGCCACCCGTCGGTGACCGCGAGGAACTCACGGTACGACGGGGGCATCCGTCGGCCCAGGCGCTGCTCCATGGCCGCGATCCGCTCCTCGGACGCGGGCGGGAACCCCAGCCAGCGTGCCTGCAGTGCGGCCTCGTCGTCCGCTGTCAGCGTCTCGTCCCCCGGCAGGGAATCCGCCCACTCCCCACTCCACCGGAGCAGGAAGGACCGCCAGTCGAATGCCGTGGTGTCCGTCATGGGCCCGATGCTGTCACCCGCCACTGACAACGCTCCGCCACCTGCCCTGCCCAAGGGGGAATCACCGCGCAGGAGTTGTTCGACCCATCGGACATTGTTCGGAACCTCTTGACGCTGCCCCGACCGTCGGCTGAGACTCTCGCAACACGCGTTCATCTGCGCGTAACACAGGCCCACGGCAAGGAGTTGCCGTCGCCTCGCCATCCCCGCGCTCACCGCTCCGCCCTGTCCGTCATCAGCCATGCCTCAGCAGAGGACCCCACACGACATGACGCACGTCGCACGACTTCGCAGCCGCGCGAGACGCCTGGCGGGCCCCCTCGCCGGGCTGACCGCCGCGTCGATGCTGCTCGCCCTCGCCGGCCCCGCCGTCTCCGTGCAGGCGGCCCCGGGGGCACCGGCGCCCGAAGCGGCGGACCCCACCGAGGGACTGGCCCTGTGGTACAAGCTCGACACCGGTACCGGCGCCACCGTGACCGACGCCTCCGGCAACGGCCGCGACGGCACGCTCAGCGGAACCGCCGACTGGTCGGCCTCCGGTCAGGGCCTCGCCTTCAACGGATCGGACACCTACATCAAGGTGCCGGACGACGTCATGAAGGGCATGAACGCGATCACCGTCTCCCTGGACGTGCTGATCGACTCAGCCCAGAGCACCCCCTACTTCCTCTACGGCTTCGGCAACACCAGCGCGGGCAGCGGCAACGGCTACCTGTTCACCACGGGCAACTCCTTCCGCACCTCCGTCGCGACGGGCAACTGGTCGACCGAGCAGACCACCAAGCCCTCCGACTCCCACAACCTCACCCGCGGCGTGTGGAAGCACATCACCTACACCCAGACCGGATCCAACGGCGTGCTCTACGAGGACGGCGTCGAGGTGGGCCGCAACACGTCGGTGACCACCACGCCCGGGGCCATCGGAGCAGGCATCACCAAGGCCAACTACATCGGCAAGTCCGTCTACGACGCCGACAAGCTCTTCAAGGGCCGGATGCGTGACTTCCGTGTCTACGACCGGGCATTGGCCGGCGCCGAGGTCGAGCAGCTCTCCCTCCCCGTCGCCACGCAGGGCGTCGCCGCCGACAAGGAGGCCCTGAGCCTCGGCGACATCAGCGGCGTCACGACCGACCTGGACCTGCCCAGGACGGGCCCGGCCGGCGGCTCCGCCATCAGCTGGACCAGCGACAACCCGTCGGTGGTGTCCGCCACCGGCAAGGTGACCCGCCCCGGGGCGGGCTCACCGGAGGGCCGGGCCACGCTCACGGCGACCCTGAAGAAGGGCACCGTGACCGCCACCAAGACCTTCGACGTCACGGTCCGCCCCGCACTCGACGACGACGCTGCCACCCGCCAGGCCGCCGAGGACCTCACGGTCCACAACCTCGACGACGCCCGCGGCAACCTCACCCTGCCCGAGAGCGGCACGTACGCCACGACCGTCACCTGGTCCTCCGCCAAGCCGGAGGTCGTCTCCGCCGACGGCGAGGTCCACCGACCCGCGCACGGCGACGGCGCCACCACCGTCGACCTGACCGCCACCGTCACCAAGGGCGAGGCCCGGGCGACGCGCGTGATGACGGCCAAGGTGCCCGAACTGCCCGCCGCGGCCCCGCTCAAGGGCTATATGTTCAGTTACTTCACCGGCGAGGGCACCTCCGACGGCGAGCAGCTCTACGCCGCTCTCAGCAAGGGCGACGACCCGCTGCACTGGCGCGAACTGAACGACGGCAAACCGGTCCTCACCTCCACCCTCGGCGAGAAGGGCCTGCGCGACCCGTTCATCATCCGCTCCCCGGAGGGCGACAAGTTCTACCAGATCGCCACCGACCTGAGGATCTACGGCAACGGAGACTGGGACGCCTCCCAGCGCACCGGCAGCAAGTCCATCATGGTCTGGGAGTCCACCGACCTGGTGCACTGGACGAACCAGCGCCTGGTCAGGGTCTCGCCCGACAGCGCGGGCAACACCTGGGCGCCGGAGGCGTTCTACGACGCCGAGCGCGGCGAGTACGTCGTCTTCTGGGCGTCGAAGCTGTACGACAACGCCGACCACTCCGGCGACACGTTCAACCGCATGATGTACGCCACCACCCGCGACTTCCACACCTTCAGCGAGCCCAAGGTCTGGATCGACCGGGGCTACTCGGTCATCGACTCCACGATGGTCCGGCACGACGGCACGTACTACCGCCTGTCCAAGGACGAGCGGAACAACACCTCCTCGACCCCCAACAGCAAGTTCATCTTCCAGGAGAAGAGCGACTCGATCCTGGACCCGTCCTGGACCCCGGTCGCCGAGGGCATCGGCAAGGGCGCGATGAACGCCGCCGAGGGGCCGCTGGTGTTCAAGTCCAACAGCGAGGACAAGTGGTACGCCTTCCTCGACGAGTTCGGCGGCCGCGGCTACATCCCGTTCGAGACGACCGACCTCGACTCCGGCACCTGGACCCCCTCCGCCGGCTACGACCTGCCCGCAAAGCCCCGGCACGGCACCGTGCTGCCGGTGACACAGGCCGAGTACGACCGGCTGCTGCGCGCCTACCAGCCCGACCAGATCGTGAAGAGCGTCGAGAACGTCTCGGTGAAGACCGCGATCGGCCGGGCGCCGGTGCTGCCGGCCACCGTGATCGCCGAGTACGCCGACGGCGTCAAGCGGCCCGTCTCCGTCGACTGGGAGGACGTCCCGGCGTCGAAGTACGCCCAGGCCGGCACCTTCACCGTCACCGGCAGCCTGCCGGGCGGCGCCGCGATCCCGGTTCGGGCCGAGGTGACCGTGTCCGGCGAGGGAACGGACGTCCCGGCCGACCTGCTGCTGCACTACGCCTTCGACGAGACCGGTGGCACCATCGCCCGTGACTCCAGCGGGCACGGCCACCACGGCACGTACGTCCGCACACCCGACTTCGGCACCGGTGTCGAGGGCGGCTCGTTCAAGATGTCCGGCGGCTCCGACTCGCCGTACGTGAAGATCCCCAACGGCGTGCTGAAGGACGCCGGCAGCGTGACGGTGTCGACCTACGCCAAGTGGAAGGGCGGCAGCAGCTTCCAGTGGCTGTTCGGGCTCGGGCCCGACAGCGACAGGTACCTGTTCGCCACCCCGTCCAACGGCGGATCCAGCCTCTACTCGGCCATCACCAAGGCGAGTTGGTCGGCGGAGTCGAAGCTGACGGCCGGCTCACAGCTCACCCCCGGCCAGTGGCGGCACGTCACGGTCACGCTGGACGGCGCCACCGGCACGATGATCCTCTACGCCGACGGCATCGAGGCGGCCCGCACGACGACCACCATCAAGCCGTCCGAGCTGTACGACGCGGCCAAGGACCACAGCGGCTACATCGGCCGGTCCCTGTACGCGGCCGACCCGTACTTCGGCGGCGAGGTCGACGACTTCCGGATCTACGACCGGGCCCTCACGGGCACCGAAGTCATGCGACTCAGCGGCAACACCGCGGGCATCGCCAGGGCGACGCACCCGGCGCTCAAGGTCGACGCACTCATCGACAACGCGGCCGGCACGATCACCCTGCCGATGAAGGCGGGCACCGACCTCACCGCGCTCGCACCGGAGTTCACCCTCGCCGAGGGCGCGGCGATCAGCCCCGCCTCCGGCAGCGTGCGCGACTTCACCAAGCCGGTGACGTACGAGGTCACCGGGTCGGACGGCAAGAAGCGCACCTGGAAGGTCTCGGCGCTGATCATGAAAACCCCGGTCCTGCCGGGTCTGAACGCCGACCCGAACATCGTCCGCTTCGGCGACACCTTCTACCTCTACCCGACGACCGACGGCTTCGAGGGCTGGAGCGGCACGCAGTTCAAGGCCTACTCCTCCACGGACCTGGTCCACTGGAAGGACCACGGCGTCATCCTCGACCTGGGTCCCGACGTCAGCTGGGCGGACAGCCGGGCGTGGGCGCCGGCGATGACCGAGAAGGACGGGAAGTACTACTTCTACTTCTGCGCCGACGCGAACATCGGCGTCGCCGTGTCCGACTCGCCCACCGGACCGTTCAAGGACGCCCTGGGCAAGCCGCTGCTCAAGGCCGGCGACTTCCGCGGCCAGATGATCGACCCGGCGGTCTTCACCGACGACGACGGCAAGCAGTACCTCTACTGGGGCAACGGCCGCGCCTATGTCGTCCCGCTCGGCGACGACATGACCTCGCTCGACACCTCGAAGGTCGAGGACATCACCCCGAGCGGCTACAACGAGGGCACCTTCGTCGCCAAGCGCAACGGCACCTACTACTTCATGTGGTCGGAGAACGACACAAGGGACGAGAACTACCGCGTCGCCTACGCGACCGGCCCCTCGCCCACCGGCCCGTGGACCAAGCAGGGCGTCATCCTGGAGAAGGACCTGTCGCTGGGCATCAAGGGCCCGGGTCACCACTCCGTCGTCCACGTCCCCCACACCGACGACTGGTACATCGCCTACCACCGCTTCGCCATCCCCGGCGGAGACGGCACCCACCGCGAAACGACCATCGACAAGCTGGAGTTCGGCCCCGACGGCCTGATCGAGAAGGTCGTCCCGACCCTCGGCGGCATCGACCCGGTCACCGTCGTCCACGCCGGGCCGGACGCGACCGGCACGGAGGGCGAGGCGATCACGCTCGCCGGGACCGTCTCCGGAGCGGGCACGCCGAAGTGGACCGTCCAGGACGGCGCCCCGTGCGCGGTCGAGGACCCCGCCGCGGCCCGCACGACCCTCACCTGCGCCGACGACGGCACCTTCCGGGTCACCCTGACCGGCGGGCGCGGCAGCGACACCGCGACCGTCAAGGTCTCCAACGCCGCCCCGTCGATCACCTCCGCCAAGGGCCCCGGCTCGCCCCTCCCGGTGGGCAAGGCCGCCGTCGTCACCGCGTCCTTCGACGACCCGGGCACGGGCGACCGCCACACCTGCACGGTCGACTGGAAGGACGGCAGCCGGCCGACGACCGGCACGGTCACCGACTCCGGCTGCCGCGCCTCACACGTCTACGACGACGCGGGCATCCACCGCCCGGTCGTCACGGTCACCGACGACGACAAGGGGACGGACAGCACCACGCTCGCGGAACTGATCGTCTACGACCGGGCAGCGGGGCCCGCCGTCGGCGCCGGCATGATCACCTCACCGGCCGGCGCCTACCCCGCCCAGCCGCGGCTGACCGGTAAGGCCGTGTTCACCCTGGGCGTCCGGTACCGCAAGGGAGCCGCCGTCCCCACCGGCAAGGCCACGTTCGACCTCGGCTCCGCCCGGCTCGCCTTCCGCTCGACCGGCTCCGACTGGCTGGTGGTGAACGGCTCCCGGGCCGTCTACCAGGGCACCGGCACGGTGGGCGGCACGAGCGGCTACGCCTTCCGGGTCACCGCCACCGACGGCCCGGACACCTTCCGCATCAGGATCTGGAAGAAGTCCACCGGCGAGGTTCTCTACGACAACGGGAGCGGCGCCGGGACGAAGGGAGTCGTCACCGTGGGCAAGCACCGGCGCTAGACCGGCCGGCGGCAAGGGCGCCTGACAGGGATCCGACCTGGTCAGGCGCCTTTGCGCTGCGCGCCGACGCCGCTGCCGGCACAGCGGGTCGGCCCCCGCCGTCCGCTGAGTCCCGCCGGCCCCCGACGGCCCGGCACCGGTCCGCGCCCGGGGCGCCGGCGACAGCCGGCGCCGCCGGTTGAGCGAGGCGGGCCGCGGCGGGATGCTGAAGGCACCGCCCGTGACGGGTGGCACAGGCCGTGCCGGGCGCGGCAGGAACGACGTCGGGACACCCCATGGACAACCGACCCGACACGAACACGGGAGAAGGGGGCGCGGCGGCGCCCGAGGACGTCGCCGTCGTCATCGACGCCCGCGGTGCCGTGCTGGTGTGGAGCACGGGAGCCAGAAGGATGCTCGGATACGAGCCCGAGGAAGTGGTGGGGCGGCCCGCCACCCACCTGCTGTCCGCGAAACTGCCCCTGGCGATGCGGCGCCACCTGGCCGCCAGCGAACCGTGGACGAGCGACGTGGGACTGCGCAGGCGGGACGGTGACCGCGTCAAGGCGCAGCTGAGGGGCACGCCGCTGGTGGACGCGCGCGGCAGGACCGCCTGGGTCGTCACCCCGGCGGCCGTGACCTACCCCGCCGGGCCGACCGAGGAGGAGCCCACGGAGCTGTGGGACCTCACCCTCGCGCAACTGCCGCTGCCGGTGGCCGTCTACGACCGTGAGGCGCGGTTCGTGACCTGCAACCAGGTGATGAGCCGTGCCATGGGCCTCAGGCCGGACGAGATGAGGGGCAAGACCCTGTGGGAGATCTACCCCACCCCGCCCCTGGACGAGATCGACCGCCTGCAACGAGAGGTGGTGCGCACCGGCGAGATGATCGTCCGCGAGGAACAGCCCTTCCGGGCCTCCGGCGAGATCCGCGATCACGCGTGGTCGGTCTTCCTCTCTCCGCTGAAGAACGGGGCGGGGGAGACGCTGGGCATGTCCGCGCTGGTGATCGACATCACCGAGCAGTACTGGGCCCGGCGCCGCCTGGCGGTGCTCAACGACGCCAGTACGCGGATCGGCAGCACCCTGGACGTGACCCGGACGGCAGAGGAGCTGGCCGAGGTGGCGGTGGACGGGTTCGCCGACTTCGTCACCGTCGACCTGCTGGAGGCGGTCGCCCAGGGCCATGAACCGCAACCGACACCACCCGGCACAGAGGTCGTCTTCCGCCGCACCGCGCAACGGTCGGTGCTGCCGGGCTGCCCGGAATCCGTGGTCCCGGAGGGCGGCATCGACATCTGCCCGCCCAGCGCGGCACCCGCTCGGGCACTGATCACGGGCCGGGGCGCCGTGTACCGGATGGGTGATCCGCTGCTGGGCGACTGGGCGACGGCACACCCGGCCCGAGCCGAGAGCGTGCGCAGGTTCGGCATCCACGCGGTGATGATGGTGCCGCTGCGCGCCCGGGGCGTCACCCTGGGTGTGATGCACCTGGTGCGGCACCGCACCGCGGACGCCTTCACCGAGGACGACCTGCTCCTCGCCGAGGAGATCGCCGCCCGGGCGGCGGTGAGCATCGACAACGCCCGCCGCTACACCCGCGAGCGCCACACCGCGATCACCCTCCAGCGCAGCCTTCTGCCGCCCGGCCCGCCCCGGGCGCAGGCGCTGGACCTCGCCCACCGCTACTTTCCCGCCGGTTCGGGGGACGAGATCGGCGGGGACTGGTTCGACGTCATCGCCCTGTCGGGGGGCCGCGTCGCACTCGTGGTGGGCGACGTCGTGGGCCAGGGGGTGCACGCCTCGGCCGCGATGGGCCGCCTGCGCACCGCGGTCCGTACGCTCGCCGACGCCGACTTCGCGCCCGAAGAGCTGCTCACCCGCCTGGACGACCTGGTCATCCGCCTCGACCGGGAGGAGGGCCCGGACACCCGCGGGCAGGGGGAGGGGGCCTCGGCAGAGGTCGGGGCCACCTGTCTCTACGCCGTCTACGACCCCGTCGCCGGCCGGTGCGACATGGCCCGGGCCGGGCACCCACCGCCCGTCCTGGTGAACCCCGACGGGTCGGCGCAGGTCCTGGACCTGCCCGCCGGGCCGCCGCTCGGCCTGGGCGGCATGCCCTTCGAGACCGCGCGGATCGACGTGGGCGAAGGCACCCTGCTCGCCTTCTACACCGACGGTCTGGTCGAGACCCCCGGCCGTGACATCGACGTCGGACTGGAGCTGTTGAGCGAGGCGCTCCGGCGCCCGGTCGCGGGCCTGGAGGAGACCTGCGAGGAGGTGCTGCGCAAGGTGCGGGCCGAGCCCGCGGCCGACGACATCGTTCTGCTCCTGGCCAGGATTCGTGGTCTCGGCACGGACCGGGTACGCGTCTGGAGCCTGCCCGTGGATCCCGCGGCCGTCGCCGGAGCCCGCCGCATGGCGAGCGAACAACTGGCCGCCTGGGGACTGGACGAGCTCGAGTTCCCCACGGAACTGATCGTCAGCGAGCTGGTCACCAACGCCATCCGCTACGGCAACGCCCCCATCGAGCTGCGCCTCATCCGCTCCGACGTCCTCGTCTGCGAGGTCTCCGACGGCAGCAGCACCGCGCCGCTCCTGCGCCGCGCCCGCGTCTTCGACGAGGGCGGCCGCGGACTGCTGCTCGTCGCCCAGGTCGCCGAGCGCTGGGGCAGCCGCCACACCGCGGAGGGCAAGACGATCTGGGCCGAACAGCCGCTGCCGGACTGACCGTCCCCGGCGGAGGTCGTCGTGCGGGGCTGCGCCCCCTGTCGCTGTCGCGTCCGCGGAACTCGTCCCGAGGGAACGGATAAATGAGTACGACTCATTTTTGCCGTACTTCGCGTTAGGCGGGGGGCGGGTCGCCCGGTTGAGGCGCGGACACATGGCACCGGTGTTGCCTGAGCGAAAAATAGGCATGCTTATCGTCTTGACGTTGACCCCAACTACCGTTGATAAATGCAACTCATGACGCAACGGGGATCCCAGAAGGGACACCACACATGAGCCCCCTACGCATCCGTGCGGGGTTGAGCAAAGCACTCGCGACCGCCCTCGTCGTCTGCGCGACCGTACTGCCGGCCCAGACAGCGCACGCGGCCACGGCGAACTTCTACGTCGATCCCGTCAACGGCAGTGACAGCAACTCGGGAACCAGCACCACATCGGCGTTCAAGACCATCCAGGCGGCCCAGGCGGCGGTACGTGCCGTCAACGCGAACATGTCGGACGACATCGTCGTGAACCTGCGCGGAGGCACCTATTCCCTCACCGGTCCCCTCACCTTCGGCACGAGCGACTCAGGCACGAACGGCCACACGGTCACCTATCAGGCGTACAACGGCGAGACGCCCGTGATCAGCAGCGGCAGGAGGATCAACGGCTGGACCGCCGTCGGCAACGGCGAGTACAAGGCCTCCGTGGGCGGCCTCGACTTCCGTCAGCTGTACGTCAACGGAGTGCGCGCCACCCGCGCGCGCTACCCCGACGTCGGCTCGGACTTCCAACTGCAGGGCAGCGACAAGACCAACAAGCTGCTCAAGGTCCTCAGTTCGCAGATCTCCAACTGGAGCAGCCTCAGTCAGGTCGAGATGGTCCTGGAGCTGCAGTGGGCGGAGAACCACCTGCGGCTGAAGTCGTTCACGTCCAGCAATGGCACGGCCAACGTCTCCATCCAGGACCACGAGGCGGGCATCCTCTTCCAACGGCCCTACCCGATCCTGGCCAACGGCTCCCCGCTGCACTTCGAGAACGCCCACGAATTCCTCAACGAACCGGGCGAGTTCTACGTGGACAAGGCCGCGCAGACGGTCTACTACAAGCCGCGCTCGGGCGAGGACATGTCCACCGCCACCGTGCAGGCACCCACCCTGCCGACGCTCGTGGAGGTCAAGGGCACCAGCCTGGACGCCCCGGTCCATGACGTGCGCTTCTCGGGCATCACCTTCGCGCAGACCACCTGGATGGAAGCGACCAGCAACGGTCTGCTCAACGGCCAGGGCGGCCTCTACAACGTGTCGGCCGACACCTCCAACAACCAGTACGTCGACCGTCCGCCGGCCGGGGTCCACGTAGCCGACGCCGACCGGGTCTCCTTCACCGGGAACACCTTCACGCAGATGGGGGCCACCGCCCTCGACCTGCACCACGGTGTCCACGGCAGCGACGTGACCGGCAACGTCGTCCACGACATCGCGGGCAACGGGATCATGGTGGGCAAGTTCTCCGACCCCACCGTGGAGATGCACACCGTCTACAACCCGCCCACGTCCCCGGCCGGTGAGGACGCCCGCGAGGTCGTCAAGAACGTCACGGTCAACAACAACCTGATCACGCGGATCGGCGAGGACTACCTGGGCACCGCCGGCATCAACGCGGGTTTCGTCAACAGCACCACCATCAACCACAACGACATCAGCGACACCCCGTGGGCCGGTATCTCGCTCGGCTGGGGCTGGCAGTCCGCGGCCAACGCCGCGGGCAACAACAGCATCAGCTACAACCGGATCGGCAATGTCGTGAACCGGATGTGCGACACCGCCGGCATTTACCACCTCTCCAACGACCCGGGCACGGTGATCAACAACAACTACATACACGATGTGGTCCGGTCCCCGGCCGCCTGCGGTTCCGCGGTGGTGGGCATCTACCTGGACGAGGGGTCGAACAACATGACCGTCGCGAACAACGTGTCACGCACCGACGGCTACGGCTTCGTCTTCCAGAACCGCAACGGCAGCAACGTGACGCTGTCCGGCAACTCGATCGCCGACACCTCGGTGACCCAGGCCTCCGGTCTCCAACCCGCCTACCAGACCCTGTCGGCGAAGCTCAACCTCGCCTACAACAAGCCGGCCTCCGCGTCCACCGTCCTGAACTCCGGTGTGGCGGCGTCCAAGGCCAACGACAACGACAGCTCCACCGGCTGGTCACCCACCGGTACCGACACCTCTGCCTGGTGGCAGGTCGACCTGGGGCAGTCCTACCAGCTCGGCCAGTACTCCCTGACGATGCGCCAGGACATCGACCAGCCCGGTACGCGCAGCAACTTCGAGATCCGCGGCTCCAACGACCCGACGTTCGCGACGTACACCGTGCTGGGACGCCAGGACGGCGCGACGCTGCCGATGGCGTCCACGCTGACGGGGAACATCGACGTCCGCCAGAAGTTTCGCTATGTGCGGGTCGCCAAGACCGACGGCGCGTACTTCTTCTTCTTCTCGGACTTCAGCGTGCACCAGGCCGGGGGCGCCCTGGAGGACGCGACCGGTACACCGAACGTCAACCCGACGACGTACTACACGATCAAGAACGTCAACAGCGGGCAGGTCGCCGACGTCTACCAGGCCGCCACCGCCGACGGCGCGGCCGTGATCCAGTGGCCGGGCAACAGCGGCACCAACCAGCAGTGGAACATCGTGAAGGTGAGCGGTCAGCTCTACAGGATCGTCAACAGGAACAGCGGCAAGGTCCTGGGCATCGCCGACTCGAGTCACAGCAAGGGGGCGCACCTCCAGCAGTACACCTACAGCGGCGGCAACAACCAGCTGTGGTACTTCGAGCCGGCCAGCGGCGGATACGTCATCCGCAACTTCGAGTCCAAACAGGTCCTGGAGGTCGGCGGCAACTCGACGGCCAACGGGGCCGCGATCGACCAGTGGATGGCTCTCAACCAGCCGAACCAGGCGTGGTCGATTCAGTGACGAGATGCTCCCGTACATAGGGGACGGCACACGGTGAGGCCGGGAAGCGTCGCTCGCTTCCCGGCCTGACACTGTTTCCCGGGCCGTCAGCGCCGCAGTGTCAGCAGACCCGGACGGTAGGGCCAGAAACCGTACTCACCGCCGGAGTTGGGGCTGCGCCCCTGGTAGAGCAACTGCAGATTGCAGGGATCGACGGTCATGGTCTGATCGGCGCTGGTGCGGATCAGTTCGCCGTGGCTGATGTCGTTGGTCCAGGTGGCGCCACTGTTGGCCTTGCCGGCGAAGGGATTGCTCTCGGTCGCGGCCTGGGGTGTCCATGAGCCGTTCAGGCTGGTGGCCGTGAACGAGCGGAAGTAGCGGCCCTGCGAGCCGATCGCCTCGACGATCATGAGGTAGCGGTTCTGGCCCTGGAGCTTGTAGACCTGCGGGGCTTCGAACAGGTTGTTCTTCGTGTCGCTCATGATCACTGTCGAGTTCGAGCCGAAGCTGCCCGGGAAGTTCCCGATCGGCATGCTGGCCCGGTAGATCTTGCCGTTGTCACCGGCGAAGAACAGGTACATGTTCGTCCCGTCGGCGATGAGCGTCTGGTCGATGGGTCCGGTTCCGGAGTCGGAGATGCTTCCGGAGAACAGCGGCTGCTCGGACGACCAGCCATTCGGGTTGGTGGGGTCGCTCGACGTCCGGTAGACGAAGGCGGTCCTGCCCCACTGGTACGCGAGCACCCAGATGTTCTTCGGCGCGAAGTAGAAGAGCGTGGGCGCGACCGTGGAGCTCGACATCGCGTTCTGGCCGGCCGAGGCCATCTCCGACCAGTTGGTGAACGGGGTGAAGTTCATCGAGCCCCAGGCCCTCCCCGTTCCCGCGGCGCCGTGTGTCGTCGCGTAGACGAGATGTTTGCCGTTGTAGGGGACGACGGTGAAGTCCTTGAGCGAGGCCCACCCCGACTTGGGCTGCGCCAGTGCGCCCGTCGATGTCCAGCGGTATGCCGAGGGAAGAGCGCACTGGCCCGGGGTGTCGGCGCCGACCTTGACGAGCTGCCACTGCTGGTTGGTGCCGCCCCAGTCGTCGTACTGGACGATGTTCGCGTTGTCGGCGGTGGAGGCGCCCTGCACTTCGAGGGCCTTGTTGCTGTGGCGCGAGATGAGCCGCACGTAGCCGTCGGAGCTGTCGGCCAGGCGCCACTGCTGGTTGGTGGCGTTCTGGTCGGCCCACTGGACGATCGAGCCGCCGTTCGCGGTGGACCGGTTGTGGACGTCCAGGACCTTGTCCGAGTGACGGGACTTGATGCGGTAGTAGCCGCCCCCGGAATCGACGAACTGCCACTGCTGCTGGTTCTGGTCGTTCCTCGTCCACTGGGTGATGCGGGCGCCGTCACCGGTCGCCATGTTGTAGACGTCCAGGGCCTTGCCGCTGTTGCGGTTGACCAGCACATACGAGGCGTTGGGGTCCACGGTGGCCGCGTGGGCGGGCTGTGCGCCGAGGAAGGCGGCCACCAGCAGCAAGGGCGCGAGGGCGGCGAGTAAGCGTCTTGGACGGACCGGGGACGTCTGGCGAAACCACATCAGAGGGCACTCCTTCGGGGGTGGGGGTGGACCCGATGAACCGCAGAGCGGACTGCCACGAGGCAGGGAAGCGCGAAACATTTCGCGGAATTCCCGCAAGCTTCGACGCCACAAGCTAGAAATATGAGGCCCTCCGGTCAAGGGCTGTTGCCGATCTGGCCACATATCGCACCCGCCGGAATGGGTGATGCGGTGGCCGCCGAGGTCTCCGGGATGCCGAAATCTTCGGACCGGTAACCGAAACTTCCTCTGTCGTGAGTATTGACGATGCATCGTCAATCCCTCAATCATCCGTGTCTAGGTACCGGCCATGGTTCGAAATGCCGAACCGCCTTGACCTGAGCAATCTGCGTTGCACGGCAGATCCACGCACGGCTGCACGACCGATCAGCGCACCCGAAGCACTCGTCGCGCAGGTGGAGAGATACGCGACGCCGCGTGGCGGTCCCCCCTCATCTCTACTTTGGAGGCAGAGCCATGGGCTCGTACGCCCTTCCCGGACCGGCCGTTCGCCGGAAGATCCGCAGCCTGCTGTTGGCGTTGATCGTCGGTGTCGTCGGTGTGGTCACCGCACTGGCCGCGCCACCGGCCGCACACGCGGCGGAAAGCACCCTCGGCGCCGCGGCGGCGCAGAGCGGCCGCTACTTCGGCACCGCCATCGCCTCAGGCAGGCTGGGCGACTCGGCGTACACGTCGATCGCGAGCCGTGAGTTCAACTCGGTGACGGCCGAGAACGAGATGAAGATAGACGCCACCGAACCGCAGCAGGGCCGGTTCGACTTCGCCGCCGGTGACCGCGTCTACAACTGGGCGGTGCAGAACGGCAAGCAGGTGCGCGGTCACACCCTGGCCTGGCACTCCCAGCAGCCCGGCTGGATGCGGAGCCTCAGCGGCGGCGCCCTGCGCCAGGCGATGATCAACCACATCAACGGCGTGATGGCCCACTACAAGGGCAAGATCGTCCAGTGGGACGTCGTGAACGAGGCCTTCGAGGACGGCAACTCGGGAGCCCGGCGCGACTCCAACCTGCAGCGCACCGGCAACGACTGGATCGAGGTAGCCTTCCGCACCGCGCGCGCCGCCGACCCGGGCGCCAAGCTCTGCTACAACGACTACAACGTCGAGAACTGGACCTGGGCCAAGACCCAGGCCATGTACCGCATGGTCCGGGACTTCAAGCAGCGCGGCGTGCCGATCGACTGCGTCGGCTTCCAGTCGCACTTCAACAACGACAGCCCCTACAACAGCAACTTCCGCACCACCCTGCAGAGCTTCGCGGCCCTCGGCGTCGACGTGGCCATCACCGAGCTCGACATCCAGGGCGCCTCGGCCACGACCTACGCCAACGTGACCAACGACTGTCTCGCCGTCCCGCGCTGCCTCGGCATCACCGTCTGGGGTGTGCGCGACTCGGATTCCTGGCGGCGGGAGCACACTCCGCTGCTGTTCAACGACAACGGCAGCAAGAAGCCCGCCTACACCGCCGTCCTCAACGCACTGAACGGCGGTTCCTCCACGCCCTCTCCGGGTTCGGGACAGATCAAGGGCGTCGGTTCGGGCCGCTGCCTGGACGTGCCCAACGCCAGTACCACCGACGGCACCCAGCTCCAGCTGTGGGACTGCCACAGCGGCACCAATCAGCAGTGGACGCACACCGCCGCCGGCGAGCTCAGGGTCTACGGCAACAAGTGCCTGGACGCCGCCGGCACCGGCAACGGCACCAAGGTCCAGATCTACAGCTGCTGGGGCGGGGACAACCAGAAGTGGCGCCTCAACTCCGACGGAACCATCGTCGGCGTCCAGTCCGGTCTCTGCCTCGACGCCGTATCGAGCGGCACCGCCAACGGCACCCTGATCCAGCTCTACTCCTGCTCGAACGGCGGCAACCAGCGCTGGACCCGCACCTGACAAGTCCGGCCCACCAACGAAAAGGAGGCATCGATGACCTGGTGGTCACGGGTCGCCGCCGTGGTGGCGGCGACCCTCGCGATCGGCATGCTCACCGCGGTGGATGCACCGTCCGCCCAGGCGGCGACGGTGGACACCAATGCCTGGTACGTCCTGGTCAACCGCAACAGCGGTAAGGCGCTGGACGTCTCCGGCACGTCAACCGCCGACGGCGCGCGGGTCAGCCAGTGGACGCGCACCGACGGTGCCAACCAGCAGTGGCAGTTCGTGGACTCCGGAGGTGGCTTCTACCGCCTCAAGGCCCGGCATTCCGGCAAGGTTCTCGACGTGGCAGGCGCCTCGACCGCAGACGGTGCCGCGATCCAGCAGTGGGCCGACCACAACGGGGCCAACCAGCAGTTCCGCCTGGCCGACTCCGACGGGGGCCACGTCCGGCTGGTCAACCGCACCAGCAGCAAGGCGGTGGAGGTGCAGGGCGCCTCCACGGCCGACGGCGGCAACGTCGTCCAGTACACCGACTGGGGCGGCGCCAACCAGCAATGGTCGCTGGTCAAGCTGTCGTCCGGTGGCGGCGGCGGATGCGGCAGCGCCCCGGCGCTGGCGAGCGGTACGCACACCATCCAGAGCGGCGGCAAGAGCCGCAGCTTCATCCTCAGGGTCCCCGCCAACTACGACAACAGCCACCGCTACCGGCTGATCTTCGCCTTCCACTGGCGGGGCGGAACCGCCGGGGACGTCGCCTCCGGCGGCACGAGCGGGAACGCCTGGTCCTACTACGGCCAGCAGGAACAGTCGAACAACACCGCGATCCTCGTCGCCCCCCAGGGTCTCGGCAACGGCTGGGCCAATGCGGGCGGTGAGGACGTCACCTTCGTCGACGACATGATCCGGCGCATCGAGGGCGGTCTCTGTGTCAACCCGGCACAGCGGTTCGCCACGGGATTCAGCTGGGGCGGCGGTATGAGCTACGCACTGGCCTGCAGCCGGGCGAACGTGTTCAGGGCCGTCGCGGTCATCTCCGGCGCCCAGATCAGCGGGTGCTCCGGCGGCACCCAGCCCATCGCCTACTTCGGAATCCACGGCATCGGCGACAATGTCCTCGGCATCGGGCAAGGACGGTCCCTGCGCGACAAGTTCGTCGCCAACAACGGCTGCACCGCCCAGAGCCCGCGCGAGCCCGCCCCGGGCAGCCGGACGCACATCACCACGACCTACTCGGGCTGCCGAGCCGGATACCCGGTTCAGTGGGCCGCGTTCGACGGAGGCCACATACCCGGCCCGGTCGACGGCTCGCCCAACGAAAGCGGCGTCACCACCTGGACCAAGGGAGAGATCTGGAGGTTCTTCGCACAGTTCCAGTGACGGGCTTCTGACGGACCGGCACCCGGGGTGGAGCCAGGATCATCCTGGCTCCACCCCGTCGGCGCAGGGCAGCTCACCAATGATGGCTGGCCCAGTTGTGCCCGCAGAATTCTCTCGGGCAAGGCGCGGCGGGGTGGTGGGGTGTCGTCACGTAGGCCGGACACCCGCAGCTCAAACACGAGGTTCCGTCGTCGGGAACGTCATTGAGGCCCACGGCCTTCAACCTCGCACGGGCCTGCTGCTGGACACCCCGGAGCTGCTCCTCGGCCTTGTCGAGTGCGGCGGCGTTCTCCTCGAACGCTTCGCGCTGAGCTTCCGTAAGGTGCGGCGGGTCCTCGTCGCTGGGCGTGTGCACGACGGCCAGCGCCGTGTGTGCTGGAGTGAACTGGACGTTGTGCTCGGCCGCGGCCTGCTTGGCGGCTTGTCTACTCGGGAACAGCATGACGACGTTGAGATCTTCATCCGGGCAGAACACATCCCACATCGTCCGCGAGCGGGCCACCGTCGGAGCTTGCTGCTCGCTGGATTTCGTCATCACGTATGCACCTCCATACGGCGCGGGCCGGGTGCCCCTGAGCCGAACGGAAGAATCGGCAGACCGTGCTCGCGCCACAGGGCCGGATCGCGGGATCGGGCAAGGGGCAGCCAGGCAAAGCCGTGGGCTCTCATGCGCTCTGATCCGCAGTTCCATTTTCCGCCTGGGGACGCGGGCCCGCCACTGGGCAAGTGCTGACAGGGCCGGCGCCGCAGCGGTCGGTGGGCTGGTGTGAACGAGCGAACCGCAACTGCACCTGAAGGCACAGCCCGTCGACCGTCGTCGCTACCAGGCCGTGGAAGGTCTCACCTTCACCCGGGACGGCACTCCGCCTGTCGCCTGCACGAGGCGGGCGGCCCGGCCCGGGACACCGAGCCGACGATGGTGTCGGTTAGCCGGACGGCGCTCGTCGAGACGCTGGAGCGCGGCCGCGAGAGCGCCGAACACGAGTGGTTCGCCCGGCTCAGGCGGCTACTTCGTCTTGCCGTTCGGGGAGAGGGCAGGCTCTTTCGCCAGCCCTTCGATCGTTTCTTCCAACGCCCGGACCCTGCGGCGCAGTTGTGCCAGTTCCTCACGCTCGGCCGTGGACAGTGCGCCCGCCCGCGCCTGGCCTCGCTCCGCCGCCAGCTCCTCCGCGATGGCCGCCGCGAAGGCGTCCACGTCGCCCTCCGTTGTGTCGAAGGAGGTCATCCAGCGGACCTCGCCGGCCTGCTCGTCCCAGGTGTAGAAGCGGAACCGCTTCTGGAGACGCTCGGTGACGGCCGGCGGCAGGACGGCGAAGATCTGGTTGGCCTGCACCGGGCGGGCGATCTCCAGGCCCGGCAGGTCGCGCACCGCCTCGTACAGCCGCTGGGCCATCGCGTTGGAGCGTGCCGCCGAGCGCAGCCAGAGGTCGCCGCCCAGCAGCGCCTCGAACTGCACCGACACGAAACGCATCTTGGAGCCCAGCTGCATGCTCGCCTTGCGCAGGTGAGCCATGCCGCGCACCGCGTCCTCGTTGAGCACGATCACCGCCTCGCCGAAGAGCAGCCCGTTCTTGGTGCCGCCGAGCGAGAGGACGTCCACGCCGGCGTCGGTGGTCATCTCCCGCAGGGACACGCCGAGGGTGGCGGCGGCGTTGGCGAGCCGGGCGCCGTCCAGGTAGACGAGCATGCCGAGGCTGTGCGCGTGCTCGCATATCGCACGGATCTCGTCCGGTGTGTAGCAGGTGCCGAGCTCGGTGGACTGGGCGATCGAGACGACCCTGGGCCGGGCCCGGTGCTCGTCCTCGAAGCCCCATGCCTGACGGTCAATCAGCTCAGGGGTGAGCTTGCCGTCCCACGCGGGGACCGTCAGGAGTTTGATTCCGGCGACCTTCTCGGGCGCCCCGCCCTCGTCGACGTTGATGTGGGCCGACTCGGCGCAGACCACGGCGTCCCAGCGGTCGAGCATGGTCTGCAGCGCGACCACGTTCGCGCCGGTGCCGTTGAAGACCGGGTACGTGTGCGCGGTGGGGCCGAAGTGGCCGCGCACCACGTCCTGGAGTCGCTCGGTGTAGACGTCGGCGCCGTAGCTGACCTGGTGGCCGCCGTTGGCCAGGGCGATCGCCGCCAGGATCTCGGGATGCGCACCCGCGTAGTTGTCGCTGGCGAAGCCGCGCTCGTCCGGGTCGTGTCGTCGCTGTACGGTCATGGTGCTCGCCTACTTGTTCGGGTCGGACAGGTGTGACAGATGTGGTCCGGACGGGCGCCGGCCGGTCCGCTCAGGCCGGTGCGGGCTCCGTCCGCGCGCGGGCCTTCTCCAGGCCGCGCACCAGCGGCGGCGCGGCGAGCCCGAGCAGGGCGAAGAGCGCCGCGAGGACCAGCCAGCCGGTCGCGCACTCGCACGGCCTCGAACGACTCGGCCCGGTGCAGTGCGAGCCGGCCGTTTCGAGGGCGGCCCGGTCGTTGGTCTCCACCGTCAGCACCGAGTCGGCCGCCGCGCGCACAGCGTCTGAGGGCCGGCGGTCGGCGGTGGCGATGGCGGCCCGCAGTCCCCTCTCGGCCGCGACGCCGATCAGAGTGGCGCCTCCGGAGTGCATCTGTGTGCGGCAAAGGGAAATCCCCCGGGGCAGAGCTGTACGGACCGGACTCGCGATCCCGATCCTGGTCGTGATCTTTCTATCCGGGCGCCTCGGCCCCGGTCAATGGACCACCGTAAACTTTTCTGCACGAGCGAACTTGAACCGCATATTTTCCGGAGTAATGGCGCTGCAGGTGCCTGTTCGGCAGGCCTCAACCGACTTCCCGCCGCCGGGACCCCATGCTCAGCGACCGGTCGGCCTGTCCGGTGAGGGGATGCCTCCCGTCTCGGCGCGGCGGAACTCACGGTTTGTGGGTTACCCAGAGCAGTTCCGCCGGCCAGCGGTGAGCCCAGTCGGGTGGGTCGGTTTCGTTGTAGCCGTTGGGTGTTCCGAGTCCGGGCCGCGGCTCGATGAGGTCGTCGATGACGAGACCCGCGCCGCGCAGGACCCTGACCCAGCCACCGTAGGTGAGCTGATGGCTGATCGCGCGTCGTGGTCACGCGGCCGGCGGCTTCGTCGTAGCACGCTTCGAACCATGGGCTGGCAACGTTGAACACCAGGCGCCCGCCTCGGCGCAAGACGCGTGCGGCCTGGGGGACGGCCAGGTGCCGGGGGCGCCCAGCTGAGCCCTCCGAAGTCGCAGAACACCAGGTCGAAGCTGTCGGCGGCGAAGGGGAGTTGTTCGGCGGCGCCTTGCACCAGCGGGTAGCGGGCCGCTCCCATCGCGCCGGCGGCTGCGGCGAGTTGGACTTCGGACAGGTCGAGCCCGACCACGATGGCGCCTTCGGCGGCGAGCGCCCCGGACCACTGGCCGGCGCCGCAGCCGAGTTCGAGGACGCGCTTGCCGGTGACATCGCCCAGGGCGTGCAGGTGCGCGTCGGGGATGGAGTACATGCCCCACAGCCGGGGTGCGGCACCGATCTGCGGGTCGTGCTCGCGCTGGTAGGCGCTGCTGATCCGGTTCCAGAGCCGCCGGTTGGCGGGGATGCTGTCCACGTGCCGACTCCAGCACTGCCTGCCGTGGGCGGTCAACACGATGGGGGCACTGGTCGGTTGAAGCACTGGCCGGACCTTGCCTCGGCCCGGCCCCGGCTCGGCCCGTGACCCTCCGGAGGAGCCCTGGTGTTACGGCGAGGCGGGCGGGTGCGGGGAGCGGAGCACGAGCAGGGTGATCTCGCTGGGAGCGAAGACGCGGAACGGCGGGCCCCAGAAGCCGGTGCCGCGGCTGGTGTAAAGCAGGGTGCGGGTGCCGTGCCGGCTCAGGCCCGCCACGACGGGCTGGTCGATGCGGACCAGGTGGTGGAAGGGCCAGATCTGGCCGCCATGGGTGTGCCCGGAAAGCTGGAGGTCGATACCGGCTGCAGCCGCCCGGTCGACGAACTTGGGCTGGTGCGCCAGCAGCAGGACGGGCAGCTCGGCGTCGACGCCGTGCAAGGCTCCGGCGAGGTGCGCCCGGTGGCCTGCCAGTCCGGAGGACTCGGCGGTGACGTCGTCCACGCCGGCGACCACGAGGGTGTCGCCCCCGCGTTCGAGCAGCACATGGCGGTTGCGCAGGGGCTCCCACCCCAGCTCGTCCATCAGGTCGACCCAGCCCTGGGCCTCGCTGTAGTACTCGTGGTTGCCGGTGACGTACACCCGGGCCCGGGTGGCCCGCACGGTACCGAGGGGGACGGCCTGGGCGCGGCGGCGTTCGGCCGTACCGTCCGCGATGTCGCCGGTATGGCAGACCAGGTCGGCTTCCAAGGTGTTCACCGTCTCGCACACCCGCGCCGACCAGCGGGCGCGGTCGAGCGGGCCGTAGTGGGTGTCGGTGATGAGCACGACGCGGAGACCGTCCAGCCCGGGACCCAGTCGCGGGAGCCGCACGTCGAGTCGGCGCACGCGCGGCACACGGCGCGCCTCGGCGTACCCCCAGCCGAGCAGTACGGCGGTTGTGCCGAGGACGGCCCAGGTGACGATGCGGGCCCGGTCCTGGCTCTCGCCGACGCCGGCCAGGGTCAGGGCGAGCCGAAGGAGGACGCCGAACAGGACGGACCAGGTGAACAGAACCCAGCTGGTGCCCAGCAGGGTGTCACCGGTGATCGCCGCCCGGTCCTGCTGGCGCCGTCCGTGGCCGCGCACCATCGCGAGCGGCATACCGATGAGACCGAGGGCGAACAGAGAGGTGCCGGCCAGCGTGACAGGCAGCGGCCAATGCTGGCCGGTGTGCAGGAGCACCCAGCAGGGCACGGCCCACAGCAGGACGGGGGCGATCAGAGGGAGGTAGCGCATCAGGCGGTGCAGTCGGCTCTGCCGCGGCGCTTGCGCTTCGCCCTCGGCGGGCCGGGTGTCGCTGGTGTCCGTCACGCTCGCCCTCCCTGAGCAGGCTGCCCTCTCTCGCGCACTGTATCCGGTCGGCTCGGGCCGACCGGACCGGCGTTCATGGGCGCGGCCCCTCAGGACGGAGGGCCCTCTGCGAGATGCCAGGACTCCGCCGCAGACACCTCCCTCACACGATCCGCGATCGAGGTACTGCCCCGGCTTGCCACTGCCTCCGTGCCGAGCGGCGCCCATGGGGTGGCGGCGCTGAGACCCGCCGCCGCTCCTCAAGCCCTGAGCAGCACCTGTCTGCTGTCAGTTCTGGCGGTGAAGGATCTCCGAGGGATCGATGGCCGGACAGGGTGCTAGGTTGTGCTTTTGCCGTGTCGCTGTGTCGGTGCTCCGTTGGTGTCTCTGGTCGGCGGCCGCGTCTGCCGCGCCTTCCTCGGTACGGTCCCTTCGGAGGAAGGCTCTCTGTGAGCGAATCAACACGTGCCGATGCCCGGCAGCAGGGCGATGCGTCCGAGGCGCCGAGCGCCACTTCGGCAGTGCCCACGGCGACGTCCTTCGCCCAGCTCGGGTTGCCGGCCGAGGCTCTGCGGGTGCTCGATGCGCAGGGTGTGACTGTGCCCTCGCCCATCCAGGCGGCGGCGCTGCCGAATGCGCTCGCGGGACGGGACGTCCTGGGCCGGGGCCGCACAGGATCCGGCAAGACGCTCGCCTTCGGCCTGGGGATGATCGCCCGGACGGCCGGGCGGCGCGCGCAGCCGAAAGAGCCGCTGGCGCTCGTTCTGGTGCCCACCAGGGAGCTGGCGCAGCAGGTCGGTGAGGCGCTCACGCCGTACGCGGAGGGGCTGCGGCTGCGGCTCGCGACCGTGGTGGGCGGCGTGTCCATCGGACGGCAGGCCGCCATGCTGAGGGACGGCGCCGAGATCGTCGTCGCCACGCCCGGCCGGCTGCACGACCTCATCGAGCGCAAGGGCTGCCGACTGGGACGGGTGCGCATCATGGTTCTGGACGAGGCCGACCAGATGTGTGACATGGGGTTCCTGCCGCAGGTCACCGAGATACTGGACCACGTGCCGTCCGACGGGCAGCGGATGCTGTTCTCCGCCACCCTCGACGGCGACGTCGACCAGCTGGTGCAGCGCTACCTGCGCGACCCCGCCGTCCACTCGGTGGACCCCTCGTCCAGCGCCGTCTCCGCGATCGAGCACCACGTCTTCGTCGTGCACGGCCCGGACCGGTACGCCGTGACCACGGAGATCGCCGCTCGGGACGGCCGCGTCCTGCTGTTCCTGGACACCAAGCACGGCGTCGACCAGCTCACGCGGCATCTGCGGGCCAGTGGCGTGGCGGCCGCCGCCCTGCACAGCGGGAAGTCCCAGCCGCAGCGCACCCGGACGCTGGCCCAGTTCAAGAACGGGCAGATCACCGCGCTGGTAGCGACGAACGTCGCCGCACGCGGCCTGCACGTCGACGACCTCGACCTCGTGGTCAACGTCGACCCGGCCAACGACCCGAAGGACTATCTGCACCGCGCGGGCCGCACGGCCCGGGCCGGCCGCTCCGGCACCGCCGTGACACTCGTCCTGTCGGGACAGCGCCGCGAGACGAGCCAGGTCATGGCGGATGCCGACGTCACCCCCAGGGTCACCAAGGTGCGGTCCGGCGAAGCGGAGCTGAGCCGTATCACCGGCGCCAAGGCCCCCTCCGGAAAGCCCCTCGACGGCGGGCCGGCCGTACCGCGCCCCAAGAACCACAACGTCCCGTTCGGCGGCCTGGGCAGCACCAAGGACGCGAAGAGCGGTTCCGGTGGCAGGTCGTCGTCCCGCAAGAGCAGCGAGGCCCGCAAGCTCGCAGAGGCCCGCAAGGCGGCCCGAGTGCGGCGCGGCGGCTGAGACCGGCTTCCGGGACGGCCGGGCGGCGTCCTCGTCCACGCCGCTGGACGGATACGCGGGGCCGGAGGTCGGCCGAGGTGCGCCGGACGGCGTCACGACGGGTGACCGAGCCCAGAGGGAGGCGTGCAGGCGATGGAGAACGGCGCTGACCTGCCACGGCGGATCGGTGTCAGCACCGGCCGAGGCGTTCCGAGCCGTCCGCGCCTGCGGGCTCGTGGCCGGCCGGGGCCCGGGGGAGCGGTTCCCGGGCGCGATACAGGAACGCCTGCCCGGCCCGCCGTGGGATGGTGGTCCCGGTGCGACATACTCTCCCGATGAGTCGACGCCCTTCTCCGATCAGCCAGCCGGTCACGATACGGAGGGCCGTCGCGCGGGATGCCAAACGGCTCACGCGGCTCGTGCGTGGCTCAGGCGCCTACGAGGGCAAGTACGCAGCCGCGGTCGCGGGCTACCGGGTCGGTCCCGATTACATCGAGGCGCACCGCGTCTTTGTGGCCGTCGGCGCCGACGAGCCCGGAGGCCGGGTCCTCGGGTTCTACGCGCTCCTCGTCGCTCCACCGGAGCTCGACCTGCTGTTCGTCGCCGACGAAGCGCAAGGGCAGGGCATCGGACGGCTGCTCGTGGATCACATGCAGTCCGAGGCCCGCGCCGCCGGGCTGGACCGCGTCAAGGTCGTGTCGCATCTCCCCGCCGAGGACTTCTACCACCGCGTTGGTGCGGTGCGGACCGGGACCGCGTTCGCGAACCCGCCCGCCGTACCGTGGGACCGTCCCGAATTCGAGTTCCGCATTCCTACTGAATGAGGCGGTGTGCGGCGGGACGCAAGCTCCTGCCGCGGAATCCCGCCCATCCGGCATCAGAAGAACCCCAGTTTCTTCGGGCTGTAAGAACAAAGAATGTTCTTCGTCTGCTGGTAGTGGTCCAGCATCATCTTGTGCGTCTCGCGGCCGATGCCCGACTTCTTGTAACCGCCGAACGCCGCGTGCGCCGGGTACGCGTGGTAGCAGTTGGTCCACACCCGGCCCGCCTTGATCTCGCGGCCCAGCCGGTAGGCCGTGTTGCCGTCGCGGGTCCAGACACCCGCGCCGAGGCCGTACAGCGTGTCGTTGGCGATCTTCAGTGCCTCGTCGACCGAGTCGTACGTCGTGACCGAGACGACCGGGCCGAAGATCTCCTCCTGGAAGATCCGCATGTCGTTGGTGCCGCGGAAGATGGTCGGCTCGACGTAGTAGCCGCCCTCGAGGCCGGGCACCGCGCGGGACCTGCCGCCCGTGACGACCTCGGCGCCCTCCTTCCTGCCGATGTCGAGGTAGGAAAGGATCTTCTCGTACTGGTCGTTGCTCGCCTGCGCTCCGATCATCGTGGCCGGGTCCAGCGGGTCGCCGCCGACGATCGCCTCGGTGCGTTCGACACAGCGGGCCATGAAGTCGTCGTAGATGGAGGAGGGGATCAGGGCGCGGGAGGGGCAGGTGCAGACCTCGCCCTGGTTGAGGGCGAACATCACGAAGCCCTCGACGGCCTTGTCCAGGAAGTCGTCGTCGGCGGCCATGACGTCGGGCAGGAAGATGTTCGGGCTCTTCCCGCCCAGTTCCAGCGTGACGGGGATGATGTTCTCGCTCGCGTACTGCATGATCAGACGGCCGGTCGTCGTCTCGCCGGTGAACGCCACCTTCGCCACCCGCGGGCTGGACGCCAGCGGCTTGCCCGCCTCCACGCCGAAGCCGTTGACGACGTTGACCACGCCCGGCGGCAGCAGGTCGGCGATCAGCTCCATGACGTAGAGCAGGCTGACCGGGGTCTGCTCCGCCGGCTTGATGACCACGCAGTTGCCGGCGGCCAGCGCGGGCGCGAGCTTCCACGTGGCCATGAGGATCGGGAAGTTCCACGGAATGATCTGCCCGACCACGCCCAACGGCTCGTGGAAGTGGTACGCGACGGTGTCGGCGTCGATCTCCGCGATGCTGCCCTCCTGCGCGCGGACGACTCCGGCGAAGTACCGGAAGTGGTCCACGGCCAGCGGGATGTCGGCCGCCAGGGTCTCGCGGACCGGCTTGCCGTTCTCCCACGTCTCGGCGACCGCGATCCTCTCCAGGTTCTCCTCGATTCGGTCCGCGATCCTGTTGAGGACGTTCGCGCGTTCCGCCGTGGACGTACGGCCCCACCCGTCGGCCGCCCGGTGTGCGGCGTCCAGGGCCAGGTCGACGTCGGCCGCGGTGGAACGGGCGACCTCGCAGAAGGTCTCGCCGGTCACCGGCGTCGGGTTCTCGAAGTAGCGGCCCTCGACCGGCGCGGTCCAGTCGCCGTCGATGAAGTTGTCGTAGCGGCGGGCGAACGACACGATGCTGCCTTCGGTTCCTGGCTGCGCGTACACCATGGCGGCTCTCCTCGGTGAAGGGCGGTGCGGGGCGGTTGCGACGTCCCTCACTGTGGTGCCGGGAGGTTGGTGCGGGGTTGGCGCCCGCAGCGCATGGACGTCAGTCGCGCTGGGCCGTCGTCAGCCGGCCCCGCGCGATCGCGCGGCGGGGGTCCTCGGGGCCGAGCAGCCGCAGCGCGTGCTCATGGATCTGCGCGTCGTAAGGGGCCCGTTCGCCGTAGCGCAGGGCGTGTTCCGGCCGGGTGCTCGCCAGGACGGCCTCGCGGACCGCCACTTCGAGCCGGGTGCGCCACTCCTCGATGCCAGGGGCCTCGGAGCGGGGCAGGAGCGGGCCGCCGTAGTGACCCAGGGCGGTGTCCGTGTCGCCTTGTTCCAGCGCGCGCAGGACGGCGGCGGCGTCGCAGGACACGGGGGCGGTGAGGGCGTAGTGGCGGGGGGATATCGCGCCGCCCAGCACCCGGCGCAGGTGGGACATCTCCGCCTTGAAGGTGGACGACGTGACCGGCCGGTCACCGTACAGGGCCGCGCGCAGCCGTTGCGGGGAGAAGCCGTCGGGTTCGAGCGCGAGGAGGGTGAGGATCTCCCACTGCCGAGGGCGCAGGGGGAGCGGCCGTCCCTCGTGCACGGCTCGCTCGGTGCCCAGACACGTGAGCCGCAGCCGGGCCGGGCGGGAGACCTCCGTGGTCAGGCGGGCCTCGATCGTCGACACCAGGGTGCGGACGGTCGACATGGCCAGGGGATGCGAGCGGTCCCAGGTCGTGGACAGGTCCAGTACGCCGAGGACGCTGCCGTCCCTGCCGTGCACGGGCGCGCAGTAGCAGACCCAGCCGTGCAGGGCCGACACCAGATGCTCGGCCGAGAACACGGAGCTGGGACGGCCGGTGCGCAGTGCGAGGGACAGCGCGTTGGTGCCCATGGCCTGTTCGTCCCAGCGGCCGCCCGGCGCGAAGTTGACCCGCTCCGCCCGGCGGCGCATGGTCGGGCCGCCGCAGGTCCACAGGATGGTGCCGGACTCGTCGGTGACCGCCGTGACGAACCCGGCGTCCTCGGCGATGCTGTGCAGCTCCCCGGCGAGAGCGGAGACCGGCCCGTACAGCGGTGACGACGTCCAGCGCTGGTGCACCCGGCCGTCGTCCGTGACGGGGGCGCTGTCGCGGCCCGGGTCGACGCTGCCCAGCGAACGCGCCCAGGACTCGCTCACCTCGTGGCGCAGTGCCGCGGAGCCGCCGGGCCGCGTGCCCGGCACGCCCAGCCGCGGCACCCAGCGGGACCACTCGTGCTCCAGCACGGCCCTGCGCCGCGTGAGGTCAGGGCGCTGTGACATGGCCTCTCCCTGCCGTCGTACCGGTTCCTGGGGGTGAGGTCAGTGTTACCGGACGCGCGGGCCCCGGTCGAGAACTCCGTCGGGCCCGGGGTGAGACGTTCTGAACGGGCGACCGCCTGACTGGATGTTTGTCCGGTGCCCCCGTACCGCCGTCCGGGTGACGGGTTCACTCGACCCGACGGACGCGGTCCGGCCCGCGTACCACCGGTGCGCGGCGGCGCGTTCCCCCGGCATGGACAGCACGGAGACGGCGCGGCGCCGTCCGGGGAACCACGCCATGCCCCGCTCGTACGCCGAACTCACCAGCGGATACGCGGGACATCCGCCGATCTACGCGGCTCTGGTCGCGGAGTGGGAGGCCCGGGGCCACACGGTCCCGGAGCACCGCGACGGCCAGTGGGTCTCCTTCGCCGCGCCGGCCGACAGCGAGACCTGGACGGCCGTCCCCTCGTGGACCGCCGGCCGGCACATGGGCCCGGTCGTCCCTACCCCCCGTCCGGCTGCCACGCCGCACCCGGCGGCCGTCCGGCACCCGGGCCCGGGCGCGCCCGCGGGCACCCGCCCGGCCTCCGGCCGGCACCCGGGGGCAGCCGGGCCGTCGTCCGGTGCCCGCCTCACCAGCCGTCCGACGCCACCGGCTCCGCGCTGACCGGTGCCAGCACCGCGAGGGTTCCGCTTGCCTCCCGCAGGGCCGATTCGAGGGGGCCGGGGGTGTGCAGGGTGCCGGTTCCGTCCGGCGGCACGAGCCACTCCAGCCGGCCCGCGGGCCGGTACGGCGGCGGCACGGCGACCCACGAGCCCCGGCCGACGTGCCGTACGCCGAAGCCGATCCACTCGCTGACCGGATCGGGCGGCAGGAAGAACCCCACTCTGTGTGCGGCGCAGTCCACCAGGGTGGGGCCGGGCACCTTCAGCGGATCGCGCCACAGGATGTCCAGCGCGAGCAGGCCGAGCCGGTCGGGGACACTCAGCACGTCCCAGTACCGCCCGGCCTCCACGAGCATGGTCCCTGCGCCGTAGTCCCACTCCCGCTTGCACTCCTTGGGGTCCGTGGCGGCCGCGGCGAGCCACTCGACGGCTTGCTTCCACATGACGCTCTGCATGGCCACCCCGGGCACAGTCGGTGGCGCCGCGGTCGGGCGCGCGCTGGACAGGGGCCGAGGGCCCGCGGTGTTCCGCGTGCCGCCCGGCCGTAGCCATGCTGGTAGATATTTCTACGCGTCGGAAGGGGTGGCGCGGTGTGGCGTTTGGGGCGTGCCGGTCCCGGTCGAACGAGAGCAGCAGAAGGCACGTTCCGTACAACCGCGTTCAACTCCGTGCGCGTCACGCACAGCCGTCACCAGCGGGGGAGCTTCAGCTCGTACTCCGGCCGGAACCGCCGCACGTAACCGGTGTCGTCCCGGCTGCGCATTCCCGAGTCCACGTACCGCCGGTGCAGGCGTTCGAGCCGGTCGTGGTCGAGTTCGACTCCCAGTCCCGGCCCGGTGGGCACCTCGACCTCACCGTCGCGCAGCTCCAGCACGCCGGGCACGATCACGTCGTCCGAGGAGTTCCACGGGTAGTGCGTGTCGCAGGAGTGGTCGAGGTTGGGGATGGCGGCGGCGACATGGGTCATCGCGGCGAGGCTGATGCCCAGGTGCGAGTTGGAGTGCATCGACAGGGAGAGCCCGAACGCCTCGCACAACGCGGCCAGTTCACGGGTGCGGCGCAGCCCGCCCCAGTAGTGGTGGTCGGTGAGCAGCACCTGGATCGCGTTCTGCTCGACGGCAGGCTTCAGATGCTCCCAGGCGATCACGCACATGTTGGTCGCGAGCGGCATGGGGGAGTCCTTCGCCACCTCCGCCATCCCGGGGATGCCCCGGGTCGGATCCTCCAAGTATTCGAGTACGCCGTCGAGTTCACGGGCGACGTACTTCGACGTCTCCACCGTCCAGGCCACGTTCGGGTCCAGCCGCAGCGGCTGCCCGGGGAAGGCCTCCGCGAGAGCGCGCATCGCGGCGATCTCCTCGTCGGGCGGGAAGACCCCGCCCTTGAGCTTGAACGACCGGAACCCGTAACGCTCCTGCATCAGCCGGGCCTGCGCGACGACGCCGGCCGGGTCGAGGGCCTCGCCCCAGTCGTCGCCGATCGCCGCACGGCCGTCGAGCGCGGGGTGCTCGGCCCACTTGTAGAAGAGGTAGGCGGCGAACGGCACCGTGTCGCGCACCTTCCCGCCGAGCAGGTCGCTGACCGGACGCCCGAGCAGCCTGCCCTGCGCGTCCAGGCAGGCCACCTCCACCGCCGAGGTGGTCCAGCCACGCTCGTGGGAGCTCGGCACGCTGGGCAGCAGGGCAGCGTCGATCGCGGCGGACACGGCGGTGGCGTCGAAGACGTCCATGCCGACGACCACCTTCGCGGCGGCGTGCAGCCGCTCCAGGCGGGCCGCACCGCCCGGGGACTCGCCGAGCCCCACCGTGCCGTCCTCCAGGACCAGTTGGAGGATGATCCGCAGGGCGAGCGGCTCGTGCACGCCGTTGGAGTTGAGCAGCGGCGGGTCGCCGAAGGCGATCGGGGTGACGATCAGTTCGCGGATACGCGTGGCACTCATGCGGCGGCCACCTCCAGGCCGTGGTCGAGGAGTTTCGCGAGCCGGGTGATGTGCTCCGGCGTCGCGTCGAGCAGGGGCGCCCGTACGCCGCCGACATCCAGGCCGCGCAGGGTCACACCGGCCTTGACCAGCGAGACGGCGTAGCCGGGGACCTCGTCGCGCAGGGCGACCAGCGGGCCGTAGAACTCGTCGAGGAGCCGGGAGACCAGGGCGTCGTGGTCCTCGGCGAGTGCCCGGTGGAAGGCCAGGGCGATCTCCGGGGCGAAGGCGAACACCGCCGAGGAGTACAGCTCCACGCCGACGCCCCGATAGGCGGGCGCGGTCATCTCGGCGGTGGGCAGGCCGTTGAAGAACTGGAAGTCCTCCGTGCCCGGCACGGCACGCACCGCGCGCACGATCCGGTGCATCCGCTCGATGTCCCCGATGCCGTCCTTCAGGCCGACGACCCCGGGCAGGGCGGCGATCTCGGCGGCCGTCCGAGCGGTGAGCCGGGCGGTGCCCCGCTGGTAGAAGACGACGGGCAGGTCCGTGGCCGCGATGACCTCCTCGACGTAGCGCACCAGGCCCTGCTGCGGAGCGCTGACGAGGTAGGGCGGCAGCAGCAGCACACCGTCGGCGCCGGCACGTTCGACGCGGGCGGCCTGGTCGCGGGCGACCGGTGCGGGGCCGCCGGCCGCGGCGAGGACCGGCACGCGTCCGGCCGTGGTCCGCACGGCGACCCGGGTGGCCCGCTCGATCTCCTCGGTCGACAGCGCGTGGAACTCGCCGGTGCCGCAGGCGACGAACACACCTCCCGCGCCCGCGGCGACACCCGACTCGATGTGCTGGGCCAGCCGTTCCTCGTCCAGTGAACCGTCCGCCGCGAACGGCGTGACCGGGAAGAACAGCACTCCGTGGAACTTCATGTCTCCCTCAAACGTGGGGGTGGGTGGTCAGCCCTTGGTGGCCCCGGCGGCGATGCCGGTGACCAGCGAGCGCTGGAGGAGCAGATAGACGATCAGGCTGGGGACGAGGGCGACGACCGCACCGGCCAGCACCACCCCGGAGCCGACCTGTGGGTCGGTGCGCAGGATGGACAGGGCGACGGTGACCGTGTAGTCGGTGGGGTCCTTGGCGGCGATCAGGGGCAGCAGGTACTGGTCCCAGATCATGATGAAGCCGAGCACCCCGGCCACGCCGAGGGCGGGCTTGCACAGCGGCAGGACGACCTGCCACAGCATCCGCAGCTCGCCCACGCCGTCGATGCGGGCGGCCTCCTCGATCTCGGTGGGGATGTCCTTCATGAACTCGGTCAGCAGCATCACCGAGAAGCCCCACGCGCCGAGCGGCAGGATCACGCCCCATACCGTGCCCTTGAGGTCGATGCCGAGCACGGGCACATGCCCGAGGACCAGGGACAGCGGGATGGCGATGACCTCTTCGGGAAGCATCATCGTCAGCATGAACAGGGTCAGGACCAGCGCCTGACCGCGGAATTTGTGCCGGGCCAGCGCATATGCGGCCAGGGTGCACACGGCGAGCTGGAGCAGCAGTCCGCCGCCCGCGATGACCAGGGAGTTGCCGAAGTAGTCCCAGATGCCGCGCTCGCCGGCCACCCGGAAGTTCAGCAAGGTCGGATGGTGGGGGAGGAACGACAGCGTCGAACCGCTGGCCTTCTCGCTGAAGGAACCGGAGAAGATCGTCAGGAACGGTGCGGCGAAGACCCCCAGGGCGAGCAGACAGAGCAGGACGCGCAGCGCCCAGGCGGGTCCCGGCCGGTCGTTCCAGCCGAGGGCGGTGTCGAAACGGGCGGGCGTGGTGCGCCGGTCCCCGCCGGACCTGCGCGCGGGGGAGGCGGTCACCGGGGTGCGGACGGGTTCGATGGCAGGGGCGCTCACTTCGCGTCTCCCCTCGTGCGGAGGTAGTTGACCGTGACGGTGAGCAGCAGCGTCACGCAGAGCAGGACCACGGAGGCGGCCGAGGCGCCGCCGATGTCGTTGCGGGTGAAGCCGAGGGTGTAGGCGCGGGTCATCCACACCTCGGTGGAGCCGGCCGGGCCGCCGCCGGTGAGGACGTACACCTCGGTGAACACGCGCAGTCCGCGGATGGCGGCGAGGGTGAGGACGACACCGAGGGCGGGACGGATGGCGGGCAGGGTGATGTGGCGCAGGCGCTGCCACAGCGAGACGCCGTCCATCGCGGCGGCCTCGTACAGCGAGCGGTCCACGCCCGCGAGGCCCGCGAGGATGATCACCATGTTGTACGGGGCGAGCATCCAGATGCCCATGGCCATCGTGGCCCACAGCGCCGTGCCGGGGTTGTCCAGATAGGGCACCGGCCCCAGCCCGAACAGCCCGAGACCGCTGTTGATGAGACCGTCGGAGGTCGGGTAGTACATCAGCCGCCACATCTCGCCCACCACCGCGGTGGCGGTGACGACGGGCAGGAACACGGCGGTACGGATGATCTTCAGCGAGCGGGCCTGACCCTCCAGCAGCAGCGCCAGCGCGGAGCCGACGACGATCCCGCCGAGGGACATGCCGATGCCGAGGACCAGGGTGTGGCCGATGGCGTCCTGGAAGCGGTGGTCGGTTAGGACCCGCGTGTAGTTGTCGAGGCCGATCCACCGGTCGCCGAGGAACGGCCTTACGTCGAAGAAGCTGAGCCAGATGCCCTTGCCCATCGGCAGGAACTTGAAGACGAGGGCCAGCAGCAGAGCCGGGGCGAGGAACAGCCAGGGCAGCACGGCCCTCTTGCCGGTGCCCCGGGCTCTGCGCGGCCCGGGCGTCGTCGTGGTCGCGGTCATTTCAGCAGCTCCTGGTCCTTGAGGTCACCGGCGAGGGTGTCGTCGAGCTCCTTGAGGCCGGCGCGGACGTCGCTGCCGCAGTAGGTGAAGATCGCGTTGAGCGCGTCGGCGGTGTCCTGCTTGATCGGGGCGAAGTCGGGCGCGTTGGGGAACTGCGCGGAGTGGTCCTCGTAGGCGTTCTGCACCACGCTCCAGCGCGGGTCGTCGCGCACCTTCGCCGCGTCGAGCGTGGAGTTGACGGGGATGCGCACCACGGGCTGGTTGGCGCCCGTCATGGCGAGTTTCTGCCCCTCGGGGGAGACCAGGAAGGCGGCGAGGGTCCGCTCCTGCTCCGCCTTGCCGGTCCTGGCGCCGAAGTAGATGTTCTCGCCCTCGGCCAGCACGGTGGATCCGGCCGGGCCCGCGGGCGCCGGCAGCACTTCGTATGTGCTCTTGCCGAGCGCCTCGTCGAACGTCGCCATGTTGTACGGGCCGGTGAGGTACATCCCGGCGTTGCCGTCCTGGAAGTGGGTGGTGTTCGAGGTGACCGACGTCAGGGCGCTGGGCTGGACGACGCCCTGGTCGCCGCAGAAGAGGTTCTTCTTCATCCAGGTGACCGTGCGCACGGCGGCCGCCGAGTCCATGGCGGGCCGGAAGCCCGAGCCCTCCTTCCGGAGGATCTGCACCCCGCCCTGCCAGAGATAGCTGGCGCCCCACCAGGCGACGTAGCCGTTCTGCGCGCTGCCCGGGACGACCATGCCGTAGGTGTCCTTCTTGCCGTCCCCGTCCGGATCACGCGTGGTGAACGCCTTGGCGAGCGCGAGCGTGTCCTGCCAGGTCTTCGGCTGCGGCAGGCCGAGCTTCTCGCGCCAGTCCTTGCGGACGAACAGCGTCATGGCCTGGCGGGAGTACGGGATGCCGTAGTGCCTGCCGTCGCGGCCCACGGTGGACGCCCAGGACTTGGCGGTGATCTCTGCGTGGCCCGCTATGGAGGCCGGAGTGATGGGCTCGAGCAGCCCCTGGGACTGGTAACTGCCCATCAGGGCCGTGTCGTTGATCATGACGTCCGGCAGATCCTTGACGGACGCGCGGCTCTGCAGCTGCTGGTCGAAGTTCACGACCGGCTGGTAGTCGACCTTGATGCCGGTCTTCCTGGTGAAGGCGGCGAACACACGGTCGTAGGTCTTGGCGGAGTCCGGGTCGCTCCGGGTCCACACCTCCAGGGTGTTCGGGTCGCCGGCCCCGGCGCTGCCGGAACCGGAGCCGCAGCCGGCCGTTCCGAACAGGAGTCCCGAGACGGCGAGCGTGGCAGCCAGGCGGAGACTTCGTCGGCGATCCCGCATGGGTGGCTCTCCGTTCATATCCGTGAACCCGCTTCACGAATCTAAATGATCGGCCAAGCTACGGATCGCTTCCTCGCCATGTCAAGACATGGCCGAAACATTTCACCGATGCCACACGACGCCCGGGAACACCCGGAAAACAGCGGCGGCCCCCGCCGGATCATCCGGTGGGGGCCGTCCGAAAACGAGGGGTGCTGAGGTCAGGCCTTGCGCTCGGCGTTCTTCTTCTTGATCCGTTCGGTTTCCTTCCGGACCTCCGCCTGGGTGGTGCGCTCCCGCTCCAGCCACTCGGGGCCTTCCTGCTTCAGCGCCTCGATCTGCTCGGTGGTGAGGGGCTCGGTGACGCCCGCGCGGGCGAGACCGGCGATGGAGACGCCGAGCTTGGCGGCGACGACCGGGCGGGGGTGCGGGCCGTTGCGCCGCAGGTCCTGCAGCCACTGCGGCGGGTTCGCCTGAAGCTCGTTCAGCTCGGCGCGCGAGACCACACCCTCCCGGAAATCGGCGGGTGTGGCCTCGAGGTACACACCCAGCTTCTTCGCCGCGGTCGCGGGCTTCATCGTCTGGGTGCTCTGGTGCGACGTCATGGCTCCCAGGGTATCGAGCGTGTGCACGACCCCTGACCACGCCCGGTAACCTGGCGAGGTGACAGGCTCGGATGAAACCCCCTCGTTCCGGCTCGCCTACGTCCCCGGGGTGATGCCCGACAAGTGGGTGCGCATCTGGAACGAGCGGCAGCCCGATGTCCCGCTGATCCTCACGCAGGTGCCCGCCGGAGAGGCGGCCGAGCGGCTGCTGGGCGGGGACGCCGACGCGGGCCTCGTCCGCGCCCCGGTGGACCGGACGGTCTTCAGCGCGATCGCCCTCTACACCGAGCAGACGGTCGTCGTGGTGCCCAAGGACCATCTGGTCACGGCCGTTGACGAGGTGGCGCCGGAAGACCTGGCGGACGACATCGTCCTGCACCCGCTCGACGACGTCCTCGACTGGGAGACCCTCCCCGGGCGTCCCGCTCTCGAACGGCCCGCCACCACCGCCGACGCCGTCGAACTGGTCGCGGCGGGCATCGGCGTCCTCGTGGTCCCGCTGTCGCTCGCCCGGCTGCACCACCGCAAGGACCTCACCCACCGGCCCCTCAAGGACGCCCCCGAGTCGAGCGTGGCCCTCTCCTGGCCCGAGGACGCGAAGACGGACCAGGTCGAGGACTTCATCGGCATCGTCCGCGGCCGCACGGTCAACAGCACCCGGGGCCGTCAGCAGCCCCCGGCGCGGGACCGGTCCACGGACGGGGCCCGGGAAGGCGCCCGGAGGAAGCCGGTGCCCGGCAAGTCGACGGCCGGCAGGTCGGCCGGGGCGAAGCGCACGGGGAAGAGCGGGGGCGGCGCTCCCAAGGGCAACAGGCGCGGCAAGCCCCGCCGCCGTTCGTAGGGCCGGGCCCTGCGGTCGGTCGTCATGCCGGGCCTGCTGTCGGTCGTGATACCGGGCCGGCAGTAGGTAGTGATGCCGGGCCGGCCGTGGTCAGCGGTGCGGGGCCGGCGGACGGACCGCAGCCCCGGACCCGCACCCGTTCCTGATCAGCCGGCCGACGGAGAAGGTGCCGGCGCCCCGTAGGACGGATTGGGGGCGACCGTCTGGAAGTCCTTCAGGTCTTCGGGGATCGGCAGCACGCGGACCGGCGCACCCTGCGGCGGCGGCGGCGGTGTCGTCTGGTCCTGCGGCAGCTTGGGCGGGGCGGTGATCTGGAAGCTGACCTGCTCCTGGTTGATCAGGCCGGTCTTCTCCAGCACCGTGATGTGGTCGAGGACGGTGTCGTTGGTCGTGTCGGCGAGCTCTCGCACGAGGCTGTTCCGGGTGGTCGCCCGGATCTTGGCGATCGCCGGGAAGATGCCCCCGTGCGCGACGCGCATGATGGTCACGGCCGTGGACTCGAATTCCCTGCCGGTGCTGCCTTCGGCGGTCGCTACGAACTGCTGCTGCTGAGGCGACGGCTCGTTCGGCAGGGTGATGCCCAGGTCCGTGGAGATCTTGCGGCAGCCCGCGTCGAGCCGGCCGTGCCCCACGAGCAGATGCTTGGAGACTTCCTGCATCTCCGGCGACGTGCTCCGCTGCTTGATCAGCTGCCCCAGCGGGTACTCCCACAGTCCGGCCGCGCGTACGCGCACCACGAAGTCGCGGTCCGCCTCGGTCAGCGGACCCCACTGGGTGTTGGCGATGATGCGGTCCTGGCTGGAAGCCGCGTTCTGCACGCCCAGCATGCTCGGGTAGGCGAGCGCGGTGAGCGTAAGGATCAACGCACCGCCCACGAACGCGGTTCCTGCCGTGCTGCGCGAGATGCGCATCGTGCCTCCTGGGATATGAACGGCCCAACACCAAGAGGTACGGACGCCGGGGGCGAAACAATCACCCCTGCCGCAAAAAAGTTCGCTGAGTCCGCCCGCCATGGTCCGTGTACGGGACGGGACGGACCAGATCAGGACAGGTCGGCCGAGCAGGCGAGCCAGTCGTACGCCGTCCGTGCCGTGAACTGCTCCTGGCCGCCCGGCAGGAGCAGGTCCGCGGTCGCGAACTCCGGTGCGTCCGCCTGGGCCGGGACGTACGGGATCGCGATGCAGCGCATGCCGGCCGCGTGCGCGGCGGCGGCGCCCGGAGCGGCGTCCTCCAGCACGACACAGTCGGCCGGAGTGGCGCCGAGCCGGCGAGCCGCCTCCAGGAAGACGTCCGGAGCCGGCTTGCCGTGCGCGACCTCGTCGGCCGAGACCACCGTGTGCAGCCGCGCGTCCAGCCCGGTACCGGTCAGCACCGCCGCGATGGCCTCCGGCGACGAGCCCGAGGCCACGGCCATCGGCACGCCCTCGGTGGCCAGCAGCTCGACGAACGCACGCATCTCCGGGTAGGCGCGCGTGGCGCCGCGGGCCAGCTCCAGGTAGTGGCGGTTCTTCACGGCGAGCAGTTCCTCGACCTGGGCGGGCAGGCCGTAGCGGTCCTTCCAGTCCGCGACCGTCTCCTGCGTGCTGATGCCGACGTACCGTTCATGGTCCGCCCAGGTGAAGTCCACGACGCCGTACTCGGCGAGCGTCCGGCGGCCTGCTTCGTAGTAGTTCGGCTCGCTGTCCACGAGTGTTCCGTCGAGATCGAAGATGACTGATGTTCCGCGGAGCCTGGTCATGCCGCCATGCTCTCAAAGATCACCTGCGGGCCGACCGCCCGATCGACTCCACCAGCGGCAGCATCCGGTGGGGGACACGCTCGCGCAGGGCGACCTCGGTACGGGTGCGCACCACCCCGGGCATGCTGATCAGCTTCTGGACGACGTCCTCCAGATGCGCGTTGTCCCGGGCCACCACCCGGGCGAGCAGATCTCCGCCACCGGTGATCGAGAAGGCCTCCACGATCTCCGGCACCGCCGCCAGAGCGTCCCCCACCTCGTCGAGATGGCCCTGGGTGACCTCGATGTGGACGAACGCGAGCACGGGATGCCCGAGCGCGGCGGGGGAGAGGGCCGGTGCCGTGCCGGTGATCACTCCGTCGCGCTCCAGCCGGTCGAGCCGGGCCTGCAGGGTGCCCCGGGCGACACCGAGGATCCGGGCGTACTCGCGCACGCTCGTACGCGGCTGCTCCAGCAGCAGCCGCAGGATGCGGGTGTCGAGCTCGTCCACGGGCATGGCGCCTCCTCCTCGTCCGTTGGCTCTGCCGCGGCCGTTCGCCGACCGGTCTCATTGCGCCAATGGCCCAGTCTAAAAGGTGCCGGTTGAGCCACTGGCCACCGGGATGCTGATATGGATGCGTCGATGGCGCTGCGGACCCCGCGGCGCCTTTTTCATGCGTGCTCATGGCCGGTGTGGCGAGAGGGGCGGTAAGCGGTGCTGAAGAGGGTGTTCATGGCTCCGGATCCGGGACGGACGCGGCTGCGGTTCGCTGCGCGTGCCGTGCTCGGCATCACGCTCGCGGTCGCCCTGTGCGGCCTCGCCGGGCATTCCCTCGCGGGCGCCGTCACCGGCGGTCTCGCCGCCCTCCTCGCCCTGTTCACCGTCACCGACGCCACGGTCCGCGGCCAGGCCGTCACGACCGCTCTGCTGCCCGCCGTCGGCCTGCCCGTCCTCACCGCCGCCGCCGAGCTGCACGACCACCCGGTGGCCAGGGATCTGGCCTTCCTCGCCGTCGTCGGAGCGGGCGTGTACGCGCGCCGCTGGGGCCCGCGCGGGCACAGCCTCGGCGTGTTCGCGTTCATGACCTTCTTCGTGACGCAGTTCCTCCATGCCACCACCGGCCAGCTGCCCCAGCTGTACGCCGCCGTCCTGCTGTCCGTCCTCGCCGCCGCCGCGGTGCGCTTCGGCCTCTGGTGCTACGAGCGCCGTCTGCCCCCGCCGGCCGTGCCCGTTCCGCCGGGCGGCACCGGACTGGCCCGGGTGACCACCCGCCAGGCCATCCAGGCGACCGCCGGGGCCGGCTTCGCCCTCGTCGTGGGCCAGTTGCTGTCCGGGCAGCGCTGGTACTGGGCCGTCGGCGCCACCTGGTGGATCTTCGTCAACACCACCTCCCGCGGCGAGACCCTGGTCCGCGGCTTCCGGCGGCTGCTCGGCACGGTCTTCGGTATCGCCCTCGGCCTGCTCGTGGCCGTGCCCGTGCACGGCGATCCGGCTCTCACGGCCGCGCTGGCCGCCGTCTGCGTGTTCGGCATCTTCTACACGGCAGCCGTGTCCTACACCTGGATGATGCTCTGGGTCACCCTCCTCGCCGGACTGCTCTACGGCCTCCTCGGTGTGCTCGGCCCCGGCCTGCTCGCCCTGCGGCTCGCCGAGACCGGCGTCGGGGCGCTCGGCGCGGCCCTGGCCGTGATCCTCGTCCTGCCCGTGACCACCCACAGCATCACGGACGCCTGGATCCGGCGGGCCCTGCGCTGTGTGCACGCCTGCGCCGTGGAGACCGCCCGGCGCCTGGCGGGCGCGACGGACGCCGACCCGGCCCCGCGGGTGGCGGAGCTGGAGCAGCTCCTCGCCCGGGTACGGCTCTCGGTCGCCCCGCTCGTGCACCCGCTGAACCCGATGCTGGGCCGCAAGCGGCGGGCCCGGCACGTGCTGGCCCTCCTCGACGACTGCGCCCGCGAGATCCGTGGCCTGGTCGCCGTCGCGGCGGACCCGGAGGCCTCCCACGACGCCCGTCTCGCCACCGCCTGCCGGCGGGTGGAGGCCGCTGTGGAGGCCCTCACCGAGGGCAGGGACATCGCCATCCACGCGGACGGCCTGCCCCACGCGGAACCCGCCCTGGCCCATCTGCACGGCCTGGAGCGCGCCCTGGCCGATCTGGCCCGCCCCCTGCGCACCCCGCCGGGCTCACCGCTGGTGGGTGCCTGACGGAGAAGCGCGAGAGCTGAGCGCTCTCCGGGGTCCGCGCCGGAACGTGCGGGAAGGGGCGGCCCCCGCCCCGGCCCCGGCCCGGCGCGGTGGCGATGTGCGCTCCGCCGGACCCGCGTCCGGCCGGGCGACACGCCCTTGACCGTATGGTCTAGACCGCGCATGATCGACTGCGCGGCCCACCCGGCCGCGCGGACGAGAGGGGACAGCGGTGGCGGACGGCAGGCGGCGGGTGTTCATCGGGTCGTTCACGGCGGCCGGCGGCCCCGGCATCGTGACTGCGGAAGCCGACGCCGACACCGGCGCGCTGACCGTGCTGAGCGCCGTGAACGTTGTCCCCGACCCCTCCTGCCTGACGCTCTCGCCGGACGGCACGATGCTGTACGCGGTCAGTGAGACCGCCGAGGGCGCGGTGGCCGCGTACCGGGTGGACGGGGACAAGCCCGAGCCGGCCGGGCGGCCGGTGCCGGTCGACGGCAGCGGCCCGACCCACCTCAGTCTGTACGCCGGGCACGTGCTGACCGCCAACTACGGCTCCGGCAGCGTCACCGCCGTCCCTCTCCGCCCCGACGGCACCCTCGCGCGGTCCGCGTCCCGCGTGCTCCGGCACAGCGGCGCCGGTCCGCACACGCCCCGCCAGCAGGGGCCGCACGCCCACCAGGTGCAGCCCGACCCGAGCGGCCGGTGGGCCGTCAGCGTGGACCTGGGCACGGACTCGGTGCGGGTGTGCACGCTGACCGACGGCGCCCTGGTGCTGCACCGGGAGACCGCCCTGCGCCCCGGCTCGGGGCCGCGCCACCTGGCCTTCCACCCGGACGGCCGCCACGCGTACGTCGTCAACGAACTGAGCCCTTCCGTCACCGTCTGCCGCTGGGACGCGGCGGAGGGCGCCCTGACACCGCTGTCGGAAACCCCGGTCCTGCCCGGCGCACCGGCGCGAGACGCCTACCCGTCTGGTATCGCCGCCTCACGTGACGGCCGCTTCGTGTGGACCGCCACGCGCGGCGAGGACGTCCTGTCCGTGCTCGCCGTCGAGGGCGAGGAGCTGCGCCTCGTCACCACGGCGCCCTGCGGTGGCCACTGGCCACGCGCCCTCACCGCCGACGGCGGCGTCCTGTACGTCGCCAACGAGCGTTCCGGCGACGTGACCTGGTTCGCGGTCGACCCGGACACGGGCGTCCCACGACGAGGCGGCTCGATCAGGGTGCCGGCGGCGTCCTACGTGGCCCTCGGCTGAGCGGGAGTCACCAGCCGCCCCACCCTGCCGGGCGTCCGGCAGGGGCGCGGGGAACTGCGCGACAAGCCCCCACGCACCCGCGGACGCAGCACGTCCCGCTGCCGCCCCACGGCACCGGGGCCCGGCCTGTGACAGCCGATCCCCGCGCGGCATCCCGTAGAACGAGGAAGGCCCGCTCCCAACCGGAGCGGGCCTTCACGGTGTTGTGCGCGGCGCCGGCGTCAGCGCACGGGTGCGCTCTGCGCCTGCTGCGGCGCGATACCGAGCGCCGTCGTGTACTTGGCCAGGGCCAGCTTGCCGATCGCCGGGTACGGGCCGAGCGGCTCGGCGGCGGAGCATCCGGCCTCCCTCGCGGCCTCCTCGAGCAGGACCTGCTCGATCTCCGGGCCGATCAGGTACGGCGCGAGCGCCAGCTGCTGCGATCCCGAGGAGCGCAGCTGCTCGGCGACGGACGCGATGGAGCCCTCCCGGTCCAGCGCCGCGGCCATCACCGGAACGGCGAGACGCGCGGCGAGCAGCATGCCGGTGATGCCTGCGGCCTGCACGGCCTCGTCACCGCCCACCGAAGCGAGGATGATGCCGTCCGCGGCGGTCGCCACGGTGAACAGCCGGGCGCGGTCCGCACGGGCCAGACCGGCCTCGGAAAGCCGCACGTGCAGCGCCTCGGCGAGCAGCGGGTGCGGGCCGAGGACATCGGTCAGCTCGGCGGCGACCCGGCTCTCCATGAGGGCCTGGCGGACCTGGCGCAGCAGCGAACCGTCCGGGCCGGCGAGCAGCGGCACGACCACGGCGACGGGGCCGTCGGGCATCTTGACGTCCATGCCGGCGGCACGGGCCTGTTCGAAACGGGCGGTGCGCTCCTCGGCCGTGTGCACGAGGACGGCCTGCAGCGAGGGGAACTCGGCGTTGTCGCCGTCGAGGTAACCGATGCGGGCGTCGAGGCCGGGCAGCTCGGAGCGGGCGATGCTCACGACCTCTTCGGCGAGGCTGCGCGTGGTGTTACTGGGCGTCCCCGGCACGGCGAGGACGAGCGCGGGCGCGCCCTCGGGAGCAACCAGCGGCTCGGGACGGCGGTGCCGTCCGGGCTGGCGGGGGCGCGGCATTCGTACGGGCAGGCCATCCGCGGGCCCAGTGGGGGAACTCATGGCGCCGCATGTTACTGGCTTCCTGGGTTCCTCTGTTCGGGGAGGGTGCAGGTGAGCGGTATCCGTCCCGTTTTGTCTATTGACTTACGTACGGATCGGACGCGATCGGATCAATCACCCGAACGGATGGTCACGGACAGCATCCTCTCGTCTTCGGGCAGCGTGAGGGAACCGGTGCTCAGTTCGGCCGCGATGCGCACTGAGCCGTGCAGCGGATCTCCCTCGGCCGGTACCCGCCGCGCCCGTGGCAGCCGCCGGGACAGTTCTCGGTCCAGGGGTCCCAGCAGCGGGTCGCCCAGCTCGAACAGACCGCCGGTGACGGCGACGCACGCCTCGCCGCCGGAGGGGCACACGGCTGCCGCGGAGTCCGCGATGTGCCGGGCGGCGGTACGCAGGATGTCCGCGGCGACGGGATCCTCGTCCGCGCAGGCGGCCACGCGGGGTGCGAAGGAGGCGAGCACGGCGGGCCGGTCGGGGCGGGGGTACAGTGCGCCCGGCAGTCCCGCGATCGGCCCGAACTGCTCCTCGGCGCAGGCCAGCAGACGGGTCGAGCCGTCGTGGCGCCCGTCGTGGGCGCGCAGCGCGGCCTCGAGGCCGGCCCGGCCGATCCAGGCACCGCCCCCGCAGTCGCCGAGCAGATGCCCCCAGCCGTCCGCTCGCCGCCAGCCGGTCAGGTCGGTGCCTACCGCGACCAGCCCCGTACCGCCGGCGACCACGGCACCGGGGCGCGGCCCGAGCGCACCCACGTACGCGGTCACGGCATCGGCGGCCAGTGCGACCCGGCGCACCCCCCACTCCCGGGCCAGGGCACCGGGCAGTTCGGCGCGCAGCCCGTCCCCCAGGGAGGCCATCCCGGCCGCACCCACGGCGACGGTGGTCAGCGCCATCGCTCCCGCCTCCGCGGTCAGGGCGTGCACCAACGGCACGAGCTGCGCCATGAAGTGCTCGGGATCGATGCCCCGCTCGCCCGTGCGCACCGGTTCACCGGACACCCGGCGGGCCAGCGGTCCGCGCTCGGCGGTCCCGATCACGGCCCGGAGCCCGGAGCCGCCGGAGTCCACAGCGAGGAACCCGGAGCCTTCCGCCGCCCCGGTCACGGCAGGCGCCAGTCCACCGGTTGCCCGCCCTGACGGATCAGCAGGTCGTTGGCCCGGCTGAACGGGCGGGAGCCGAAGAAGCCCCGGTCGGCCGACATGGGGGAGGGATGGGCGGATTCGACCGAGGGCAGGTCTCCGAGGAGCGGGCGCAGATTGCGGGCGTCACGGCCCCACAGGATGGACACCAGCGGCTTGCCGCGCCCGGCCAGGGCTCGGATGGCCTGCTCCGTGACCTCCTCCCAGCCCTTGCCCCGGTGGGCGGCGGGCTTGCGCGGCGCGGTGGTCAGCGCCCTGTTGAGCAGCAGCACACCCTGCCGTGTCCACGGCGTGAGGTCGCCGTTGGAGGGCTGGGGGAGCCCCAGGTCGGCGTTCAGCTCGCGGTAGATGTTGATGAGGCTGCCGGGCAGCGGCCGCACGTCCGGCGCCACCGAGAACGACAGCCCCACCGCGTGCCCCGGGGTGGGGTACGGGTCCTGACCGACGATCAGGACGCGTACGTCGTCGAAGGGCTGTTGAAAGGCCCGCAGGACGTTCTGCCCGGCCGGGAGGTAGGTGCGTCCCGCGGCGATCTCCGCGCGGAGGAAGTCCCCCATCGCGGCGACGCGTTCGGCCACCGGTTCCAGGGCCTTCGCCCAGCCCGCCTCGACGATTTCATGCAAGGGTCGTGGTGCCACGGGCGCCACCCTACTGCCGTGCGGACAGCGGCGATCAACCGGTGGCCAACGCCTGTGTGCACCCTCGCCCCCGTCTGTTCCTCTGCTGCGTCCCCGTCCTGGCCGCCGGCTCAGCCGACGAGCGCGGCCCGCACGCACAGCACGTCCGGCAGGTGCGAGGCGAGCTGCTGCCAGCTGTCGCCGTCGTCGGCCGACGCGAACACCTCGCCGTTGCGGTTGCCGAAGTAGATGCCCGCGGGGTCGGCGTCGTCCGTGCACATCGCGTCGCGCAGCACCGTGCCGTAATGGTCCTCCTGGGGCAGTCCCGCCGAGAGGGGCTCCCAGCTCTTGCCCGCGTCCGTCGTCCGGTAGACCCGGCACCGGTGGTCGGCCGGGACCCGGTCGGCGTCGGCGTTGATCGGGAACACGTAGGCCGTGTCGCCCCGGTGCGGATGCGCCACGGCCGCGAAGCCGAACGTGGACGGCAGACCCTCGCCGATGTCCGTCCAGTGCGCGCCGGCGTCGTCGCTGCGGTACACGCCCCAGTGGTTCTGCAGGTACAGCCGGTCCGGGATGGCCGCGTCCCGCGCGACCTTGTGCACGCACTGGCCGAACTCCGGATTCGGGTCGGGCAGGAACACCGCGGACACCCCCGAGTTGGACGGTGCCCAGCTCGCGCCGCCGTCCAGGGTGCGGAACACGCCGGCGGTCGAGACGGCGACCGTCACCGCCTTCGGGTCGCGCCGGTCGGTGAGCACGGTGTGCAGTCCCTCACCGCCTCCGCCCGGGACCCACTTCGAGCGTGTGGGGTGCTCCCACAGGGGCCGGACCAGCTCGAACGTCTCCCCGCGGTCCTCCGAGCGGTACAGCGCGGCCGGCTCGGTGCCCGCGTAGACCACGTCGGGCTCGGCGGCTGCCGGGTGCAGCTGCCACACCCGCTCCAGGGACGCCCCAGTGTCCTTGGGGAACCTGACCGCCGGGCGGGCCGGTTCGGTCCAGGTCCGGCCGAGGTCGTCGGAGTGGAACACGGACGGGCCCCAGTGCGCGCTGTCGCCGCCGACCAGCAGCCGCGGGGTCCCGGCCCGGGTGTCGAGGGCCACCGAGTACACGGCCTGCGCGTTGAAGTACGGGCTCTCGTCGAACTCCCAGGCCCCGCCACCTCGCCGGCGCCCGATGAACAGGCCTTTGCGCGTGCCCACGGCGAGCAGTACCTCGGTCATGCCGATCACCTCCGCGGCGTCGTCGTTGACGCCCTCGTCCCGAACACCGGCCAGTCTGCACCCGGCCACTGACAGTCACCTCCGGAACGGGCTGCGGCCCAGGTCAGCGGGGTGTCGGCGAGGCGGACGCGGGGTTTGCGGGCCGCCCCGGCCGAGCGCTCGCCGGAGCGGGGGGCCGCGGAGATCGTCACGCCGGGTAGGTGCAGTGAGCATCCAGGGGCCGCCGTCCGTATGGGGAGAGCGGCGGGATGCTCGTGGGCTCGTGAGGAGGAGGCCTTCGATGGCGTTACGTGGTCCGAAGGTGTGGCTGTGGCGCTGGCGGCGCAATCCGCTCAAGCGCCGTGGCGACCGGGTGGAGGCCTGGGTCGTCCTGGGCGTGTGGATGCTCACCGTGTTCGTCGGGACGCTCGCCGGGACGACGGTGAGCCGTTCCGTCGAGGGCGGACTGGCCCGGGAACGCGCCGAGTGGCGCCCCCTGGTCGCACGGCTCGCCGAGCCCGCCCCCGGGGTGGCCTCCGACAACGGCCATGTGTCCCGCGCCGAGACGGTGTGGGCGACGGCACGGTGGACCGCCGCGGACGGGTCCGAGCACTCCGGCCAGCTGCGGGTCCCGGCGGGCAGTGCCGTCGGGGCCCCGGTCACCGTGTGGACCGACCCCGAGGGCCGCCAGGTCACCCGGCCCGTCACCGAGTCCCAGGCCCGTGTACGGGCCTGGCTGATCGGAGGCGCGGCAGGCCTCTGTGCCGCGGCCGTCCCCCTGGTCGCCGGCCGTGCCCTTCGCGGCCGCCTGGAGCGCCGCCGCATCGACCAGTGGGGCGCGGACTGGGCCCGCTTCGGGCCGATGTGGGGGCGCACGACGGGGTGAGCGACCGTGTCGACGCCCCGGTCCGGCCACCCCCGCCGCCGGCGATCCGCGTCGGCGGGCGTCGGCCCTTCCCACGGTCCGGCCGCCGCCAGACGTGGGGCCTTCCTGTGGTCCCGTCCGGCCGTCGGCAGGGGTGGGGCCTTCCTGTGGTCCGCTCCGGTCATCGCCAGGCGTGGAACCTCCCTGCGGTCCGCTCCGGTCACCGGCAGGCGTGGCCCTTTCTGCGGTCCGCTCCGGTCACCGGCAGGCGTGGCCCTTTCTGCGGTCCCCTCCGGTCACCGGCAGGCGTGGCCCTTTCTGCGGTCCCCTCCGGTCACCGGCAGGCGTGGCCCTTTCTGCGGTCCCCTGCGGCCGCCGCCAGACGTGGGACCTCCCTGCGGTCCCCCTCCGGCCGCCCGCAGGCGTGGCCCTACCTGCGGTCCCCTCCGGTCACCGGCAGGCACGGGCCCTACCGCTGCCCCGCCCCGGCCAGCGCCTGACCGCACACCCGGAGCAGCGCCAGGTCCTCTCGTATGCCGCTGCCTCCGACGTCGGTGCGATGCCGGAGGGGAGAGGCGAGTTCCGCTCGGAGCAGGTCGTGCAGCGGCGCTCCCGCCGGTCCCAGGGCCGAGACGCAGGCGGCGACCGTCGCGCGCGTGCGCGGATGCTCCCTCCACACCGAGCGGAGGACGGGGAGGAACCGTTCCGGCTCCCCTGTCGTCCGCCACACCGCGCAGGCGGCGGTGGCCCGGGCCCGTGCGTCACCGCGGTCGGCCAGTTCGCGCAGGCCGGGCAGGGCCGGGCGAGCGAGCGGGCCGAGCCGCCCCAGTACGGCCGCCGCGCGGCGTCGGCGGCCGCTCCCCGTCGTCGACGTGTCCGTCAACGCGCGGAGCAGCACGGGCAGTACGGCACGCGCGTCGCCCGTGATCGACCACAGCGCGTCCGCCGCAGCGACCGCGCAGTCGCTCTCCAGCAGCCCGCGCAGCTCCGGTACCGCCTCGCGCGCGGAGCCGCCGAACGCACCGAGGGCACGGACCGCCGCCTCCGCGACGGTGCCATGCCTCCGCAGGCCGTCCGGCATGCCGCGCAGCAGACGCAACACGGCGGGTAGGGAAGCGTCGTCGCCCAGTGCGGCGAGTGCCGACAGCAGGGGAACGGCTCGCTCGCAGGTGTCGGACGCGTCGAGCGGCACGCGCGCGAGCCGTCGCCGCAGCGCGGGGACGAGCGGTACGGCCGCGCGGCCCAGGTGGGGTACGGCCAGCGCCAGATCGTGCGGTACGACCGGACCCGCCAGCACTTCGGCCAGCACGGGCGTGGCCCGCTCGTCCCCCGTCCCGGCCAGTGCCTTGAGCGGGCCGCCCAGCGTCGGCGCGCCCCGCTCACCATAGCGTACACGCAGCTCGGGACGGCACGCCACCAACGCGTGGAGATGGTCGGCGGCGGGCGCGGCCAGCTCGGAAAGCTCCAGGAGGACCGTGACCGCCGCGTCGTGCAACCGGCCCTCCTCGGCCCCCAGTTGGTTGCCGATGAGGGCGACCGGCTCATCGTGCCCGGTGCGCCACTCACGGAAGAGCCCGGCCGACATCCACACGCCGTTGCACCGGTCGAGGGGATCCGGACTGGTCAACTGCCCGCACAGCAGGGAGACACGGTCGGCCACCCGGCTGCCGAGCGCGGAGTGCAGGGTTCGCAGCAGCCGGGAGCCCTCCTCGTCCGAGGGGCGCAGCCGCCGCAGCCGGACGGCGAGCGTGTCCGGACCGGGACCGTCGTCCGGGCGTGCCTCCCGGAGCCGCCTTGCCGATCTGTCCCTGAGCAGCCGGACGACGGTCGGTACGAGATCGGCGGGAAGCAGATCCGGGGCGCATTCCGCGAGCTGGCCCAGTGCGGCGAGCCGGAGGCCGGGGTCGTGAGGCGGCCCGCTCACATCGGTCAGCAGGCGCACCGCCTCGGCTGTGTGACCCTCGGCCGGGCGGTGGCGCCGCGCGAACACCCCGAGGCTCTCGGCGAGGGCGAGCAGGACACGGTCGTCGCGCTCCACGGTGATCCGCTCCCGCAACAGCGCGAGCACGCGCCCCGGTTGGTCCACGTACCGCACCAGCGCGCCCGGGACCACCCGGCGCACTGCGGCGTCCGGGTCCCCCGCGAGACGGACGAAGACGTCGGCACGCGCCCGCAGGGTGCTCCGCACCTCTGCCGCGCGGTCATCGCGGGCACCGGCGACGTCACCGGCGCTGACGAGGAACTCCACGACCTCCGCCCGGTCCCGGACTTCCTCGCGGCCGGCGAGCACGAGGAGAAGCGGGACACAGGCGAGCACCGAGTCCCGGATGCCGTCGTCCGGGTGGTGCAGGGCGTGGTACATCCCGTCGAGCGCGGTCAGTCGCTCGGCCGGGTCGGCGGAGGCCAGCCCCTGGACTAATCCGGGCACGTCCCCCGCGCTGCCGTACGCGTGGCGCAGCGAGGCCCGGTCGACCTCGTCCATCCCCCTGAACACGCTGTCCTCCCCCAGACGAACTGCCAACGACGGGGAGTCTGCACCACGGCACTGACAACGAAGTGGAATCGGGAGGTGACTGTGCGCGAACTGTGCGCTTGTTGGCTTGAGTTCGAGTCGGCCTCGCCCGGGCAGGCCCGCACCGAGGTGTCCGGCGCGCCCGGCCCCGGCGCCTCGGTCCCCGTCCCGACCGCCCCCCGGGCGAACTGGCCCAGATTCTGTGGCCGTTGGACTCCTGGTCCACCACGGCCCGGGCTCTGCTCGCGCACATCGCCGGCTCGCCCCGCCCAGCCGACCGTCTGACGGCCTTCGCCGCCGTCGTGCGGCACCTGCTCGCCGACCCCGTCCTGCTGCCCGTCCTCCTGCCCGCCGACTGGCCCGGCACCGAGCTGCGCGACGCCTGCACCGGCTACCAGCGGGAGCTGACGGGGGAGGTGCACGCCCGCATGCGGAGCACGTGAGGCGGGCGGCCGTGCGCAGCGCCCGCCGGGACACTGCGCACGGCCGCCTTCACCGTGGGGGGACCGTCCGCCTCGGACTACCTGTACGTGATGTCCGAGGAGGAGTACAGGCAGTTCCTGCTGTCGGGGCCGGACCCGACAGCGGTGTTGTTGTTGTACTTCTGGCAGGGGACGACCTTGCGGCCGGAGTCGTTGCGGATCGTGATGTTCCGCAGCGTCGCCACGTCGTTGCGGTTGACGTTGATGCCGACGAGCCGGGCGGTGGAGCCGGTGCCGGTCACGTCGACGGTGTTGAGGTTGACCTTGCGGGTGTACTGAGTGGAGCAGTCACCGCAGGAGCGGTACAGGGTCTTGAACTCCTGCACCGCGAAGTTGGAGATGGTCAGGGTGCCGCCGCCGTTGTGCTGGAAGACCTTGTCCGCCGCCTTCTTGGCCCCGCCGCCGATCACCTGGTAGGTGGCGCCGTTGCCGCCGCGGAAGGTGGCGGCGTCCTCGCCGACGTCCTCCCACCAGACGTTCTGCAGCGTGCAGCTGCCCTCGCAGTGGATGCCGTCGGCCGCGGGGGCGCCGAGGATGACGTTCTTCAGCACCGCGCCGTTGGCGAGCTTGAAGATCGGGTCCTGCCCCTCCTCCTGTCCGTCACCGGCCAGGGCACCGGTGCCGTAGTACCGCTTCATCCCGTAGTCCTTGGTGCCGGACACGGAGATGGTGGACGAAGTCCCCTGACTGCCGTTGGGGGCCGGCCAGGTGGCGGCGCTCGCAGCGGGCGCGTTGACAGTCATGATCATGCCAACCGAGAGGCCGAGTGCGGCCAGGGTGCCGGTCAGGGCGCGCTTGCGGGCGCGCGGACGTGTCGCAGAAGCCATGTCCCGAGTCCTTCTGTTGTGGGGGCAGAACACATACATGACTAGTGTTCATCCTGCGGTTCGCTGTACGGGCGGAGGCTGCTCCGTCTGCACGGGTGGGTCACATTGCTGAACGGAACGTAGAGTGCAAGCGCTTTCTAGTCAACGCCTCGCGCAGAGCGGATTCCGTCGGCGCTGGTCACGGCAAGGGCGCTGTGGGAGCGCTTCCATAGCAGCCATGTCCATGCCACCATGCCGGAACGGAAGCCTCCCACGACGGAAGGAACCCGGACGTGCCCGCCACCCCCCACCGCATGACGAGGAGACCCCTGCGGTCACTCCTCCTCGCGCTCGTCGCCGTGTTGCTGCCGTTGGTCGCGACCACCGCTCCGATCGCACCCGCGGCCGCCGCCGACGGGTCCACTCGTGCCTCCGCACGCGGGAGCGCCGTGCCCACCGCGGCCCTCACCGAGGTCACGAACTTCGGCTCCAACCCCAGCAACCTGCGCATGTACGTGTACGTGCCGGAGAGCGTGACCCCGAAGCCGGCGGTCGTGGTCGCCGTGCACTGGTGCACCGGTTCGGGCCCGGACATGTACAACGGGACCGAGTACGACACGCTCGCCGACCGGTACGGATTCATCGTGCTGTATCCGTCCGTCACCCGCAGCAGCAAGTGCTTCGACGTCTCCTCGCCCCAGGCCCTGCGCCGCGGAGGAGGCAGCGACCCCGTCGGCGTCAAGTCGATGATCGACTGGGTCACGCGCACGTACGACGCCGACACGAGCCGGGTGTTCGCCACCGGCATCTCCTCCGGCGCGATGATGACGAACGTCCTGCTCGGGGACTACCCGGACGTGTTCGCGGCGGGCGCCGCCTTCTCGGGCGTCCCGTTCGGCTGCTTCGCCACCGGCGACGGCTCCGAGTGGAACAGCGCCTGCTCGGGCGGCACCATCACCCGCACCGCGAAGGAGTGGGGCGACCTCGCCCGGGGTGCGTACCCCGGCTACACCGGCCCCCGGCCCCGCATGCAGATCTGGCACGGCACCGAGGACGACGTCCTGCGCTACCCCAACTTCGGCGAGCAGATCAAGCAGTGGACGAACGTGCAGGGCGTGAGCCAGACGCCCACCGGCACCGACACGCCCCAGCCCGGCTGGACCCGTACCCGCTACGGCGGCACGGGGGACCGGGCTCCCGTGGAGGCCATCAGCCTCCAGGGCGTCGGCCACAACCTGTACGCCCAGGGCATGGCGTCCCGCGTGCTCACCTTCTTCGGCCTGGACGGCTCCGGCCCCGCACCCCAACCCCAGCCGGGCGCCTGCCGGGTGACGACCTCGGTGAACGCCTGGAACACCGGCCTGACCGCCTCCGTGACCCTCACCAACACCGGCACGACGACCGTCAACGGCTGGAAACTCGGCTTCACGCTGCCCGCCGGGCAGACGGTCACGGGCGGCTGGGGTGCCACGTACGCGCCCTCGTCCGGGCCGGTCACCGCCACCAACGTCTCGTACAACGGCACCATCGCGCCGGGCGCGAGCGTGAGCTTCGGCTACCAGGCCTCTCACGCCGGCAACAGCGCCGCTCCGGCTGGCTTCACGCTCAACGGGACGGCGTGCGCGAGCGGTTGACGTACGTCGACGGGTGCCGGACGGAGGGCCGGATCCAGCCGGAGCGGCCGAGTGGGAGCGGCCGGGTCGAATCGGCGGCGCCAGGCCGGCCGGTCAGACCGACCGGTGGTACTGGTCCGGCACCCGCACCTCGCCGCCGAGCTCCCGCGCGGCGTGCCGCGCCCACGACGGGTTGCGCAGGAGCTCGCGGCCCAGCAGGACCGCGTCCGCCTCGCCGTTGGCCAGGATCTTCTCGGCCTGCTCCACATCGGTGATGAGCCCGACCGCGGCGACCGGCAGGGCCGTCTCCTTCTTCACCCGGGCGGCGAAGGGCACCTGGTAGCCGGGACCGGTGGGGATGCGGACACCGGAGGCGTTGCCGCCGGTGGAGACGTCCAGCAGGTCGATGCCGTGGGCCCGCAGGTCGTCGGCGAAGCGCACCGTGTCGTCCGCGGTCCAGCCGCCGTCCTCGAGCCATTCGGTCGCCGAGATGCGGAAGAACAGCGGCTTGTCGTCCGGCCAGACCTCCCGTACGGCGTCGACGGCTTCGAGGGCGAAGCGGGTGCGGTTCTCGTACGAGCCGCCGTAGGCGTCGGTGCGGTGGTTGGAGTGCGGGGAGAGGAACTCGTTGATCAGGTAGCCGTGGGCGCCGTGGATCTCGGCGACCTCGAAGCCGGCGGCGAGCGCACGGCGGGCCGCGGCGGAGAACTGCCCGACGATCTCCTTGATCTGATCGACGGTCAGCTCGGCCGGGACCGGATGCCCGTGGGCGAAGGCGAGCGGGCTCGGGGCGACCGGGTCCCAGCCATGGGCGTCGGGGCCGACCGGCGCGCCGCCCTTCCATGGGCGGTCCGTCGAGGCCTTGCGCCCGGCGTGGGCGAGCTGGATCGCGGGGACCGTGCCCTGCGCGCCGAGGAAGCGGGTGATGCGGCGGAACGCCTCGACCTGTGTGTCGTTCCAGATGCCCAGGTCGTAGGGGGAGATACGGCCCTGCGGGGACACTGCGGTCGCCTCGACGATGATCAGTCCCGTGCCGCCGGTGGCGCGGGCGGCGTAGTGCGCGAAGTGCCAGTCGGTGGGGGCCCCGGCCTCCGGGCCCTGCGGCGCCGCCGAGTACTGGCACATCGGGGGCATCCACACGCGGTTGGGGATCGTCAGCTCGCGCAGGGTGCAGGGCTCGAAGAGCGCGGTCACGGCGGACTCCATTCGTCGGGGGGGCCGATGTCGACTCGTACGATAGGCATCGTAGTACGGTGGATGTCAAACTACGAGGGTCCTCGTACTATGGAGTCCCCGAGGAAGTGGAGCCGCCGTGTCGTCGCCCGCCGTCAGCAACCGTGACCTGCCGCATCCCGCCTCTGACGAGATCCGGCTGGAGGGGGTGCTGCACGCGCTCTCGGATCCGATGCGGCTGCGGATCGTGCGTGAACTCGCCGGTGTGACGGGGGAGTTGTCCTGTTCGGACTTCGAGCTGCCCGTCACCAAGTCGACCACCACGCACCACTTCCGGGTGCTGCGGGAGAGCGGGGTGATCCGGCAGGTGTACCGGGGGACGGCCAAGATGAACGGGCTGCGGCGTGACGAGCTGGACGCGTTGTTCCCGGGGCTCATGGCCGCGCTGCTCGATGCGGCCGCCCGGCAGCACGCCCGCCCGGGCGGCTGACGCGCGCCTTCAGCGAATCCCGGCCCGAGCGGCTTCCAGGAGCGACTGCCGGTCGGGGAGTTTCACCACGCCTCTGCCCAGCGACGCGCCCAGGGCCGCCTCCGCCCGTTCGATGGACAGCCAGCCCGCCCACTCCACCGGATCGACACCCTCCGTGCGCAGCACCGGCAGGGGGTCGGCGGGGACCGTCTTCGCGGCGAGGGCGGGGGCGTCCTCGAGGAGGGACGTCGCCGTCTCCTTCGCGCAGGGGCGGTTCGTGCCGATGACGCCGGTGGGGCCGCGCTTGATCCAGCCCGCCACGTACTCGCCCGGGGCGACGGCCCCCTCGCGCAGGACGCGGCCGGACAGGTTCGGCACGGTTCCGGTGACCGGGTCGAAGGGAAGGTCCTCCAAGGGGACTCCGCGGTAGCCCACCGAGCGCAGGACCAGCTGTCCCTCGATGACCTCATGCCGGCCCGTGCCCGTCACGCCGCCATGACCGTCCGGGGCCGTGCGCTCGAACCGCGCGGCGCCCACGTGGCCCCGCTCGGCGATGAGTTCGGCCGGGCGGAGGAAGAACCGGAGGTGGATGCGGCGTGGCGCGCCCTTCGGAGGTGTCCGCGCCCAGCCGCGCAGCACCTCCACGTTGCGGCGCTGGGGGGCGGGCAGTGCGGACGGGTCCGTGTACCCGGGGTCCAGGGCCAGCTCCGCCGGGTCCACCACGACGTCGGTCTCCGGCAGGGTGCCCAGTTCGCGCAGTTCCTTGGTGGTGAACCGGGCCTGGGACGGTCCGCGCCGGCCCACCATGTGGATCTCGGTCACCCGGCTGTCCACGAGGGTGGTCAGGGCCGCCTGGGGCATGTCGGTCGGGGTGAGCTCGGCCGGGCCCCGGGCCAGCATCCGCGTGACGTCCACGGCGACGTTGCCCACGCCGACGACCACGGCAGACCGGGTGTCCCGCAGGAAACCGGCGTCCACGGCGTCCGGGTGGGCGCTGTACCAGGCGACGAACTGCGTGGCCGACCAGCTCCCCGGCAGGTCCTCCCCGGGGATGCCCAGACGGCGGTCGGTGGCGGCGCCCAGGCAGTACACCACCGCGTGGTAGAGCTGCCGCAGCCGCGGGACGGTCACTCCGCCGGGCCCGGCCTGCACGCCGCCGAGGAAGCGGACCCGGTCGTGCTCGAGGACGGCGCGCAGGTTGTTCTGCAGCGACTTGATCTTCTCGTGGTCGGGTGCCACGCCGTAGCGGACGAGGCCGTAGGGGCACGGCAGCCGGTCCAGGACGTCGACGCGCACGTCGGAGTCCAGCTGGACGAGGCTCTGGGCGGTGTAGCACCCGCTCGGCCCGGAGCCTACGACGGCGACTCGCAGCACGGCGGAACTCCTCACCCGGAAAACCGACGGATCTCAGGAGAACGCTGACCTCTCCAGCATCGCACCGGTGGGGCTCCGCTGACAGGGTGCTGTGCTCCACCCGCGGCGCGTGTCCGATCTGTAGGGAATGTGATCATGCGGTTACGTTCGGCCTGTGCTGAATGCATCCTTTCTGAATCTTTCTGATCGCTCTCCGGCGGACGGTGCGGTGTCCGTGCGCCCCGCGTGGGAAGTGCGGGAGAACGAGGGCACCACGCGGTGGTTCGAGTTCCGCCTGGTGTTCGGGGACGGCGCCCGGATCGATGCGCTGGCCGTCGTGGGCGGCGGATGCGTCTGTGTCGAGGAAGTGCGCGCCCAGCCCGCCCTGTCCCTCGACGACCTGGCCGTGCTCGCCGACTGGGTCGAGGACTCGGTGGCCGAGGCGTGCGAGCCCGGAGCCGGGCCCGACGCCCGCGGGGGCCAGGGGAGGCGTGCCAGGCCGGCGTGGCCGCGTGGGCAGGAAGGGAGTCAGCTGGTGGCGCGGGAGTACCGCGCGGCCCAGCGCGAGGGTGCCGACCCGGTCCTCGCCGTGATGGGCGCGACCGGCCACAGCCGTCGCGCCTCCCTCCGCCTGATCGGCCAGGCCCGCGACGCGGGCCTGCTGTCACCGCGCCGCGCCCGGCGCTGAACGGACGCGGGAGCCTGCGCCTCGGGTACGGGCGGGGTGACGCTGAGATTCGAGGGCGAGGGCCCGCAGGGCACTCGGCCCGGCCACGACTCGGTCTCGGCCTGGTGAACCCTGATCCACCGGGAGGCGTCACGTACGAGTATGTGACCGTGCGCTTCGAGCGGAGTACGCGTCTACCGCGCTTGCCGGGAGGGTCCCGCCCCGGGCAGCCTTCGGACGTGCGAGGTGATGGGTTCGCAGGTGGTTGCATCAGCCTGATCGTGCTGCTCATCGAGATCCCGGTCGCTCTTCTGCTGGGGGTGGCGTCGGTCCTCCGTGAAGGGGGCCGTGCGGACGAGCAAACCGTGGCACGCCCGATGGACTGGGTTCCGGTCCTCTGGTTCGGCGGGTTCACCTTGGGTGTGCTCGTGATCGCTGTGATCTTCCTGTGCTCGGCCCATCCGTTCGCGGGTGCGGTCCAACTCCTCTTGGCCGCCGTCGCCCTGTTCTTCACGATCCATGCCTGGCACGACCAGTACGAGGGTGCTCACCCGGCTCCCCCGCCGGCGAGGGCCTGGATGCCGCACGCACCTTCGGACCACATGGCCTGCTGGCAGGACCACAACGGCGGATCCCGCGAACCGTCGCAGTCAGTCGCCGGCGACCATGGCCGACAACTCAGAGCATGTTCCGCATCCGAGTGATCTCACTCGTCTGCTGTGCGATCACCTCGTCGGCCATCTCCTCCACGCGGATGTTGTTGCCCTGCCCCTTCACGTCCGTGGCCATGGTGATCGCGCCCTGGTGATGGGTCGTCATCAGGGTCAGGAAGAGGTGGTCGAACGCCTGCCCGTCGGCGGTGCGGAGCTTCTTCAGCTGAGCCGGGGTCGCCATGCCGGGCATCGCGGCGTGCTCGTGCCGCTCGGCCTTCAGTGGCTTGCCGTACGACTTCAGCCAGCCCTTCATCGCCTCGATCTCGGGCTTCTGGCCGGCCGCGATGCGTTCGGCGATCCGCTGCACGGCCTTCGACTCGGCGCGCTCGGGGACGAGTTCGGTCATCACCAGGGCCTGGGCGTGATGCTCGATCATCATGCGGACGTAGGAGACGTCGGCCGAGTTGGGGGAGTCGTTCTCCGAGCGCCGTTCGGTGGCCTCCTCGGCGGACAGGGTGCGGTTCGCCTCGCCGGGCTCACCCGGCGCGATCACGGCGGGCCCGTCCGCGGCGGCCGGCTTCCGGTCCGGACCGGAGTCACAGCCTCCGGTCGCGAGCACGGCCAGGACGGCCAGCCCCGTCGCGACGGCGGACACCCGGGACGCACGGCGGAACAGCACAACGACCTCCTGTGGCAGACGTGTTGGAGAGCACCTCGGGTTGCGGACGACGTACTGGCACGCTTCCGCGGGTCATTGATCGGAGAACTTCATTGCGATTCTGTTGCCCCCTGTTGGTATGAGCATGACGAAGACGATACTGCGTGGTGCGTGAACCGTTCCGCAGCGAACGGAACCAGGGAGGAAAACAGTGATCCTGTTGAACGACCGCAGAACACGCCGTAGACGTCTGGGAGTTGTGGCAGCCGCCGGTGGACTGCTCGCCGCGCTCCTCACCGTCTCGCCGGCAGGGGCCACCCCCGACCCGGGGGACGCGCCGCCCGCACCGAAGAAGGTGTCCAAGAGCGCCCAGGCCGAGGTCCGAGAGGCCATCGAGAGCGGCGAGATACCCGGCCAGGACGAGATCGTCCACTCCGACAACATCAAGCACGTGGCCCACGTCCCCAAGGACGTGCTGAAGGGCACGAACTCGGACCTCGCCTTCCAGGGCAGGTACGCGTTCGCGGGCAACTACGACGGCTTCCGCATCTTCGACATCAGCAACCCCAAGGCGCCGAAGACCATCGCCCAGGTGCTCTGCCCCGGCTCGCAGAACGACATCTCCGTCTCCGGCGACCTGCTGTTCCTGTCCACCGACTCCTCGCGCAGTGACAGCAGTTGCTCCAGCACCACCCAGCCGGCGACCGAGAAGTCCTCGTGGGAGGGCATGAAGGTCTTCGACATCAGCGACAAGCGCAATCCGAGGTACGTCGCGGCCGTCGAGACCGCCTGCGGCTCGCACACCCACACGCTGGTGCCCGAGCGCCGCAACGTCTACGTGTACGTCTCCTCGTACTCCCCGAACGCCGCCTACCCCGACTGCCGGCCGCCGCACGACGGCATCTCCGTCATCAAGGTGCCGCGCACGGCGCCCGAGAAGGCGAAGGTCGTGGGCTTCCCCGTGCTGTTCCCGGGTGAGGGTCCGGACGGCGGCGGCAACCCGGGCGGGCCCACCAACCCGGGCGTGTCCAAGACCACCGGCTGTCACGACATCACCGTGCTGCCTTCGAAGGACCTGGCCGCGGGCGCCTGCATGGGCGACGGCATCCTGTTCTCCATCGAGGACCCGGAACGCCCGAAGGTCATCGACCGCGTGCAGGACAACGTGAACTTCGCGTTCTGGCACTCGGCGACCTTCAACCAGAAGGCGAACAAGGTCGTCTACACCGACGAGCTGGGCGGCGGCGGCGCGGCCACCTGCAACGCGGAGGTCGGCCCGGACCGCGGTGCCGACGGCATCTACGACATCGTCGGCAAGGGCGACCAGCGCAAACTCGTCTTCCGCAGCTACTTCAAGATCCCCCGCCACCAGGCCGCCACCGAGAACTGCGTCGCCCACAACGGCTCGCTCATCCCGGTCAAGGGCAAGGACATCATGGTCCAGGCCTGGTACCAGGGCGGCGTCTCCGTCTGGGACTTCACCGACTCGGCGAAACCCAAGGAGATCGCCTACTTCGACCGCGGCCCGCTGACCACCGACGCGATCAAGTCGGGCGGCTCGTGGTCGGCGTACTACTACAACGGCCACATCTACTCCAACGAGTACGCCCGGGGCTTCGACGTCCTGAAGATCGACGACCGGCGCACCGACCCGGCCCGCCGGGTCCATGTGCGTGAGCTCAACGTCCAGACGCAGCCGGACTACTTCGACTGATCCCGAGGGCCGCACTCCGGTGCGGCTCCGGTCGCGAAGAAACGCGACAGATCCTCGCCGCCCCTCCCGCCGCAGGCTCCGTTCTCCGGCGGGAGGCCCAGCTCCCGGTCGAGCCGGTAGCGCTTGAACAGCTCGGCCCGCAGCACCGGCACAGGCATCGGAGCCCCCGGCACCAGAGCCGCGTACACGGCGCCCATCAGCAGGGCGCGCAACATCGGGTAGTCGCTTGCGACGTCCGACGACCCGTGCCGGGCCATGGTGTCCCGGAGCAGCTCGGCGAGCCGCCGCTGCTCCGGGCACTGCATGAACCCCTCGGCCTGCAGGATCCCCGCCATGTGCTGGCGCATCAGCACGGGCCGGTCCCTGGCCAGGCCCAGGATCGCGTCGATGGCCCGGGCCATCCGCTCCCGGCCGTCCTCGGAGCGCGGCTCGCGCTCCAGCGCCTCCTCCAGCGTGCGGTGCATCAGCCGGTGCACCGCGGACTGCACCAGCTGCCGCTTGCCGGGGAAGTAGTACGACACCAGGCCGCGGGCCGAACCCGCCCGGTCGGCGATGTCGCCGAGTGTGGTCGCGTCGTAGCCTCGCTCGCTCACCAGCTCGACCGCTGCCTGCAGGAGCCGCTCACGGGAACGCCGCCGCAACTCTTCGTTCACCGAGGCGCTACGCGGAGACATGCTGCAACTCCTGTGTTGACTGGCTGCCAGCCAACTATACTCAGAGGGGTCCGGCCACGACCTGCCAGGTCCTGGCCGGTGATGCCGTCTGCCTCGGGCGACGCGGGGGATCGTCCGAGGCGGACGAGCACTCGCCCCAGTAGTGGCCTCGGGCTACCTTCCGGTGCCGGGGGCGCACCCGCGCCCTTCCCCGGACGACGAGCCGGCCCGGCTCGCCGGATCCTCGGCAACTGCCCAGCGCCTCGGCGGTGACCGGGGGACGGGGACGGTGCGGCCCAGCGCCGTGCGGCGGTCCTACGACGTCGCGTCGTGCGGCGGGGGGAGATCCCGGGCCGAGGGCTGCCAGCGTCGGTGTACCCACACCGCGAGGGCCACCACCGTTATGCCCAGCAGCCAGCCGCCCATCACGTCCGACGGCCAGTGGACGCCGAGCCAGATCCGCGTGAGTCCGACCCCGATCACGGAGACGACGGCCACCGCCACGGCGGTACCCCACACAACCCGGCCGACGCCGTGCCGGTGCAGCAGCCACAGCAACAGGCCGCAGACCACGGTGGCGGTCATGGCGTGGCCCGAGGGGAACGCCGAGTAGTGGGCGGAGTCGACGGGGTCGGGCCAGACCGGGCGGGGACGGTCCACCGCCGCCTTGATGCCCTGCTGCAGGACGGTGCCCAGTGCTACGGCCACCGCCAGCCACACCGCCGTCCAGCGGGCCGCCCACCGCACCACCAGCCACACCACGACGGCGGCGCACAGCAGACGCATCGTCCACGGGTCCCACACCCAGTCCGTGAGGATGCGGCACGTCTGGGTGAGGACCGGTTCGTCGACCGCCCAGCGGTGGGTGGTGCCGGAGATGTCCCCGTCCACGCCGATCAACGGGCTCCATCTGGCCGCGACGAGGACCAGCAGCAGCGCCGAGCACAGGGCCAGGGCGCCGGCGAGACCGGCGGTGGTGCGGTGTTCCGGGCGGGGCGGGGAATCGACGGACGAGGTGTGCATACGCCGATCCTCGCCGAACCGGGGGGTCCGGATCCAGTACGGGGATGATCTTCCGTCACCGGGGCGACGTGCTTCGGTCATGCCGTGTCCTCCGCGGGGTGTCCGGGGCCCTCCGCTACCCCAGTGCCCGCAATCCCGGCATGAACGCCAGCAGCACCGGCACCACCGGGACCAGCGCGGCCGTCGCCGTCAGCCGCAGGCGCCGGGCCGCCGTCAGCCGGTCCGGGGGAGTGAGCAACCGGTTCACCCGGGCCGGAACATGGGCCTGCGGGGTCGGGCACGGCCCGAACACGCCGCGGTGCTCGTTCAGTTCGACCAGTGCCAGGGCCGTGGTCAGCCGGCCGAAGCGGCGCGATGCCGTGTCGTCGGCGGCGAGTTCCACCAGACGGTGCATCTCGTCGCGGAACGCGGCGAACACCGGCACCTGCGGAAATCCGCCGGCCAGCGCCGAGGAGCAGTTGAGCAGCCAGTCGTGCCGGGCCCGTGCGTGACCCTGCTCGTGAGCCAGCACGGCGTCCAGTTGCCGGCCTTTCAGCCGGCGCAACGCGGCCGTGGTCACGACCAGTTGAGGGGGAGTGCCCGGCTGCCACCAGGCATCCGGCCGCTCGCTCTCCAGGACGACCAGCCGGCCCGAGACGGCCACCTCGCCCGGCAGCAGCGGAGCCCGGACCAGCAGATCGGCGCGCCGACGGCGACGCCGCGCACGGGCGCGGCCGATCTCACGCAGCAGCATCGCCGCGCTCCACAGCCCGCCACCGGCCAGGGCGACCGCCGTGGTCGCCGCCCAGGGGCCCGCGGTGCCCAGGGCGTAGGCCTCGACGACCGCGCGCGGGGCCGTGGCGAAGAGGTGCCCGCCGACCGCGTGCCAGGCCGCGGCCGCGCTGAGCGTCATCGACAGCGCGCAGCACACGAGGACGGCCGCCACCACGCACTGCCACACCCACAGCGCCACCACCGGCTCACGGTCCGGCCAGTCCGCCCGGGCGAGCAGCCGGGGGGCGGCCACGGCGGTGAGGGCGCCGAGCAGCAGCAGCGCGGCGGTGAGCATCATGGGGGCAGCCTATGAGCGCCGCCCCGCTCAGGGGTACGACTTGCGACGCCAAAGTGACGCAGACAACGGATCCGTTGGGGCGCCGGAGTGCGGGGGCTGAATGCCGGGTCCACGGTTGCACCGGGAAGCCGGGACGGCCGCGCTCACAGCGTCAGCAGCATCGCCACCATCGCGATCGCCATGGAAAGGCGGCAGGCCCGCGCCAGTTCCGGCCGGTCGCCCCACCCGGCGGGACCCGCACCGCCGGCCACGGCGGCGACCGGCACCAGGCGGACGCCGGTCAGCAGCACGTACCCGGCGAAATAGAGCAGCAGCGCCCCGGTCAGCAGCGGAACCCCCGATCCGCCCTGACCGTGCGCGTGCCCGGGGGAGCCCGCCATGACGACGGACATGTAGACCATCGCGGCAGCCCCCACCAGGTGATGGAGATGGTGCACGCCGGCCCGTACCGCCCACAGCGCGTGCACGCCCGCCGCCCCGAACACCGCCGCGTAGACGGGCCACGCCCACGCGGGTGGCGTGAACACCGCCGCCGGTACGGCCATCGCCGCCATCCCGAAACCCATCAGCGCCTCGCCGCCCGCAGCGCTGCGCCGCCCCTCGGCGCCACCGCGCATCCGCGCCAGGCAGTAGACGCCGGTCACCGCGCAGAGCGCCACCAGCAGCCAGCCGGACGAAGCCGGTCCGTGCACGCGTACCTCCCCCTTCGACGGTCGGACAATCGATGCCCGCGCCGTGCGGCGCGCACGCAAGCGCAAGGGTGTACAGCGGGAGCACTCGGCGGAGCACACCAGGCGGGAGGATATGTTTCACAGGTAAAACACATGTTAAGGTTGCGGCCATGAGCAGCGCGCCCGCCACCCCCGTCACCCGGCCCGTAAGGCGTCTCCCCCTTGCGGGGGTACTGCGCCCGGGCAGGCCCTCGGAGATCTGGTTCAAGCCCGCGCTGAGCGTGGTCGCGGCGATCGCCCCGCCCGCCTTCACCCTGCTCGCGCTCGGCCGGCTCGACCTGGTGATGTACGCGATGGCCGGCTCCCTGTGCGCGCTGTACGCCCACAACCGCCCGTACGCCGCCCGGGCCGGTGTCCTGGCGGGGGTGGTGCTGGGCATGCTCGGCGGGCTCGCCGTGGCCCTGGTCGCGGCCTCGCTCACCGGCAGTGCCGTCGTCCTGGTCACCGTGGGCGCGCTGCTGGCCGCCGCCCAGAAGGTGCTGTGCGACGCCACCCGGATCGGTCCGCCGGGCAACGTCGTCCTCACCTTCGTCAGCTCGGCCTCCCTGTTCGCACCGCAGACCCTCGGTCAGGTGCCCGGACATCTGGCCCTGGCCGCCGGAACGGGCGCCTGGGCCTGGCTGGTCTGCATGGCGCCCGCGCTCCTCAGGCCTCACTGGCCGGAGCGCCGCGCCACCGCCGCCGCCCTGAAGGCCGCCGCCGGATACGCCGGCACCGGCGGCACGGGTGAGGACCACGCCCGGATGCGCGCCGTCGGCTGTGCCGCCGCACAGGCCGCCCGGCAGTCGCTGCTTGCCACCCACGCTCCCTCCCGGACCCGGTGGGCGCTCGAACGGCTCGTGGTCCGCGCCGAGGTCGCCCTCGCGGCGCCGGCTGAGGCGGACGCGGGCCGGCTGCGCGCGTGGGCGGGCTCGCTGCGTGGCAATGGACCCGTCCCCGAGGCCGGCCTGCCGGACACCGGCACCGGCGAACTGCTCGGCGTGGCCGCGGTCCGCCCCCCACGGGCGCGGCTCGGTCCGCTGACCCCGCTCGCGGTGCGGACCGCGCTCGGCTGCGCACTCGCCGGCTACGCCTCCCTCGCCCTCGGCGTCGGCCGCCCCTCCTGGGCACTGGTCACCGCCGCCTCGCTGTACCAGGCCAACACCGCGCTGACCTGGAGCCGGGCCGTCCAGCGGGTCGTGGGCAACGTCGTCGGCGTGCTCGTCTTCCTGGCCGTCGTGCCGCTCGCACACCTGGGGCCGGTGGCGCTCGTGCTGTGCTGCCTGGCATGCAGCTTCGGCGCGGAGGCGCTCATCAGCCGGAACTACTGGCTCGGCAGCGTCTGCGTGACGCCCATGGCCCTGCTCATCACGGAATTCGCCGGATACCAGGAGCCCTGGACATTGATGACGGAGCGGGTCGTGGACACCGTCGTCGGCGCGCTGGTGGGATTCGTCGCCGCCGTGGCCGTCACCGACCGGCGTGCGGGCGACCGTGTCGAACACGCGCTGACCGCCGTCGGCCGGGCCCGTGAGCACGCCGCCCGCCTCCTGGCCGAGCCGGACCCCGGCGCCGGGGCCCTGGAATCCGCGCGTCGCGGCCTCGCCGTCGCCCTGGCCGAACTGCGTGCCACCGCCGACGCCGCCGCCGGTGAATGGTGGCAACGGGCCCTGCCCCGGGAGCGGGTCGTGCTCGCCGAACAGTCCGGACACCGTACGCTCGCCGCGACGGCCCGACGACAGGGCCTGCTCCCGGACCGGGACCCGGCCACAGAAACGGAGGACGCACGGTCATGACGCCGACCGAAGGACCATCGCCGGAGCGGAGCGACACCGGGCACGGCCCGCAGTCGGCGACGGAAGGGCGGTCGGCCGACGAGGCCGGGGCCAGGGGAGCGGCGACCGAGGGGAGCGGCGCCGATGGCGGCACCTCCGGGGCCGACCCGGGCGGCCGCCGTCGGGGCGACACCGTGGCTGCCGTGGTGCGGCAGTGGCAGACCGTGCGCCCCGGGCTCGACACGGGACCGATGGAGATCATCGGGCGGATCAACCGCTGTGCCGCCCTGCTGCAGCAGGCCGAGGACGCTCCCCTGCGCCGGGCGGGGCTCAGCCGGCCCGAGTTCGATCTGCTGGGCGCGCTGCGTCGTACCGGGCACGAGCTGACGCCGGGGGAACTGGCGCGGGAGACCTTCTCCTCGGGGGCCGCCGTCACCAAACGCCTGAAGCAGCTGAGCGAGCGCGGCCTGGTCGAACGGCGCGGGGACACCCGTGACCGGCGGGTCGTCCACCTCCGCCTCACCGACGCCGGACGCGACCTCGTCGACGGCATCCTGCCCGTCCAGCTCGCCTACGAGACCGCCGTGCTGTCCGGCCTCGACGCCCCCGAGCAGGGTGAACTCGCTTGTCTGCTCGGGGAGTTGCTCAGTCAACTGGAAGGGCGGCTCGGCGTGCTGAGGGCCTGATGCGGCCATCGGCAGGGCACGTCGGCGCACCGGTCACAGCACCTCGTGCACCGTACGGCGATGCGTGGAGCGGCGGTCGTCGACGGCTTCCCAGCGGTCGCCGTACACGGCCCGGGTGATGGCCGGCTCACGGACGAAGTCGTGCGGGAAACCGAGCGGCACCGCGCTCACCTCGTCGAGCCGGGCGAGGGCGTCCGCGTCGAGGCGGACGTCGACACTGCCCAGATTGTCGGCGAGCTGGCTCTCTTTGGTCGCCGCGATGATCGGCACCACGTTGCCCGGCCGGGCCAGCAGCCAGGCCAGGGCCACCTGTGCCGGACTCCAGCCACCCTGCTCGGCGACCTCGAGCACGGCACTGATCACCGCCTCCTCGCGCGGGTCGGTGTCCCCGCCGGTGGTGTCGAGACGCCCCGCCTCGCCCCTGCGGTACTTGCCGGTGAGCTTCCCGGCCGCGAGCGGCGCCCACGCCAGCACGGCCAGGTCGAACGCCCGGGCCTGCGGCAGCAGTTCGCGCTCCGGGGTCCGTTCCAGCAGGCTGTAGCGCAGCTGCGAACCGGCGAACGCGGTCCAGCCCCGCAACTCCGCCAGGGTGCCCGCCTGGGCGATCTCCCAGGCGGGCCAGTCCGAGACACCGATGTACAGCACCTTGCCCGTGCGGATGAGATCGTCCAGGGCCCGCATGACCTCCTCGACCGGTGTGAAGTTGTCCCGGGCGTGCACCCACAGCACGTCCAGCCGGTCGGTCCGCAGCCGCCGCAGGCTCGCCTCCACCGACAGAACCAGGTTCTTGCGGTGATTGCCCGCGGCGTTGACGTCACCGTCACGGATTGCGCAGGTGTACTTGCTGGCCAGTACGAACCGGTCGCGCCGGCCTTCGAGCAGTTCGCCGAGAATCCGTTCCGAGCTGCCGTCGGTGTAGTTGTTGGCGGTGTCGATGAAGTTGCCGCCCGCCTCCGCGTATGCGTCGACGATCCGGGCGCTGGCCTCCTCGCCGGCGCCCCAGCCCCAGTCGTCGCCGATGGTCATCGCGCCGAGACTCAGCTCGCTCACACGCAGACCGGTCTTGCCGAACAGTGTGTAACGCACGGTTGTCCTTTCCGGGCAGGTCGTGCGCAGGACGCTAGGAGCTGGAGCGCACTTCAGCGCAAGTCCCGCCCGGCCCTCCCCTCGTCGTCGCACACCGCCGTCTCAGCGCTCGTAGTCCGCCCGGTACACGCCGAACATCGCGCCCTGCGGGTCCCGCAGCACCGCGATGCGCGGGCCGTCGGGCACGGACGTGGGCACCATCAGGACCGTGCCGTGCCGCTGCACGACGGCGGTCGCGTCGTCCACGTCGGCCACGGCGAAGTACGGCAGCCAGTGCGCCGGTACCTCGGGCGGGAACTTGTCGTCCATGGTCACCATGCCGCCGAAGTCGGCCCCGCCGACGCCCCACTGGGTGTAACGGTCCGACGGGGCGACCGTCCAGCCGAACACCCGCGTGTAGAAGGACACGGCTCCCTCCGGATCCCGTGTCATCAGCTCCACCCAGCCCAGTGAGCCGGGCGCGTTGAACAGTCCGGCGCCCGGGAAGGTCCCCGCCTGCCACAGCTGGAACACGGCACCGCCGGGATCGGCGGCCACCGCGAAACGGCCCACGTCGAACACGTCCGTGGGCCCGAACAGCACCGATCCGCCCGCCTCGCTCACCGCGCGGAGGGTGGCATCCGCGTCGGTCACCGCGAACGACACGTTCCAGGCGACCGGTTGCGACGGCTGGTACAGCGGGGCGAGCGCCGCCACCGCCGCGTCCCCGAGGTGCGCCACGGTGTAGCCCCCGGCCTCCTGACGCGCGTCCGTCTCGGGCCGCCAGCCGAACAGCCGCGTGTAGAAGCGCCGGGCCGCGTCCAGGTCGCTGGTCCCCAGCTCGGCCCAGCAGGGACCGCCGGTCACCGGTGCGTCGAGCTTCATGGCGTTCCTTCCGCGAGCGATGGGGGCAGGCCCCCGGGGTCCCTCTCCAGCACGCTAAGCCGCCTTCCCGACTCCCTGCCATCCGGGGCAACCCGGTGGTGTGCCGCAGTGTCCCCGGCGTACCCTCGCCCCGTACCGCACCGCGTGGCGGCCACCGGCTCCCTCACCCTGCCCGGAGGTACCCCGTGCCCGGCCCCCAGGTGCGCCCCTTCCGCCGGACCGACCGCGAGCAGCTGACCGACCTGGTCAACCTGCACGTGGCGGCCGTCGTCCCCGGCGTCTCCGTCTCCGTGAACACCGTCCTCGGTGACCTGGAGCGGCAGCCCGGCGAGTTCATCACCGACCCGTGGGTGGCCGAGCGGACGACGCTCGTCGCCGAGCAGCGCGAGCACGTCGTCGCCGCGGCCCACCTGCTGCGCTACCGGGCGGACGCCGAGGTGGGCGCGCACTACCGGGACGCCGCCGAGATCAACTGGTTCGTGCATCGCCCGGCGGCGTCCCTCTGGCCCGAAGCCGACCTCGCCGCCGACCTGCTGATGCGGGCGTGCCTCGCACAGTTCGTCCGATGGAACCCCCGCGTCCGGTACGCCGACGGGTCCCTCCCCGCCCCGCTCGTGTACGGCCTGCCCCGCAACTGGCCCCACATCCGGGCTCTCTACGAACGCGCGGGGTTCCGGCACACCGGGGACACCGAGGTCATCCTGATCGCCCGGGTGGCCGACCTGCCGGCCGCCGAGCCCCGGCCGGGCGTCGCGGCCGAGCGCACCCCCGGGGAGTGCGGCACCCGCTTCACGGCCCGGGCCATGGGGAAGAGCCTCGGTTTCATCGAGATCGACACGGCCCTGGCCCGCCCGGAACGCCATGCCCGCGCCGCGGGCGTCGCCGACATCGGCAACCTGCACATCGACCCCGAGCAGGACGGCACCGGGCTGGAGCACTGGCTGCTCGCCCGGGCCGCCGACTGGCTGCGGCTGTGCGGCGTCGACCGTCTCGTCGCCTGCGAATCGGCCGCCGACAGTGCCCCGCTCGCGCTGCTGACCGGTGCGGGCTTCAGCGAACTCACCCGCACCGACCGGGGCTGGGAGCATCGCCTCGACGCAACTCAGATGCCGGGCCGGTAGCGCATCGGATGGTCCGCCGGAACCTCCACCAGCACGATCGGCGTCCCGTCCGGATCCGCGATCCACATCTCGATCAGCCCCCAGGGCTCCCGCACCGGCGGCCGCACGATGTCCACGCCCTTGCCCCGTAGTTCCTCCTGTGCCGCGGCCACGTCGTCGACCTGCAGCCACAGCCGTACGGCGGGCGCGGGGGGCGTCTCGGACCGGCCCGAGACCTCGAGGAAGCCGCCGCCCAGGAAGAAGACGGTGCCGCGCTCGGTGCCCGTGCCGAACTCGCGGTAGACGGCGAGGCCCAGCTGCTCGCCGTAGAAGGCACGGGACCGCTCGGGGTCGGTGGGGCGGAGCAGGATCCGGCTGCTGAGTACATGCACCATGCAGCGGAGCTTAGGGCCTGGTGGCGTTACGCTCATCCCTGCCCGAGCCGCGCCAGGAAGACGGAGACGTACGCCCATGGAGACCGCAGCCACCGCTCTGACGTACCGCGACGCCACCGACGCCGACGTGGACGAGCTCGTGGCGCTGATCGAGTCGGCGTACCGGGGCGACGACAGCAGGGCCGGATGGACCACCGAGGCGGACATCCTCGAAGGGCAGCGGACCGATCCGGAGGGCGTGCTGGCGGTCATCGAGTCGCCCGGCAGCCGGCTCCTGACGGTGGAGCAGGACGGCAGGATCGTCGCCTGCTGCCAGGTGGAGCACCGGGGTGAGAACGCCTACTTCGGGATGTTCGCCGTCAGCCCGCTGCTCCAGGGCGCGGGCCTCGGCAAGCTGATCATCGCGGAGGCGGAGCGCCTGGCCCGGGAGACCTGGGACGCGAAGGAGATGCAGATGACGGTGATCTCCGTGCGGGACGACCTCATCGCCTGGTACGAGCGGCGCGGCTACCGCCGTACGGGACGGATGTCCCCGTTCCCGTACGGCGACGAGCGCTTCGGGATCCCGCAGCGCGACGACCTGCAGTTCGAGCTGCTGGTCAAGGAACTCGGCTAGGCCGTGAAACGGCCGGTGCGTTTGATGTCCGGGTGGTCGGTGGTCGCGCCGTCCAGACCGAACGCCCTGACCAGTCGCAGCTGGTCCTGCGTGTTCACCACCCAGCCGATGATCCTCAAATCCGCCTTGCGGGCCCGCTCCACGATCTCCAGGGTGAGCCGGCGGATGTTCAGGCACACGGTCTCGGCGCCGGCCTCGACCGCGCGGTCCACGATGTCCGTGCCGTAGCGACTGGCGATCAGTGCCGTGCGCACGCCCGGCACCAGGGGCTTGATCTCGGCGATCGCCTCGTCGTGGAACGACGACACCTCCACCCGGCCGGCCAGATCGCGGCGGTTCATCACCTCGGCCAGTGCCCGCGCCGCCTGTTTGTCCTTGATCTCCGCCTGGAGCGGTGTGGGGACGGCCTCCAGGACCTCCTCGAACTCGGGGACGCGCTCGCCCCGGCCCGCGTCCAGGGCCCGCAGCTCGGCGAGGGTCTTCTCGGCGATCGGGCCGGAGCCGTCGGTCGTGCGGTCCACATCCGTGTCGTGCATGACGACGAGCGCGCCGTCCTTGCTCAGGTGCAGATCGAGTTCGATGACGTCGAGACCGGCCTCCTGGGCCGCGACGAAGGACCGGAGGGTGTTCTCGGGCTCCACACCCATGACTCCGCGGTGACCGATGGTGAGGAAGTTCAAGACGCGACTCTCTTCCGTCGACAGGCGGCACTGGGGGCCTGACGGCCCCCCTGACCGTATCGTCTGGGCCCGCCCTGTGCAGAGAGTGAGGGCATGGTTGCGGCGCATTCGGGCAGAAGCGTGACCGACAGGAAAAAGTGCGGTGAAGCACAGGGTCGGGCAGGATAATTTCCCGGGTTCACCCTTGCTGGGAGGAACCTCGTGTGTATACGGTCTGCATACGTGAGATTCTCCCGTGGAAGGTGGGACATGACGGAAATTCTTGTGCAGGTGGGTTCGGAGGAAGGTCTTCCTCCCGTGGCCAGGGTGGTCGACCACCCGGCATGGCCCGTGCTCAAGGATGCCGTGGAGCGGATCCGGCCATGGCAGTCCAAGGACGGGTCGATCGACTTCGACGCCGAGGGTGCGCCCGGCCCGGCCGACGCCGAGCTCGCGGTCCGCCAGGTCGCCGATGCCGTCCTGGAGCTCTCCCCGCTGCTCCCGCACGACGGCGCCTACCACCAGGCCCTGGCCAAGGACCTGGCCCGGTGGGCCGACGGCGGCTTCGGGGTGCCCGACTTCCTCGACTCGCTGCTGGCCTTCCAGCCCGCCGCGAACCGCGCGGACGGCCTGCAGCACCTCGTCGTCTTCCCGATGTACACGCAGAACGGCAACCCCGACCGCAACCTCGAGGCGGTCGTGCTGCGTATGGTCTGGCCGGACTGGCTGGCCGAGCTGGAGCGCACCCGCTACGACAATCCGCTGTTCTGCGGCATCAAGTTCGAGGACTTCACGGCCGGCTACGACACCAACTCCGCCGTCCTGTTCCCCGAGACCATCGCCGTGCGCGAGGCCCCGGAGCGGTTCACCTGGGGCGGCATCTTCTGCGACCGCGAGGCCGCCCGCTTCCGCCGCGTGACCGACGCCGCCGTGGACATCCTGGGCCTGGAGCTGCCCGAGGACGTCGCTGCGATGGTCCACGACCAGAAGCGCTGCGAGGAGGCGTTCGTCCTCTGGGACATGGTCCACGACCGCACCCACAGCCACGGTGACCTGCCCTTCGACCCCTTCATGATCAAGCAGCGCCAGCCGTTCTGGATGTACGGCCTGGAGGAACTGCGCTGTGACCTCACCGCCTTCAAGGAGGCCGTGAAGCTCTCGGCCGAGGGTGTCCCGCAGGCCCGTGACGTGCAGGTCGCGGTCCTCTTCGACCGCATGTTCCGCTTCCCGGTCACCGGCGAGCGCGTGCGCAACTACGACGGCCTGGGCGGCCAGCTCCTCTTCGCCTACCTGCACAAGCACGACGTCGTCCGCTGGACCGACAACAAGCTCACCATCGACTGGGAGCGCGCCCCGCAGGTCACCAACCAGCTGTGCGCCGAGATCGAGGATCTCTACCGCGACGGCATCGACCGCCCCAAGCTCGTCCACTGGTTCGCCGGTTACGAGCTGGTCTCGACCTACCTCTCCCCGCACCCGGGCTCCAAGTGGGCCAAGGGTCCCGACGCCCTCGACACGACGCAGCCGCCGCGCAGACTCGTCGATGACGTGCTTCCGGACGAGTTTCCGCTGAGCATGTTCTATGAGGCACTGTCCAAGAAGCTGAAGAACGTGATCGCCTCCACCAAGGGCATCACGGCGGACGGCGCCGAGCGGATCGCCGCGTGAGCGATCGGCGTACCGGGAACACTGCTCAGGAGGCGAAGATCATGGGGAACGGGGCGCTCAGCGGTGCGGTGATCGCGGTGGCCGGAGCGGGCGGACCCGCCGGCCGGGCCGCGCTGCTCAGGCTGGCCGAGGCGGGAGCCACCGTCATCGGCTCGGACAACGATCCGGAGCGGCTGGCGGAGGCGGTGGACGCGGCGAGCTTCGCGTCCGGCGGCGCCACCGTCACCGGCGACACGGTCGATCTGCTGGATCTGGGAGCCACCCGCGACTGGGCCACCCGCATCGAGAAGGACTTCGGCCGCGTCGACGGCCTGGTCCACCTCGTCGGCGGCTGGCGCGGCAGCGAGACCTTCACCCGGACCAGCCTCGACGACTGGGACTTCCTCGAGATGCTGCTGGTGCGCACCGTGCAGCACACCTCCCTCGCCTTCCACGAGGCGCTGCAGCGCAGCGACCGCGGCCGGTACGTGCTGATCAGCGCCGCCGGGGCCAGCAAGCCCACCGCGGGCAACGCCGCCTACGCGGCCGGCAAGGCGGCGGCGGAGGCGTGGACGCTGGCCATGGCCGACTACTTCCGCAAGGCCGGGGGTCCCGAGGGGCCGACCTCGGCTGCCGCGATCCTGGTGGTCAAGGCGCTGGTCCACGATGCGATGCGCGCCGACCGGCCCAACGCGAAGTTCGCGGGCTTCACCGACGTCAAGGATCTGGCCGAGGCCATCACCGAGGTCTGGGAGAAGCCCGCCGCCGAAGTGAACGGAAACCGTCTGTGGCTCACCGAGAAGCCGTGAACCCGCCGAAGACCGACGCCCGCCGTCATCACGATCCCGAGGTCCGCGGTTTCGCCAGCGACAACTACGCCGGGGCCCACCCGGAGGTGCTCGCCGCCCTGGCCCTGGCCAACGGCGGGCACCAGGTCGCCTACGGCGAGGACACCTACACCGGGAACCTCCAGCAGGTGATCCGCAGCCACTTCGGGCCGACGGCCGAGGCGTTCCCGGTCTTCAACGGCACCGGCGCGAACGTCGTCGCGCTCCAGGCGGTCACCGACCGCTGGGGCGCGGTGATCTGCGCGGAGAGCGCGCACATCAACGTCGACGAGTGCGGGGCCCCGGAGCGGGTCGGCGGCCTGAAGCTGCTGACCGTTCCGACGCCGGACGGCAAGCTCACGCCCGAGCTGATCGACCGGCAGGCCTACGGCTGGGACGACGAGCACCGCGCCATGCCGCAGGTCGTCTCCCTCGCGCAGGCCACCGAACTGGGCACGGTCTACACACCAGACGAGATACGGGCCATCTGCGAGCACGCCCACGCGCACGGCATGAAGGTGCACCTGGACGGCTCCAGGCTGGCCAACGCCGCCGCAAGCCTGAACGTCCCGATGCGGACGCTCAGCAACGCCGCCGGCGTCGACATCCTCTCCCTGGGCGGCACCAAGAACGGCGCCCTGTTCGGCGAGGCCGTCGTGGTCATCGACCAGGACGCCGTCAGCCACATGAAGCACCTGCGCAAGCTGTCCATGCAGCTCGCCTCCAAGATGCGCTTCGTCTCGGTGCAGTTGGAGGCCCTGCTCGCCCGGGACCTGTGGCTGCGCAACGCCGGACACGCCAACGAGATGGCCCAGCGCCTCGCGGAGGGCGTACGGGCCGTGCACGGTGTGGAGATCCTCTACCCGGTGCAGGCCAACGCGGTCTTCGCCCGCCTGCCGCACGACGTGAGCGAGCGCCTCCAGAAGCGGTTCCGCTTCTACTTCTGGGACGAGGCCGCGGGCGACGTCCGGTGGATGTGCGCGTTCGACACGACCGAGGACGACGTGGACGCGTTCGTGGCGGCCCTCAAGGAGGAGATGGCTCGCTGAGCGCATGCATAAATATGTGGCAGAGCGTAAATCGATTGACGGGTGGGTGCCCCCTGTCTACGCTCTGCCCGTATGCAGCTCATCCAGCAAACGCCCGACCTGTCCGCCTACTTGGCCGCCGACGAGGTCATCGACCACCATCACCCACTGGTCCGCGAGACTGCGGCGAGGCTGGCGGGCGGGGTCGATGACTCGTATGGGTATGCGCAAGCGGCCTTCGAGTTCGTGCGTGACACCATTCCGCACTCGCAGGACTCCGGTGATCCCCGCGTCACCTGGCGCGCCTCCGACGTCCTGGAGCAGCGCACCGGCATCTGCTACGCCAAGGCCCATGCGCTGACCGCGCTGCTGCGGGCCGAGGACATTCCCACCGCGCTCTGCTATCAAAAGTTCGACGAGGTGCACGGGCTGGTCGCCGTGCGGTTCGACGGGGCGTGGCACCGGCAGGACCCCAGGGGCAACAAACCCGGCGTCGATGCGCAGTTCTCCCTCGACGGTGAGCGGCTCGCCTTCACGCCCGACCGTGAGTCCAATGAGTTGGACTATCCGGTGCTGTATGCTGCACCGCATCCGATCGTGCTGAACGCTCTCACAGCGGCTCGCGACCGGCCGCACCTGTGGCAGACGCTCCCCACCGCACTCTGAGGCGAGGCGACCATGACGCTCACGCTGACCGTGTCCGACGACGTACGCACCCTCGCGCCCGGCTTCACGCACGTGGCGATCGAAGCACACGGCCTGGTCAACGGGCCGAGCAGCCGGGCCAGTGCGGGGCTCCTCGACGATGCGGCGCGTCGGCTCGCCCTGCGACTGGACGGCCGCGCCCCGCACGAGGACCCGCACATGGCCGCCTGGCGTGCCACCTACACGGCGTTCGGCTCGAAGCCGTCCCGCACCCGCAACTCCGCGGAGGCGCTCGCCAAGCGTGCCCTCTCGGACGCCGGACTGCCCCGCGTCAACCTGCTCGTCGACCTCTACAACGCCGTCTCCGTCGCCCACCTGATCCCCGTCGGCGGCGAGGACCTCGACCGCATCGAGGGCGGCATGCGGCTGATCCGCGCCACGGGGGAGGAGCGGTTCGTGACCGTCGCCGGCGGCGAGCGGAGCGTCGAGCACCCCGACGTGGGCGAAGTGGTGTGGTGTGACGACGCGGGCGTGACCTGCCGCCGCTGGAACTGGCGTCAGGGCCCGCGCACCCGGCTCACCGAGGAGACGACGTCGGGCATCTTCCTGCTGGAGAGCCTGGCGCCGATGCCGGTCTCCGAGGTGACGGCCGCGGCGGAAGAACTCGCCGAGCTGCTGGCGCAATTCAGCCCCGGTGCGGACATCGCCGTACGCGCTCCGGAGTCCTCCGCCTGAGAGCGGGGCGGGCGGGGCTCAGTGCGCCTCGGCCGCCCGCACCTGCTCCGGCGTCGGGGCCGTGCCGCCGAGGTGGGCCGGCATCCACCAGGTGTCGTCCGGACCCTTGGGGCGGACGGGGTAGGCGCGCTGGGCGGCCTCGAGGAGCTCCTGGACGCGCTCGCGCAGCTGGCGCGTGATGGCGCCCGCGTACTTGTCGCGGGACGCCTCGATCGCCTCGCCCACCCGGATCGTGATGGGGATGTGGCTGCGCTTGAAGTTGCGCGGGTGACCCTTGGTCCACAGCCGCTGTGTGCCCCACACCGCCATCGGGATCAGCGGGACGCCGGCCTCCTGCGCCAGGCGCGCGGCGCCCGACTTGAAGCTCTTCAGCGTGAACGACTGTGAGATGGTCGCCTCCGGGAAGACCCCGACGATCTCGCCCGACCGCAACGAGTCCAGGGCGTGCGCGTAGGCCGCCTCGCCCTGCTTGCGGTCCACCGGGATGTGCTTCATCCCGCGCATCAGCGGGCCGGAGATCTTGTGCCGGAAGACCGACTCCTTCGCCATGAAACGCACGAGACGCTTCTGCGGCAGGGCCGCCAGGCCGTCGAAGACGAAGTCCAGGTAGCTGATGTGATTGCTCACCAGCACGGCGCCGCCCGAGCGCGGGATGTTCTCCGAACCCTGGAGGTCGATCTTGAGGTCCCACACCTTGAACAGCGTGCGGGCGAGACCGACGACGGGACGGTAGACGAGCTCTGCCATGGGCGGTTCGGACCCTTCCTGCTCTGCCTGGGAAGGGATTCCCAGTGGAGAAGTTACGCAGCCGTAGGTTTACGGCTTGTCGCAGATCGTGCCCGAAGAACGGCCGGGTAGCCAGTCCTCGTGCCCGACGGCGGCGAGATTCTCGTCACGTCGTCCGCAGGTGCCCACCTCGTGCTTTTGCGTCCCCATTACTCCGCGCGGACCGCCACCCGCCGCACGAGCAGGTACAACTCGCAACCCAGGCAGTACCCGAACGCCGCGTTCAGGAAGGCGGCGGCGAGCGCGGCGCCGGTCGCCGCGAGGCCCAGCCAGCCGGGCCCCAGGGTGTAGCCGACGAGCCCGAGTCCGGCGAAAAGCAGTCCCACCGCCTGGGCGAAGCGCGGCGGCTCGGGCGCCTCGAACTCCGTCGGCCGCCCGAGTCGCGGCCGGACCGCCTTGGCGAACAGCAGGCCGTACGGCGAGCGGCCGACCCCGCCCGCCGCGCCCAGCAGGAACGCCAGCGTCTGCCAGGCCAGCAGCCAAGCGCTTCCCGTGACCAGCACGACCGCCAGCACGGCGGTCGTGACGGCCGCGCCGAAACGCGGCCCTCTCGCATCGATGTCCATGGGAACCAAGCATTCCGCAACGCGGCCGCATTGCGGGGACGGGAATCTTTGCGGTCTCGTGAACGCTTGCAGGAGGTGATGACCGGACTGGTGGTGTGCGCGGTGGTGCTCGCGGTGGCGAGCGCCTACGGAGTGCTGCAGCGGCGGCGGAGCGGGAGGGTACGGGTGCGCGGGCGCGACGACGGCAAGCGACTCGATGCGGCGGACCTCGGCACGGAACTCGGCGAGCGGGCCACGCTCGTGCAGTTCTCCAGCGCGTTCTGCGCGCCCTGCCGGGCGACCCGCAGGGTCCTCGGCGAGGTCGCCGGCGTCGTGCCGGGCGTGACCCATGTCGAGATCGACGCCGAGGCCCACCTCGACCTCGTGCGGCGGCTGGACGTCCTCAAGACCCCGACCGTGTTCGTGCTGGACGCCGACGGCCGGGTGGTGCGGAGGGCCACGGGGCAGCCGCGCAAGGCCGACGTGATCGCGGCACTGGGAGAGGCGGTGTGACGGGCGTGACGGCGTCAGTGAGTCATCTCCCACATCACGGAACGAACTTGACTGTGCGTACCATTTATCGTCAGCCTGACCCCATGCCTGCGGACCTTCTCGCCACGCCCGACCTCCTGCGCTCGGTCTTCCGGCGGCACGCGGCGGGAGTCGCCGTCATCACCGCTCGTGGCGAAGCCGGCCCGGTGGGCTTCACCGCCACCTCCCTGACGTCCGTGTCCGCCGAGCCGCCGCTGCTGTCCTTCGGGGTCGGCACCGGTGCCTCCAGCTGGCCCGCCATCGCGACGGCGGACCACGTCGGTGTCCACATCCTCGGCGAGCACCAGCAGGAGCTCGCCGCCACCTTCTCCCGCAGCGGCGCCGACCGCTTCGGCCCGCCCACCGCCTGGCGGGAGGGCCCCGAAGGCGTCCCCGTCCTCGACGGCGTGCTCGCCTGGCTGGTGGGCCGGGTCGTCGCGCGCGTACCCGCCGGGGACCACCGGCTCGTGATCGCCGAGGTCGTGGACGGCGACCCCTCGGGCACGGGCCGTCCGCTCCTGTACCACCAGGGACGTTTCCAGCGTCTGGGCGACTGAGTACCAGGGCTCCCCGGGCTGCGTGACCGTCGAGTTCCGGTTACGCTGCGTTGCGAAGGTCACAGTTCAAAGCGCTTGCTTAGCGGGAACGAACTGGGTGTACTGACGAGTAATATTTCGCTCGGGGCGTGGGTTCGCCCCGACCGGGATCGGACGCTAGAGGCGCCTATGCTGCCTGCAAGTAGGCAGCATGGAAATGACGATGCAGTAGGAGAGCCGGCGTGAGCTTGAGGATCGTTGTCACTGTGAAGTACGTGCCCGACGCCACTGGCGACCGGCACTTCGCCGATGACCTGACCGTCGACCGGGACGACGTGGACGGTCTGCTCTCCGAGCTCGACGAGTACGCGGTCGAGCAGGCGCTGCAGATCTCCGAGAACTCCGACGACGACGTCGAGATCACCGTCCTGACGGTGGGCCCCGAGGACGCCAAGGACGCCCTGCGCAAGGCGCTGTCCATGGGCGCGGACAAGGCGATCCACGTCGAGGACGACGACATCCACGGCACCGACGCCATCGGCACCTCCCTGATCCTGGCCAAGGCGATCGAGAAGGCCGGCTACGACCTGGTCGTCTCCGGCATGGCCTCCACCGACGGCACCATGGGCGTCGTGCCCGCGCTGCTCGCCGAGCGTCTGGGTGTCCCGCAGGTCACCCTGCTCTCCGAGGTCTCCGTCGAGGACGGCACGGTCAAGGGCCGCCGCGACGGCGACGCCGCCTCCGAGAACCTGCAGGCCTCCCTCCCGGCGGTCGTCTCGGTGACCGACCAGTCGGGCGAGGCCCGTTACCCGTCCTTCAAGGGCATCATGGCGGCCAAGAAGAAGCCGGTGGAGTCCTGGGACCTGTCCGACCTGGACCTCGAGGCCGAGGAGGTCGGCCTGGAGGGCGCCTACACCACGGTCGACGGCGCGGCCGAGCGCCCGGCCCGCACCGCGGGCACGATCGTCAAGGACGAGGGCGAGGGCGGCAAGCAGCTCGCTGAGTTCCTCGCGGGCCAGAAGTTCATCTGAGCCCCTTCGCTGACCGCCCCTCATCTTTCGCAAGCAGGAGAGAAGAAGTCCCATGGCTGAAGTTCTCGTCTACGTCGACCACGTGGACGGTGCCGTCCGCAAGCCCACCCTGGAGCTGCTGACCCTGGCCCGCCGCATCGGCGAGCCGGTCGCCGTCGCGCTGGGCAACGGCGCCGCCGACACCGCCGCCGTGCTCGCCGAGCACGGCGCGGTCAAGGTCCTCACCCACGAGGCCGCCGAGTACGCCGACTACCTGGTCGTACCGAAGGTCGACGCTCTCCAGGCCGCCCACGAGGCCGTGTCCCCGGCCGCCGTGCTGGTCCCCTCCTCCGCCGAGGGCAAGGAGATCGCCGCGCGTCTGGCGCTGCGTCTGGGCTCCGGCATCATCACCGACGCCGTCGACCTGGAGGCCGGCGACGAGGGCCCTGTGGCCACGCAGTCGGTGTTCGCCGCGTCCTTCACCACCAAGTCCCGTGTCTCCAAGGGCACCCCGGTCATCACGGTCAAGCCCAACAGCGCCGCCGTCGAGGCCGCCCCGGCCGCCGGTGCGGTCGAGGCCCTGTCGGTGACCTTCTCCGCGCAGGCCACCGGCACCAAGGTCACCGGCCGTACGCCGCGTGAGTCGACGGGCCGTCCGGAGCTGACGGAGGCCGCGATCGTGGTCTCCGGTGGCCGTGGCGTCAACGGCGCGGAGAACTTCGCGATCATCGAGGCCCTCGCCGACTCGCTCGGCGCGGCCGTCGGCGCCTCGCGCGCCGCGGTGGACGCCGGCTGGTACCCGCACACCAACCAGGTCGGCCAGACCGGCAAGTCGGTCTCGCCGCAGCTGTACATCGCCAACGGCATCTCGGGCGCGATCCAGCACCGTGCCGGTATGCAGACCTCGAAGACGATCGTCGCCATCAACAAGGACGCCGAGGCGCCGATCTTCGACCTCGTCGACTACGGCGTCGTCGGTGACCTCTTCGACGTCGTCCCGGCGCTGACCGAGGAGATCAAGACCCGCAAGGGCTGATGGACCCGGCTCTGAAAGGCCCCCGTGACCGCGAACGGTCACGGGGGCCTCTTCTCATCCCAGGGTCATCGAGGCCTGCACCGGCAGATGGTCGCTCGGATACGTCCCGTCCATGCGGAAGGGGTTCATCCAGGCCCGGTGCGTGCTCACCCCGGGTGTGGTGAGGATCCAGTCGATGCGCCGCCCGCCGGGTTCGAGCTCCCGGTAGCCGTGGTGCGTCCCGTACACCGGACCCCGCGAGGCCGCCGTGTCCCAGGCGTCCACCAGTCCGATGTCCAGCATGAGGTCGTAGACCCGGTTGTCGTGAGCGGCTGCGTTGAAGTCGCCGGTGACGATGACCGGTGACGACCGGTCCCACCCGGCGATCGTCTCGCCGATGAGCTCCGTCGAGCGTTCCCGGGCGTACTGGCTGACGCTGTCCAGGTGGGTGTTGAGGACGTAGAACTCCCGCCCCCCGTCGGCGAGGTCGGCGAAACGGGCCCAGGTCACCATGCGCAGCCAGTCCGCTCCCCAGGTGTTCGAGGCGATCGTGTAAGGCGTGTCGGACAGCCAGAAGTGATCGAACTCGATCGGATCGAGTCTGCGCGTGTCATAGAAGATCGCCATGAACTCGTCCTTGCTGCCGCCTGCGCGTCCGGTGCCGATCCAGTCGTAGTGCTCGCCGAGATCCTTCTCGATCGCGCGCACCTGCCCGTACAGCCCTTCCTGGGTGCCGATGACGTGCGGTCGCTCGTGGCGCAGCAATTCCCGCATCACCGGTCGGCGCACCGCCCAGCGCGGTGTCCGGTCGACGACGGTCCCGAAGCGCACGTTGAACGTCATGACGTTCAGGGCGCCCGTGTGCTCGTCGGCGGAAGCGCGGCGTGTGGGGCCCGCGGTGGTGAGCAGCGGCCCGGCGACGGCGGCTGCAGCCGCCGCCTTGAGCCCGTGGCGGCGCGTCACGCCGGCCTCGTTCGGCACGTGGTCTCCCTCCCCTTGCACGTCAGGATGAAGCTTGCCCTGTGCGTACGGAAGACGAGGGCCGATCGACAGTGATCAAGGGGGAGAGACGGGGAATTCCACGTCAGGATGGTGTTGACCAGGCCGAAGGTCGGCCGATAGCTTCGTTCTACGGATTGTTGATTCCGCTGTGCGGAAAATGGAGGGTCTCGCAATGGGTCAGGGCCGGCAGGAGAAGGTGGCGACGAGCCTCGCGGGAGCCGTCAGCGAGGAGATCAGCGCCTCCCTCGCCCCGGTCGACGCCGAGCTGGAGCGCCGCTATCCCGGAGACCCCGGTACCCGTCAGCCCGTCCACACCGTCTACGTACCCGGCGACGCCTTCGCCGCCGACACCGTCCGCTCCTGGGGTGACCGGGCCCTCGCCGCACTCGACGAACACGCGCCGGACGCCGCGTCCCTCGCCGCCGTCCTCGGCCTCTGCGAGGAACTCGCCGAGCCCGTCCACGCGCGCGTGCGCGCCAAGCTGGAGCGCGAGCCGATCGAGGACCTGCGCGTCGACTTCGAGGACGGTTACGGCAACCGCCCCGGCCCCGAGGAGGACGAGACCGCCGCCCGCGCCGCCCGGCTGATCGCCGAGGCCTACCGGGACGGCACCGCCGCCCCGTACATGGGCATCCGCATGAAGTGCATGGAAGCGCCCGTACGTGCCCGGGGCATCCGCACCCTCGACATCTTCCTCACCGGCCTGATGGAGTCCGGCGGCCTGCCCGACGGCCTGGTCCTCACCCTGCCGAAGGTGACGTACGCCGAGCAGGTCACCGCCATGGCGCGGCTGCTGGACGCCTTCGAGAAGACACACGGCCTGGAGCCGGGCCGGATCGGCTTCGAGATCCAGATCGAGACGAGCCAGTCCATCCTCGCCGCCGACGGCACCGCCACCGTCGCCCGCATGATCCAGGCCGCCGAGGGCCGTGCCACCGGCCTGCACTACGGCACGTTCGACTACAGCGCCTGCCTCGGCGTCTCCGCCGCCCACCAGGCCAGCGACCACCCCGCAGCGGACCACGCCAAAGCCGTCATGCAGGTCGCGGCGGCCGGGACGGGCGTACGGGTCTCGGACGGCTCGACGAACGTCCTGCCGGTGGGCCCGACGGCGAAGGTCCACGACGCCTGGCGCCTGCACTACGGCCTCACCCGCCGCGCCCTGGCCCGCGCCTACTACCAGGGCTGGGACATGCACCCCGGCCACCTCCCCACCCGCTACGCGGCCGTCTTCGCCTTCTACCGCGAGGGCTTCGAGCAGGCCGCCGACCGGCTGTCCCGCTACGCCAACCGCACCGGCGGCGACGTCATGGACGAGCCCGCCACCGCCAAGGCCCTCAGCGGCTACCTGCTGCGCGGCCTGGACTGCGGCGCCCTGGACAACGGCGAGGTCGCCCGCCTGGCGGGCCTGACCCGGGCGGACCTGGAGAGCTTCGCCGCGCCCCGTCGCGGGGATCTGACGGCCTTTGCCTGACCGTGCCGTTCGGCGGACCGGCCGGCACGTACCGGCCCTGTCACAGCCGTCACCGTTGTCTGCCGCCGTCACCGCCGCCCCGTAGTCTGTACGCCACGCACTGACGGTGTCGGTCGTCGGTGCATCCGGTGGGGTCACAGGAACGGGGCAGCGGTGTCGACGGGGGAGCAGGGGCGGACGGACGGGACCGGACGGCTGCTGGCAGGCCGCTATCGCGTCACGGCGGCGCTGGGGCGCGGCGGCATGGGCGTCGTGTGGAAGGCCGTCGACGAGGTCCTCGGCCGTGAGGTCGCGGTCAAGGAACTGCGCACGTACAACGACGCGGCCGGCCCCGAACTGGCCGCTCTGCGGCTGCGGATGCAACGCGAGGCGCGTGCCGCGGCCCGGGTGCGCCACCCCGGTGTCGTCGCCGTGCACGACATCGCCCAGGTCGACGGCCGCCCGGTCATCGTCATGGAACTGGTCGACGGACCGTCCCTGGACGACGTCCTGCGCGAGCGCGGCACGCTGGGCCCGGGCGAGGCGGCCGGGATCGGCGCGAAGGTCATGGACGCGCTGGCCGCTGCCCACCGCGCGGGCGTCCTGCACCGGGACGTCAAGCCGGGCAACATCCTGCTCGACCGCACGGGCCGCGTCGTCCTCACCGACTTCGGCATCGCCACGATGGACGATCCGGGGGACGGTTCGGCCACGCACCTCACACGCAGCGGCGAACTCGTCGGCTCCCTGGACTACCTGGCACCCGAGCGTGCCCAGGGCGCCGATCCGGGCCCTGCCTCCGACATCTGGGCCCTGGGGGCCACCCTGTACGCGGCCGTCGAGGGCTCCTCGCCCTTCCGCCGTACGTCGACGTTCTCCACACTCACCGCGATCGTCTCCGAGCCGCTGCCGGAGCCCCGCCGCGCAGGCCCCCTCGGCCCCGTCCTGCAGCGGCTGCTGGACAAGCGCCCCGAGTCCCGCCCGGAGGCCGGCCAGGCCCGCGCACTGCTCCAGGCCGTCGCGGACGCCGACGGCTCGGACACGCCGACGTCCACGCTGCGGGGCCCGGCGGTCGCGCCTCCGCGTGCGGAGACGGAGCGCAGTGTCCCGTCGGTGCCGCCGGGGTTCGGACCACCGCAGCAGGGCGCGGCCGGAGCCCACGAGGACGGCGACACCCCCGGGCCGTCGGTGTCCGGGCACCCCGCGCAGCCAGGCACCGACACACAGGCCTCGGATCCCGGCGCCGGTCCCCGGGACGTCGGCCCGCTCGCGGCCGGCAGCACCGCACCCACCGGCTCGATGAACCCCGGCCCCGCCGCGCCCCGCCGCAAGGCGCGCGTCCTGCTGGCCGCCGCGGCCGTCACCGTCGTTCTGGCCGCCGCCGGTACCACGATCGCCCTGCGGAGCGACGACACCGCCGGCAAGGAGGCCGGCGGGCGGACCGACGCGTCCGGTGCGCAGGGCAGGTCCTCCGGCCCCGGTGGGCCGGACGACGGCTCGAACGCCCCGAGGTCCACGGAGCAGGGCGAGGCCGGGGACAGGGCACCCTCGGAGAAGACCGCTGACCGTAAGGACCCCGAGCCCACCGGCCGGGAGACCACCCCGGCCCCGGGGAAACCGACCGGTGGCGCCACCGCCGGAGGCGGCACCACCCCCGGCGGCGGTTCGGGAGGGGGCGCCCCGACCGGCGGCGGCTCGACCACCCCGTCCCCGGCCTGTCGCGCCATCGGCGGCGGCAAGTACAACTGCCAGGTCTGGAAGACCGCCGACTCCTACACCGCCTCCGGCGACAAGGTCGGCATCCTCAAGGCGGGCACCAACTACTTCTACTGCCAGCAGAACCTGGGCCGTCGCGAGACGTCCGGGGAGTGGACCAACGTCTGGTGGGCCAAGACCGACGACGACAGCGGCAACACGGACGTCTGGGTCAGCGACGTCTACATCAAGGGCGGCGACAACGACGGGCCGGTCCCCGGGCTCCCGGTCTGCTGACCCCGGGCCGAGGCGGCCACGTACCGTTCGAGGCCGGAGGCCGTCACCAGCTTCTCCTCGACGAACAGCCGCGTGCCCCGCTCGCACAGCCGCCGGTCGCCCCGGGCCCGCGCGCAGAACTCCTCGGGCACGACACCGAACAGCTCCCGCAGCCGTGGCAGCCCGACGAGGAGCTCGGTGAGCAGCTCCCGCTCACCGGGGTGGGTACGGGGTGTTCCCGTGCCGTCGTGGAGGACACCGTGCCGGTTGACATAGGCGTACGCCCCGGGCAGCCGGGTGCCGTCCGCGAGGTCGATCCGGACGTCGGGCGCCGGCAGCCAGGCCCGGTCGAAGTTGCCGCCCGGCACCGGCACGCCCTCGCTCGCGTCGATCACCGCGAGCTGCTCGGCGTCCAGCCACAGGACGAACAACTCCCGCACGGTGCCCGGGGCGCCGACCGGCGAGGCGGAGACGTACCCCATGCGGCTCACGTGCGCGGAGACACCGGCGTCGATGCCCGTCACCCGCGCCTTCACCATGGGCAGCGGCGCCCCGATCCCGAACTCCGCCATCTTGTGCCGCAACTGCCCCGGGCAGCCGTTCGAGCCGATGGCGATGACCGGAGTGCGGTCCTCGTGCGCCAGCCGCTCCAACGGCAGGAAACGGTCCCCGTCGAGCAGCCCGGAGCCGGCGGGCCACGCTCCCGGATACAGCAGGGGATGCTCGCGCGGAGCCTCGGCCAGGCCGAGTGCCCGCAGCGTGCGATCGGTGGCGTCGTCCATCGGCCGCTCAGTCCGCCGGAGGGATCTCGCCCGAGCCGCGGGCGATCAGCCGGGTCGGCAGCTCGATGCGCTCGGGGGTGACCGGGGTGCCGTCCAGCTGCCGGAAGAGACGTTCCGCCGCGGTGCGGCCGATGTCCGCCGCGTCCTGGGCCACGACCGTGACGCCCGGCTGGAGCAGGTCGGCGAGCTCGATGTCGTCGAAACCGACCAGGGCGACACGGCGGGTCTGCTCGGCGAGCACCCGGATCACGGTGACCGTCACCCGGTTGTTTCCCGCGAAGATCGCCGTGACCGGGTCCGGGCCGGTCAGCATCTCCTCGGCCGCCCTGCGCACCCGCTCGGGACCGGTGACGCCGAGGGACATCCAGGAGTCCGCCACCGGTATGCCCGCGTCCTCCATGGCGGCCCGGTAGCCGCGCAACCGCTCGGCGGCGGTGTGGATCCGGGGCATGTCGCCGATGAAGCCGATCCGGCGGTGGCCGTGCGCGATGAGGTGCGCGACGCCGCCGCGGGCGCCGCCGTAGTTGTCCGACAGGACGACGTCGGCGTCGATGTGCCCGGCCGGGCGGTCCACGAACACCGTGGCGACCCCCGCCTTGAGCTCCGGCTCCAGATACCGGTGGTCGTCCCCGGCCGGAATCACCACCAGCCCGTCCACGCGCCGCGCGCACAGGGCCAGCACCAGCTCCTGCTCCCGCTCGGGGTCCTCCGCACTGGAGCCGTTGATCAGCAGGGCGCCGTGCGCGCGGGCCACCTCCTCGACCGACCGGCTCAGCGGACCGTAGAACGGGTCCGCGAGGTCCTCCAGGACCAGGCCGATGCTCGCCGTGCGGCCCTTGCGCAGCACCCGCGCGCTGTCGTTGCGGCGGAAGCCGAGGGCGTCGATCGCCTCCTGGACCCGCTGCTCCGTCTCCGGAGTGACCCCCGGCTCCCCGTTCACGACACGGGAGACCGTCTTGAGGCCGACTCCGGCCCGTGCCGCTACGTCCTTCATGGTCGGCCGGGTGCCGTAGCGCGCTGCGGATCGGAGGGGGCTCTGGGGCACGGTGTCCTGTCCTGTCGTCCACGGGGGGGGTGCGTCGATCCTCGGTTTGTATGAGGATGTGGCGTCGAGCATAGAGCCTGGACAACGTTGTCAGGCTCGGGGGACACTGGCCGCCGCACTCTCCGGCCCGCGCACCGCCGCGGGCCGGGCCTGCTGCTTGCCCTGCTTGATGGCCGTTACCGGCGTTTTTTCTCATGCCCGACGGGGAGATCCGACACTGATGCACACCGACCTCGTGGCCGCGCTCGACATCGGCGGCACCAAGATCGCCGGCGCTCTGGTGGACGGCGGCGGCCGGATCCTGGTCCGGGCCCAGCGGCCGACGCCCGCCCGGGAGAGCGGCGATGTCGTGATGCGGGCCGTGGCGGAGGTGCTCGGCGAGCTCGCCGCGTCGCCGCTGTGGCCGCGTGCCTCGGCCGTGGGCATCGGCAGCGCCGGACCCGTGGACGCCTCCGCGGGCACGGTGAGCCCGGTGAACGTGCCCGGCTGGCGCGACTACCCGCTCGTCGCCCGCGTCCGGGCAGCCTCCGGTGGCCTGCCCGTCGAGCTCATCGGCGACGGTGTGGCGATCACCGCGGCAGAACACTGGCTGGGCGCCGCACGGGGCCACGACAACGCGCTGTGCATGGTCGTCTCCACCGGCGTCGGCGGCGGCCTCGTGCTCGGCGGCCGGCTGCACCCCGGGCCCACCGGAAACGCCGGCCACATCGGCCACATCAGCGTCGACCTCGACGGCGATCTGTGCCCGTGCGGCTCGCACGGCTGTGTGGAACGCATCGCGAGCGGCCCCAACATCTCCCGGCGTGCCTTGGAGAACGGCTGGCGGCCCGGCCCGGACGGGGACACCTCCGCCGCCGCGGTGGCCGCCGCCGCCCGCTCCGGCGACCCGGTCGCCGTCGCCTCCTTCGAGCGCGCCGCCCGGGCCCTGGCCGCCGGGATCGCCGCCACGGCGACGCTTGTGGAGATCGACATCGCCGTGATCGGCGGGGGAGTGGGCAAGGCGGGCGACGTCCTGTTCGATCCCCTGCGCAAGGCCCTGAGCACCTACGCGACCCTGTCCTTCGTCCGGCACCTGACCGTCGCGCCGGCTCAGATGGGCACCGACGCCGGGCTGGTGGGCGCGGCGGCCGCAGCGCTGGCGAAGCGGACGGACACGGCGGCTGCCGGGGTGTGAGACCGGGACCTGCCCCGGCAGGACCGTCAAGCTGCGATGTCGTGATGCGGCCCGTGCGGGGCAGGCGTGACGGTGACCCCGGCCCGGGGTGATACGGACCGGTCCGCTCCGTATAGCCGGAAATCAACCGCACATGCGTGCGGTGTGGCACGATCGCGCTTGTGAGCAGCAGACCCGCCTCGGCGCAGCATCTGCGCGACCTCGCCCGACTGCGGCGCGTCAAGGACCGCATCGACCGGGAGTACGCCAAGCCCCTGGACGTCGAGGCGCTCGCACGGGGCGTGCACATGTCGGCCGGGCACCTCAGCCGCGCGTTCCGTCAGGCGTACGGCGAGTCGCCGTACAGCTATCTCATGACGCGGCGCATCGAGCGTGCCATGGCGCTGCTGCGCCGGGGTGACCTCAGTGTCACCGAGGTGTGCTTCGAGGTCGGCTGCGCCTCGCTGGGCACCTTCAGCACCCGGTTCACCGAGCTGGTGGGCATGCCGCCCAGCGCCTACCGGCGTGAGGCGGCGCGCGCGACGGCGGGGATCCCGTCGTGCGTGGCGAAGCAGGTGACCAGACCGGTCAGGAATCGAGAAGCGGCCGCCCCGGGCCGAAACTAGCGTGAGGGCCATGGACCTTCGCATTCACGCCAGTTTCCTTCCGCACGACGACCCGGACGCCGCCCTGGCGTTCTACCGCGACACCCTCGGATTCGAGGTCAGAAACGACGTCGGGTACCAGGGCATGCGCTGGATCACGGTCGGCCCCGTCGGCCAGCCCGGCACGAACATCGTGCTGCACCCGCCGGCCGCCGACCCCGGCGTCACCGAGGACGAGCGCCGCACCATCGCCGAGATGATGGCCAAGGGCACCTACGCCAGCATCGTCCTGGCCACCACCGACGTCGACGCCACCTTCGAGCGGGTGCAGGCGGGCGACGCCGAGGTGGTCCAGGAGCCGGTGGACCAGCCCTACGGCGTTCGCGACTGCGCCTTCCGCGACCCCGCGGGCAACATGGTCCGCATCCAGCAGCTGAAGGCGTAGCAGCCACCGCACCACACTCCCCGCGCCGCCCCCCGCGAGCGGCGCGGGGGCACGAGATCGCCCGAGCGCGGCAGCGCCGCCCGACAGATGGAGACACCATGAGCAAGGCCACGACGACGGACACACGGTCGCCCGGGCCGCACGTTGCCGACAGCCATGACGTGATCCGCGTGCACGGCGCGCGCGAGAACAACCTCAGGGACGTCAGCATCGAGATCCCGAAGCGCCGGCTCACGGTGTTCACCGGTGTCTCCGGCTCGGGCAAGAGCTCGCTGGTGTTCGACACGATCGCCGCGGAGTCCCAGCGGCTGATCAACGAGACCTACAGCGCCTTCCTGCAGGGCTTCATGCCGAACCTGGTCCGGCCCGAGGTCGACGTCCTGGACGGGCTGACGACCGCGATCGCCGTCGACCAGCAGCGCATGGGGTCCGACCCCCGTTCCACCGTCGGCACCGCCACCGACGCCAACGCGATGCTGCGCATCCTCTTCAGCCGGCTCGGCACGCCGCACATCGGCCCGCCCGGCGCGTTCTCGTTCAACACCGCCTCGGTCTCGGCGAGCGGCGGCTTCACGGTGGACCGGGGGGCCGACAAGACCAAGACCGAGAAGGTGTCCTTCAGCCGCACCGGCGGTATGTGCACGCACTGCGAGGGCCGGGGCACCGTCTCCGACATCGACCTCACCCAGCTCTACGACGACTCCAAGTCGCTCTCGGAGGACCCGTTCACCATCCCCACCTACACCGGGGGCGGCTGGGTGGTGCGGGTCATCGCCGAGTCGGGCTTCTTCGACAAGGACAAGCCGATCCGCGACTACACCAAGAAGGAGCGGCACGACTTCCTGTACCGCGAGCCGACCAAGGTGAAGATCAACGGGGTCAACCTCACCTATGAGGGCCTGATCCCGAAGCTGCAGAAGACCTTCCTGTCCAAGGACCGCGAGTCGATGCAGCCGCACATCCGGGCCTTCGTCGACCGGGCGGTCACCTTCACCCGCTGCCCCGAGTGCGACGGCACCCGGCTGAGCGAGCTCGCGCGCTCCTCGAAGATCGGCGAGGTCGGCATCGCCGACGCCTGTGCGATGGAGATCCGCGACCTGGCGGAGTGGGTGCGCGGGCTGGAGGAGCCGTCCGTGGCCCCGCTGCTCACCAAGCTCCAGCACACCCTCGACTCGTTCGTGGAGATCGGCCTCGGCTACCTCTCGCTCGACCGGCCCTCGGGCACGCTCTCCGGCGGCGAGGCGCAGCGCACCAAGATGATCCGCCACCTCGGTTCCTCGCTCACGGACGTCACCTACGTCTTCGACGAGCCGTCCATCGGGCTGCACCCGCATGACATCGAGCGGATGAACAACCTGCTGCTGCGCCTGCGGGACAAGGGCAACACCGTGCTGGTCGTGGAGCACAAGCCGGAGACGATCGCCATCGCCGACCATGTCGTGGACCTCGGCCCCGGCGCCGGCACGGCGGGTGGCACCGTCTGTTTCGAAGGCAGCCTGGAGGGTCTGCGGGCCAGCGGCACCGTCACCGGCCGTCACCTCGACGACCGGGCCAAGGTCAAGGCGACCGTCCGCAAGCCCACCGGCGCACTGGAGGTCCGGGGCGCCTCGGCGAACAACCTGCGCGATGTCGACGTCGACATCCCGCTCGGTGTCCTCACCGTCGTGACCGGGGTCGCGGGCTCCGGCAAGAGCTCGCTCCTGCACGGCGCGCTGCCCCGGCAAGCGGGAGGAGAGGGCGTGGTGGCGATCGACCAGACCCCGATCCGCGGCTCGCGGCGCAGCAACCCGGCGACGTACACCGGACTGGCCGACCCGATCCGCAAGGCCTTCGCCAAGGCCAACGGGGTGAAGCCGGCCCTGTTCAGCGCCAATTCCGAGGGCGCCTGCCCCACCTGCAACGGCGCCGGTGTCATCTACACCGACCTGGCGATCATGCAGAGCGTGGCCACGCCCTGCGAGGAATGCGAGGGCAGGCGCTTCGAGGCGTCGGTGCTGGAGTACCGCCTCGGCGGCCGGGACATCAGCGAGGTGCTGGCCATGCCCGTGGCCGAGGCCGAGGAGTTCTTCGGCAGCGGTGAGGCCCGTACGCCCGCCGCGCACCGGATCCTGCAGCGGCTCGCGGACGTCGGGCTCGGCTACCTCACCCTCGGACAGCCGCTCACCACGCTGTCCGGCGGCGAGCGGCAGCGGCTCAAGCTGGCCACGCACATGGGGGAGAAGGGCGGCGTGTACGTCCTCGACGAGCCGACCACCGGGCTCCACCTCGCGGACGTGGAGCAGCTGCTCGGCCTCCTCGACCGGCTCGTCGACTCCGGCAAGTCGGTCATCGTGATCGAGCACCACCAGGCGGTCATGGCGTACGCCGACTGGATCATCGACCTCGGCCCCGGCGCGGGCCACGACGGCGGCCGGATCGTCTTCGAGGGCCCCCCGGCCGACCTCGTCGAGGCCCGCTCCACGCTGACCGGCGAGCACCTGGCGGCCTACGTGGGCGCCTGACGGTGGTCTCCGGGGGGCCGTGAGGTGAGGCCGTGAGGTGAGTCCCCGCAGCGCTCACCTCACGGCCTCCATGTCGGGCATAAAGTACAAATGCGGCGAATATCGGCGCCGGTCCAGGGCACTCCGTCCCTCGAATCCCCCACGGAACGGAGCCGCAGATGATCATCAAGAAGATGCACGAGATGGGCGTCCGCAGCGAGCACGCCTACATGGCCGGCTTGGCCTCCATCGGGCTCAGCGTCGTCGCCTGGATGGGCTCGCTGAAGAGGGAAGCGGGCACGGGTCTCGCCCGCGCCGACCGCTGGGGCATCTTCGTCGGCGAATGGGCGCCCACCTTCTTCGGTCTCGGCCTCGCCCTGTCCCACTACGAGCAGCAGGACGGCACCCTCACCGCCGACGTCCACGAGTTCCGGCCGAAGCGGAAGGCGGGCTGAACGGCCCATCCCGGCGCGCGGCCGCCGCCGTCCCCGCGCACCCTGGTGCCATGGCGTCCCAGAAGCCCGTCGTGGTCTACCCGCCCGCCGCGGACGGCGGCCGCCGGGTTCGTGTGGACGACCAGTTCCTCGGCATCGCCTACGGGCCGCTCGACGTCGCCGAGTTCCTGCGGCGGGCGGGGATCGACGACGCGGACGAGGCGTACGTGGCGGCGTCCGGGCTGATCGAGTGGCGCGGCGGCGGCTCCGGCACCTGGGGCACGGGGCCCGTCTGAAGCCGCCGCATCGCCCGAACGGCCCAGTGGCGTGACCCCGCGGCCCGTCCGGCAGTTGGGTGGGGCATGAAGAAGCGCAGCATGCTCGCCATCGCCTCCCTGGCCACCGGCTTCGCCGTCGCGGCGATCACCCCGTCGCACGCCATCGGAGAGAAGCTCCCCGCCATCAACGTGGACGAGACCCTCAAGACGCTCGACCAGACCGTCACCGGAGAGGGCCTGGCCGTGGAGGGGAAGAACGGCGTACAGAAGAAGAAGGGTGCCCAGAAGAAGGGCGCGCACAAGAAGGGCGCCCAGAAGAAGGGCTGACGAGCCGCACCTGCCACGGCTCACGGCGCCGGCGCTCCCCGCGTGAGAGGGGGCGCCGGCGCCGTCGTCATGCGCCCTCAACTGCGGCTGGTTTCCATGGCAGGGTGGAGCGGGCAAGCCTCAGGGGGCCAACAGAAGAGGGGGACCTGTGACCGTCGTCTGGATCAACGGCGCGTTCGGTGCGGGGAAGACCACCACCGCACGGGAACTGATCGAACTGATCCCGAACAGCACGCTCTTCGACCCGGAGGTCATCGGCGGCGCGCTAGCCCATCTGCTGCCGCCCAAACACCTCGCCGAGGTCGGCGACTTCCAGGACCTGCCGATCTGGCGGCGGCTCGTGATCGACACGGCGGCCGCGATGCTCGCCGAGCTCGGCGGGACCCTCGTCGTGCCCATGACCCTGCTGCGCCAGGAGTACCGCGACGAGATCTTCGGGGGGCTCGCCGCGCGCAGGATTCCGGTCAGCCACATTCTGCTCGCCCCGGCCGAAACGATACTGCGGAAACGTATAGCGGGTCGTGAGGTGCCGCGGGACCTTCCCGACGGCGACACACGAATACGCCAGTGGTCCTTCGACCACATCGAGCCGTACCGGACCGCCCTCGCCTCCTGGCTCACCGCCGACGCCCACCCGGTCGACACCAGCGACCTCTCGCCGTACGAGACGGCCGTGCGGATCGCCGCTGCCGTCACCGACGGGTCGGTGCCCGTGTGCGACATCGTGCAGACGCCCGAGCCCACCGCCGAGACGGTCGCCGCCGGAGTGCTCCTCTTCGACGAGCAGGACCGCGTGCTGCTCGTCGACCCCACGTACAAGGCCGGCTGGGAGTTCCCCGGCGGTGTCGTCGAACCCGGTGAGGCACCCGCGCGCGCCGGAGTGCGGGAGGTCGCCGAGGAGACCGGCGTCCACCTCGACGAGGTGCCGAGTCTGCTCGTCGTCGACTGGGAGCGTCCCGCGCCCCCCGCGTTCGGCGGTCTGCGTCTCCTCTTCGACGGCGGCGTGCTGCACTCCGCGGAGGCCGGCCGGCTGCTGCTTCCCGGCCCGGAGCTGCGCGCCTGGCGTTTCGTCACCGAGGCGGAGGCCGCCGATCTGCTGCCCCCCGTGCGCTACGAGCGGCTGCGCTGGGCCCTGCGCGCCCGCGAACGGGGAGCGGCGATCTATCTGGAGGCCGGGGTGCCGGTCGGCTGACGCCGGATCCGTCGCCCGCCCCCTTTACCCGGCACGGGGGATTCCGAGGGAAAAGCAAAAGGAAACAGCGGCGGGCCACGGCCAATCGCTGCCCAAGGAATCTCCCGCGAACCTTCACGCCGCGGGTAATCACATTCCCCGCACTCGTCAACACTTTTCCATCTCAGCAAACAATCCCTTTTCTCGCCCCTGGGCGGCTTGACCGGACTCGCACACGGTTGCGAAAGTCCGCAGAGTCTCACGGCGGAAGCAACGACCGCCACCCAATTTCCTTGCCCCAGGGGCAGATCCGGGATGTCCGTACGATGACCACGCAACACCAGCCGGTCGACACCGGCGGCGGCACCGCGCTGCTGACCGAACCGTCGGCCCAAGGCTCCAGACCCGACGGCACGGCAGTCGCCGGCCGCTCACCGGGCCGGATGGCCTGGCGACGGATCAGGCGGGACAAGGTCACCACGGTCGCCCTGGCGGCCACCCTCCTGTTCATCGCGATCGCGCTCCTCGCCCCGGTGCTCACCGCACTGACCGGCTGGGGGCCGATCACCCCCGACAACAAGGCGATCAATCCGGACACGGGCAATTTCCCCTACGGATCGCTGGGCGGCATCAGCGCCAAGCACCTGCTCGGCGTCGAACCGGGCACGGGATACGACCTGTTCGCCCGCATCGTCTACGGCCTGCGCACCTCGCTCTGGGTGGGATTCGCCTCGGCCCTGCTGTCCACCGCGGTCGGCGTGGTGGCCGGGCTCGCCGCCGGATACTTCGGCGGCTGGGTCGACTCCCTGCTGTCGCGGATCATGGACGTGATGCTGGCGTTCCCCCAGCTGCTGTTCATCATCGCGCTCACCCCGGTGATCCAGAACGCCCTGCAGACCAACAGCCACGGCGGCACCGACGAGAACCTCCGGCTGCTCGTCCTGGTCCTCAACATCGCGGTCTTCGCCTGGGCGTACACCGCCCGTCTGGTGCGCGGGCAGGTACTGTCCCTGCGCGAGCGGGAGTTCGTCGACGCCGCCCGGCTGATGAGTGCCGGCCGCCGGCACATCCTCTTCCGGCAGCTGCTGCCCAACCTGTGGGCCCCGATCCTGATCTCCTTCGCGCTCGCCGTCCCGCAGAACATCACCACCGAGGCGGCCCTTTCGTACCTGGGCGTGGGCGTCATCCCGCCCAACCCCGACTGGGGAGCGCTGCTCTCGGACGCCTCCCAGTTCTTCCTGCAGGACCCGATGTACCTCTTCGTGCCCGGTGTCCTGCTCTTCCTCCTGGTCCTGGCGCTCAACCTGCTCGGTGACGGCGTCCGGGACGCCCTGGATCCCCGCGCCCGACGCGGCTGACAAGCCACCCCCTGACGAGTGTCGGCCCGGTGGTCCCACGAACGGCCGCCGAGCCCGTAGCAAGAACGGAGTACTCCTCAATGACGCGCAGAACGCGCAGATCGCGCACGGTCGCTCTCACGGCAACCGCCGTGGTCGTCGCCCTGGGGGCCACCGCATGCGGGGGTTCCTCCAGCACCGGCGGAAGCGGCACCCCCGGAAAGGGCGGCACGCTGACCGTCCTCAACAAGGCGGACTTCGACCACCTCGACCCGCAACGCGTCTACACGACCGAGGGTTCGAGCATGGACGAGGAGATCGTCCGCACCCTTACCGGCTGGGACGAGACGGGCTCGGCCCCGAAGCTGGTCGGCGACCTCGCCACCGACACCGGAACGCCGTCCAAGGGCGCCACGGTCTGGACCTTCCACCTGCGGCACGGAGTCAAGTACCAGGACGGCACGGAGGTCACCGCGCCCGACGTGAAGTACGGCGTGGAACGGTTCTTCTCCTCCGACATCAACGGTGGCCCGCCCTATGCGTCCCAGTGGCTCGTCGGCGGCTCCGACTACAAGGGCCCCTACCAGGGCAAGGAGCTCGCCTCCATCCGGACGCCGGACAAGTACACGATCGTCTTCCACCTGAACCAGCCGGTGGCCGACTTCAACGAGACCACCGCGATGCCCGGCTGGTCCGCCGTGCCCAAGGCCCATGACACGGGCTCGACGTACGACACCAAGGTCTGGTCCGACGGCCCGTACATGATCAAGTCGTACGCGAAGAACAAGGAGCTCGTCCTCACCCGGAACAAGTACTGGTCCCAGTCGACCGACCCCATCCGGCAGCAGAACGTCGACGAGATGGACGTCAAGTTCGGTCAGGACGAGGCCGCCATCGACCAGCAGATCAAGGCCGACGCCGGCACCGCGCAGACGTCGATCCAGCAGTGGCCGATCGCTGGCTCCGACCTGGCGCAGCTGGCCAACGACCCCTCACTGAAGAGCCGTTACTACAAGATCCCCGCGCCGGGCATCAACTACCTGGCCATCAACACCACGCGTGTGAAGGACCTGAAAGTCCGCCAGGCGATCGAGTACGCCCTCGACAAGACGACCGTCCGCGGTGCCTTCGGCGGCTCCGCCTACGGCGACTACGCCACCACCATGCTGAGCCCCGGCATCGGCGGCTACAAGAAGTTCAACCTGTACGGCGCCAACCCGGCGGGGAACCTCGCCAAGGCGAAGCAGCTGATGAAGGAGGCAGGCAACCCGAAGCCGACCATGTCGATCGCCGTGGAGAACACGCCCACCCAGGAGCACTTCGCCGACGCCGTGAAGACCTCGCTGGAGCACATCGGCATCCACGTCAACATCACCCCGATCGACGCGGCGAACTACTTCAGCACCGTCAACAACACGAAGAACCAGTACGACCTGACCTGGGGCGACTGGATCGCCGACTGGCCCAACGCCTCCACGGTCCTGCCCACCCTCTTCGACGGCCGGCTCATCAAGAAGAACCCGCAGGCCAACCAGGACCTGTCCTACCTGAACGACCCGAAGGTCAACGCGCTCATCGACAAGGCCGCCGCCATGACGGACGTCAAGCAGCGGAACGCCGCCTACGGGCAGATGGACCAGCAGATCCTCAAGGACGCCGCCGTGGTTCCACTGATGTACATGAACTTCAGCGACATGTCCGGCTCCAAGGTCGGCGGAGTCATCTCCGACACGATCCTCGCCGAGCCGAGCCTGGTCCACGTCTACATCAAGCACTGACGGAACCGTCTCCACCGCATCCCGCCGGCGGCCTCGGCCGCCGGCGGGCACCCCACTCACGTCAGGTCCCGGCACCCCATGTTTCGTTACCTCATCAGACGCCTGCTGGCAGCGGCCGTGATCATGCTGGTGATCACCACCATCACCTTCTTCATCTTCTTCGCGCTGCCGTCCAACCCCGCGCTCCTGGCCTGCGGAAAGACCTGCTCGCCCTCCCGCCTCGCGGAGATCAAGCACTCGCTGGGCCTGGACCAGAGCTACCTGACGCAGTACTGGGAGTTCGTCAAGGGACTGGTCGTGGGCCGCGACTACGGCGACCAGAGCGTCCGCATCCACTGCTCCGCGCCCTGCCTCGGCATCTCCTTCCAGACCGACACCCCCGTCCTGACCACGCTGCTCCAGGACTTCCCGGCGGACCTCTCCCTCGGGCTCGGCGCCGCCGTGGCGTTCCTGATCCTGGGCGTCGGCCTCGGCACCGTGGCGGCGGTGCGCAGGGGCCGGGCCGCCGACAAGGCGGCGGTGGGACTCGCCCTGTTCGGTGTGTCGGTGCAGATCTACTTCATCGGTCTGCTGCTGCTGTACCTCTTCGTGGACAAGTTCCAGATCCTGCCGACCTCCGGCTACACGCCGTTCACCGAGGACCCGGCCGGCTGGTTCCAGGGGCTGATCCTGCCCTGGGCCACCCTCGTCATCGTCTACCTCGCGATGTACACCCGGCTCACCCGCTCCTCCATGCTGGAGGTCTTCGCCGAGGACTACATGCGCACCGCCCGCGCCAAGGGCCTGCCGGCCGCCACCGTCGTCCTCAAGCACGGACTTCGGGCCGCGATCACACCGATCATCACCATCTTCGGCATGGACGTCGGCTCCCTGATCGGCGGCTCCGCGGTCATCACCGAGTCGGTGTTCGGCATCAACGGCATCGGCAAACTCGCCGTCGACTCCGTTCAGAACTCGGACCTGCCGGTCATCCTCGGCACCACGCTCTTCGCCGCGACGTTCGTCGTCCTCGCCAACGTCGTCGTCGACCTGGTGTACGGCCTCGTCGACCCGCGCGTGCGCCTCGCCTGAGCCCTTCTTCGTCCTTAGGAACACCCGTGTCCGTATCGACCTCACCGCAGCCCGCGGACGTCGCCCCCGCGCCCGCACCCTTCCTCGACGTACGCGACCTGAGGGTGCACTTCCCGACCGAGGACGGCCTCGTCAAGTCCGTCGACGGCGTCTCCTTCACCCTGGAGAAGGGCAGGACCCTCGGCATCGTCGGCGAGTCCGGCTCCGGCAAGTCGGTGACCTCGCTGGCCCTGCTCGGACTCCACAAGGGCACCCGCGCCCAGGTGTCCGGCGAGATCTGGCTGGAGGGCAGGGAACTCGTCGCCCTGCCCGAGGCCGGGATGCGCGCCCTGCGCGGCCGTACCGTCTCCATGATCTTCCAGGACCCGCTGTCCGCGCTGCACCCCTTCTTCACCGTCGGCTCCCAGATCGCCGAGGCCTACCGGGTGCACCACAAGGTCTCCAAGAAGGAGGCGAAGGACCGCGCGGTCGAGATGCTGAAGCGGGTCGGCATCCCGCAGCCCGAGCGCCGGGTGAGGGACTACCCGCACCAGTTCTCCGGCGGTATGCGCCAGCGCGCCATGATCGCCATGTCGCTGGTGTGCGACCCGGCCCTCCTCATCGCCGACGAGCCCACCACCGCCCTGGACGTCACCGTCCAGGCGCAGATCCTGGACCTGATCCGCGACCTGCAGGAGGAGTTCGGCTCCGCCGTCGTCATCATCACGCACGACCTCGGCGTGGTCTCCGACATCGCCGACGACATCCTGGTGATGTACGGCGGGCGCCGCATCGAGTACGGCACCACCCGTGAGGTGCTCAAACAGCCCCAGCACCCCTACACATGGGGCCTGTTGCAGTCGATGCCACACCTCGGCGGCGACGTGGGCGAGCGGCTCAACCCGATTCCCGGCACCCCGCCGAGCCTGATCAACCTGCCGGACGGCTGTTCCTTCCACCCCCGCTGCGCCTACAAGGGCTGGGCTACGGAGGGCCGTTGCACGGCGGAACGGCCCGAACTGCGCCTCGTCCCCGGCAGCGAACGGCACCTCGCCGCCTGCCATCTCAGCGATGACGCCAAGCAGGAGATCCGCGGCGGGGCCGGTCCGGACGACCGCGGCGGGGCAGGTTCGGACGACCGCGGCGCCGCAGCCGCACGGGCCGCGCAATGACGCCGGCGGACGAAAGGGACCATGCTGTGAGCACCACCGAGCCCCGCACCGGGCAGAGCACCGACCGCCCCGCCGGCGAGAACCCCGGCGAGCCTCTGCTGGAGGTGCGCGGTCTGCAGAAGCACTTCCCGATCCGGCAGGGCATCATCTTCCAGCGGCAGATCGGAGCCGTCCGCGCCGTCGACGGCGTCGACTTCTCGGTCGGCCCCGGCGAGTCGCTGGGCCTGGTCGGCGAGTCGGGCTGCGGCAAGTCGACGACCGGCCGCCTGATCACCCGGCTGCTCGAACCCACCGGCGGCTCCGTCGTGTTCGAAGGCGAGGACATCACGCACCAGCCCGCCGCGCGGATGAAGGAGGCTCGCCGCAACCTCCAGATGATCTTCCAGGACCCCTACTCGTCGCTGAACCCCCGGCACACCGTCGGCACCATCATCGAGACGCCGATGCGGCTCAACGGCATCAACCCGCCCCAGGGCCACAAGAAGCGCGCCCAGGAACTCCTGGAGACGGTCGGGCTCAACCCCGAGCACTACAACCGCTACCCGAACGAGTTCTCCGGCGGTCAGCGCCAGCGCATCGGCATCGCCCGCGCACTCGCCCTGCGGCCCAAGCTGATCGTGGCCGACGAGCCCGTCTCCGCGCTGGACGTCTCCATCCAGGCGCAGGTCGTCAACCTGCTCCAGGACCTCCAGCGGGAGTTCGGCATCGCCTTCGTCTTCATCGCCCACGACCTGGCCGTCGTACGGCACTTCTCCGAGCGGGTCGCCGTCATGTACCTCGGGAAGATCGTCGAGGTCGCCGACCGGGAGTCGCTCTACACGAGGCCACGGCACCCCTACACACACGCCCTGCTCTCCGCCGTACCCGAGGCCGACCCGGATGCCGTCGGACGGCGGGAACGCATCCGGCTGGCCGGAGACGTGCCCTCCCCGATCGACCCGCCCTCCGGCTGCCGCTTCCGCACCCGCTGCTGGAAGGCGCAGGACAAGTGCGCCCTCGAGGAGCCGACGCTGGTGCGCGTCGAGGGCAGCCCCTCGGGACATCTGACCGCCTGCCACTTCCCCGAGGAACCGTCCGTCACCGCGCGCGAGGAGGACATCGTCCTGGACCCGGCTCTCGGCTAGGGCCTGTCGTCCGCATCAGGCCGCGGGAAACCGACAGTGTCGGTCGATGCGTTCGGTGGGGCGGGCCGGGAGGAACCGCGTCCTCGGGCGGGCCGCCCGTGTGCCGCGTCGCGCAGTGCCCGGACCGCCCGGGCGGTCACCGGCTCGCCATGACCGAAGCAGGCCACGTCCGGCTCCCGTTCGGCCAGGCGCGGGCCGCCGCGAGGACCTGCGCGCGATCGAGGTGGTCGAACACGCCGGGCATCACGGCGCCGTCGACGGGCGAGGCCGCGACCGTGTCACCCGTGAACAGCACCCCGTGCCGCGGGAGATGGAGCGCGATGCTGCCGTGCGTGTGCCCCGGCACGTGCACGACCCGCACCCCGCCGCCCAGGTCCCGCGGGTCGCCGTGCGACACCTCGGTGACCTCCCGCGGCCGGATGACGTCACCCTCGGGCAGAAACCTCACCGCCTGCTCGTGCAGCGGCTGCTCCCACACCTCGAACACCGGCTGCGGGCCCGGGCATCGCCCCACACGAAGGGTGCGTCCAGCCGGTGGACGAGCACCTCGGCGCCGCTCAGCGCGGCGCACTCGGGGGCCCCGCCCGCGTGGTCCTCGTGGAAGTGGGTGAGCACGATCCGCCGCACGTCCCGGGGATGCATGCCCAGGGCCGTCACCGCCTCGGCGATCGGGGCGCCGGAGCCGGCCGGCCCGGCGTCGACCAGGGTCAGTTCGCCGCCGTCGCGCCACAGGTAGGCCCGGCCGACCGGGAAGCGCAGCAGGTGCAGACGGGGGAGCAGCTCGATGACGTCCATGGGACGACCGTAGGAAGGGCCCCCGTCCGTGGACGAGGGCCTTCTGACGAGGGCGGAGCGGTCAGCTCGCCGCGTAGTTGCGCAGGAACAGCGCCTCCGCCACCGACAGCCGCTCCAGTTCCTCGGGGGACACGCTCTCGTTCACCGCGTGGATCTGCGCCTCGGGCTCGCTCAACCCGATGAGGAGGATCTCCGCACGCGGGTACAGCGCGGCCAGCGTGTTGCACAGCGGAATGGAGCCGCCCTGCCCCGCGTACTGCATCTCCTGACCCGGGTAGGCCACCGCCATCGCGGCCGCCATGGCCTGGTACGCCGGGCTCGTGGTGTCCGCTCGGAAGGGCTGGCCCTGGCCGATCTGCTCGGTGCTCAACCGCGCCCCCCACGGCGTGTGCGCCTCCAGGTGCGCCTGGAGGAGCTTGGTCGCCTCGCCCGCGTCCACGCCCGGCGGCACGCGCAGGCTGATCAGGGCGCGGGCACCGGCCTGCACGGACGGGGTGGCGCCGACCACGGGAGGGCAGTCGATGCCGAGGACCGTGACGGCGGGGCGCGCCCAGATACGGTCCGCGACCGTCCCGGACCCGATCAGCCCGACACCGTCCAGCACCTTGGCGTCCTGCCGGAACTGCTCCTCGTCGTACTGCAGTCCTTCCCAGCCCGCGTCGGCGGAGAGCCCCTCGACGGTCGTCGAGCCGTCCTCCGCGCGCAGCGAGTCCAGCACGCGGATCAGCGCGGCCAGCGCGTCGGGTGCGGCACCGCCGAACTGGCCCGAGTGCAGATTGCCCGCGAGGGTGTCGACCTGGATGCGCACCATCGTCATGCCGCGCAGGGTGGAGGTGACGGTCGGCAGGCCGACGCGGAAGTTGCCCGCGTCGCCGATGACGATCGTGTCCGCCTCCAGCAGCCCGGGGTGCTCCTCTGCGTACCGCTCCAGACCGCCGGTGCCCATCTCCTCCGAGCCTTCGGCGATCACCTTCACATGGACGGGCACGCCACCGTTCGCCTTCAGCGCCCGCAGCGCCAGCAGGTGCATGATCACGCCGCCCTTGCAGTCGGCGGCTCCGCGCCCGTACCAGCGCCCGTCCCGCTCGGTCAGCTCGAAGGGCGGGGTCGTCCAGGCGGCCTCGTCCAGCGGCGGCTGCACGTCGTAATGGGCGTAGAGCAGGACGGTCTTCGCGCCCTCCGGGCCGGGCAGGTAGCCGTAGACCGACTGCGTGCCGTCGGGGGTGTCGAGCAGGGCCACGTCCTCGAAGCCCTCGGCGGCGAGCGCGTCGGCGACCCAGCGGGCGGCGCCCTCGCTCTCGCTCCTGGGGAACTGGTCGAAGTCCGCCACCGACCGGAAGGCCACCAGTTCGCTGAGCTCCTGCTTCGCCCTGGGCATCAGCGAGGCGACGGTCTCGGCGACCGGATTCGACGACATGGGCACGCTCCTCGTGGGTGCGACGTTGTAAGGATGCGTACCTCTCGGTACGCGTGATCGAGTGGTGCGGGCGCGTCCCCGTGTAAGGGCCACCCACGCCGCCGATCCTCCCACAGCGGCCTGCGTCGACCGCCGCCGTAGGATGCGGGAGACAGCGGCAGGCGGCTTTGATCGGGAGCAACAGACCATCGTGAGCAGCGAGAACTCTTCGGCGGACGACGTGCGGCAGGTGTGGGACGTCGTCGTGGTGGGCGCGGGACCCGCGGGCGCTTCGGCCGCGTACGCGGCGGCGGTGGCCGGCAGACGTGTGCTGTTGCTGGAGAAGGCGGAGCTGCCGCGGTACAAGACGTGCGGCGGGGGCATCATCGGTCCCTCGCGCGACGCCCTGCCGCCCGGCTTCGAGCTGCCGCTCAGGGACCGGGTGCACGCGGTGACGTTCTCCAGCAACGGCCGCTTCACGCGCACCCGCCGCTCCAAGCAGATGCTCTTCGGGCTGATCAACCGGCCCGAGTTCGACCAGCAGCTGGTCGAGCACGCACAGAAGGCGGGCGCCGAGCTGCGCACGGGCGTCACCGTCCAGCGGGTCGAGCAGCACGGCTCGACGGTGCCGGACCGGCGCACGGTCGCCGTCGTCCTGCAGGGTGGCGAGGCCGTGCTCGCACGGGCCGTCGTAGGGGCGGACGGCAGCGCCAGCCGGATAGGGGCGCACGTCGGGGTCAAGCTCGACCAGGTGGATCTCGGTCTGGAGGCGGAGATCCCGGTGCCGGACACCGTCGCGGAGGACTGGCAGGGCCGGGTTCTCATCGACTGGGGCCCCATGCCCGGCAGTTACGGCTGGGTGTTCCCCAAGGGCGACACCCTGACGGTCGGGGTCATCTCGGCTCGGGGCGAAGGCGCCGCGACCAAGCGGTACTTGGAGGAGTTCATCGGCCGGCTGGGCCTCGCGGGGTTCGAACCGAGCATCTCGTCGGGGCACTTGACCCGCTGCCGCGCCGACGACTCGCCGCTCTCGCGCGGGCGGGTGCTGGTGTGCGGTGACGCGGCGGGGCTGCTGGAGCCGTGGACCCGAGAGGGCATCTCCTTCGCGCTGCGCTCCGGCCGGCTCGCGGGGGAGTGGGCGGTGCGGATCGCCGAGGCCCACGACGCCGTGGACACGCGCCGGCAGGCCCTGAACTACGCGTTCGCGATCAAGGCCGGCCTCGGGGTGGAGATGAGCGTCGGCAGGCGGCTGCTGACGGTGTTCGAGCGCCGTCCCGGGTTGTTCCACGCGGCGCTGACGGGCTTCCGGCCGGCGTGGAGGGCGTTCAAGGAGATCACGCAGGGCAGGACGTCGCTGGGCGAGATCGTCCGCACCTACCCGGTGGCCCAGCGGGCCCTGACCGCGCTGGACCGGCGTCCCGCCGCGGGCGGCGAGGCGGACCCGGCGGAGTGATCGGCCGCTCGCTGTGATCTACCGTTCACCGTGATGGCAAGTTCACCGTGCTCGGCCTTTCGCTGTGCTCAGCCTTGCAGCGTGATCTCGAAGACCGGGTGGTCCGGCGCGATGCGGCGCAGCCGGTCGTCCGGGGAGTCGGGACCGACGCCGTTGAAGAAGACCCCGACCTCCGCCTTCCAACGCCGGAGGTAGGCGCGCAGGATCGGGGTCTTGTCGTCGTCGCCCACCTCGGCCGCGGTGAATGTGTCCACGTGCTTGCCGAGGCGCAGTTCACCGCCGCCCGCGGCGCGCATGTTGTGCGTCCACTGCACATGACCGCGCGGGGCGACCAGGTACTGCTTGCCGCCCAGGGTCAGCAGGTTGACCGGGGTGGTGCGCCACTGACCGCTTTTACGGCCGCGGACGGCGAGGACCCGGGAGCCCCAGACGCTGATGCCGCGGCGGGTCAGCCAGGCCACGGAGCGGTTGAGGACGTTGACGGTGAACCAGCCGGGCTTCTGGACGTGCGTGGACATCGGGCCCCCTCGGGTGACGGCGAAGCGGTGCTCCATTTTGTGAGCACTGCTCTCGCTCTGCTCTCAGTCTGCACCAACGTGCAGGGCAAGGCAAGAGCACTGCTCTCCATTTGATGCGCCGCTCTCATCCGTGTGCAGTGATCTGGGCGCGTGGGAGACTGCCGGTATGAGCACCGCACACGGCGCCCGTGCCCGGGCCAGGATCGAAGTGACCGCGGCCATCAAGGAGGAGGCCCGCAGGCAACTCGCGGCGGAGGGTGCCGCCCGGCTCTCCCTGCGGGCCGTCGCCCGTGAACTGGGCATGGTCTCCTCCGCGCTGTACCGCTACTTCCCCAGCCGTGACGACCTGCTCACCGCACTCATCATCGACGCCTACGACTCTCTCGGCGAGAGCGCCGAGGCTGCCGACGAGGCCGCGGCCGGCCCCTTCGAGCGCTGGATCGCCGTCTGCCGGGCGGTGCGGCGCTGGGCGCTGGACCATCCGCACGAGTACGCGCTGATCTACGGATCGCCCGTGCCCGGGTACACGGCCCCCGAGGTCACCGTCCCGGCCGCCGCCCGCGTCGGCCTCCGGCTCATCGCCATCACGCGCGAGGCCCACCACGGTCCGGGACTCGCCCGGACCTCTCTGCCGGCCGACCTCCGGCCGGAGGCCGAGCGGATGGCCGCCGACCTCGCCCCGGACCTCCCCCCGGAGGTCGTGACCGCACTCGTCGCGGCCTGGGCCCAGCTCTACGGGCTGGTCGGTTTCGAACTGTTCGGCCAGTTCAACCGGGTGGTGGAGAACCGCGAGACGTTCTTCCGGCACGCGGCGGAGCAACTGGCCAGGGGGGTGGGGCTGGTGCCCGGGCCCGCCTAGAGCCGGTCCGGCCGGTCACGACGCGATGCGGCGATGCGGTGACGCATCGCCGCGGGGAGATCAGGGCGAGAAGTACCAGCAGTACAGGTGGAGGTCATTCTCCCCACGACTGCGCGCGAGGGCCGACACCCGATCAAGGAGGTCCAGCGCGTTGTCCGGCGAGATCTCGTCGTCCGGTTCGGATGCGGCCGCGGCCCACGCAAGAGCTGCAGCTCCGAGCCGGGCTCGCCCCGCAGCTGCCAGAGCCGTGCACAGTGGCTCCGGGACGGCGAAGACGGTGAATCCGTCGTTGGCCATGGGCACCACGTCCCGGAGTCTGCTCTCGGCGCCCGTCAGCTCAGCTTCCCACCTCAGGACCGCGTCATCGGGATACGTGCCGTCGAACGGCACGGCCGGGAAGTCGTGACTGCTGCGGGGGCCCACCCGCAGAGCGGACTCATCGTCTTCCGCAAGGAAGAACTCACCCATGCGCACCATCCACTGATCTTCGCACCCCTTGGCCACTCGGCCTCACCGTCGTGCTGATGGACATCCGCATGCCCGAGCTCGACGGCCTGGCCGCGACCCGGCAGGTCACCGCCGGCCTCGGGGCCGGTGCGGCCGGGCTGATCCGCCCCGCGGAACCGGAGCGGCACGCTGACGACCCGGGCCGCGAAGAGCAGCGGCGCGAGCACCAGCCCGGCCCCGCACCAGCAGGCGCTCCGGCGTCTGTAGCGAGTCGAAGAGCAGCGCGGGCCCGGCAACGGCCCCGAAGACCACCGCCGCCGCGAAGGCCGCAGTGCACAGCGCGTACCCGATCTCGACGGTGATGGCATCCCGTTCGGCCTGACCGCACCGTCCCCCGTGACGGGTCATGACGCGAGTCGAACAGGGGTGCGCCCGGCGGGTAAGGCGGCCCGCCGGGCGCACGGTCGGAGGCGCCCCCCGGTCGCGCTAATCGCGTACGGCGACGCGCTCCGCCTCCTCGGGAATGGACCTGGCGACGACGACGGACGGCCCGGCGGACGGCCGGCCCCGGCGGGGGCGCAGACCTGTGAGGGTGATCAGCAGCCCGGCGAAGGCGACGAGCGTCACGACCAGCAGGCCGGGCCGGTAACTGTCGAGGACGGCCTGCGGGGAGGGGTGGGCGCCCCCGGGGGCGTTCGCGGTCACCACCGCCGTCACCACGGCGAGGAAGATCGCGCCACCCACCTGGACCGAGGTGTTGAGCAACCCGGAGACCATGCCCTGCTCGTGCTCGTCGACGCCGTTGGTGGCCTGGACGTTGAGGGAGGGGAAGGTCAGTGCGAAGCCGGAGCCGACCAGCACCATCGTCGGCAGGATCACCACCGCGTAGGCCGGGTCGAGGTCGATGCGCAGGAAGAGCACATACCCGGTGACCATCAGGGCGAAGCCCAGCACCATCAGCCGGGCGGTGCCGAACCGGTCGATGACGGATCCGACCTTCGTCGCCGAGAGCGCCACCAGAGCACCCGCCGGAAGGAAGGCCAGGGCCGTGTGCAGCGCGGACCAGCCGAGCAGCTGCTGCATGTACAGGGTGACCAGGAACTGGAAGCCGATGTAGCTGCCGACGAACGTCAACGCACCCAGCTGTGCCCGTACCTGCGGCCCCGAGCGCAGCACGCCGAGCCGGATCAGAGGACTGGGGCTGCGCCGCTCGACGGCGATGAAGGCCACCAGGAGTACGGCCACGGTGGCGAAGGACAGGACGGTCCGGGCCGAGGCCCAGCCCGCCTCGGGCGCCTCGACGACGGTGAAGACGAGCAGCAGCATCGAGGCGGTGCCCAGCACCGCGCCCGGGATGTCGTAGCCGCCCTGGCCGCGTTCGCGCTCACTGCGCGGCAGCAGCTTCAGGCCCACGACCAGGGCGATCAGCGCGATCGGAGCGGGCAGGAGCATGGTGAGACGCCAACTGGCCTCCGTGAGCAGGCCGGAGAAGACCAGGCCCATCGAATAGCCGGTGGCGCCGCAGGTGGTGTAGATGGCGAGGGCGCGGTTGCGCAGGGGGCCCTCCGGGAACGTCGTGGTGATGATCGACAGACCGGCGGGGGCGGTGAAGGCCGCGCTCAGGCCCTTGACGAAGCGGCTGGCGATGAGCAGCGGCCCCGAGTCGACGAGACCGCCGAGCAGCGAGGCGAGAGCGAAGACGCCCAGTGCCACGAGGAAGACCTGTCGCCGCCCCAGCAGGTCGGCGGCGCGTCCGCCGAGGAGCAGCAGGCCGCCGTAGCCCAGGATGTAACCGCTGACGATCCATTGCAGTGCCGAGGTCGACAGGCCGAGGTCGGCGCCGATGGACGGCAGGGCGACGCCGACCATGGACACGTCCAGGGCGTCCAGGAACATCGCGGCGCAGAGCACGAGCAGGGTGCCCCACAGCCGTGGCGTCCAACGCCCGCCGGACGTGGGGGAGATGAGCGGAGAGGTCATGCCGGAGACATTACATGCGCATGCATGAGATGCAAATGCATTTAATTCAGGTGCAACAATCTGGGTTCTCTGTTACGGTGCGGCGCATGACGGCTCAGCAGGCCGAGCAGGCCCTCGTGGCACGGTGGCGGGACATCCTGGCGCTGCACGCGCGGACACAGTGCGAACTCGACCGGGCGCTGCACGGCCACGGCCTGTGCGCCAGTGACTTCGAGGTGCTCGACGTCCTCGCCGGGTGCCGGACGCCGAAGGGCACGCCGTCCTATCGCGTGCAGGAGATCTCCGAGCGGGTTCATCTGAGCCAGAGCGCGCTGTCGCGGCTGATCGCCCGGCTCGAGAAAGACGGGCTCGTGGAGCGCGGCATGTGCTCCGAGGACCGGCGCGGCGTGAAGGTGTGCCTCACCGCGACAGGGCGCGCGCTGCACGAAGAGGTGCTTCCCGTGCAGCGCGCGGTGCTGGCGAGGATGCTCGCCGGCGACTGACCGCCCGGTGGCGCTCCCGCTCGGATCACCCTCGGCCGAGCGCCGGTCGGTCGTCGGCCCGGATCGCCGTCGGCCGGTCGCCCGCCGGTCGCCGGTCAGTCAGGATCGCCGTCGGCCGGTCGTCCGGCGGGGGTCGGTCAGATCGCCGACGTCTCCCGCCACAGGGTGGCGAGCGCCTGGTCACCCTGTGCGGCCGGCAGGGGAGCCCGGTTCCACAGCGCCAGGTACACCTGCTCGGCGGGACCGGACAGTTCGCACTCGGCGTCCCCGGACGCGTCCCGTGTCGTCACCGGCGGCTCCGGCGACAGCCGGAGCGTCCACACCGCGCCGGTGTCCTCAGTGCGGATCCGCAGGACACGCGGCTGCGGGGTGCGTACCCGGCTCCGGGAGCGGGCGTGGAAGCCGCACAGCAGTTCGTCGATGCCGTCGGTAGCGAACTCCGGGGCGACGGCTGCCGGGACGCCGCCGCGCGCGGACTCCGCGTCGACCCGGTGCACCGCCGTCTCGTGCGCCTGCCGCCTGGCCCAGAACGCCAGCGGGGACGGTGCGGGCAGGAAGGCGAAGCACTCCACGTCCGGCGAGGCGGCGGCCAGCGTGCCGACGAGGTCCCGGTGGCCGGCGCGGTACCAGGCCACGAGCTCCGCGCCGTCGAGGTCGGCGGGTTCGCCCAGGGGGCGCCGCTCGGTGTGCCGCTCGGCGACGAAGGCGGCGGCCCAGCGGTGTACGGCGCCCGTGTGCCGCAGCAGGTCGCGCACCTGCCACCCGGGACAGGTCGGCACCTTGGCGTCGGTCCCGGCCTCCTCGGCGGCTGCGGCCAGCAGCCGGCCTTCCGTCTCCAGTGCTTGAAGGAACTCGGCGGTCTCCATGGCGCCGAGTCTGCCGCACGAAGCGCTCTCCGGACCCGGGAATTGCGGCAGGCCGGCCGCGGTGCCTACGGCAGCGGCGTCCCGCCCGTCGCGTTGACGATCTCGGCGGTGATGTACGACGCCTCCTGCGAGGCGAGGAAGACGTACGCCGGAGCCATCTCGGCGGGCTGTGCGGGCCGGCCGATGGGAGCCTGCTTGCCGAACGTCTGCGTGTCCGGCAGGGTCGCCGGGATCAGCGGCGTCCACACCGGGCCCGGCGCCACCGCGTTGACGCGGATGCCCTTCTCGATCAGCATCTGCGCCAGCCCCTGCGTGAAGGTGACGATCGCGCCCTTCGTCGTGGCGTAGTCCAGAAGATGCGGACTGGGCTTGTACGCCTGCACGGACGTGGAGTTGATGATGCTGCCGCCCTCCGGGATGTGCGGCAGGGCCAGCTTGCACAGCCAGAACATGCCGTACAGGTTGGTGCGCAGCACCCGGTCGAACTGCTCGGTGGTGATCGCCTCGATGCCGTCCGGCTGTGACATCTGGTACGCGGCGTTGTTCACGAGCACGTCGATCCGGCCGAACTCGTCCGCGGCCCGGTCGATCAGCGCCCGGCAGTTCTCCTCCTCTCGTACGTCGCACGCGACGGGCACGGCACGCCGGCCGGCCTCCTCGACGAGCCGGGCCGTCTCGGCGGCGTCGTCCTTCTCGTCCTCCAGATGGGTGAACAGGACGTCGGCACCCTCGCGGGCGAACGCCAGGGCGACCGCACGGCCGATCCCGGAGTCCCCGCCGGTGATCACGGCCTTGCGGCCCTCCAGCCTGCCGCTGCCCCGGTAGGAATCCTCACCGTGGTCCGGGGGCGGATCCATCGGCCCTGTCCAGCCGGGGTGCGGCTGGTCCTGGGAGGGAAACTCCGGCGTCGGGTGCTGCTCCTGAGGGTCCTGCTGTGCGGTCACGGGTCTGCCTCCTCGTCCTCGGTTACGGCCCGGTGATCACAACGGGCGTGGCCACGAGTACCCAGGATCACCGGCGTACCCCTGTGCGGCCCCCCGCGCTTCAGCCCGTTTCCGTCCGCCGGGCTGCCGCCCCCGCCGGCGCGCCCACGACCGCCGCCACCGCAGCCAGGACCGCCACGCTGGTCAGTGCGGTCGGCAGGGTGAACCAGTCCGCCATGAAACCGATCGCGGGCGGGCCGAGGAGCATGCCCCCGTAGCCCAGCGTCGAGGCCGTGGCGACGCCGCCAGGGCCCGCGAGGGCGCCCGCGCGCTCCACGGCCACGGGGAAGAGGTTCGCGAGACCGACGCCCGTGATCGCGTAGCCGGCCAGGGCGGCCGAGAGGGAAGGGGCGAGGGAGCCGAGCAGCATGCCGGCCGCCGCGGTGGTGCCGCCCACGACGACGGTCCGGGTCCGCCCCAGACGTTCCGGAGGGATGGTGCCGGCCAGACGTCCCACCGTCATCGCGAGCGCGAAGCACGAGTAGCCCACGGCCGCGGCGCCCGCCGAGGCGTGCAGGTCCTGCTCGAGGTGCAGGGCGCCCCAGTCGGCCGGCGCCCCCTCGCCTACGCGGTGCAGCCCGCGATCACGCCGAGAACGACGAGCCCCCGGGTGCGGCGGTTCAGTCGTGGGGAGTCCTCGACGGGCCGCTCCCGCTCCGGGGGTGCGGTCGGCTCGTGCCGCAGCAGCGTGGGGCCCGCCGCGGCGGTCACGAGCAGGCCGACGACCGTGAGCAGCGACAGGTGCCACGTGGGGGACAGGGCCCCCGCGACCAGACCGCCCAGCCCCGCCCCGGCCATGCCGCCCAGGCTGAACGCCGCGTGGAAGCTCGGCATGACCGGCCGCCGCAGCGCTGCCACGAGCTCCACGGCCGCGCTGCTGAAGGCCACGTTGATCCCGCCGTAGGCGGCCCCGAAGAGGAGCAGGACCAGGCACAGAGCGAGCACCGAGTGGGTCAGCGGAGGCAGGGCCACGCCGAACGAGAGCAGGACCGCGCAGACGACGGTGACCCGGCGGTTGCCGAAGCGGCGGCAGAGGCGGCCCGTGAGCGTCATGGTGATGACCGCCCCGGCGGAGACGCCCAGGAGGGCGAGGCCCAGGGCGCCGGCGGAGCGCCGGTCTGCACCTTGATGGCGGGGATGCGCACGACCCACCCGGCGAAGACGAAGCCGTCGAGGGCGAAGAAGACGGGTGAGGGCGACCCGGAGCCGGGTCAGGGAGCTGCTGTTGCCGGGCACGTCCTTGCGCGTCCGGGATTTGTTTATTTGCGGCACAAAATCAGGCCAGGTGGGTGCGGGGTCGAGGACAAGGTGCGACTCTGGGACGAGACCCGTCCACCAAGGAGCGGACGTATCCGCCGAAGGAGCGCAGGAGGGCACATGGGACGTGACGTGCCGGCCCTGGTGTTCACCCGGGAGGACCGCCGTCGGTACCGCGAGAAGATGCACACCGACCTCGAGGTGCTCGCCCGGATGCTCAGCGAGTCCGGCTTCGAGAGCGAGCGTCCTCAGGTCGGGCTGGAGATCGAGCTCAACCTCGTGGACGACGCCGGGCTGCCCGCGATGCGCAACACCGACGTGCTCCAGGCGATCGCCGATCCCGCCTGGTCGAGCGAACTGGGCCGTTTCAACCTGGAGATCAACATCCCGCCCCGGCTGCTGACGACCGGCGGCCCGGGCTCCTGGGAGCAGGCGATCCGGGACGCCCTCAACCACGCCGAGGACCGCGCCGCCGCGGTGGGCGCGCACCTGATCATGGTCGGCATCCTGCCCACCCTCGGCGAGTCGGACGTCAGCGAGTCCGCGCTCTCCGGCGACCCCCGGTACCGCCTGCTCAACGAGCAGATCTTCGCGGCCCGCGGCGAGGATCTGCGGATCAAGGTCGACGGAGTGGAGCGCCTGTCGACGTACGCCGACACCATCACTCCCGAGGCGGCCTGCACCAGCACCCAGTTCCACCTCCAGGTCGACCCGAGGGAGTTCCCGCACTACTGGAACGCGGCCCAGGCCATCGCGGGCGTGCAGGTCGCCCTCGCGGCGAACTCGCCCTTCCTGTTCGGCAAGGAGCTGTGGCGCGAGACCCGCATCCCCCTGTTCGAACAGGCCACGGACACCCGGCCCGAGGAGATCAAGGCCCAGGGCGTACGGCCCCGGGTGTGGTTCGGGGAGCGCTGGATCACCAGCGTCTTCGACCTCTTCGAGGAGAACGTGCGCTACTTCCCCGCCCTGCTGCCGCTGTGCGAGGACGAGGACCCGCAGAAGGAGCTGGACAGCGGCGGCGTTCCCCAACTGGGCGAACTGACCCTGCACAACGGCACGATCTACCGCTGGAACCGCCCCATCTACGCCGTGACCGAGAGCGGCCCCCATCTGCGCATCGAGAACCGGGTCCTGCCCGCCGGCCCCACCGTGGCCGACATCATCGCCAACGGCGCCTTCTACTACGGCCTGACCCGCGCCCTCGTCGACGAGGACCGGCCGGTGTGGTCGCGGATGTCGTTCTCGGTCGCCGAGGAGAACCTGCACACCGCGGCCCGCGACGGCATCGACGCCCGTCTGTACTGGCCCGGCGTGGGCGAAGTGCCGGTCACGGAACTGGTGTTGCGGCGTCTGCTGCCGCTGGCCCACCGGGGCCTGGAGCTGACCGGCATGGATGCCGCATGGCGCGAGCCCCTGCTGGGCATCATCGAGCAGCGCTGCGTCACCGGCCGCAACGGCGCCCTGTGGCAGGCCGAGACGGTGCACCACCTGGAGAAGGCCGGCATCTCCGACCGGCGGGAGGCACTGCGGCAGATGACCCGGACGTACATGGACTACATGCACATGAACGCGCCCGCGCACACCTGGCCCGTGGACTGACGTCACTCCTGCCGGCCGAGCCACCGGGCCGCGGTCGTCAGGGGCACGGCCGCCGGCACCTCCGCCGACGTCGTCAGCTTGATCCGGCGACCCTCGGCCGCCGAGCGCAGCAGCGCCGTCATCGTCTCCAGTACGTGCAGGGCGAGTTCGCCGTTCGCGCGCGGCGGCCGCTCACCGTCGGCGGTGAGGAAGTCGAGCAGGCCGACCCCGCGGGCGCCGTCCGCGTAGCCCGCCGACGCCGGGAGGGAGCGCCAGCGGGTGTCGCCGAGCGCGTGGAGACGGACCTCCCCGTCGAAGCGGTTCGGGTCGGGGACCGAGAGCGTGCCGCCCTCGCCGTGGACCTCGATCGGCGCGGCCGTGGTGGCCACGCCGTCGAAGCTCGTCGTGAGCGTCGTCAGCGTGCCGTCCACGTGCTCCAGCACTCCGGAGACATGGCTGTCCACCTCGACCGGTATGCGCTCGCCGGCGCGCGGACCGGATCCGATGACGCGCTCGGCGCGCAGCCGCCCGGCCGCCCCGGTCACGGCACGCACCGGGCCCAGCAGATGGACGAGGGACGTGAGGTAGTAGGGCCCCATGTCCAGCAGCGGGCCACCGCCCGCCGTGTAGTAGAAGTCCGGGTTCGGGTGCCAGCGTTCATGGCCCGGGGTCACCATCACGGCCGACGCGAACTGGGGGCGTCCGATGGCCCCCGCCTCCACGGCCGCCCGCGCGGTCTGAACTCCCGTGCCCAGCACGGTGTCCGGGGCGCAGCCCACCCCGCTGCCCGCCTTGGCGGCGGCCGCCAGGACGGCCCGGGCGTCCTCCAGACCGGCTGCCAGCGGCTTCTCCCCGTAGACGTGCTTGCCGTGCCGGATCGCCCCGAGGGCTATCCCCGCGTGCGCCGCCGGTGTGGTCAGGTTCAGCACCGTGTCCACGTCCGGGCTGCTCAGCAGCTCCGCGGCCGTCAGGGCCCGGGCGCCGGGCAGTTCGGCGGCGGCCGCGGCCGACCGGGAGGCGTCGAGGTCGGCGACCGCGGTGATCCGCACCGCGGGATGGCCGGCGAGCGTGTCCAGGTACGCGCGCGAGATGACGCCGAGCCCTACGACTCCGACGCGGTGCGCGTCGCCCACAGCATGCCCCTCTCGATGATGGTGCGGACGTGGGGGTTCTCCAGCACGTCGACGCTGTGCCCCGGCGTCGTCACCACGATCCGCCCGGCACCCCACCGGCGGGTCCAGACCGCCGGGGAAGTGACCGGCCGGTGCCACGGCTGCCACGGCCGGGTGGGATGCGTGGTGGTGGCCAGGACGTCGATGAGGTCGTCGTGGAGCACCCAGTACTGCTCGGTGTCCAGCGTGAAGTCCTCGATGCCGGCGGTGATCGGGTGCGCGCGGCCGGCCTCGGTGAGGGCGATGGTGTGGGGCAGGAAGTTGTCCGCCGCCTCGCCCCGCCGCTCGCACGGCTCCTTGCCGGGATGCGTGGCGAACTGGCCGCCGACCAGGTGCAGATAGTCCGAGGAGGCACGGAACGAGTCGGCGATGCCGCCGTGCCAGCCGGTGAAGCCCGTGCCCGCCACCACCGCGGAGCTCAGGCCCGCCAGCTCCTCGCGGGTGATCTCCGACATCGTCACGCACTGCACGACGAGGTCGGTGGCGGCCATCTCGGAGCTGTCCGCGTAGATCCGGGTCGACTCCTCGACCCGGACGGCGTATCCGGTGGCGTGGAGGAAGGGCAGGAACAGTTCCGTGGCCTCGACCGGCTGATGACCTTCCCAGCCGCCTCGGACCACCAGCGCTCTCTTCTGCGTCATCGTGATCTCACTATGCGCCGGTGGCCAGCGTCCGGAAAAGGGGGCCGGACCTCACGAAAGTTTCGCGTCGGCGGCCCGCGCCGACACCATCCAGCAGGCCGCGGTGTAGCGGACGTCCGAGCCCTCCACGAAGGGGTCGAAGGCGGGGCGGACCACTTCGACGATCTCCGCCCGGGTCCGCTCGTCGGCCTCGGGCAGGACCGTGCCGAGCGGACCGAGCCGGCTGAAGTACGTGACGAGATCCTTCTCGGGCAGGGTGCAGAGCACGTCGACCGGCCGGATGTCGATCCCGGCCCAGCCGCTCTCCGCCAGAATGCGCCGGACCCGCTCCGGGTCCGCGAACGCGAACTGGCCCGGCTCGTCGGGCCGGCGGACGGGGACCTCCGGCAGGAACGGGGCCGCGGCGCGTTCCGCCGTCGTCATGAACGGATTCTCCTCGGCGTCCCGCCACACGGCGCACCGCAGCCCTGCCCCGTCCCTCATCGTGCTGCGGAGATTGGCGAAGGCCCGCACGGGGTCGCTGAAGAACATGACGCCGAAGCGGGAGACGACCGCGTCGAAGGCGGCCGGCTCGAACGCGAACTCCTGAGCGTCGGCCTGGAGGAAGGACGCCGCCACGCCCTCGCGCTCTGCCTGCGCCCGGGCCGCCTCGATCATCGGGCCGGAGACGTCCACCCCGACGCAGTGACCGACCCGGCGTGCGACGGCCCGGGTGACCGCGCCGGTTCCACAGCCCACGTCGAGCACGCTCGCCGGGTGTTCGGCGGCCACGGCGTCGACGAGGAGTTCCTCGATGGGCCTGAACATCCCGTTCAGCACCTCCTGGAGGTCCACCCAGGCGTGGCCGGCCGGCCCGTTCCAGCGGGCGGCCTGCTCGTCGTAGGACCTGCGCGCGTCGTTCATGTCCATCTCCCTCTGCTCCGCCTTCGTCCCGCTTGCCCTCGCCGGGGCGGGATGACAGCGTTCTACTTCAAGTCGACTTGAGGTCAAGACAATGACAGACCTGGACATAGCAGAAGTGGCGCACCGTGCCGGAGTGGCCGCTTCGACCCTGCGGTTCTACGAGGAGAAGAGCCTGATCGCCTCGACCGGCCGACGCGGCCTGCGGCGCCAGTACGACAGCGGGGTGCTGGAGCGGCTGGCGCTGATCGCGCTGGGGCGGACGGCCGGGTTCTCGCTCGACGAGATCGCCCAGATGTTCGCGCCGGACGGGCGGCCGCGCATCGACCGGCGGGTGCTGTCGGCCAAGGCGGAGGAACTGGACCGGAGGATCCACGAACTGACGGCCCTGCGTGACTCCCTGCGGCACGCCGCCGCCTGCCCCGCACCCAGCCACCTGGAATGCCCCACCTTCCGCGGCCTGATCGACGCGGCGGCGTCCGGCGGTGTCACGGCGCCGGAAAGGCGGCCCCCCGAACGCCGTTGACGCCACCGTCGAGGCTCTTGGCCGAAACCTGAGTCGCCCTTTGCCCGATTCCCGACGCCGCGTGCCTAGCCTCGGCTGCGAACTTCGGGAGGCAGACGTGCTGAAGACCGTGAAGGGCCAGGCAGCCGGTCTGACCAAGGACCAGCGCAACGCCTTCGTGGCCGCCTACCTCGGCTGGGCGATGGACGCGTTCGACTACTTCCTGGTCGTGCTCCTCTACAGCGAGATAGCCGACGACTTCCACGTCTCCCTCACCGACATGGCCTTCCTGACCACCGCGACCCTGGTGATGCGGCCCGTCGGCGCGCTGCTCTTCGGCATGTGGGCGGACCGCCGGGGCCGCCGCGTCCCCCTCATGGTCGATGTCGTCTTCTACTCGATCGTCGGCTTCGCCTGCGCCTTCGCGCCCGACTACACGGTCCTGCTGGTGCTGCGCCTGCTCTACGGCATCGGTATGGGCGGCGAATGGGGCCTGGGCGCGGCCCTGGCCATGGAGAAGATCCCCACCGAACGGCGCGGATTCTGGTCGGGCCTGCTGCAGAGCGGCTACTCGCTGGGGTACCTCCTGGCCGCTGTGGCCTTCTTCGTCATCGAGCCCGTCTTCGGCTGGCGCGGTCTGTTCGCGTTCAGCCTGCTGCCCGCCCTGGTCGCGCTGTGGGTGCGCAGCAGGGTGGAGGAGAGCGAGGTGTGGGAGAAGAGCGTCGCGCTCAACCGCACCCCCGCGCATCAGGTGTTCAGGGACCCCGCAGTGCTGCGGCGCTTCGTCTACCTGGTCGCGCTGATGACCGCCTTCAACTGGATGTCGCACGGCACCCAGGACATCTACCCCACCTTCGTGAAGAAGGGCCTCGACCTGTCGGCGAACACGTCGATCGCGATCGCGGTGGTCTACAACATCGGCGCGATGGTCGGCGGGGTGCTGCTGGGCGCGTACTCCGAGCGGCTGGGCCGCCGCCGGACGATCATGATCGCGGCGGCCGCGGGCCTGGCCGTGGTGCCGTTCTTCGTGCTGTCCACCACCGTCGGATGGCTGATGCTGTCGTCCTTCCTGATGCAGGTGTGCGTGCAGGGCGCGTGGGGCGTCATCCCGGCGCATCTGACCGAGATGAGCCCGGACGCCGTCCGGGGTTTCTACCCGGGCGTCACCTACCAGCTCGGCAACCTCGTCGCCGCGCTCAACCTGCCGATCCAGGAGGCCCTCGCCGCGCGGCACGGGTACCCGTCGGCGATGGCGTGGACCATCGTGCCCACGCTGGCGGTGGTGATCCTGCTGAGCGCGCTCGGCAAGGAGGCCAAGGGAATCCGCTTCGGCAGCGGCTCGGTGGCGGCGCCCAGCGGTGCGGCGTCCGGCACGGCGCAGCCGTGACGCACGAGTGGCCCGACGGCCGGCCACTCCGTCATGATCGGGCTCGTCCTGCCTGACGGCCCCAACTCCCCACGCGCGCATCGCGCGAGGCGCCACGGACGCGGCCTACGCGCACGGTTACTCCCTCGGCCACCGCACGGCCGACTTCCGAACGGCGGCGAGCCTGCTGGACATCGACCACCAGCAGGTGACGGGCGTCGTCCTCGCCGGGATGGGGGTCGTCCTCGCCCCGATGTGGGTGCGGGCACCGATGGTGAGGCCACCGGTGCCCGTGTGAGGCTGGCAGCACCGCCCGGGCCGACGTGCCGATGATCATGGCCAGGGTCCGGGACCGCGCCCGCAGGCGCACGACGCTGCCCGTCACGGCCCCCAGAAGGAGGAGCCCCTATCCATCCCCGCTCGGTGAAACGATCCGCCCGCGCGTCCACGAAGGTGGTGATCCGTGGGACACGCTGACAGCCTTCTCGCCATGGGCGGAGCCTTCCTGGCCGCCGCCCTCCTCGCCCGCCTCGGCGGCAGAATCGGGCTCCCCACGATCCCGCTGTTCATGCTCGCGGGCATCCTGCTCGGCCCTCACACCCCCGGCCTGGTCATCGTCCAGGACGCACACGACTTCGAGATGCTCTCCGCTCTCGGACTGGTGCTGCTGCTCTTCTACCTGGGGCTGGAGTTCCACCTCGACGACCTCAGGAGCGGCGGCCGGCGCCTGCTGACGGCGGGCGGGATCTACCTGCTGCTCAACGTCGGCGCGGGGCTGGCGTTCGGCTTCGCCCTGGGCTGGGGCGTGCGCGAGGCACTGGTCCTCGCCGGTGTCCTCGGGATCTCCTCCTCCGCCATCGTCACCAAGATCCTCATCGACCTGGGCCGCATCGGCCGCCCGGAGACCCGCCTCATCCTGGGCGTCATCGTGGTGGAGGACATCTTCCTCGCGCTGTACCTGGCCGCCCTCCAGCCCGTCATCAGCGGCGCCCAAGGCGTCGGCGACATGGTCCTGCAGGGCGCCAAGGCCTTCGGCTTCCTGCTGCTGCTGGCCGCGGCGGCCCGCTACGGCACGAAGCCGGTGGGGCGACTCATCGCGACCCGCGACAACGAACTGCTCGTCATCAGCTTCCTCGGCGCTGCCGTCCTGGTGGCGGGAGTCGCCGAGGTCCTCGGGGTCGCCGACGCCATCGGCGCGTTCATGGTGGGCCTGATCCTGGCCGGCACCCCCTCCGGCCCGCGCATCCGGGACCTCGTGCATCCGCTGCGCGACGCCTTCGCGGCCATCTTCTTCTTCGCCTTCGGGCTCTCCATCGACCCCGGCGACATCGTCTCCGTGGCCGGACCGGTCGCCGCGGCGGCCGCGCTGACGCTCGTCATGAACGTCGCCGCGGGTCTCCTCGTCGCCCGCGTCTACCGCTACGGCCTCGATCCCGCCGCCGAGATCGCCACCACCCTCGTGGCCCGCGGCGAGTTCGCACTGATCCTGGCCGCCATGGCCGCCGGTGCCGGCCTCGACGCCCGGCTCGCCCCGTTCATCGCGGGATACGTCCTCGTCCTCGCGGTCCTCGGCCCCATCGCCGCCGGACGCGCACATCTGCTCGCCCGCGCGCTGCGGACGGGACAGGGCTTCCTGCCCCGCCGCACGACCCCGGCGTACGAGGCCGAGCCCGCGGGCCAGGGCACATCGTCCGCGCCTCGCCCCGCCGAGGCCGAGCCCATGGGCGAGGGCGCACCGTCCGCGCCTCAGCCGGCCGAAGCCGAGCGTCAGGGCCTGTGAGCCGGCCTGATCCGAACCACAGGCCCGGGCCGGCGACCGTCCGCGGACGCGCTCACGGCTCGATCAGCCCGACGCGGACGGCGTAGCGGGTCAGTTCCAGACGGTCCTTCAGGCCCAGCTTCTGCAGCAGGTTCGCGCGGTGCCGCTCCACCGTCCTGGGGCTGATGACCAGCAGGTCCGCGATCTGCTGCGAGGTGTGCCCCTCGGCGACGAGCTTGAGGATCTCCTCCTCACGGTCGGTGAGGGCCCGGGAGGACGCCGCGCCGCCCTCCCGGGCACGGGCGAGATGGTCGCGGATCAGCGCGTCGACCGCACCGGGGTACAGGAACGCCTCGCCCCGCATCGTGGCCCGGCACGCCTCGACCAGATCGCGGTCCGCGACGGACTTGAGGACGTAGCCCGAGGCCCCGGCACCGAGCGCCTCGAAGAGGTACTGCTCGTTGTCGTACATGGTCAGGATCAGGATCCGCGTCCCCGGGCAGGTCCGGGACAGCTCCCGGGCGGCCTGGAGCCCCGTCAGGCGGGGCATGGCGATGTCGAGGACGGCCAGGTCTGGCCGGTGCTCCCGGGCCCTGGCGACGGCCTCGGCTCCGTCGTCGGCCTCCGCGATCACGCTGAGGTCGGGTTCGGCGTCCAGGATGAGCCGGACACCGCGCCGCACCAGGGCGTGGTCGTCGGCGAGCAGGATGCGGGCGGGGGAGTCGCTCATGGTCGGCCGTTCCGGTCGGGATCGGGACGAGGGCGGGACGAGGACGGTGGGGCAGCCCCCCGGCGGATCGCGGCGGTTCGCGGCGGGTCCGGCCGTCGGCAGGAAGATCCGCCGGAACAAGGGCACCGCGCGCCGCCTCCTCGAGACCTCACCACCCAGGGTGTGCGCTGCCCGGCCCCTCCCGCCATCCGTGACAGCACCCATCCTGGCACCGAACACCCCGCCGGCGGAGCCGCGTTCGTGGGGGGCGGCCACCGGGCAGGATGAGGGTGGGATCCGATGGTGGCAGCCGCTGGAGGGGGGAGAAGCCGAAGCCCGGGTGAGACAGCCGTGGCACGCCGCGACCACCGCGAAGACGGCCTGTCTCCCTCCGCGCCACCGCAGGGCCCGACACCCAGGACTTGTCATGGCCTCGGCCGTGCCCTGCCTCGAAGCGCTCGGGTTCCGGGAAGGAGAAGCCGTGCCCCAGTCCGATGACCACCGTCTGGTCGCTCTCGAAGCACGACTCGAGCGGGAGGACCCCCGGTTCACCCGGGCCATGAGATCCGGCCGCCCCACCCGGCCCCGCGAGTACCGGCGGACCGGAGCCTGGTGGGGGCTGGCGCTCGGCGTCGCCGTGCTCGGCTCCGGCATCGCCCTGGCCGAGGGCCTGCTCATCGCGGGCGGGCTGGTCCTCGTCGGTATGGCGGCCCAGCTGGCGGACCCGGACCCGTCCCGTATGACCCATCGGCGGTTCGGACGCCGCTGACGGGAGCGCACGGCGAGGGGCCCAGGGCGACGGGTGCACGGCCGGGGCATGCCTCCGTCGGAGTGTCGTCGTAACCCGTGTGATCGCCCCGGATGGTGGGACGGACCGGGATGACTGACGGTGGTTCACGTCGAGACCGGGTCTGGTGTGCTGGCGAGGCGTCAGCTGCCCGGTCCGCGACGGAAGGACTCACCGATGCGCTCTGCCCGCATGCTGCTCGCGACGGCCACGACCACGGCCGCCCTCGCGATCGCCGCACCCGCCGCCTATGCCGAGGCGACGGGTGACTGGGACCACGACTCCACCCATTCCTACAGCAAGGAGCACCACAAGGACGGTAAGCACGACGGGCCGCGCGGCGGCATGCACACGGGTGGCGGAGCGCTGGCCGCGGTGACCGCCGACGACGGGGACGGCTCCCGCCACGACAAGGACTCCCACGCCGCCAAGGGCGACGAAGGGGGCAAGCACGAGGAGCACGGCAAGGAGCACGGACACGACAAGGGCG
>NZ_JBEZWO010000011.1:0-16050 GCF_040637515.1 Streptomyces sp. NPDC029041 | reverse complement strand
ACTGGGAGGGCAAGCACCACGAGCACGGCAAGCCGCACGGCGGCATGCGCACCGGCGGCGGCGCGCTGGCCTCGGTGAACTCGGACGACTGGGACGGCTCCCACCACGACAAGGACTCCCACGCCGCCAAGGGCGACGAAGGGGGCAAGCACGAGGAGCACGGCAAGGAGCACGGACACGACAAGGGCGACTGGGAGGGCAAGCACCACGAGCACGGCAAGCCGCACGGCGGCATGCGCACCGGCGGCGGCGCGCTGGCCTCGGTGAACTCGGACGACTGGGACAACCCCAAGCACGACCCTGACACGTACCGGGGCGAGGACGACTGGGGCGGCAAGCAGGACGAGGACGGGAACGGCGACTGGGGTGACAAGCACGAGAAGGGCGACTGGGGCGACAAGCACGAGAAGGGCTCCTGGGAGGGCAAGCACGACAAGCCGCGTGGTGGCATGCACACCGGTGGTGGCGGGCTGGCCTCCGCGCCGGGTGTGACCGCCGGCGGGCTGGCCGCGCTCGCGGTCGCCGGCACCGGCATGTACGCGCTGCGCCGCCGGAAGGCCACGCAGGGCGCCGCATGACCGATGCCTGACGTCATGGCCGCCGTGGCCGCCGCACGTGCCCTCACGTCGCGGCGGCCCGGCTCGTCCCCCCTTCCCCGCGTGTCGTGCCCGCTGCCGTGCCCGAATGAGGTGGTCCCTGATGGCAGCCCCTCCCCCCGCCCTTTCCGGCCTCGGCCCCACACCGTCGAAGCGGCGCTTCCGCGCCGTCGTGACGGTGGTCTGGTCGGTGGCCGCCCTCGTGCTGACCGTGAACCTGTTCGGCGGCAGCGGTGAGTCGTCCGACGACGCCGGCCCGCCGCACGCACCGCCCGCCGTGGCCGCCTCCTCGGCCGTCCCCGACCTGCCCGACACGCCCGCGTCCACGGCGCCGGACCGGTCCGACGGCCCGCACCTGCCACGGTCCCGGCCGGTCCGTCTGCTCATCCCCAAGATCTCGGTCGACGCACCCTTCACCGACCTCGCCCTCAACGACTTCGGCCAGCTGGAGCCCCCGCCGCCGAACGACACCAACCTCGTCGGCTGGTACGCCAAGGGCCACACACCCGGCGAGGCCGGCACCGCGATCATCGCCGGCCACGTGGACACCGCGACCTCACCGGCCGTGTTCGCCGGGCTGAGTGCGCTGAAGAAGGGCGACCGGTTCCAGGTCGCGCGGGCCGACGGCAGCAAGGCGACCTTCGTCGTGGACGCCACGGAGTCGTTCGAGAAGGACGACTTCCCCAGCGAGCGCGTGTACGGCGACACCCCGAGAGCCCAGGTCCGGCTCATCACCTGCTCCGGTTCCTACGACCGTCAGGCGCGGGACTACACCGAGAACCTGGTCGTCTTCGCCCACCTCGTCTGACTTCCGGTGCCCCGGCCTGACTTGGTGTTTTACAGTGACTACCACCAGTTCAGGCGACTGTGGGACCTGTGAGGGATTCGCGAACCATGACGACCGAAACGTTTGAGTTCCAGGTAGAGGCGCGTCAGCTGCTCCAGCTGATGATCCACTCGGTCTACTCGAACAAGGATGTCTTCCTGCGGGAGCTCGTCTCCAACGCCTCCGACGCGCTCGACAAGCTGCGTCTGGAGAAGCTGCGGGACGACTCCCTCGACGCCGATGTGTCGGACCTGCACATCGAGCTCGACGTCGACAAGGAGGCCCGCACCCTCACGGTGCGGGACAACGGCATCGGCATGTCGTACGACGAGGTCGGGCAGCTCATCGGCACCATCGCCAACTCGGGAACGGCCACGTTCCTCCAGGAGCTGAAGGAGGCCAAGGACGCGGGCGGGGCCGAGGGTCTCATCGGCCAGTTCGGTGTCGGCTTCTACTCGGGCTTCATGGCGGCCGACGAGGTGACGCTGGTGACCCGCCGCGCCGGCGAGAGCCAGGGGACCCGCTGGACGTCGCGCGGCGAGGCCACGTACACCCTGGAGCGGGTCGACGACGCGCCGCAGGGCACGTCCGTGACGCTCCACCTCAAGCCCGCCGACCCCGAGAACCAGCTGCACGACTACACCTCCGAGTGGAAGATCCGGGAGATCGTCAAGCGCTACTCGGACTTCATCACCTGGCCGATCCGGATGGTCCCAGAGGCCGAGGACGGGCAGGACGCGCCCGAGCCCGAGACGCTCAACTCGATGAAGGCCCTGTGGGCGCGTTCGCGCGACGAGGTGTCCGACGACGAGTACCACGAGCTGTACAAGCACATCAGCCACGACTGGCGTGAGCCCCTGGAGACGATCCGGCTCCAGGCCGAGGGCACCTTCGAGTACCAGGCCCTGCTCTTCGTGCCCTCGCACGCCCCGCACGACCTGTTCACGCGGGACTTCAAGCGCGGCGTCCAGCTGTATGTGAAGCGCGTGTTCATCATGGACGACTGCGAGGCGCTGCTGCCGCCCTACCTCCGCTTCGTCAAGGGCGTCGTCGACGCGCAGGACCTCTCGCTCAACGTCTCCCGCGAGATCCTGCAGCAGGACCGGCACATCCGGATGATGCAGCGCCGGCTGACCAAGAAGGTGCTGTCCACGGTCAAGGAGATCAAGACCAAGGACGCCGAGCGCTACGCCACGTTCTGGCGGGAGTTCGGCACCGCCCTGAAGGAGGGTCTGGTCACCGACCCCGAGAACCGCGACGCCATCCTCGCCGTCTCCTCGTTCGCGACCACGCACTCCGACGACGAACCGACCACGCTCGCTCAGTACGTGGAGCGGATGCAGGACGGCCAGGACGACATCTGGTTCATCACCGGGGAGTCCCGGCAGAGCATCGAGAACTCCCCGCACATGGAGGCGTTCCGGGACAAGGGCATCGAGGTCCTGCTGCTCACCGACGCCGTCGACGAGGTCTGGGTCGACGCCGTCGGCGCGTACGAGGGCAAGAAGCTGCGGTCGGTCACCAAGGGCGAGATCGACCTCGACGCCGAGGACGCGGACAAGGCCGGCGAGGAGCGGGAGAAGCAGGCCGAGGAGTTCGCCGGGCTGCTCGGCTGGATGCGGGAGCGGCTCGACGAGGACATCAAGGAGGTCCGTCTCTCCACGCGGCTCACCGTCTCCCCGGCCTGCGTCGTCTCCGACGCGCACGACCTGACCCCGGCCCTGGAGAACATGTACCGGGCGATGGGTCAGGAGGTGCCGCGCACCAAGCGGATCCTGGAGCTCAATCCGGGCCATCCGCTGGTGAAGGGCCTCCACCAGGCCTACCAGGCCGGCGAGGAGCGTGCGGAGCTCGCCGAGTCAGCGGAGCTCCTGCACGCCCTGGCGGTGCTCGCCGAGGGCGGTCAGCCCAAGGACCCGGCGCGCTTCGTCAGGCTCGTGGCGGACCGCCTGGAGCGCACGCTGTAGTCGGCGTCGGATCAGGGATGGTCCGGGGCGCCCGCCGCCCGGGTGCCGGGCGGGGTCGTGCCGGTGCCCGGCGGGACGATCTCGCCCTGGACCACCCGCGGCGCGGGGGCCGTCCCGGCCTCCTCGTCCTTCGCCGCGCGTGCCTCGGCCTTGAGGATGCGGGCCGCCTTTCCGGCCGAACGGGTCAGCTCGGGGAGCTTCTTCATCCCGATGACGGCTATGACGACGATGAGAATGATCGCGAGCTCGCTCAGTCCGAACATGGTGTCCTGTCCTCTCTCGCCCGGGCCGGGCACGGCGTGAGCGTATCGGGCGGCAGGCACGGTGTGGCCGCCGTCCCGGGATGCGGCACCAGGTGCCGGCGCAGGTGGGGCAGCATCCCGCGGTCGAGCAGCTCCTGCCGCCAGACCAGCCGGGCGTGCTCCACCTGGTCGGCCGCCGGGGGCCCGCCACGCCGGCGCAGGGCCGTGTGCAGCAGCGCGGCCAGGGCGGCGAGGCCGGTCAGGGCAGCCACCAGCGCCAGGGTCCAGCCGGCCGCGACGAGCGATCCGGGCAGGGGTCCGAGGGCGTCGGCGATGCGGAGCAGCCCGCCGATCAGGAGCAGCGCCGCGGCGGATGTGCCGGACACGAGCGGGGTGAGCACCGCGAGGGCCGGCAGCAGCTCGCCCGTACCGAGCGGGTGTCGCGCCTCCTGCCGGGCCGCCCGGCGCACGGCGAGGTAGGAGCGGTAGGGCTGCTCGGCCGCCGCCGCGATGTCGTCGGCGTGGGCGAGCGCGTGCGCGCGCAGGTGCGCCGCCGCCCGGCCGGTCGGGTCGGCGCCCAGGGCGCCACGGATGTCCGCGGTGCCCAGCGCGTGGTGCAGGACGGCTTCGAAGTCCGCGCGGTCGTCCGGGCGGAGGCGGGACAGGTCGGCCACAGGGTCTCCCGGTCGGTTGCTGATGCGGCCGCCGGGCCCGGCCCACACTGGTCGGGCCCGGCGGCGCGGTCGGTCCGTGTCAGACGTTGACGCCGAAGTCGGAGGCGATACCGGCCAGGCCCGAGGCGTAGCCCTGGCCGACCGCGCGGAACTTCCACTCACTGCCGTGCCGGTAGAGCTCGCCGAAGACCATCGCGGTCTCCGTGGAGGCGTCCTCGGACAGGTCGTAGCGGGCGATCTCCTGGCCGCCCGCCTGGTTGACGACCCGGATGAAGGCGTTGCTGACCTGTCCGAAGCTCTGGCCGCGGTTGCCGGCGTCGTGGATCGACACCGGGAACACGATCTTGTCGATGCCGGCGGGCACGGCGGCGAGGTTCACCTTGACGGACTCGTCGTCCCCCTCGCCCTCACCGGTGAGGTTGTCGCCGGTGTGCTCGACCGAGCCGTCCGGGCTCTTGAGGTTGTTGTAGAAGACGAAGTGCTGGTCCGAGGGGACCTTGCCGGAGGCGTCGAGGAGCAGGGCGGAGGCGTCGAGGTCGTAGTCGACCCCGGTCGTCGTGCGCACGTCCCAGCCCAGTCCGACCAGGACGGCGGTGAGACCCGGCGCCTCCTTGCTGAGCGAGACGTTGCCGCCCTTGGACAGGGAAACTCCCACGGGGTACTCCTTCTTGAGCGCTTGACGTGTGCGGTGTGATGTCATTCTGAAATCTACAACACTGTAGAAGTAGGTGGGGCCGGGCCGTGGATCTATACGATGGCCGTGAGGGCGACACACGGCGGCGTGAGGGAGGCAGGGCGGTGACGGACCCCGGGCAGCGTCCCCGGCGGGGACAGGGCGAGCTGGAGGCGCTGGTGCTGTCCGCGCTGCGGGAGGCGGACGGCCCGGCCACGGCCGGCTGGGTGCAGGAACGCCTCGGCGGTGATCTGGCGTACACCACGGTGATCACGATCCTGACCCGGCTGCTGGGCAAGGGCGCGGTCACCCGGGAGCGGGTCGGCCGGTCCTTCGCCTGGACACCGGCCTCGGACCAGGCGGGCCTGGCCGCCCGCAAGATGCGCAAGGTGCTGGACGCCGAGAGCGACCGCGGAGCGGTGCTGGCCAGTTTCATCACGGGTCTCGGCCCGGACGAGGAACAGCTGCTGCGTCAGCTGCTCGAGCAGGCCCAGGGCGAAGGGGACGACTGAAGCCTCATGGGGGTCTTCGTCTTTCTGCCACTCGTCCTGCCGCTCACGGCCTGGCCGATGGCGCGCCTGGCCGAACAGCATCTGCATCCGCGCACCGCGACCCGGCTGCTGACGGTGCTGGCCGTGGTGCTGGCACTGTGCAGCACGGTGTGCCTGGCGCTGGTGATGGTGGTCGGCACCGCCCAACTGCCCGGCAATCCGCTGCCGGACGGCTGGTCCGACCCCGAGGTGCGGGCAGCGGTGCCCCACGACGAGGTCGTGGGCAAGGCCGCGATTCCCGCGCTGTGCGCGGTGGTCGTCGCCTGTGTCCGGACGGTGCGACGGCACGGACGGGTGCGCCGCCGGGCGCATCTGGCCCTCGCCGGGCTGCGGGGCACGGAGGTGGCGGTACTGCCCGACGCCGAGCCCTACGCCTACGCGCTGCCGCCCGGAGGCCGCCGTGGGGGTGCTGGTCCGCGCGCCGACGGGCGGAGGCCGCGCCGGGGGCGTGGCCGTGTCGTGGTGACCACGGCCCTGCTGGACCGGCTCCGGCCGGCCGAGCGGCGGGCCCTGTTCGCCCATGAGCGGGCGCATCTCGCCGCACGCCACGACCGCTTCCTGCTCGCCGTGCAGCTGGCGGCCCGTGCCAACCCGTTCCTGCGGCCGCTGCGCACCGCAGTGGCGTACACGGCGGAGCGGTGGGCGGACGAGGAGGCGGCCCGGGCGGTCGGCAGCCGCCGTACGGTGGCCCGGGCGATCGGCACGGCCGCGCTCGTCTCGCGGGGCACCCCGCATCCCGCCCTCGCCCAACTCGCCGCGCCCGGGCCGGTACCGCGCCGGGTGGCGGCGCTGCTCGGCCCCGCCCCTGCCGTGCGGCACTGGCCACCGGCGTTCACGGCGGTCGGACTGGCGGCGTGGGGGGCGGCCGCGGGCACGGCCGCCTCGGCGATGTCGTCGGCGAACTCGGCGGTGACGATGGTCCTCATCCTGCACGCCGCGACACCCCTCTGACGGGCCGGGGCGCCTCCCCGTGCCCTTCCGGGGGGGGCGTCGCGAAGCCGCACGCCCGTGGACAGACTCCGCCGGGGAGCGGCCGGCCGGTCGGTGCGCCCCTCGACGCGAGGGGCCCGGCCCGCCCCGCCTCAGCCCTCGTCCTCCTCGTCCCCCTCGAAGAAGTCCCCGACCTCGTCGACGACTTCACCCGCGACCATGCCGCCGACGACTCCGGCCGCGAGTCCGGCCGCACCCGCGGCGACGGCCGTGCCCATGCCGGGGCCCGAGCGGCCGCCGTCGTGGTGCTGCCCCTTGTGTCCGGGCTCGCCCGGGCCGAAGTGGGCGGGGGAGCCGTGGTTCATGGGCGAGCCGTACCCGGCGGGGGTGGCGTACGACGCCCGGTGCTCGGCCAGTTGCCGCATCCAGCCGTCGACGACCGCGGGCCAGTCCTGTTGCTCCACTCCGTCATGGGAAACAGTGAACCGGGTGAGCGCGTCGTGGCCGGGCGACAGGAAGCCGCCCCTCTTGTCCGCTTCCAGCACCACCTCCATGCCGCCCGGGTTCGCCAGGAACGTCAGCTCGATCTCGTTGATCTGCTGCGCGTACTGCGGAGCGGGGAGGAGCTCGATCTCCTGATAGAAGGGCAGTCGCTGACCCGTACCGCCGATGCGCCCGTACTCGAGATCGGCCGACCTGAAGGCGAACCCCAGCCCGCCGAGGGCTTCCAGTACGGCCTCCTGCGCCGGCAGCGGCGAGACGTTCAGCCGGTCCAGGTCGCCCTTGTCCTTCGCGCCCGCCACCGACAGCTCGGTGCGCACCCCGAGGACCACGCCCAGGTTCTGCCCGTGCAGTTCGGTGACCGGTGTCTCCCACGGCAGGACGACGCTGAACGGCACGCTGCGCTGCTCGCCCTCCGCGAGCCGGAAGCCGCCGCCGACGGTGAACCGGTCGAAGGCCAGGACGCCCTCGCTCTCACCGCCCTGGTGCTCCGCCTCGACCCGGGCCACCAGCTCCAGGGTGATGTGCTCGATCTCGAAGTCGGCCTTGCCGCCCGTGAGGTGGACCAGGCCGGTGAGGGTGCCGCCGGGCCGGACGGGAGCGGGGTCGAGGACCGTGTCGACCGTGGGGCCGCCGACACCGAGCGCGCCGAGCAGTCGTTTGAACACCATGGTGGCGTCCACTCCTTCATGTGCGTGTGCTGTCTTCTACAAGCTTGTAGAAGTATAGGGTGCGCGGACGGTGGGAGGCCGTGTCGTGGCTCCCCGTCGGCCGGGATTGGCCGAAAAGCGATCACCTGTGGACATGACGGTGCCGCAGCCCGCCTCCACGGCGGACTGCGGCTCCGGATCGGTTCCTCACCGCACGGCTCAGCCCACGACGCGGCCCAGCTCGATCCGGTCGATGTCCGGCGCCCAGGCGGTGGCGTTGCCGAACGTCACCTTGTTCGTTCCCTTCACCAGATCGACCGGGACGCCGACCGTCCAGTAGTCGTCCTCGCTCCAGGTGTTCTTGAAAGTGACCTTCCGCGGTGCGGCGCTCCCGACCGTGATGTCAGCCGTACGGGACATGATGTCCGTGTTGTAGGCGTGGCCGTTGTCCCGGCGGTCGTTGTGGGCGTAGTGGACGACCAGCACGTACCGGCCGGGCCTGGGGGCGTTCACCGTGAACTCGGCTGTGCTGGAGGGGCTGTTGCCCAGCTCCCCGATGAACGAGCCTGCGGAGGCGTGCGGGGAGTCGACGAGTTTCGCGCCACCCGCGAGGGTGGCCGATGCGCCCTCGTAGGAGAGGGTGCCCGCCGCCGAGCCGTCGCCCGTGACGTCGAGGGAGCGGACGGCGGCGTGTCCCGACGTCATCGCGACCCGGTTGTTGCCCGCGACGAGGTACAGCCGCAACGGGCGGCCGGGCGCCGCCGTGACGGTCCCGCCGTGCAGGGCGAGCTTCACCGAGGCCGAGGTCCGCGGGGTGACCGTGTAGTAGCCGTCGCGCGGGGCGTAGACGTCGAAGACGGCCTTGTCTCCCGGGCGCAGCACCAGGGCACCCGTGCCCACGCCGGCCGAGGACGTGTAGTCGTAGGACGGCCTGCCGCTGATGTCCGCCAGGGTCGCCTCGTACGACGCGCAGGGCGCGCCCGTGCGGGCCGTCAGGTCGATCCGGTCGAGCGTGACCTCGGCGTCGCCCTTGGCCAGCACCACCTGGTGTGTTCCCGCCGTCAGCCGGTGGCCGACGTCCTTCTTGGCGCGGTAGGTCCAGTTCTCCGTGGAGGCGTAGGTGACGGTCACCGGGTCGGCGCCGTCGACGGTCAGCCTCTGTGTGGCGGGGCCGCCGGACTGGTTGCCGTAGAGGATCGCCAGGTCGTAGGTGCCGTCCTTCGGCACGTCCACCGTGAACGCGACCTGGCTGCCGGGCTGGTTGAGGGAGCCGACGTCCTTGGTGCCGGAGGCCGCGTAGCCGTTGGCGTTGCTCACCGTGCCCTGGGTGTAGACCTTGCCGTCGGTGATGGCCGCGTCCTCGGCCTCGTACGACGCCGACCACGGGACGGAGACGGCCGACGGGGTGCCCGAGCCGCCGGGGGTGAGCACGATCCGGTACGCGGACATCTTGTGCAGGCCGCGCAGCGGGACGGTCGCCGAGCCGTCCTGTGCGATCGTGACCTTCGTGCGCGCGAGGACCCGCGGCGCCGCGTGCTGCCCCTCGTACCCCGACCAGGCGGCCTCGGCGACGGTCGCGGTGACCGTACGGCCGAAAGCGGACCGCGGTACGTTCCTCACGACCACGTCCGCGTCGCCGTCCGCGCCCCCGAGCAGCACCTGGGCCTGGCGGCGGGAGGTGTCGAGGGAGGCGAGGCCCTGGAGGGTGTCGACGGTGTTCGGCCGGGGCGGCGTCACCTTCACCGTGTTTCCGGTCAGGCCCGCGTACCAGCGGAACAGCCACCAGCCGCCGTTGGGGACGTTGGTGCGCACCATCTGGCCGCTGAGATTGCCGGCGGCGTCCCAGTACGCCATGTTGGCGTACACCTTGTTGCGCTCGAACATCGACACCCACTGCACGAGCTGCCCGGGCACGGACAGGTCGCGGCGGTTGGCGTACTCGTCGATGTTGATCTTCAGCGGGGCGATGCCCGCCTCGCGCTCCAGCCTCCGGTAGTCGTCGTAGTGGGCCTGGAAGTCGCGCAGCGAACCCGAGCCGAGCTCGTGCCAGGTCATCACCTGGGGGAGCACGTTCTCCCGCTGGGCGAAAGCGAGGAAGTCCCTCAGCAGGCGGGTGTGGTACGCGGCCTCGTTGGGCCCGGCGATCCGCGCGTCCGGGTCGATCGCGCGGATGCGCCGATACACCGTCTTCCAGTCCTGGAAGAACCGGTCGCGGTTCTTCTCGTACTGGGCCGGGTCCTTGACGTCGAGCTTGTACCAGATCTGGTCGGGCTCGTTGAACGGGATGTAGACGAAGCGGTCGCTGTTCGGGTCGGCCGATATCTCCTTGACGATCTTGTCGACCTTGGGCAGGTAGTCGTCGATGCCGAGGTCCTCGTACGGCCACTTCGCGTAGATGTCCTGCATCATCACGTTGATCTCGCCGCCGCCGGTGCGGAAGAACGAGCGGGAGACCGTGAGGGCGTCACCGTTGGGATGCTGGGCCCCGCCCTCCGGCTTCTGCGAGACACTGGTGATCTTGAGCGGTTCCATGACGGCGTCGCTGGGCACCCCGTCGTCGCTGAGCCCGTAGAGGGAGCCGTTGGCGCCGAGCATCACCGGGCCCTCGGACGAGTCCAGGTCGACGGTCAGGCGCTGCGGATCGGCGACCGCGGCCGCCGATCCGGTCGCGGGAAGGGTGGCTGCCATGGCGGCTGCTCCAAGGAGTGCTGCGAACAGGACGGTTCTGGTGCGGGATCTCGTGGGGGTGGGGGTGATCACGCTGCTGGACCTCCGGTCGGTTGACGGCTCCACTCGTGATGTCCGGACACGACCCTTCGCCGCACGCGGTGGGGTTCAGGAGGCGGAACGCGCGGCTACGGTGCGCACTGGGCTGTTCAGGCAGGGGCAGGCGGTGGGCCCGAGCTCTCCCGCACCACCAGTTCCGGCTCCGACACGGGGTGCGGGGCGACCGGGGCGGACTCCTCCAGGGCGCCGTGCAGCAGGGCGAAGGCGGCCCGGCCGAGGCCGGTGAAGTCCAGCCGCACGGTCGTCAGCGACGGGGTGAGGAAGGCCGAGTGCGGGGCGTCGTCGAACCCGGCCACACTGACCTCGCCGGGCACCGGGCGGCCCGTCTCGTGCAGGGCGCGCAGCACGCCGAGCGCGAGGTCGTCGTTGCCGCACAGGATCGCGGTGACGGACGGGTCCCGCGCCAGCTCCAGCGCCGCCGCGTGACCGCCCGCCGGTCCCCAGCCGCTCTGCACCGGGCGGGGTTCCGGGGCGCCCGCCTCCTTCAGCGCCTGACGCCAGCCGCTGGTGCGGGCGCTCGTGCGGCGGGTGCTGGAGGGGATGGCGACGTAGTGCACGGTCTCGTGGCCCAGGGAGAGCAGATGGCGGGTCGCCTGGTAGGCGGCCTCGCGGTCGTCGGTCCACACCCAGGGGCTCTCGCCGCCGGGCGGGCTCGCCGGGGTTTCGACCACGCCCACGACCGGTACCCCGGCGGGCACGGCTCCCAGCGCCCGCACGCCGGCCGGATCGTAGGCGATCACGACGATCCCGCCGCCCGTGTCCGTCGCGCGCCGCACTTCGGCGGCGACGGCCGCGTCCTCGGCGGACTCCAGTACGCCGATGCCGACCGAGTAGGACGCCGCGCGGGCGGACTCCTCGATGCCCTGAAGAATCGAGGCGTAGCCGTAGTGGGTGGTGTTCGCGGTGAGCACGGTCACGGTGCGGGTGCGTCCGCTGGCCAGGGCGAGGGCGGTGGCGTTGCGCCGGAAACCCAGCTCCTCGATGGCGGCCTGTACCCGCTCCCGGGTGGACGGCCGGACGCTGGGATGACCGTTGATCACCCGTGAGACCGTCTGGTACGAGACGCCCGCGGCCGTGGCGACATCCCGGATGCTCGCCGGGCGCCTTGTGTGACCGGTCACATTCATGCCGAGAATTGTGATCGGTCACACCAGTATCGTCAAGAAGGGTGACGAGCGAGTGGATGCGTCGCGGCGCCCCGCGAACGGCTGCGGAACGCGTCAGCGGCCGTCCCCTCCCGGCTCGCTCACACCCGTACGGCGTTGCGCTCCCGCGCCTGACCGCGTGCGTCCCGGCGGAACGCCCACGCCATGTCAGGTTCGATCACCCAGCGGAACACCCGCCGCACCGGAGGGGTGCACAGCACGGTCACGAGCAGCGCGGCGACGACCGTCACGAGGATCTCGCCCGGGGGCCGGTGCACCCACGCCGGCTCGTACCAGCCCCAGAACTTGGACCCCTGCGCGACGAAGCCGTGCAGCAGGTAGCCGTAGAGCGTGCCCGCGCCCAGCACGGTGAACCACATGCGGCGGCCGGGCACCCAGGCGAGGAAGCAGGCGACCAGGACCAGTGAGCAGCCGAACGTCACCAGCGTCATCACCGGCCCGTACCAGGAGGGCGCGGCCAGTTCCTCGGCACTGTCACGGTGGTAGAACCAGGCCCCGCTCATCCGCGGCACCGCCCAGTAGGCCACGACGAGCGCACCGGCGAAGACCGGAACGGCGAGGATCCGCGCCGCACGGCGCCGCACGAGGTGGAAGTGCTCGGGCCGCATCAGCAGACCGAAGACGAAGTACGGCAGGAACTGCAGCGTGCGCTGCAGGTCGAGATCGTTGCCGATGGACGGCGAGAGCGTCGCCAGCATCGCGACGACCAGGGCGACCGGCAGCGGCCACCGCACGCGCTGCCAGATCGGCGTGGTCAGCCGCCAGACGAACAGGGCGATCAGGAACCAGGTCAGGTAGAGGGGGTCCAGCAGCGTCACCGGACGGTCCGGTTCCTGGTCGGTCCACCGGGTGAACAGGGTGTACGCCGTCTCGAAGACGACGTACGGCACGGCGAGCCCGGTGATCAGGCGCTTGATCCGCCCCGGGCTCGCGTCGAAGGAGCGCGAGAAATAGCCGGAGATCACGATGAACGCCGGCATGTGGAAGGCGTACACGACCATGTAGAGCGCGGAGGCCGCCCGGCTGCCGTCCCGCAACGGCTCCCACGCGTGCCCGATCGCCACCAGCACGATCGCCAGGTACTTCGCGTTGTCGAAGAACGCGTCCCGCCGGGCGGCCGGCTCGGGCGCGGGCGGTGTCTTCCCTTCCGCCGCTCCGCTCGGGACCGCGCGGATGCGCAGGGTGTCCTCGCTCATCACGCCTCCCGCGAGGCGAGCGGGGAACCCGGACGGGTGCAGACGCGTCTTGCCGGAGATACGGCGATGGGGTGCCGGAGCGACATCCCCGCCGCCTGACCACTGCGGAACGACGTAAACCGCTTTCCGTGGTGCTGTAGCACGGATCACATCGACGGTGGTGCCGCCGGGCCGGGGCCGCGGCGGCACCACCGCACGGGGCGCGGTCAGCTCACGGAGCAGTCGGCGCCGTTCAGGGTGAAGCCCGTCGGGCTGGGATTGGCCGTCGAGCGGGAGGCCGTGAAGCCGAGGGTGACCGACCCAGGCGCGGGGATCGTCGCGGTGTACGAGGCGGCCGCCACGCTCACCGCGGAGCCGCTCTGGGTCGCCGTACCGCCCCAGAGGTTGGTGATGCGCTGGCTGTCCGGGAAAGTCCAGCGCAGCGTCCAGCCGTTGATCGTTGACGAGCCCGTGTTGCGGAGGACGATCTCGCCCTGGAAGCCGCCGGGCCAGCTGCCCGTCACCCGGTAGGCGACACCGCAGGCCGACGGTGAGCCGCCGGACGGGGTCGTGACCGTCACCGTGCCCGAGCGGGGCGAGCGGTTGCCGGCGGCGTCGCGGGCGTAGACGGCGAAGGTGTGGGAGGTCGCGGGGGACAGGCCGGTGAGGGTGGCGGTGGTCTTGGTGGTGCTGGTGACGGCCGACTCGGAGCCGCCGCTGATCCGCACGACGTCGTAGCCGGTGACGCCCGTCGCGTCGGAGGCGGCGGCCCAGGTCAGGGTTGCGGACGAGGAGGTCACACCGGAGGCCGTGGGGGTGCCGGGTGCCGTCGGGGGAGTGGTGTCGCCTCCGCCGGAACCGTAGATCGCGGCCTCCTTGGCGGTGGCGGCGATGCCGTTCGCGCCGTTGAAGAGGCGCTGCCCCCAGGAGGTGAGCTGGTCCGGGTCGAAGTTCGCCACCAGGTCCAGGTACTCGACGCCGCCGCCGTTGCCGCTCCAGGACCAGCCGAGGTATCCGAGGCGGAGCTGCTGGGCCACCGCCAGGATGGCGTCCTCGTCGGGGTTGCCGTCCGAGTGGTCGTGGCCGAACTCGCCGATGACGATGGGCAGCTTGGCCGTGACGAACCGGTTCAGGTAGTCGGTGATCTCGGCGGCGGTGTCGAAGACGCCGTACATGTGGACCGAGAAGACGGTGTTGGCGTCGGGGTCGGCGGCGAAGACGGAGGCGGCGTTGTCACGCATCGTGAACGCCCAGTCCTGGCCCCAGTTCGGCGCGTCGACCATGATCGTGTGGTGGAACCCGGCGGCGCGGAGCTTCTGGATCGCGGCCTTGGTGTCGGCCGTCCATGCCGCGTAGCCGATGTTGCCGTGCGGCTCGTTGCCGATGTTGACGATGACGTAGTCCTCCTGGCCGGCCAGGACGCTCTTCACGTCGATCCAGTAGTCGGCGGCCCGGGAGAGCGAGACGGCTCCGCTCTGCTCGCCGTAGCCCGTGGTGTCGTGCACCTCCAGGACGCAGATCAGCCGGTTCTGCTTGCACTGGGAGACCACGTTCGCCACGTCGGCGGCGTCGTTGCGGGTCCAGCGGTCGCCGCTGGAGAGCACCACGCGCACGGTGTTGGCGCCCTTGGCCTTGATGTGGGCGAGGGAGCTGATGCGGTCCGGATACCAGGTGTGGGCGTGGTTGACGCCCCGCATCACGAAGTCGTTCCCGCCGGCCTCCAGCAGCCGGCCGTTCTGCACCCGGAAGCCGGTGGGCGCGGCCTGGGCCGGCGGGGTGAGAGCGAGGAAGGACAGCAGGAGGGCGATCAGGGCGGCGGCCACGGTGGCCGGGCGTGGAGAGGTGGGGCGGAGTCTCATGACGGCTCCAGGAGTGGGGGTCGGGTGGCACTCGTTGTCGGTCGCGCTGTCGTTCTGAACGGGGTCATGCCGTTGAGGTGCGGGTGCGGGTGCGGGTGCGGGTGCGGGTGCGGGTGCTGGTGGGTGCGGTGAGGTGAGGGTGGGGCCGGTCGGGACGGCCGGGTTCGGGCGGAGGCCGCTGCGGGTGGCCGGTTCAGGTGAGTCCGGTTCGGACGGGCCCGGTCCGTATGGGGCGGGTACGGGTGGGCCGGGTTCGGATGTGCCGTGCCGGCGCTTCCGGCTCGGCACGGCCGGTCAGCCGGTGGATGCCCTCCCTACGCAGGTGACGGTCGCCGCCGGGGTGCCGGCCGCCGCCGGGGAGGTGGCGACGAAACCGAACGCGGTGCTCGCGCCCGGCCCGAGGGTGCCGTTCCACGCCGCGTTGGCGACGGTGGCCGTGCCGTCGGCGGCCGTGGTGAGGGAGCCGTTCCACAGCTGGGTCAGACGCGCCCCGTCCGCCGGTACGACGGTCGCGGTCCAGCCGGGAACGGCGGAGCCCGACGTGTTCGTCACCGTCACCTCGCCCTGGTAGCCGCCCTGCCAGGAGGAGACGGCCCGGAAGCGCGCGGTGCACGCGCCGGGCTCCCCGCCCGGCCCTCCAGGGTCCTGCGGGTCCTGCGGGACGCCGGCATCGAGGGCCGCCGCCAGGGCCGGGAACCAGCGGGCCGCGATCTTGGCGTCCCCGGAGGCGTTGGGGTGCACACCGTCATAGGTGTCGCCGGCCGTGCTGAAGCCGGTCCACTGGTCGACCACGGTGACGGGGGACCGTTCGGTGCCGGTCGCCCGGGCCCATCCGGGAATGCGTGCGTTGAGGTCGACGACGCGCTGCGCGCAGGCCGCGCAGGAGCTGGGATTCATGGGGATCAGCTGCGCGACCAGGATCCGCATGTCCGGGTTCGAGGCCCTCATCTGCGCCACGAGCCTGGTGTAGGCGGCGAGGATGCGTTCGGGAGCGATGCTGCTCCAGACGTCGTTCGTGCCGAAGTGCATGACAACGATGTCCGGACGCGTCGAGGACAACCGGCCGGGCAGCAGGTTGCGGTCCGCCACGTCGGTGACCAGCTCGCCTCCGTGGCCCTCGTTGTCCCCGTCGTGCGCCTGCCCGCAGCCCTGCGGGGGGAGGGTACCGACGAAGTCGACGTCCGTGTGTCCGCTGTCGGTCAGCCGGTTCCACAGCACGGCCCGCCAGCAGCCCGGGGAGCCGGTGATCGAGTCGCCGAGCGGCATGACCCGAACGGGGTCCGCCGCGGGCGCGGCCGACGCGTGGGGTGCGGACGTCAAGCCGAGCGGGAGGAGCAGGGCGGCCAGGAGGCCGAGGACGGACATGACCCGTAAGTGCGGGGACGGGTGGGGGATTCCGTGCATGGTGGTCCCTTCCCTGGACGAGGTGGGAGCGCTCCCAGCACATCAAGCC